>NZ_JAGEKH010000003.1:0-722063 GCF_049887795.1 Sphingomonas sp. NFX23
CCAACTGCCTGGCTGGTTCGCCCACTATAACGAGGTGCATCCGCACCGCGCTTTGCGCTATCGATCACCCCGCGAGTTCATCGCGCAAACCTGCGAGGCCCTGTCAGGCCTTTAGGGGGCAACAACACTTGCACAAGTTTGAACCGTACGACTGCACGATAGCGCTTCGACGGGTCAACACGCATCGGTTCAACCGGGTGAATATGAAACCCGTTGTTCACGCGAAGAACGCTATCTGCGTAGCTGAAGTCGCCGTTCGCTGTTGCCGGTAGACGCGTTATCGGCTTGAAGTTGTTATAGTCATTGTATGCCCAGAGCGTAGGAGCCGCGCCGGGTGACCGATTGTCGTTCGCCGCATTGGCTGCGCTGTCCTGTGCGGCACGCGAACTGACAACGGCTTGCTGTGACGCGCTCGAAGCCGATCCAGCCGCGTTGCTTTCGCTTGCACTGGCATTGTTAGACGACACGAGAGCTTCAGCCGCCTTGGTGGTGGCGATGTCTGCCTTACCGGTAGCAATGGTTGCCGACTGGCCTGCCGCATCCGCTTTCTGTTGGGCATTCGATGCCCATCCGCTTGCCGTGGTGGCATAGCCGCTCGCGTCGTTAGCCGACACGCCAGCGGCGCGCGCCTTCGCTTCAGCATCACTCTGCGCTGTCTGTGCTGCGGTCTTTGCCGCCGAAGCATCCGCGCTGGCCTGTCCTGCCGAACCGCTCTTGGCGGTTGCGTCTCGTGCTGCCGCTTCCGCAAGCCCTTGCGCCGCGCTGGCCTGATCCTTCGCCTTGCCCGCGTTGTCTTCCGAGACTTTCGCCGCACTCTGCGATACCAAAACAGCCGCCTTTGCAGCGGCTACGGTATCCTCTGAAAGCTTGGCGGCATCCTGCGAAGCCTTTGCGGCATCACGCGCGGCACCAGCGCTTACGGTATCTCCGAAAGTCGTCTGAAGGTCGTTAACATCAACCAAGATATCCTTGATCGGGATAAGCTGCCCAGCCGGATTGGTGATCGCATCAATGATATCTTCAACCGGCTTCCCGCCCACGAGAGTTCCGTCTGGTGCGCCTAGCGATGCACCCTGCCGGTTACCGATCTGGATAGCTTCGATTTCCCAGACGGTAAGGGCTTGGTCGAGGTCAATACGCGCTCTGACAATATCGCTATCAATGTAGTCGGTTCCGCCTGCCGTAAGGTTGCGCATGTCCCACTCGAAGACGGTCCACTTGTTTGCAACGATATCGGGCGTAGGGATTCGCTTGGTGAAGCCTTCGCTTTCACCGCGACCGTTATTGATGCTGTAGTAAACCTGCCCCTGCCAACTGTTTGTTTCAGACAATCGGCGCGCAAGCACACGGATGATATAAGCGTCCTTACCCGGTCGGTTGATCGGAATATAAATCATCGGATCGGTAGTGGTAGCTTCGAAACGCAAAATGCCGCTACCGGGCGCAACACTTATGTTTGCGCCGCCAGACATGACGCCCTGAAAAGTATCATCATCGAAGTTGTAGGTAGCAACCGCATTGAACGAACCTTCCGCGTTAATGATTTGATCGCGTCCGAGATTGTTGCCGTTTATATCTTTGATATTGTCGCCAACGGTCGCGCCGTCCGTTGCATTGTTTTCAATGCCGGTAAGCTTTCCGCCTTCCGTGCCATTGATATCCGCGAGCTTCGAAGGCGTGCCCGTTAGATCAACATACGGGATCGTAACAGGCGCGGTAACGATGTGGTCGGAAGTCCAAGGGCTAGTAAGGCCAGACACCATACGGTAGCGAATCTGAACTTCGACATCAGTAGCGGGCGCGTTCGAACTAAAGCGGAACTCCCCCAAGCTCGCGTCTGTGCCTGCCGATTGTTCGGTCCACTCTGTGGTTCCGACGATACGGCTACGGATTTGGATTACGGATACTCGACCCGAAGTTTCGGGTGCCCAGTTTACGATGATATCTGATACTTGCGACATTAGATGTATTTAGCCGCCGAACCGAACTACCCGTTCTAGCTGACACCCTGATAGGTCACACTCGATAGACGCAAGCCCGTTGGTGTAATCGTCATACTAGCGTCGTAGCCGGGTGGACGGATTACAGCGGGTAGCGGTTTCTCTTCGCGATCCCATGCGTAGATTAGCGGGTCTTCTTCTCGAAGCGTCATCGGAAACATTAGGTCGTGTGTCTCGTGCTGTTCGATCACACGGAAAAGCTTCCCGTTCCATCCCTGCGAAGGCAGGCTAAGACGGATAAGCGAACCTACCTGAACCGTGAAGGCGCGCGGTCCGAACGTGGCGGAGAAGAAGCCGGGTGTGATGGCTTCGCGCATAAGAAACTGTTTAGCGATACGCTGGCAAGTTTCCGCCCTCGATACCATGCCCAAATCAAGCTGTAGTGTACGCGGGATACCATCGGGTAGCGCGGCGGTCTCGACTACGCCCCAGTCGGCAAGCTGATATAGTTCGTCTGGATTGGCGAACCGACCACGAACGATGTTGTAGGTCTCGCGCGCCGGTCCAGAAGGAATCCATGTGTAAGGCGTAGGAGTGCCTACCGCGCCGACAAGATCGTCTGCGTTGAAGCTCTGGATCGGTCCTAGACTGTCATCGTAACCGCCGACGAACCCGTAGACACCGCCGACATCGGTTAGCTTGCACGATCCCATAGCAGCGCTGATCCCGTTGATTACGGTTTCGTGCGGGTCTGCTGTGCTGTAGATACCATCGGCGGTGTAGCGCTGAACTGTGCTTCCCGCCTGCGTGGCTACGCGCTCTTCGCATACATTCGCGTAGACCTTGAAGTTATCAAGGTTGATGCGGCTAATTGGCATGCCCATGCCCCAAGCGAGCTTCCCCGCAATCTTGTAGCCGATAAGGTAGGTAAGCATCGATAGCGCTGGGTTGCGCCCAATCTCTACACCCGCGTTATTGCGATACTGCCACGTAGCTTGATCGTCCCATCTATGGGAACCCGAACCACCCGCTGTACTATCAGAGCGCGGATCATATACCGGACAACCTTCAACAATGGCGGTCATCTTCGCCGGGATCGACTGTGGCCACGCCTTGTTATCAAGCTTGTAAGTTATCGCGAAATACGAACACCCGGTGAAAGTGGCGGTGTTCCGCCAGTAGCTACCAGAGCCGTAGGCGAAGCCATTACCGGGCTTCCCTTCACTTACCGCTTGGAAGCCGAGAATACCGTCTTGGTGTGCGACCAACACGCCGTTCGACCACGTAAGGGTATCTTCGAGCCAAACTTGCTGAAGCGTAACCTTGTGCGAGGCGAGCGCGATTACCTGTGCGAAGCGATCCTTCTTCGAGCCGTAGGTTTCTTCAAACCTTGTATCGAGGCCAGCCGCCGTGCGTCCGAAGACGATCTTCCGGTTAGCGGTTGGGTTGACGGTCTTCTGAAGACGGTCTGCCATCGATTGGCTTAGGTTTGGTGCTTTGCGGAAAAGCGTACCGACTGCCGTTAGCGCCAGACTTACGCCGATGCCGACAAGCGCGGATACGATACCAGCCGTCGCGACCGTCACGCCAACGGCACTAAACGCGCCTGCGATACCAGCCGCCAACGGTGCGGCAAAAACGATGATGGCGACGGCTACAGCGACAATCGCAATAACCTTGATAACCTTGCTCATTCTGCCGCCTCGAAGGGCACAGAGAAGGCGTAGCGGCATTCCTTAGTAGGAAAGGCTACCAGACGCTGTAGACCCTGCTCTTCGCCCACGAAGTAGCTGTAGAGGCCCAAACAGACGCCTAGCGCGCGGTCGCGCTCTGACGTGTCGCGCATGACTAGATCGCCACGCTTTGCGAAGGGAACCGGGATGGCTTCGAACCACTCCCGAACTGTCTTTAGTAGGGTGCCCTGTCCCTTATCTCGAAGGGCTTCAGCCGCGCCTATGCGAGTATCGTAGGTGCCACGGAATGCAGCGGCTGGATCAACGCCAGTCTGTGCGTTCACACATGATGCAGCGAACAACGCGCAATCATGTGTGCCCCATACGAACGGCTCTTCTTCAACCCTAGCGAGGTAGACCGCTAGTCTTTCTTCCCAGTTACTGAATCTTACAATGTGCATACAGTATTTAGGCGGAAAGACTTCTTAGCGGTATTGCTCGATAGTCGCGCCTACATCTACTCTACCGTTGCTTCCGTAGACCGGTGTAGCCGATCCCTTCGATGGTGCGGGATCGCCATTAGCAATCGATACCGCGAAATCTTGCGATGTGTCTGCGGGATCATACTTCTTTTGATCTAGGTATGTTTGCCCGGTAGCGCCGCTTATCTGCGCTTGGTGGCTTTCGATAGTAAGAATGAACTTGTTCGTAGAACCATCGTTCTGAACTTCCACCTTATCCATCGCGCCTGTGCGAATGCGGCGAAACAGCCAAAGCGGCGGTGCGAGCGGATCGGCTTGCGGATAGAGGAAGACACGCCAAATGATGGCGGTGCGCGACTGATACTCAGCCGGGTAGACCATCGAAGCTGTGATGGCGGTTCCGGCATCGCTTGGGATCGCTAGGGCAATCGTGAACTCGTCCGATCCGGTCATCGAATAGGTGTTCTCGCCTACATCGATGATTACGCCTTCCGCCAACGGCTCGAAGGTGTTGCCGTCCAAAAGCGTTTCGCCGCTGCCTGTCGGCTGGATACGCGCGGCCCCTGTCCAGACGAAGAGGGTTTCACTCTGGAACTCCAATCGAGCCGCGATGCCGGTTACGATCCCTGCCGCCCCTAGAGCGTCGGTTACTTGCTGTGTGACACCGTTACGCATCAGAATGCCTCGATAGCCTGTATCGTGCCGAAGTCGGGCGCGCGGTCTGGATCGAGGGTGTAGGTAGGCGAGTTCGGCGTAGCGAGGCGGAACACCCCAAACGGATTGACGAACTCTACCGCCGTACCGGCTGCGTAGAGAACCCGTAGTTCAGGCTCGAAGCTAACCGTAACCCTACCGTTGCTATCCGCCAGCGCTGCCGCTTCCGTCACGCGTAGAAGCTGCGTGCCGACTGTGAACCACTGGCCTACCCGGATCGTGCTTAGCGAGGACGCCGCATAGCCACCGATCTGCACGGCCCGGTTATACGGGTATCCCGGCTGTGCCAGCGTGCGGCCTGTGAGGGCGCTACGGACCGTTTGATTCGGATAGTAGCGGAAGGTGCCAACCATCCCGTTTAGGCTTAGCCCCCATCCCTCTACGCCTTCAGCGCGCGGGACCGTCATACGCGGGAAGCTCCATTCGAGCGCCCAACGTGAAGCGGTGTGAACTACATTCACCTTGTAGGTAAACGGCGATTCCGTCGCTTGCTGGCGTTTGTCTAGGACGAAGCGCTCTGAAGCGACGGGAACGGAAGGAAAGGTAAGCGGATAAGATGGCATATGGTATTTAGCGCTATTACAGGTTTCGACGCTGAAGCTTCGAAACCGTCGCGTCCGTAGCCTGCTTGGTAATCATCGGGGTAGCTGCCGCGACACCTTCGAAGACCATACGGCGAACCATATCGGGATCGTTCGAAGTGATCGGACCGTTGATGTTGACTTGAACGCCGTTGTTATCGTTCGCCCCTGCAACGCCAGAAATACCGCGATTGCTAATAACGTTCGCGTTGCTGCCGATCTGCACAATCTCTGGCCCACGCTCACCGACTAGGTAGTTACCCGCCGATGTCATGCCGCCATTAGCGCGAGCGCCCTTCACGGTTCCCTTGACGATCCCGCCAAGGATGCCGCCTAGCAATCCACCGCCCGAACCTTCGCTGGAACCACCAAATAGAAGTCCCGCCAACGGTTTGATGATAGCTTGCTGAAGAGCGATCTTCAGTAGCCCGTCAAGGATGCCGGATACCATCGAAGAGAATGCGCTACCTACGCTTTCTGTGCCCTTGATAACGCCCATCAGACCTTCTTGCAGATGTTCCAAACCATCAACCTGAACCTGTTCTAGTTGATCGTTGATTTCACCGGCTGTCTTCGGGATGCTGTTAAGAAACTGCATCCCCGGCCCTGCGTTCTGTTCCTTCGCATTCTGAACAGCAAAGCCCTTCAGCTTATCGAGTATGGCCAGACGCGCTGTAGCGATGTCCTTTTCAGCCTGTGAAGCCGTCGCGGAATGCTGGATAGCTTCAAGCTGGATACGCTCTAGCTCGAACTCCTTATCTACGATCCGAAGAGCGGCATCACGTCGCGCCGAAGTAGAACGCGCAAGCCCTGCTTGTGCGTTCAAGATGTCTAGTTCGTTGTGATATCCAGCTTCCCGAACGGACAAGAGGTCTTGTGAAATCTCCGCGTCACGGTCGCGCATCGTGGCGTCATACTTCGCATCGTAAAGTGCCTGCTCTTTCTCGTGAAGTTCCTTCGCCTGAAGAGCGGTGAAGCGCTTCTTACCCGCCTTGATTTCGTCTTCTGTGCCGGTATCCCTGTCGATTTCGGAAGCACGGTAGGACCAATCATTCTGTAGGCGTTCCACCTTTGCATCGGCACGGGCGGTAGGCGTGTTCGTTAGCTCTGCCTGTGCGTCTCGAAGATCGTTTTCGAGGCCAAGGAACTCCCGACGCCAATACATTTCGATTTCTTCAGCCGAACGCTCATGTCCTGCGCTCTTGGCAGGCTTCGCGCCTCCAGCCTTGTGTGGCTTTCCACCACCGCCAATCTTCGGAAGGTTGGTAGTGGTTACGGGCGGTGGCTTATAGCCTCTACGCGAAGCCGATTCCTTGCGCGCGATGTCTTCACGCTCCGCAAGAATGGCTTGCATATCCATGTCATTCTTATTGCGACCCTTGCGGATGTTCGCGTTATAGGAGTTGGTAAGGAACTCGTGGCGGTTCTTTCGTCCTGCGCTTGTCTGTATCAGCGCTACGCGTGCTTCTTCCTGTGTCTGCTCGACTGAGTTACAGCGAAGCCTTCCCGCCATAAGCGTTGGAATGTCCGAGTTCATGTTTACGCCATTCGCGACGGAAGCGAGCTTGGTAACATTCATCTGTTGAAAGAAGTTCGCAGCGGCGGAAGCTGCCGCAATGAAGCCGTTAGCCAACGCCATAAGCGCGTCTGCGTTTTGAATGATTGCGCCCGCCATCTGTGCGTTCAAAATCATCTTCATTGTGTCGAGTTGGTCGTTCACCTGTCCCGCGTTACGAAGAACGGAATCATCGATAACGATACCGTAGCGATCCGCCGCTGCCGCCAACTCGTCAAAGCCTGCCGAACCGTTGCCCAGCAACACGGTAAGGTCTGCCGCGCTCTTGCCCATGATTTCGGTAGCCTTGGACTGGCGCATAGCAATCGTAGGCATCTTCGCGATGCCATCCATAAACTTCCGTAGCGACGTGTCCGCGTCTTCCCTGATATTGACGCCCAGTTCCTTGAAGGTAGCCGCCATCGCCTTGTTACCGCCCTGTGCGGAACCCAAGTTCTTCGAGAACTTTTGAATGGCTGCGTCTGCTGACTCTACAGACGAACCGCTCATCTGTGCGGCGTAACGGAACTCCTGAATCGTCTTTGTAGACGCGCCGGTTCGGTCGCTAAGATCAACGATAGCATCTGCGAAATCATATGCCGCCATCGTTTGACCGGCTAGGAAGTCTACCGAAAGGACGCCGACAAGACCGCCGATAGCGCCCTTTGCCATATTCATAGCGCCCGCAATCGCTTTGCCCGTGGCATTGGATTGCGCGGCGGCATTGCGCATGCCTGCGATGAACTGTGCGCTTTCTAGCGCGAGATCGACAATAAGAGAACCGAGTGAAGCCATATGAATATTTAGGCTGTCGGCTTCATACTCGCGTCGAACGGTGCGGGTGCCAGATAGGGAACTGTTACGGTAGGTTCTACGCTTGGCGGGTTGTTCGCTATCTCGACTACGATAACATCGGGCGAAGGCTCTTCTGCGTAGACCGCAACCGAGTTGATGAACGCCATCAGCTTATCTTCGAGCGTTACGGAAGAGTTTGCGAGTTCACGCAAGCGCTTCGTTTCGGTCGGATCGTGGTCCAACCAATCGGGCATCGTGGTTCCCGGCTTGGTGTTGGCACTGAAGTAAAGCGAATACATCTGCCGCCAGCGGTCATCTTCCGCTGGCGCACCGAATGGTTCGAAGAAGTTATATGCTTCCCACTCGCGAAGCTCTTCCAAGTCCATAGACTCGTCAAGCTCGCGAACGGTGCGACCTAGCGCGAGCGCGAGGCGGAAGAGGAAGCGCCTTTCCGGGCTGTTCCTGAACTTTTTTTTTGCTCTTCGACTGGAACGGGCAGACGCGCTTCAAGCTGGATCATCTGCTTGTAGATATACTGGATCGTTGGATATGATAGTTCAAGGAACTTATCGTAGTCGTCCCATCCGAAGATAGGCTGAAGATTTTCGTCAATGATAGCAAACATCACGGAAACTACGGAAGTGTCTAGCACAGTAACTGCGGGTAGGCCCTCGCGCTCTTCTACCGGCTTTGCCTGATCTGCCTTGTAGGCTTCTTCGGCGGCATCGCGCTCGTTAAAGCCCTCGACAATCTTCATACGCGTTAGGGTGGACGGCGAGCGGATAAGCGCAACGCCGTCCCATTCTGGAATCTCTACTTCGCGGGTAGGCACCTTCGAGGTAAGGATAGCTTCACGGCCAAGTAGATTAGCCATTAGGCAGTTACCGAACGAACTACGGAACCGGTGATTTCGACCGAAACAGAAAGCTCGTTGATCTTGTCAACGCCGCCCATGATTTCTGCCGTCTGCACGAAGCCGCTAAGAGCCGCCTTAACCTTCGTTCCGCCAATCGTAAGCTCGAAGTCGGTAACGGTGTTGTCGTCACGCGCCTTCAGCATAGCAAGCTGACCCGGATCGGCTTCGATGTAGTTGAAGGTGAACTTCAGCGAACCTTCATCCTTCACACCGGGTAGCTTTTCCTTCGAGTTAGAACCCAGATGCGTGGCATCTAGAATGGCTGCACTGCCTCCGCCAAGGCCACTAAAGTCCTTGAGTTCTGCAACGGCTACGAACGTCGTGCCGGATTTAATCTTTAGAATAGTGCCCTTGGACACTGAAGCGGAAGTCGCCATTCGAGTTATACTCCTAAGAAATGATTTTCTTGAAGTATTTAGTCAAATGGCCCTTAGGCTTCGTCGTCTCGCACATATAGCTTGAAGATCAACATCATGCGAAATAGATCAACATCGGTAGTGTTATCGAGGAAACGCTTTTGGTCGTCGTTAGTCAAAACCGTAACATCGTCGTCGGCCCAGTTCAGGAAGTCACGGCGAATAACCCTACCGAGCTTCAAAACCTCGACCGTATCAAGTCCGTAGACATCAACCTGTAGCGTTACGAATGATGCCATGTGCGCATCTTCCGATATGTCGCGAACCGGAGTTTCGGTTAGAATGTTGTAGACCACGCACGGAACCGCGAAGCCGTTAGGAGCCTCTATCGGGTAAACATCGTCCGCTTTGAGCGCTAGGCGCGCGTAAATCTTTTCGTCTATCAGCATTACACGCCCCTCTTAACGAGTTGGCGGTTCAGCACTTTCGCCATCGCATCTATGATTTCTTGGTTGTTTGATTCGAAGGCCGTTCGAAGGAATGGCTTAGGAGCGTTGCGGATACTTCCGAACTCAACCCACTGACTTTGGTAAGCCTCGACCGATACCGCGTTGTGAACCTGAGTAGGCGTATCGCCCTTGGTCTTGCGGACCTTGATCCAGTTCTGGATTTTGCGGTGCTTTTCTGTGCGCGTCGAACCACCCTTGTTATTGCGGGTAATCGTTGCACCTTCCGCGACGTTGGACACGGGCGCATTCGCTTTTGCCTTCTTCGCGATCACAGCCGCACCCGCACGGTTAGCGATCTGCCCCGCCTTGGTGGCTTCCGCCTTGCTAAGCTGATTCATGCGCTGCTGAAGCTGCGCGAAGCCCTGAAGGTTTGCGCTAAAGCCGCTCACTTCAACACCTCTTGGACTGTGAGGACCAAGACCGCGCGGCGATCCGGTTCGTCTACCGCGACGACATCGTAGGTTCGGTTATCGACCTTGATACGCATCGCGGTCGTGACGCCAGTACGGTAGCGGATTATGAACTTCGCCATGGCGAAGGCGTCACGCTGGCCAGCCCGAGCGGCATCAACCGTGCGAAGCTCCATGCGCTCGCCGTAGACGGTGGCTACAGGCGCAAACTCCTTCTGCACCTGTCCTACTGTGCTTTTCGCCTTGGACGGGCTTAGAAGCTCGATACGGCGATCCAGTGCGCCCGCGTTCACCTTCACCGCCCTGTCATCCAGAAAGGACGGCACAGGCGATCTACCGCAACCATCGCGGCTGCGTCGGCCCCTGCCCGGTCATCGAAGTGCGCGGACACGAAAAGCGAGATCGCGTGCTTCAAGCTTTCGGGAACCGTAGGCGTGATCGTCTCGACTACGCCGGTAATGGCGTTGAACTCCGTATAAGGACGAAGAGCACGCTGTGTCTTGTATTCGACCATATCGATTGCCGAGCTAACCAGCATATTAAGCGTAGCCGTGTCGGTGTCTGGATCGATACGAAGCCATTCTTGAATCTGTTCGGGAGTAATGATTTCCATAATAGTATTTAGACAGACATGAAAAAGCCGGGGTAAGCTTTCGCTTCCCCGGCTCCTTCACTGCGCTAGGTCTATTAGACCTTGTTCTGCATCACGATGAACGCGTTCAAGTCCTGAACGATACCCGATACGCGCTTGGTGGCGTAGAAGGTGACGAAAGGCTTGTGCGAGTAAGGATCGCGAAGAGTGCGGATGCCCAGACGATCTGCGATCAAGTAACCCTGCTTCAAGTTACCGAAGGCGAGCGGCATTGCGTTAGCCGCAACATCCGGCATGTCTTCAACTTCCAAAAGCTCGTAACCCATCAGGGTCGAAGGCGTTCCAAGAACCAGCGAAGGCTGGAACATGTAGTTACCGGTCGTGTCCTTCAGCTTACGAAGTCCTGCGATGGTCGCACCGTTGCCCAAGAATGCAGCGCCGTTACGATAAGCGGCCTTCAGACCGTAAATCATATCGAGGATGTAATCGGAACCGGTCGGCATCGCAGCGGCTGCGCCGCTCTTCAGGGTCTTAATACCAGTCGTGGTAAGAATGCCCTTCGGCTTGTTCACGCCGTCACCGATTAGGAACTGCTTGTTCTCTTCGATAGCGAACTCTTCTGCAATGTTCTGATTCAGCCATGCTTCTAGGTCGAAACCGGCATCATCCAACGCGCGCTGCGAAACAGGCGGGTTAGCGTAGATTTCGCCACCCGGAACGCGGGTTTCAGTCAGCGTCGGGGTTGCGGTCTCGGGACGCGCATCAACTTCGCCAACCCAACCGACCTGAAGGCCGCGTGCGTTGCGAAGGAAGCTGTAGTTATCCGAAACGGTCGAAACGACGGTAGCGCGCGAACGGATCGGCGAAAGCGTGCGAAGATCGTTACGAATGCCAGCTTCAACCTGACGCGGAACAAGGAAACCACCCGAAGCGTCGCCGCCAGTGCCGAGCGTGATGGCCTTCTTCTCGATAGACTCTAGCTCATTCTCGCCAGTGCCCTTGCGTGCCCACTTCTCGAAGGCATTTTTATGCTCGACTTCAGCCGCGTTGGCCTCGCCTGCACCCATGTTCGGGCGCTGCATCTTCTTCTGAAGTTCGGTAACGGTCGCGTTGATAGCGTCTACCTTAGCTTCAGTTAGGGGATCGGATGCCCCCTTGGATTCGATCTGCTTTAGACGTTCGTCGTTTGCAGTCTTGAACTCTTCAAATGCGTTACCCAGCGAATGAATAGTATCGTTGATATTGTCGCTCATGATTCTCCTTGTAGTTTCGACAAAAGTTGTTTGAGCGAGTCATGCTGAGCCGCTATATTGTATTTAGTCTCGTGATATGATTCGAGACTATCGAGGAAGGTTTTAGCCTCTTCGATCTGCATTCCGCGCGAAACTAGCTCGCGCTCGAACTCATTGTGTTGTGTGAAAGACTTTACGTCCGCGATACGCGCCTTCGCATTCGAAGGGATCGTGACTACCGAAACTTCGATAAGGTCTACTGCCTTCAGAGTGCGGGCGGGTTCGTCTGCGCTCTTACCGTAGACGACATCACGGGCGATGTAGCCGATGCTTAGACCGGAGATCGCGCCAGCCTTAGAAGCCGTGTAGACATCGTTGCCCGCTGCGGTGTCGAGAAACACGCCTTCAGCCTTCAAGCCGTAGTCGTCTTCCTCGAAGTGCGTCCACTTGCCGATAGGCAGGCTGTAGAGATCGTGGTTCAGGAACATCAAAGGTGCTTCACCGGACTTCAGCGAAGCCTTGAACGCACCCTTCGTGATAACATCGCCGTGGCTGTCCACATTCCCGAACACGCTCGCATAGCCGCTAAAGGCTTTAGTGCCCGATGCGTCGTCGGAAGAGAACTTGACTTCTTCCAGCGTGAATAGTTTCTTTTCCATATAATGTATTTAGTCAGCGGGTGCCGAGTCGGTGTTAGTCGGCTGCGGACCAAAGAGATTGGCGCTAGGCTGAAGCTTATCGGCTAGCGGATCGTTCGAACGGTCAAGTCCCGCATGTTCGCGACACTCGTTAATCGTCATCAAACCGTTCTGTCGCATGCTTGCGTAGTAAGCCGCGCTGTCGGTAGACGACGCTAGCGTAATGCCCCGCGCGTCAATGTAGACACGGTATCCCGCCTTCTGCTCTGCCGTCGATAGAAGAGATACTTCCGCTGATTGCATGAAGCGCTCATAAAGTGGACGTAGCGTGTAGGTGTAATGCGCTAGAAACTTCTGTTCGACACTAGCGTAAGAGGTGCTTCCGATGCTCTGCCCGACCATCACCGGGTCTACGCCCATGAAGCGGCAAATCTCTTCGATCTGTAGGCGTCGGCCTTCGATGAACTGCGCTTCGTTCGCGTTGGTCTGCACAGGCTGAAACTTCATACCGTTGCCGAGCAAAGCCGTGCGGTGCGCATTCGCGATACCCGATTGCTGCGCATCCCATAGCTTTTTAAAGTTCGCAGCCTGTTCCGGGCTTAGTTCTTGTTCAGTGCTAAGAACGCCGGAAGGTTGCGCACCGTTTTTGAAGAGCGAGCTACCGAAGTTTTCAAGATCGCCCGCCAGCCCGATTGCGCGGGCGGCTACGTGCTGGATCGATAGACCGGTGATTGCGTCCCACGAACTACCCTTAATGTGCCAGATGTTCTGCCCAGAATAGACCGGCTGACTGCCGTCATTGAGTTGATAAAGAACTTCCCCAAAAGAAGGCGAATATGCGGTTACCGAACCCTGCGGAAGCGGAATAAGTTCGATTGCTCGCCCTTCAGTATCGCGAGATACGAAGATATACGCGTTGCCGACTAGCGCGAGGTTGAAGCCGATCCACTCGCGTAGCTCTAGTGCCGTCATCCAGTTGTTCGGCTTGCGCGCCAATAGATCATAAAGCGGATGATCGCGGGCGGGTTCATGCCCTCCCGTGGCACTGACACGCTGAAGGATGCAGGGAACTTGCGCCAGACCTTCCGCGATCACTCGCGCGCATGCAAAGACAGTCGAAATCTGGAAAGCGGAGATACCACCGTACCCCTTATCCGCCGCGATGTCTTCGCGAACTGCTGTAGCGGAGTGGTTCGGTAGCTCTACAGCCTGCGAAACAATCGCGGTCGTCGTAATCTTGCGTTCCGGTGAAACGAGTCTTGTTGCGCGGTCGAATGCCGCAAGTTTATCAAAGATTCCCATATCGTATTTAGACAGCGGGGAATATTGAGCGGTGCAGCCTTACAGGAACATAAGGAATGGCTCGTGTTTCGGTGCGGCTACGGCTTCCGATTGCGCATAAGCCATCAATGCAGCTACCATGCCGTCGATTTTCAAGTGATCTTGCCCGGTAGGCTTCGTTGGCGACTTTAGCGGCCCCATCTGGCGAACCGATATGTTCGACGCCATCCAGTTAAGGCACGGGTTATCGTCGTGAACGATGTTGCCGTTCATTAACTCCGCTTCGAAATCGATCATTGGTGCGGTAAAGTTCTTCGCAGTCTGGCCAAACTCTACGCATTCGATTCCGTCTGCCTCTAGGCGCTGCATCATTCCCGCCGCTTGCCAACTATCGAACAACACAGATTGAACCTGATAGTCCTTCTTCAGCGCCCTAATCATCGCTTCAACGGCTGCGTGATCGCTGGCACTGCCTTCCGTGGCGTGGATCGCACCCGACGCTATCCAGTCCGTGTAGGCTTTGGCGTTCTTCGAGCGCTCTAGCGCCCCCTTGGGAAGGTAGAGGAACGGAACGATAGCGCGCTTACCGTCCGGTAGCTCTTGCACCACCACAATAGCGGTAATGTCCGTCTTGGTGGAAAGATCGACGCCGATCCATGTTCGTGCGGTGGTCGATAGCTGAAGACCGGGGCTAGCCGCACTTGCCCAATCGCGTTGGTTCAACCAACCCGTTGCGGTGTTCGTCCAGACATTGAGATACTTCGTCTTACAGGTCGATTGGTGCGCAGGACTCTGAAGCGCTTTCTCATATTCGCTTCGAAGGTGGTCTTCATCAACCGATACGCCAAAGTTTGGATTCGCCTTCCTCCAAACGCTGAAGTCGGTCCAATCGTCCTTCGGATCGATGGTGTAGATTAGCGCGAACTTGCGGTCATCCTTCATCGAACCGGATAGAACCGCCTCAAAATAAAGCTGCTCTTGGCGGCATACGCCAGCCACATTGGTTCCCGCTGTAGAGATAATAAGCAGTAGGGGATCGCTGCCCCTACGCTTGCCCATCCCGGTACGGAACGCGTTAAGCTGCGTGTCGTCTAGAGCTTGGTGGAGTTCGTCGGCAATGGCGATCCACGGAAGGCCACCGTCTTTGGTCCGTGCGATCACCGGCTTAAAGCTGGAACCGGTAGATGTCTGGTAGATCGAGCGTGCGGCGACTTCGAGGCCATAGAACTCCGCTAGGTCTGGCGTCATCTCAACCATTCTTTTGGCTGGAATGAACACGGCTTCCGCTTGCTGCATCGATGTCGCGCCGCTCAAACCTTCAGCGCCGCCCTGATTTTCGGCGAAAGTCATGTAGAGGCCGATGATAGCGGCGATGGTAGACTTCGCGTTACCACGAGGAAGGAGAATGAAAGCTTCCCGGTAGCGGCGTAGGCGCGTCTTCGCGTCCAACCATCCGAAGAGATTAGCGAAGATGAAAATCTGGAACGGCTCTAGCTCGATAAGCTCGCCGGTAAGCGGCCCAATGACATGCGGCAGTAGTTCCGCAAACTCGCATACATGTTCGACGCGCTCGGGCGCGTAGACGATATCCTTGCGCTTGAAATCGTCCAGATAGCGGGCGCAAGCCTGTCGAACTTGGATACAAGCGGGGATTTTGCGTGCTTTTACTGCCTTTGCATAGACAATAGCGCGCTCTGAATAGTGATCTAGGGTAGGTTTGGGCACATATTATTTACTCTATGGCCAGATTAGGTGCCCCCACTTGAGGATAAACAGTATCTCTTCGCCGTCATCTTCGGCATCATATAGTAATACTGCTCCGTTACGGCGTAGCTCAAAGTGGCTTTTTTGGGTGTTTTTGCTGCACCAAGCCGCCACTTCCTGCGCATTCTCTGCGATCCAAAAGCCTTGCTTACGCATCTGCTTACACCGGTCGCTTACTGAAGCCACTTGTCGGCTTGTCTTGCGAGTTGCCGCGCGCGAGCCGGGAGCGATGGCCAGCGATCCCGAGTAGTTCGGCATACTGGCGAAGCGCGGTCATCATCGCAGCCGTTACCGGCTCACCCTTCGCCGCCATCCCCCTGAACTCCGCTTCAGCGGTGCAGTATCGAGCGAGGAAGGAGCTATCAGCTTCGACACCACCGCAAGCGAGGATGCGGGGAAGCTCCTCCTCCCAAACGCGCTTTGCTTCCTTCGTCAGATAGTCGGGAGCTACCGGGATATCGCGCGGTGGCGTCACTAGCTCTACGATGTCGCCGTGCCGATCCGCACGGTAGGTGCCCATTAGTGCTTTTTTTGCGGGATCAGCTACCCTACGCCCTGTTTTCATATTGATATTTAGACAGGCAAGGGCACAGCATGAATGGAACGGTATCGAGAACCGAGTCCGCTACGCGAGAGTTGCTAGATGTCCTTGGCAAAATCGCGGTAGTCATCCCCGTAGCGCACGTTCTTGCCTGCTCATTGAATCTAGTTGGTTACACCCTAGCGTTTCAGGGCAACATCACTAGCTTGCTTAGCTTTACCGATCTCTTTTCCCTTACCTTCTCTGGCATCGGAACGACCTACATAGTTGGCTTACTTGCCCCGGCTATATTCCTTTGGGTTAGGCACAGCGCGCCGCCTTCGCCACCTATCGTAGTCGAAACAGAAGAAGAGGCGGTGGCGCTACGATCAAAGTGGAGGGCGAAGGAAGCGAGATTTGATCGGTTAACCTATGCCATGGGTATGTTTATGATGGCAGCGTCAGTCGTTTTGTCGATTAGCGACAGACCGGTTCACCCGTCGATATTCATTTGCGGAGCGCTACTTTCTTTCATGCCAGAGATTTGGCGAGGATTTGAACGACGCGGTTTCAAAGGCCAGCAGATATCTTTCGTCTGGCTCCTACTTATGTTCGCTGCCGCTGCTTTTGGCAGCGGCGAAGTATCAGGGCAGATAGACCGAAGGGAAGCCTTCGCCAAAATCCGGGTTGGCCGATATGGCTGTAACGATCTCGTTGTTCTCCGTCGCGTTTACGAGAAATACATTGCAGTTCGTCGCGACAATCGCAGATTGATTATTGACGACGACTGCAAGACATTATTTCAGTTTCCGGTAATGAAGACCTTTCAATACAATCCTATCATACCGAATCGCCTAGCGTTCTGGCGTTCATGAAGTTCAAACTTTTATTCTGACAAAGCAAGAAAAAGACTGGGCGGTGGTTGGGGTGCTTTAACCCTCGATATGATTTACCCCGCCCCCTACATGTTGGGTTGATTATCCGGGCAAACCATCTAGCATTGACATATGACAGACAATCCAGACCCGATGTCGGCTAGCGAAGGCAAAGAAGGATCGATTGAAGAATCGTTCTCTTTCGACTTACGACTATTTCATCGCCGCATCGAAGTGGGAGACGACTGGCAACGAGTCATACAAGGTCATCTCTTTCTTGACCATGTTCTAACCCGAACGCTTGAGGAAGCGCTAACAAAGCCTGATGAGATTCGGCTAGATCGTATGTCGTTCTCTGCGAAGCTCGACCTTTGTTCAGCACTCGGACTGATTGACGAAGGAACGGTGAAGATGGTTCGCCGGATTAATCGATTGCGTAATGACATCTCACATGACTTGAACTTTGAAGTTCATGAGTATCATGGGAGAGAGATTCGTGACTTGGCTCCGCCATTCGTCCGAGGGTTGATTGAAGAGCGCATTGGTGTTCCAGATGCCAGCATCATGACGCATTGTCTTAAAGTCGCTATCGTAACTCTCGACATGAATAGACAACGCTGGATCGAGCATCGAAAGGCACAAAAAGCGCGGGAGGTCAGGTTAAACGCGGCGATAGAAAATGCGCGGCGGATACTCGAAGAGACTAAAGCAAGAGAACCTAGGACCACGCGCGAGCGCACCTAATATCGTCACTTCGTTACAATGGCGTCGTTACATCAACCTATGTCAACATCGGCGGTGCCCAAAGCGGTAGCAAGCGCGCGGAGGTATTCGCGCATGCATATGCCAACCGTCTTACTGGCCGCTCGCGATGTGATCGAAGAAGCGCTGCGGATCGTTCACTACACGAATGACGGTGCATTGATCGCAAAGGTCAGGGAGGCGCGCGACCTAATCGAGGTGCATCTTGCGAGCGCGTCGGAACCATCCCCCCAACTCTGGATCGTGCCGAACGAACCGCACATCGTGCCCAGAACGTAGATAACGCATCTCCGCCCGTGCCTTGTCGGTGTTGCAGTCGAGGCAAGCGGGAGCAAGGTTGGCGGGATCGTTCGTGCCGCCCAGTGCCAGCGCTACAACGTGGTCGAGGATGGTTGCGGCTACGATCTGGCCTTGTGCCTTGTGGTATCGGCATAGGGGTTCAGCGGTCATCAGGCGTTCGCGTAAGCGCTGATAGCGTGCGCTGTTATCTCGCAGCCCTGCGCTACCGCCTTGCTTCTGTGTGGCCTTGCTAGGCCCCTTCCGTCCGAATGTGCGCGGCTTGTCAGGCATATGCAGTATTTAGAACGGTTGACCGTCACCCGGTCCGCCTTAGGGTGGAAGCATGACTGACACGATAGACGCTCAAAGCTTACTACAAATCCAAACGTGGCTTGGGGCGCAAACTCGAACTGTCGCGTTTGCAAAGGCAAATAACTGCACCTTCGATTCTGACTCGAAAAACTTCCAGAATGTAATCAATACGCTATCACGAGTTGCGCGCGTCTGGAAGATGCCTGTCCTTCGCCATATTACCGATGAACTCGTGGACCTACATAATAGGATTGCGGCGGGTAATGTTTCGATACAATCTTCGACGGTCGAACAATATATCGGATCACTTCAGAAGGCACGGAACTTTCTTCCTGAAGCCGTTAGAGGAAACTTTATCTTACTAATACCGGATAACGCTGCGCCGATTGCAGACTTTGGCGATGTCGCCGCGAAGTTACCGTCCATCACAGCCGACCTCGAAGAAGCGGTAGCATGTTTTAATACCGCAAGATTTACAGCGACAGTATTCCACCTTATGCGCGCCATAGAAGCCTCACTCAGGGTCTTCGGAAAGAAGCTGAAAATCAACATCGATGCCGATCAGGCGAACTGGTATCAGATCATACAGCACGTTAATCGCGCAATCGATCAACTTCCTAACCGCACATCGGCCCAAAGCTTGCGCAAGCAATCCTACGGCGTAGTATCAGCCCATCTGAACGCCGTTCGTATCGCTTGGCGCAACGAAGTCATGCATCCAAAAGCGAGCTACGCAAGCGCGGAAGCTGCCGACATTCTCGTTCACTCCAAGGCGCTTATAAGGAGCGTGATCGATGTTCTATAGGGGAAGCCGCACCAAAGACCGGGGGTATCAGGCATAATGGTCGTTTTAGGGATAGCGCGGTGAACACTCGCAGCTTCGTGTCAGGGTTCGCCCTAGCTGCCGTCCTTGGCGTTGGCGGCTCGCTATGGCTGGCCAAGACCGTGGAGAACCAGCCTATCCGGTATGGTCCCAAGACATTCTACGATGATAAGGATGATCGAGCCGAAGACACAGGCTACATCGTCGCGGATGGCGTGATTACCGGCGATGATATGGACGGTCGCACCTTCCTGCATGTCGAGTGCAGGAACGAGACAAAGACGTGTCGCACGAACGAACTATCGAACATGGGAAGTCAACGGTCCGTCTTCCTGTTCAACGATGAATACCCAATCAAGTCTTGGGGTAAAGAAACGGTTGTAGCGGAAAGCGATCCACCCGCTACCGCATGTAGCCGGGTGAAGCTCGTTATCATTAGGGAAGCTAAGCTAGTTCAATACAGCCGCATTCCCCAGCCTAACCGCGATCCCGAACGGTGTAAGGCTCTGAACAACCGCGAATATCAATGGACCTTAGCGGATCAAGCTGCCTGATCCACATTAGCCGCGATTGGAGATATCGTAATGACGGATAAGAAAACCTGTTTTATCGTTGGTCCGATTGGCGAAGCCGGAACGCCGACACGTCAACTAGCCGATTGGCTACTGCTTGGAATATTTAAGCCCGTTCTTGAAACAGACGAACTAGGTTACTCCGTTAAGCGAGCCGACGAAGACGCTGCTCCGGGTTCAATCACTAGCGCTTTGATTGTCGATCTAATCGAAGCCGATCTTGTAGTTGCGGACTTAACCGGATTTAACCCCAACGCCTTCTACGAACTTGGCATACGGCACGCGATCAAAAAGCCAACGATTCACATCATTGCCGAGAACACACGCCTTCCCTTCGACAACAAAGACCAACGCACCATCTTCGTCGATATCACTGACTTTAGGAGCATCGAAAGTGCCAAACTAGCACTCAAAAATGCCGCACTTAGCGTTGCGTCGGAAGGCTACAAAGTGTCGAACCCGGTAAGCCATGCGTTAGCGGTAAATGCTTTACAGGACAGTGCTGATCCGAAGGATCAGCTTATCGGGGAAATGCAGGAACGCCTTGCGGTATTGGAAAGCCGAATGGCCAGTAGTTACCACCCAGTTGGCATAGGGTCAAAGCTTAGCAGGTTGTCGCAAGCCATTGACGGCCAGACTACATCCTCCGAAAAGAGCTTCCTTCGGTTTCTCGAAACTCCAGAGGGTGCGGCGGCGTTTGAAGCCCACAACTCCGGTCGCTCAACATCTGCTAGGTTGAATGCCCTGATAGCGGCGGCACAAGACGCAAAAGATAGCTCGCCCGATTAGCTTAAAGCTCCCCCTCCTTATCGAGGAACGCGGTTAGACGGTCCCGTAGTTCTCGCGCTTCGACATGCGATAGCGCATAGTTCGGGTAGTGGTCTGGCCATTCGAGTAAGTCCGTTCGCGCTTCATCTGGCCCGTTGCTGTAGATCGTAAGGTTTGCCATCACTCGCCCGCCTGCGCATTCAAGCGCGATGCGAGTTCTTCAAGATCGATCCATCCATCAACCAGTAGGTTGCGCCCGTCGAACTCGTCCATGTAACAATCGTCACGAACGCCGTTTAGCGCTTCGAGCAAATCCTTTACCGTAACCATCACTTCACCTCGAAGGTTGGGCGCGCGGTCGCCGCGTCTAGAAGGTGATTCAGATGGAAGCGAACTAGGTAATCGCCGCCTTGCCTGCTGAAATACCCGCTACGTTCATGCGCCAGCCTCAAGGCGTCGAGTTCGTTTCGAGTCGTAGCGGTATAATGGTAGATTGGCGTCGAGTTAGAGAAATCGGCGCTTTCGATATGATAGGTAACTCCGGTAGTCATTCTGCGTTCTCCTTGTGTGTTGCCTTTTCTCCCACCACTAGATGATAGACTTCGTAGATGTCCGTGCGGAAAAGCTCGTTAAGTTTGGCTGCTCGCGCGTAGGCATGATTCGGCTTCGTATAGACTGCTCTAAGATACTTATGTGCAGTGCTACTAAGCTCGTTTGACACGCGGACCATGACAGGCTTGCCGCTACGGCAAACGATATAGTTGGCTTCCGGGTCTAGAATCGCAGTGGTAATCCAGCGCGAGTCTTTACGTTGATCGATGATATGTGGTGCGGGTCTCGACATATTGTATTTAGTCTACCTAAACAACGTCGTGTCCGCATTATTCAAATTCGTTTAAGTTTGTCGAAAAGCGAGCTAAGCTCACTCATTCCTTTAGGTCGAATGGGGGTAGCTATGATGGCGTTTTGCGCGTCCCATTGATCGCACATGATCCCGTAGCTCTCAGACCAAGAGCCGCCCCTTACTGGATCGGCACGCTTACCGTGATCGTCACCGGCAAGATCGATGAAGGCGGTAGCGCCCATCTTCCCCTCCATGAACCACAGTAGGTCCACGATGTCGTCTAGGCAGGCTACAGGGTAGGTAGAGGCGTCGTCGCGAACGTCGCGGTATCGATTGTGCAGGAAGCTGGCCAACTGGCGTGCTGCACCTTCCCCGGTCATGATGGCACCAACCGGCGTGCCAGACCGCGTGACGCTCTTGCGTGACATCATGGTATCGAAGTCGAACTTAGTCGAAGTGATTAGCAGTCGGTCTTCATTTACGGGAATGAACCAGACGCTGAACTGTGCGTCATTCGAAAGCGGGTTGGCGGTGGATCGCGGTTGATGGCGCTGTGCGTGTTCCCATAGGATACTTCGCTCTAGTTCAAGCCGCGCTATCTCGTTGTCGATGGCGCTGATACGGGTAGTGCAGTATTGGTGTTGGTTCACGGGTGTATCTCCTATCAAACCAAACTACCTATGCGCGCTCACTTTCCGCAATATTCACGCGCATAACTTATTGAGTATCTATCGGCTCAGCTACGCTGATCCGAATCGCTCATAAGCCATTCGCTATCGCTCATGTCTTAGCTCGCGCTTGTGGTTTGAATGAACTTGGTAGCAAAACCTAAACTCACTAAGCTTTAGCTTACTAATGCATCGTTTTGGTGAAGGCTAATACCTCTATCCCCCCTCTACCAAGCCAAAAGAAAAACCCAACATCGTTAGACATTGGGTTGACCTACTTTGATCCGACTATCGCCGGTGGACTTGATAGAGAGGGAAGAATGGGGGGTTCGTTTTAGGAGCCAGTCCAATGAGTTCAAATGCAGTGTTGATAGTTTACCTATCGAGCGTCGGGGCGATCCTGTACCGGCTCTTAGCTGCACCTTCCGCGCCATATTAGCGCATCGCGGTCGATCCCCTTGCGAGGGATCACTTTCCCCCGACGGCAATGAATCGAACTGTGGGGGGTCGTAGTCTTGTCAGCATTAGGACAGAGAACTACTCTTTCAACTTGGCTTTGTTTATCCTGCCGCCAAATAGGGCAGTCCCGTTCGCTTCGGGTTCCCGTCCATAACAGAGCGTCGTTCGTGTCCTAGTGACGCAATCAAAGTCATGGCAGCGGTAGCGAGGTGGACCAACCTCTGAATAATGTCGTCCTGCGAAATATGTTTTGCCTAGTGCGTTGCCTGAATCTTTGCCGGTGCGAAAAGAGGGTATCGCTGCAAGTGATACCCTCTCCATACTTCGCACTTCTATTTATACGGATTGGCCAAATGGCTGTCATTAATAAAAATGCCCCCGGAAGATTATTCCGAGGGCTTCTTATTATCTATGGAGAACGAAGCGCCACTTACCCTTCGAACTTGTATTTAACCACAACGGCCACTGCCGCGCAATAAACTTCGTCCTTCAGCGTTAACACCGGACTTAATAAGAGTTTAGTCTACCTAAATAAATGCAGCCGAGAGAGTGTAGACAGCTTCAAGGCGGTTCAGAGTTTCAAGTTTCCTCCGTGGAAGAAAGAAGAACCGGATGTGTGTCTACCGCATCCGGTTCTTTAACCGTCTATGGAGGACGCAACATGACTTCGAACACCAACTATCCGACTGAAAGAAACTCATACGATGCAGCGAAAAGCCGCTGCAATAGTGAGGCCAACAAAAACTACAACACCTATGGCGGTGCGGGTGTGACATTCTATGAAGGTTGGGATGGTCCGAACGGCTTTGACCGCTTCCTTGCACACATCGGCCCTAAGCCTACCCCAGACCATTCGATTGACCGTATCGACAATAGCCGAGGATACGAACCCGGTAATGTCCGTTGGGCAACCCGTATCGAGCAAAACCGCAACCGCTCTTGCGCTAGACTCACCCCTGCCGAACTCGACTATGTGCGGTTCATCTCAGACATGTTCCAAATGGATTACAACTGCATTCGCACAAGGTACGCGCGCGGCGTGACAAGCCCGACCGATCTGCAAGTTCCGCCCCGCGTTCAAGCTACTCGCGCGGCTACTGTGAGGAACCGGGAAGATGTTTCGATGCTCTATCGTCGCGGCATGGGACGTGCCCAGATAGCGCGTAGACTCGACCTTCATGTTACGACGGTATCGGACATCATCAAATACCTTGAACTTTAACCCGCTGCGTAGCCATCGGGACTAAATACGAATGGCGTCTAACTTCGCCATCTTGTGTTCCCCGGTGGCTTCTGCGAGCCATCGGGGATTTGCATAATGATTTCAGACGAACACGCCGCCACCATCGCCCTACGCTTGCTCGAAGCTGGCATAGAGGGTGCAGATGTCATCGCGGCCTACGTGGACCAACAAACCGCGCTAGGTGATCTCACAGACCGCCAGCTTACCAGCAAGGCCCTACAACGGTCTGACAAGGCGGCAGAGATGGCAGAGCGGGTGCGCAAGGCACACGATGCCCTAGTGCTGGACAACCAAACGATTTGGGATCGCCTACGGGTGCTAGAGCGGCGCTAGGTACGCTCGATACGCATCCCGAAGCTTGTCGGCATCCGATCCCGCCCGCTGTGCCACGGCTTCCCTGAGTTCGACCGTATCGGCATTCGTCCCGGCACGTTGCGCCACGGCTTCGACAAGCTCGCCTGTGTCGCCGTCGCTAGCATCTGCCCATCGTATGACGACTAGAGGCCAGTCTACGCCCTTCCCCATCGCAGGTTCGAACATCGCGTGTCCGAAGATCGTATCGACGCTGTAGGACGCTGCTAGGCCACGATCTGCCCAACGCTGGATAGCGCGCCGATCCCACTGCCCCTTTCGACCATGGAGGACGGGACGCGGGAAACCGTCGCCATCGATCAACCGATAGAGCGCGGCACGGCTACAGGGAAAATCGTTCGCCTTCAGCCACGAAAGGACATCGTGAATCGTCATCTGAGACTATTAGCGCATTGATTCACAACGATTTCAACCCGTCTCGAAGGGTGCATATTTTCTAGCGGCGATAATCCGGGCAACAAAACCGGAGTATCCCCGATGCTGAAACCCGCCGCCCCCTACGACACCATCGAAGACGAACTGTTCATCGCCGCGCTTTCCGAAGTCGAATACCGCGACGCCGCCGCAATCGAGCGCGAGATGATCGCAGCGGGTACGCCCGCCACGCTTACCACGATCCGCGAACGGATGGCGGAGTTCGTCGCCAATACGGACTGCATCAAGACGAACGGCGATGGCTGGCGGATCGTTCTTCCGATCACTCCTAGCGCTGGCGACCTCGTGCTTCATCAGGGGTGCGGGTTGGAGTTGATGCGCACCATTCCCAGCAACTCCATTCCGTTGGTGTTGGCAGATATGCCCTACGGCATCACGCGCCTTGCAATCGATCCTAAGGTGAATGTCTCACAATGGCTGGAAGAGATGAACCGGATTGTTACGCCTACCGGAGCTATCGTTTCGTTCGGTACGCAACCCTTCACCACCGATCAAATCAACGCCAACCGCGCCAACTTCAAACAGATGTTGGTTTGGGCGAAAAGCACCGCAACGGGAAGTCAACTTAGTCGTGGTCGCCACATGACTAGCCACGAGGATATCTTGGTGTTCTCGAAGGGCACGGTCATTGGAAAGCGTAGCAAACGCCAGATGACTTATAACCCGCAAGGTGCAATCGAAGCTACGAAGGTTTCGCGGAAGCGGGAGCGCGATTGCGGCTATTTGGCGAACGCTCATAGCACTACCGAAGCTGGCATCGAGTATGCCGGGTTGAATAAGTGCCCTCGTACCGTCCTGTATTACCCGAAGGACGATACGACTTCGCATTCGTTCGCGAAGCCGATTGCCTTGCTCGAATACCTTATTCGGACTTTCAGCAATCCCGGCGATGTTGTCTTCGATCCTACTATGGGAAGCGGATCGGCAGGCGTTGCCGCGCTGAACACGGGACGGAAGTTCTTCGGTGCGGAGAACGGCACGGACCGTAAGGGACGTTGCATCTTCGACATCGCAAAGGCCAAGATCGCGGCAGGCGTTCGCGGATCGACGCCAGCGGTTGACCATGATGCGCAAGCGGTTGCCCTCGACCAGTACTATACCAAGCCTGAGTTGGCGAAACGGTGCGTGGAGATCGTGGAGCGTGAATGCGGCCTTGAAGGTCGGCAAGTTGTCGAGCCTAGCGCGGGAACTGGATCGTTCCTGCGCTTCCTTCCCCCGGATACCATCGCGGTTGATCTTGATCCCAAGGCCAAGGGGATCACGAAGCAAGAGTTTCTCGCGTTCGATGTCGAGAGCGAACGGGATATCATCACGATTGGAAACCCGCCGTTCGGTAAGAACTCGTTGCTCGCTGTCGCTTTCTTCAATCATGCGGCTAAGATGTCCAAGACGGTGGCGTTCATCGTTCCACGGACCTTCCGTAAGGCCAGCGTCGTGAACCGCTTGCACAGGAACTTCCATCTTGTGTTCGAAGAACCCTGCCCGCCTGATAGCTTCATCTTCTGCGGGAAGCCGTATGATGTCCCGTGCGTGTTCCAGATTTGGGAGCGCCGGGACGAAGAGCGCGCGGCTGTCGCGTTGCCAACCCGTCATGCAGATTTCGAGTTTGCACCGAAGGAACAAGCCGACTTCGCTGTTCAGCGTGTCGGCATGGGAGCCGGGAGCATCAAAACGAAGTTCAAGCGCTGTGCCCAGTCGAGCCACTACTTCGTTCGTGCGCGCGTCCCGACTGTCTTTGACCGAATGGGGTTGATTGATTTCGATAGCGTGAGGCACGACACGGCAGGGAATCCGAGCGTAAGCAAACGCGAGTTGATCGCTCTCTATGAAGCTACGCGGGGCGGAAGGGGTGGCCAGCCAAACCCGCCCGGAGGGTAAATACTACGCACACACAACCGGAGTTCACCCTATGGCTACCCTCGTTTTCTACTCGATTATCGCCCTCGCACTAGGCTGCGGAGCCTACACAGCTATCGAGGATGCGAAGGCGGAACACCACACTTCCGCTTCATAAAACTTGACAAGAAACTTCTTTCGAGGGACGGGCGAACTATCAGCCCTCGAAAGGAGTTCGCCCGATGTCCATATTCAAAGACCTACTCGCGTTCGTAGACGACAAGCTCGAAGCGACCTACAGCCACAAGGCTTACGATCCATCCGCCGATAGGGCGCGAGTGGCAAAGCGCGTGATGGCACAGAAGGAAAAGTTCGCCAGCGCTACCCCCGTGAAGGGATCGAAGGATTTCAGCATAGCGAACGGCATCGTGCGCTATGAACCGAAGCTTCCCAACGGCTCTGCGCTGAAGCTTGGCGACAAGAGCGCGCCGTTCCACATCCCGAGCGAGAAGTTCGACGCCTTCCTTACGAAGCTGCACAGCGTCATCGTGGACCAGAAGGGCATTGACGACCAGCTATCCGCCACCCCCACTGGCGATAAGCTCGCCAGAGCGCCCCGCAAGGCGTCTACGGGCGGCACTGGCGGTGCGGGTTGGTCCGACGAACGCCGCGCGAAGTTCG
Source organism: Sphingomonas sp. NFX23 (assembly GCF_049887795.1). Taxonomy (NCBI): domain Bacteria; kingdom Pseudomonadati; phylum Pseudomonadota; class Alphaproteobacteria; order Sphingomonadales; family Sphingomonadaceae; genus Sphingomonas; species Sphingomonas sp. NFX23. The sequence continues at coordinate 26,888 of NZ_JAGEKH010000003.1, forward strand.
CTGCTACGATGGCTGCTCGAAAGAACGCCTAAACGGCACCACATTGTTACCGTCTACCGGACCCGGTTCTATCACAGCGATAGGCCGGGTCTTTTCATGCCAGCGCATGCGGAACAAGAACGCGTCATCGTCGCTCATATAGGCTTCGAAGTGCCGGATGCGGTTCCGATACAGGATTGGCGCTATCGCGGCTGTAACTTTGCTAGCAACGCACCACAGGCGAATAGAGGCTACATCGGCGTCGGCATTAAGTTTGATGGTCTGCATAGTCTGCACTCCCGTTGATGACTTGGTATGAATCAACGGAAGCGCGTTTCAAAGTTCAATCTTTGTCAAGGCTATAAGTCTTGAACCTAGTTCGCGCTGGCCTTCTTCATACGCGTTTCGATCTGGCCTTGAATGTCGCGATTGCCGGAGCGGGGAAGAGCGATCACGCCAGCCGCTAACGCCGCGTTAGTGTCCCCGATGTCGCTAACGGTCTTTCCTGCTATTTTGAAGGCCACAAGCCCGCCGTCCATCACGACCGTAACCGAGCCGTCTTCATGCGCGGTCATCTTCTGGATAACGCTAAGCATCGCGTGCTTCACCTTCCTGCGGAGTCCGATCCGGGTCTCTAGGTCTTCGTGATGCAGATTGACGCGGATGTCTTCAACGCGGGCGATATGCTCTTGTGCAGTTACACGCCCCCGAGCTTCTTCCCGCTGCCTCTTCAGCGCATGAACATTCGATGTCAGCGCTTCCGCTGCGTCTTCGGCATCGTCTGCCATCTTGCGGCGGAGATCGGAAGGCCGTGCGGCCCACGCTAGCGCTAGGTTATTCGCCGTTTCGAGCGCTACCGTTAGCTCGCGCTCGCGTTCCGCTATCGTGACATTAAGCCGCCCAACTTCATCTTTCCGAGAGAACGCGGTATCGTCCATCGCAAGGTGAAGGCACGCTTTGAGAAGCGTTTCTTCGAAGGTCAAATAGGCTATGTATCGGCGGTTGGTGCATTTCCCGTACTTGGTTGCGGTCGGGCATACCAGCGAACCGTTATCGCGGCGGTAGGTGTATTCGCTGCCGTTCTTCGTCGTGATCGTTGTGCCAGCCCTACGCCCCATCTGGTAGGCCATCTTAGCGCCGCAACACTCGCAAGAAATCAGCGTGGCGAAGAGATTGTTAATCTTCACATCGCGGTTCGATATCCGTCCCTTCTTACGACCAGCCGCCCCCCGCTGCACTCGCTCGAAAAGGTCATGATCGACCGCAATGGGAAAGTGACCTAACCAAGCGGGACCGTTCGGCTTGCCGCCACGCGTCGGCTGAAACTCTCCAATCGCGCTACGGTCGCAGAGCATTTTGCCGATACGGGTCCGCGTCCAGCACAGCGCGGCTTTCTTCTTGCGCGCTACCCAAACCGGTACGCCTTCCCGGTTCAGGCGCTTGGCGATGGCATCCGCCCCCATCTCTAGCTCGTCTGCCCATCGGAAAACCATGTTCAGGGTTTCGACGCGTTCGGGGTTCAGCGTCATCGTGCGATTTGCACGAACGACAATCCAAGGCGCAACCAGCCGGGTAACCGCCAGCTTGCCTTCACGCGCTCGCGTATGGCGAATGTCGTAAGCCGATTTCAGCCGAGCCGACTTCACGGCACTTTCCTTATTGGCGAGCGAAAGACGGATCATTGCCACCAAGCCTTCTTCTAGCTCTTGGGGTTCGCCAGCCTTGTAGATTCGCCCATCGTCGGCGGTGCCAACCGACACACCGTTGGCGCTGAAGAAGCGTAGCATCGCCATGCCTTCTTCGTGACCTTGGCGGCTCAAACGGTCCAAGCGTTCGAGTAGGACAATCGCCCCATTATGCTCGCCATTGCGAACCTCGACTTCGAAGCCGTGCATTGCACTGCCCGCCGCACGGTGCTTGCCGGTGAATGCCGATTTGCCATCGTCCTGAACTATGCGGTCAATCGTCCAGCCGTGGCCGTTCGCCATCGTCTCCGTATCGCGGCGCTGGCGTTCGATTGACGATCCTTCGCTTTGCGCGTCGGACGAATAGCGAAAGTAGGCGATGACGGCTGTGTAGGTTTGCGTGTTCATCCCAAGCGTGTCCTTCAAACACGCCCTTCGCCGCAATATTCAAACGCACCCTACAGGCGTGGAATCCTGCATGACGGTCGATTCATCGCCCGAAGAGCTTCGCTAGGTCACATGCGTCTATTTTCACCCAGGTTGGGCGACCGTGGTTACATTGGCCCGAGTGCGGGGTGACTTCCATTTCGCGGAGGAGCGCGTTCATTTCGGGGACCGACAATATGCGGCCGGCGCGGACGGAGCCGTGGCAGGCCATCGTACCGGCTACTGCGTCTAGACGCTCCTTCAGGGAGAGGGCTTCGTCGAAGGCGGCGAGTTCGTCGGCCAGGTCGGTTACCAGGCCTTTGGGGTCGCTTTGGCCGAGCAAGGCTGGGGTTGCGCGGACGAGCATGGCGTGGGGGCCGAAGCGTTCTAGGTCCAGGCCGAATTCGGAGAGTTCTTCGGCGCGGGATTCAAGGCGGTCGCAGGCGGATTCGTCGAGTTCTACAACTTCGGGGATCAGCAGGGCTTGGCTCGCGATGGTGCCGCCGATCAGGGCTGCGCGCATGCGTTCGAGAACGAGGCGTTCGTGGGCGGCGTGCTGGTCGACCAGGACGAGGCCGTCTTCGGCTTCGGCTACTATGTAGGTTTTTGCGACCTGGCCGCGCGCTACGCCCATCGGGAAGGCTGTGGTTTGGGGTGGGGGTGCCCAGGCGGGTTCTGCACGCGCCTGCGGGGGCGCGGCGAAGAAGGTCGGGCGAGAATCGTTGACCGCGCCGTAGTGGCGATTTTCCAGCGGGAGCCTTTCGGGCGTGCCCTCACCTTCCCATCCGCTTTGCGGACGGGCCCCTTCCTCTCCCCGGGGGGGAGAGGAGTTTTCGGGTTGCCACATGGCGAGCGCGGAGTCGCTGGCGCGTTGGCTTCTGTGGCCGGCGGCGTCGAGGGCGCGGCGCAAGCCGGAGACGATAAGGCCTCTTACCATTGCGGGATCGCGGAAGCGGACTTCGGTCTTGGCGGGGTGGACGTTGACGTCGACCTGGTCGGTGGGGATGTCGAGGAACAGCGCCACCACCGCGTGGCGATCGCGGGGGAGCATTTCGGCATAGGCGCCGCGGATCGCGCCCATCAGCAGGCGGTCCTTTACCGGGCGGCCGTTGACGAAGAGGTACTGGTGGTCGGCGATGCCGCGGTTGTAGGTCGGCAGGCTCGCGACGCCGCCTAGCACGAGGACCCCGGAGTCCGTAGGGCGTTCGAGGTCGATTGCGACCGAATTGTCGGCGAGCGCGCGGTCGGTGAGCGTCGCCACCCTGCCCGGCCGGTCCTCGATCTGCATCACCGACAGCGCGCGGCGGCCGTCATGTTCCAGCGTGAAGCCGATGTCGGGGCGCGCCATCGCGAGCCGGCGAACGACGTCAAGGCAGGCGGCGTATTCGGCGCGGGGGGAGCGGAGGAACTTGCGGCGGGCGGGGACGCGCGCGAACAGGTCCTCGACGACGACGCGGGTGCCGGGTGGGAGCGCGGCGGGGCCTTCGCGCTCGACCCGGCCATTGTCGACGGTGCGTGCCCAGCCTTCGGCGCCGCGGATCCGGCTTTCGATCGTCAGCCTTGCGACGCTCGCGATCGAGGGCAACGCCTCGCCGCGAAAGCCGAGCGTCACGACCGATTCGATGAACTCGTCGGGCAGCTTGGAAGTCGCGTGGCGTTCGAGTGCCAAGGCCATGTCGGCGGGGGTCATGCCGCAGCCGTCGTCGGCGACTTCGATCCGCGACGTGCCGCCCTCAACGAGGAGAATCGCGATGCGTCCTGCCCCTGCGTCGATGGCGTTTTCGACTAACTCCTTCAACGCGCTGGCGGGTCTTTCCACCACTTCACCGGCGGCGATGCGATTGACCAGATGCTCGGGGAGACGCCGTATTGACATGGGTTTGCGTCTAGACCAAGCGACGGCATCCCGCGACCCGCAAACGCAAGCACCCGGTGAGTTAAACACCGGCGGGCCACGCGAGATTTTTGTGCGATGGGCTGCCCGTCCGGCGGCCAAGGATTACGGGACCCTGATTGAATGGCCTTCTACTCGCGTTTCTTCAAGTTCATGTCGCACGACATGGCGATCGACCTCGGCACCGCGAACACCGTCGTCTACGTCCGTGGCCGCGGCATCGTCCTGAACGAGCCGTCGGTGGTCGCGGTCGAGACGATCAACGGCATCAAGCGCGTCAAGGCGGTCGGCGACGACGCCAAGATGATGATGGGCAAGACGCCGGGCAACATCGAGGCGATCCGGCCTTTGCGCGACGGCGTGATCGCGGACATCGACGTCGCCGAGCAGATGATCAAGTATTTCATCCAGAAGGTACATGGGCCCCGCAAGTTCGCGCGCTGGCCCGAGATCGTGATCTGCGTGCCGTCGGGCTCCACTAAGGTCGAGCGCCGCGCGATCCGCGATGCCGCGTCGAACGCGGGCGCGTCGCAGGTCTGGCTGATCGAGGAGCCGATGGCGGCAGCGATCGGCGCGGACATGCCGGTGACCGAGCCGATCGGTTCGATGGTTGTCGATATCGGCGGCGGCACGACCGAAGTCGCGGTGTTGTCGCTGCGCGGTCTCGCCTACACGACCTCGGTGCGCGTCGGCGGCGACAAGATGGACGAGGCGATCGTTTCCTATGTGCGCCGCAACCATAACCTCCTGATCGGCGAAGCGACGGCGGAGCGGATCAAGAAGGAAGTCGGCATCGCCAAGCCGCCGGTCGACGGCATCGGCATGATCATCCAGATCAAGGGCCGCGATCTCGTCAACGGCGTGCCCAAGGAGATCCAGATCAACCAGGGCCAGATCGCCGAGGCGCTGAGCGAGCCGGTCGCGACGATTGTCGAGGGCGTCCGTGTGGCGCTCGAGAACACCGCGCCCGAGCTGGCTGCGGACATCGTCGACCAGGGCATCGTGCTGACCGGCGGCGGCGCGCTGCTCCAGGGTCTGGACGAAGTGCTGCGCGACGAGACCGGCCTGCCGGTGACGGTCGCCGAGGACCCGCTGACCTGCGTCGCGCTCGGCACCGGTCGCGCGCTCGAGGATCCGTTGTTCCGCGGCGTGCTGATGAGCGGCTAAGGGTTTGCTTTTGCTTTAAGACACGCGGACACGAAATCGCGCCACCGAGTCGCGGGGGATCAGCCCTCGCGCTTTGGCGGCGCCCGAGACAGGGGGACAGGCGCATGGCGCCAGCCCGCGACCGGCGCACGGGGTTTTCCCGGCGTCGGCAATATGGTGTGTTCATGGGCTATGTGCTCGCCGTCGCTGGTGCGGTGGTGGGCCTGGTGCTGCTCGTCGCGTCGACGTTCAATCCGCCCGCGTTTTCCGCGCTGCGGATGGGGGTCGCGGGGGTGACGACGCCGGTCTCGACCGGGCTCGCCACCGTGGGCACGTCGATCTCGGGCATCCCCGATGCGATCGGCAACTACTTCTTCGTGAAGCAGGAGAACGTCGCGTTGCGGGCCGATCGCGAACGGACGCGGGCGCTGCTGATGCGCGCGCGGACGATCGCGTATGACAATCGCCGGTTGCGCAGCCTGCTCGCGATCCGCGAACGCTCGACCGCGCCGGTGGTGACCGCGCGGCTGGTGAGTTCGAGTGCTTCGAGCGGGCGGCGCTATGCGCTGCTCAATGCGGGTCGCTGGAACGGTGTGCTGCCCGGCATGCCCGTTCGCGGCCCCGACGGCCTGATCGGTCGCGTGGTCGAGACCGGGCCCAACGCGGCGCGCGTGCTGTTGCTCAGCGACGGCGACAGCATCGTACCCGTCCGCCGCACCCGCGACGGCATGCCGGCGATTGCGGCGGGGCGCGGCGACGGGATGATCGACATCCGCTCGGTCAACGCCACCAACGTGCGCTTCAACGCGGGCGACCTGTTCGTGACGACCGGCACCGGTGGCATCTACGCGCCCGGCGTACCCGTCGCGCGCGTGACAAAGGCTGGGTCGGACTCGGTTATGGCGCGCGCGTTCGCCGATCCCGACACGCTCGATTTCGCACTTGTCGAGCGGATGTTCATGCCGGTGCCCCCGCCTCGTCCGGTGGCGCAGCAATGAGTCGCGCTCGCGTCGTCGACAGCGTCGACTACAAGCCGTTCGAGACCAAGATCCCGGCGGGCCGGTCGCGTGCGATACCTTGGGCAACGGTGATGGCGGGATCGCTGATCACGATCATCCCGGTGGTCGCGACGATCCCGCTGCTCCCGCCGTTCGGGTTCGTCATGCTGCTTGCGTGGCGGCTGCTCGCGCGGTTCGCGTTCAAGCCCTGGGCCGCCGCGCCGCTCGGCTTCTTCGACGATCTCGTCAGCGGCCAGCCACTCGGCAGCGCCGTGCTGATGTGGTCGCTCGCGTTCGTCGCGATCGACATGATCGAACAGCGGCTCGCCTTCCGCGACTATTGGCAGGACTGGCTGATCGCCGGCGGGCTGATCGCCGCGTGCATTCTGGTCGGCCGTTTCATCGCGGTGCCGGTCGGCGCGCATGTCGACACGATCCTGATCGCGCAGATCGCGGTCACGATCCTGATGTTCCCACTGGCGGCCCGCATCGTCGCGGCGATCCAGAACAAACGGGGCGCCGAGTGAGGAATACCCCGCGGATCGTTACCGAGATGTCGCAGGCATACAGCTTCTCGCGGCGCGCCTGGATGCTGGGCGCGGCGCACGGCGGCGTCGGGCTGCTGCTCGCGGGCCGGATGGCGTGGCTGTCGATCGCGCAGAACGAGCGCTACACGCAAATGTCCGAGAGCAACCGCGTCAACATGACGCTGTTGCCGCCGCGCCGCGGCTGGATCGTCGATCGCCACGGCGTGCCGATCGCCAACAACCGCACCGATTTTCGCGTCGACATCATCCCCGACCGCCTGCGCGACAAGGAGCGCGTGCTGCCGCTGCTCGGCCGCATCCTCCAGTTGCCGCCCGAGGAAGTCGAGCGGATCGCGATCGACCTCGAACACGCCGCCGGGTTCCAGCCGGTCCAGGTCGCGGAGAATCTCGACTGGGAGCGGTTCGCCGCGGTCAGCGTCCGACTGCCTGAACTGCCCGGCGTCGCGCCGACGCGGGGCTTTGCACGCAGCTATCCGGCAGGGGCTGCGGTTGCGCACCTGACCGGCTATGTCGGCGTGCCCAATGCCGAACAGTACAAGAAGACGCACGACCCTCTGCTCGTCACCCCCGGCTTCAAGCTCGGCAAGGACGGGCTCGAGAAGATGCTCGAGGCCGAATTGCGCGGCGTCGCCGGCGCCAAGCGCGTCGAGGTCACCGCGCGCGGCAAACTGGTCGCCGAACTCGCGACCAAGCCCGACGTCCCCGGCAAGACCGCACGGCTGACGATCGACGTGGGGCTTCAGGAATATGCCGCACGTCGCCTCGGCACCAACTCCGGGTCGGTCGTGGTGCTCGATACCCGCACCGGCGAGATGCTCGCGATGGTGTCGATGCCGGCCTATGATCCCAACAGCTTTTCGGACGGGATCAGCCATCTCGAATGGCAGATGCTGAGCGACGACGATCACGTGCCGCTGATGAACAAGGTCACGCAGGGGCTGTATCCGCCGGGCTCGACGGTGAAGCCGATGAACGGCCTTGCGCTGATGAACGCCGGCGTCGATCCGAGCACGCGCGTCAATTGTTCGGGCGCGATGCGGCTCGGGACCAGCGTGTTCCATTGCCACAAGAAAAGCGGCCACGGTCCGCTCGATCTCAAGAACGCGATCATGCAGAGTTGCGACATCTATTTCTACGAGATGGCGCGGCGGGTCGGCTACAACGCGATCGCGCCGATCGCGCGGACGCTCGGCATGGGGCAGAAGTTCGACCTGCCCTTCTCGACGCAGCGTTATGGCACGGTCCCCGATCCGGCGTGGAAGCTGAAGAAGTACAAGCACGACTGGACCGTGGCGGATTCGCTCAACGCGTCGATCGGCCAGGGCTATGTGCTGGCCAACCCGTTGCAGCTCGCGGTGATGGCGGCGCGGCTGGCCTCGGGGCGTGCGTTGCAGCCGAGTATCCTCGCTAGCCACATCCACCGCGACTCCCCTGCACTAGCGATCGATTCCGAGCATCTCGCGCGCGTCCGCGATGCGATGTTCGGGGTGATCAACCAGGGCGGTACCGGCGGCGCGGCGAAACTGCTGATCCCCGGGGTCGCGATCGCGGGCAAGACCGGCACCGCGCAGGTGCGCCGCATCACGATGGCGGAGCGGCGCTCGGGTGTGCTCAAGAACGGGCAGCTGCCGTTCAAGATGCGCGACCATGCGCTATTCATCGGCTTCGCACCCGCCGATAACCCGCGGTATGCGCTGGCGGTAGTGCTCGAGCATAACGGCCACACGGTGCGCAATCTCGACACGCCGATGATCGGCCGCGACATCATGACCTACATGCTCGATCGCGAGCGCGCGCTGAAATCGCTCGCCGAAGTCGAACCGACCTGGGGCGGCGATATCCGCACGCGCATGGCCGCGACCGCGGAGACGTACCGCAAGGCGCAATCCGCACCCCCGGCGGCAATCGCCACCAAGACCGACGCGGTCGTGCCCAGCGACGCTCCTGCGGTCGAGAACGCCACAGACATGGCCAACGCCACGCAGGAAGCGCTGACGGCACCAGGCGCAACCGTTGCAGAAGACGACTCGCGGGACCGCCAGCAATGACCTTAGCCGAGCGCCGCCCATGAACCGTATCGTCCCCGAACCGCTCGCCAAGCTGCCGTGGCGCGTCCTGCTGCTGGTGGTCGCGATCGGCTGTTTTGGCCAGGTCGTGCTGTATTCCGCGGCCGGCGGCTCGCTCAAGCCCTGGGCGCTGTCGCAGGGCATCCGCTTCTTCGTCCTGCTCGCCGGTGCGATCGCCTTGTCCTACGTCCCCGAGCGGACATGGAAGGCGGGCTCGCTGCCTACCTATGCGCTGATCGTCGTATCGCTGGTCGCGGTCGAGATCCTCGGCAAGGTCTCGGGCGGGTCGCAACGCTGGCTCGACCTCGGTTTCATCCGCCTGCAGCCGTCCGAGTTCATGAAGCCCGCGATCGTGCTTGCCTGCGCGAAATTCTACGACATGCTTCCGCCCGGCGAGACGCGACGGTTCAGCGCGGTATGGCCCGCGGCGCTACTGATCGGCGTCCCCGCCGCGATCGTCATGAAGCAGCCCGATCTCGGCACCGCGCTGATGATCTGCGCGGGCGGCGCGACGGTGATGTTCCTCGCGGGGATCCCGCTGCGCCTGTTCGTCGGCGGCGCGATCACCGCCGCGGTGGCGATCCCGCTCGCGATCAACTTCGCGCTGCACGATTACCAGCGCAACCGCATCCTGATCTTCCTCGATCCCGAGAGCGACCCGCTCGGCACTGGCTATCACATCAGCCAGTCGAAGATCGCGATCGGCTCGGGCGGGATCTGGGGCAAGGGCTTCCTCCAGGGCACGCAGAGCCATCTCGACTACCTCCCCGAGGGGCATACCGACTTCGTCTTCGCGACGATGGCGGAGGAATGGGGCCTGGTCGGCGGCTGCCTGCTGATCCTCGCCTTCCTGCTGGTGATCCGCTGGGGAATCGAGGTCGGCCAGCGCGCGCAGACCCGCTTCGGCCGGCTGACCGCCGCCGGGCTGTCGACGACGATCTTCTTCTACGTCGCGATCAACCTGATGATGGTGATGGGCCTCGCCCCCGTCGTCGGCATCCCGTTGCCGCTGGTGAGCTTTGGCAGCTCGGCGCAGATGACCGTGCTGCTGTGCCTCGGCATCCTGATGTCGATCGACCGCCAGAACCGCAAGACGGTCGGCTGGTGAGGCGAAAACCGGTATAATTCGCAAAAAAGCGGCGCGATCGACGAAAACGGACTCGGATCGACGAAAAGGGGGTTGCGGCCCCCGATGAGTCTGCTAACAGCGCGCCTCCAGCAGCGGGGCGCCACACCAGGGCGCCACTCAAAACCGCCCCGGAATGGACGCATAGCTCAGTTGGTAGAGCAGCTGACTCTTAATCAGCGGGTCCTTGGTTCGAGCCCAAGTGCGTCCACCATCCACCACCATGAAAACAAACGATTTTCACGGTGGCGGAGCTTTGTTCTCCCGACATGTTCCGACACGGTCTTCCGACAAATGCTGGCTCGACGTCCGGCTTAATCCTGATACCCGTTTGCTCAGGGTGATGCATTCAAACGAGCGGCAAAGCGCGACTTGCTTCACACAAGCTTTGGGGTCCCGTTGAGCCACGAGACTTTTCCTATCACGTTCGTGGTTGAAACCGATTTCGCTTAGGTGCATTGTGCTTTCGGCGGGATACGCCGGAACAACCTCTCACTCTGTGTTCCAAGTAGCACAGGGGACCAAGCGGACGGCCGTCCTAGAAGTGACGACCTATCGGCCGACTGGGTTAACGGAGGCCGGGGCCCGCCAATTTACGTTTTGTAACCGAACGAATTGAATAGTGGTCTACTGGGCTCCGGCACCTCTGCTTGGTGCGTAAGCGTCCATACTGTAACGCCCATGTTCGCGATCACGCCAGATCGGTCCTTAGCCAAGACTTTCTTCAAGGCGAGAGCCGGCGCCATATCCCAATTAGGTGAGGATGCATTTGCACCCTGATAGATTGCACTCGCAATGGCGTCTGCGATTTGGCACCCCGCAACTTTCTCGGCCGGTTCTACCGTCCAGTTCTCGCGGATCAAAAATGGCTCTCGAAGCCCCATTCCTGACAGAGTGGGGCCTTTGCCATGAATTTGGCCCCTCAATCTGTCGAAATATCCGAACATCTTGTCGTAATCATGCCCGCCTCGGTTCGCGAAGATAACCTTCAAAGGCGATAATGGTATCTTCTCCTTGAGGTGCCATTGCTCTGCCCACCTCGTCACCCGTTCTAAAAGAAGCCTCATGCACCAATTATAGAACTGGTCGCCTTTGGGCATCTTTCCTAGGACTGGATTTACGTGTGATCGCATATTGCTTTTATGCGTTGCAATGCAAAATGCTCTTATTGGTAGCGAGGCCACGCCTTGGCACAAGGGAACACGTTTGTCCCGGTGGACGCGCGCATAGTGTAGTGATGTACTCTGCGTCGAACAGGCAGCCGCTTGCAAGGATTGCACCCATTCAACCGGCTCAAGATTTCGGTCCGTCCGTATAACGCACGCGGACAACGTCATCCATTCATGACGCATTTCGAGGTAGTGGAGGCCGTCACGGACCCCCGGATCTCCCGATTCGTCAATGTACACAGTCAGACTTGTCATGCCGCCAACTTAGTCAGACGGCCTCGAGAGTCGAATCGCAATGACTCGCATGTACGCGTCGCCCAGCGGACGTTGCCTTGGATAACTATTAAACGTCGGCTAGTTCTTTTAAATGGGTCCGACGCGCAGCCGCTATGCGCCTGGCCTTGTCCGCATTGGCTTTGTTGTAGATGCGCGTCACAGCCAGCGTCTTGTGACCCGAAACCGCACGCACGTCGTCCTCACCAGCGTTGCCAATCTCCGTGATCCCACCGTGTCGAAACCCGGTGAACGTCATATTCTTCGGTAGACCAGCTTCCACGCAGATCTTGCGATGGACCGACGACATGCGCCGCTCCTGGTACTTTTGCCCGCTGCGCTCCTCGAGCACGATCACCTGGGCGTCGGTAGCGACCACCTTGCGCGATCGGGCGAGCTCCTCCTCCAGTTCGGGGTAGAGCGACACCGTCTCCGGTTTGCCGTCCTCGCCCGTCACCGTGATGGAGAGCGGCAAGGTGACCGGGTTGCCGGTCTTTGACTGAACGAGGCTGATCTCCTCACCCGGCCGATAGCCCGCCCACTCAATGCCGCGGTGCTCCTTACCGTCTGGATCCTCGAACCCGAACGCATCCCAGACGCGCTGGCAGCATTCGAAGCACAGCGCCGCGGCGGTCGCCATAGACTGGAAGCCCAGCTTACGCGCCGTCTCTCGATAGAGGTTGTACTCTGCCCTGCTGGTCTCTCGATTGCCCTTAGCGGCCGTGCTGGACAGCCCCATGCCCTTGAACGGGTTCTCCTTCACCCCGGTCACGCGGTGATGACGTGCTGCCCAGGTCCAGACGAGCCGACAGACCTGCATGGCGTACGCCGCCTGTCGGTCACCCTTCTCCTTCAGCTTCTGGTACAGCTTGTCCGCGACGGTCGCGTCGACCTTGGATGCCATGCGGTTACCGAGCGGCGGCTGACCGGCTTTCGGTTCGAATGCCACCAGCATGTCCATGAGGGCCTTGTAGTCCTTGCGGGTCTTCGCCTTGTTCTTGGTGAAGCGCTCCTGCTCCCGGTACCACTGAAACAGCCAAGCGACGCTGCCTTCAGCGATACGTCCCTGTCCCATCTCGCCGGTCCGCCATTCGCGCAGCGCATCGTTCAGCGCGGCGCCCTTAGCGTGGACCTGCGCCAAGTCAGTGCCGAGCGCTGTCGAGAGCACCGGGCACGCCTGGCCATGACGCACGGCGGGTGTGAGCTTGCCGGTCTTCTGATCCTTTGTCGGCCGCGCCCAAGCCGGCAGCTCGAAATAGTAGCCGGTCTTGTCGCCGGCGAGTTTCATCGGCCGGACGTATGCCGGCAGTCGTGCGATCGCCATCATGCTATCGAGCCGGCGGCGGATGGTCGCAGGCCTGAAAGACGTCGTCGCCTCAGCGCGCGACCTGTCAGTGACGCGCGAGGAACTGGTTGCGAACGCCGACGAAGCAGTCGCCGAGTTGGCCGAGCAGGTCGTCACCGCGCAGGGATCCGTTGGTCAGTATGCCGACGTGGTCATCAACAGCTTCGGCAAACCGATAATTGGCGTCCGTTGCGGGACCATCAACTCGCTCGACGACGCGATCGGCGTGTTGCGCCCGTCGAACCTAGTCGTTGTCGGCGGCCGTCCCGGCATGGGCAAGACCTCGCTGGTCACGTCATACTCAATTGGCGCCGCCGGAATGGGGCACGGCGTCCTGATTTTCTCGCTCGAGATGAGCGCCGACGAACTCACCCGCCGCATGCTCGCCGACATGACATTCTCGCCACGCGGCGGCGTACCGTACGAACACGTTCGTGATGGCACAGTTCGCTCGCACGAAATGGGCGCCGTCATCGCTGCCAAAGAGCGGTTCGACGAACTGCCGCTCGAGATCAACGAAACCTCGGGCCTGACGCTCGCAAAGCTGATCCGCCAGGCGCGCAGCCACAAGCGCAGGCTGGCAGCGAAGGGCGAGAAGCTCGAACTGGTCGTCGTCGATTACCTCCAGTTGATGGCTCACAGCCGCAAGGGCATGTCACCTTACGAGCATGCGAGCGAGGTCAGCGTCGGGCTCAAGCAGTTCGCCAAGTCCGAGGGACTGGTTGTGATGGCGGTGGCGCAGCTTAGCCGCGACGTCGAGAAGCGTCCCGACAAGCGGCCGATGCCGTCTGACCTGCGCGACAGCGGACAGATCGAGCAGGACGCTGACGTGATCCTCTTCGTCTACCGCGAGGAGGAGTACCTCAAGAAGGAGGAGCCGGACCCCTTCGACAAGAAACACGAAGAGTGGCGGACGGACATGGAAGCAGTGCGCAACAAGGTCGAGTTTCTCGTCCCCAAGCGGCGCAGCGGCCCCTCCGGCAAGGCTATCGGCTGGTTCTTCGGCGCCAATTCCGCCGTCCGCGGCAGCGATTTCTACAGTTCCAGGGAAGGTGCATAACAATGCCGAACGCTGATTTGCCCGCCCCTCTCACGCCGTCCGATTGCGACCTCCGGGACTTCGCATTCATGCCGGTCGACACAGTCCGCCTGCTCGACAGTGATCTGTTCGCCTTGTCGACAGGCGATGAGTTCAAGGCCGCCATGACTCTGTGGTGCAAGGCTTGGCAGCAGGTGCCGGCCGGTAGCCTACCAGCCGACGATCGCGTGCTCGCTCACCTGTCCGGCGCGGGCACGAAATGGCAAAAGTTGAAGCCGATTGCGCTGCGAGGTTTCGTCGAGTGCAGCGACGGCCGCCTGTATCACCCTGTTGTTTGCGAGAAAGCCACCGAGGCCTGGGCTAAGAAATTATCCTACCGCGAGCGCTCCAAGAAGGGGAACAGCAAGCGGTGGGGATCCCAGAAGAATGACCAACAGCATTCCCAAAGCGATCCTTCAGGGACGGCTTTGGGAGTCCTTGAGCCTCCCAAGGGACAGGGAGAGGGACAGAAGAAAGATTCCGTTACTGACGTAACGGGCGCCGTGCCGTCGCCGATCGATCCGAAAAAGGCTTTGTTCGACGCTGGAGTGTCGCTGCTGGGGGTTGCAGGGCTGTCGGCCAAGACGGCTCGCAGCCTCATTGCCAAATGGTTCAAAAATCATGGCGAGGAGGCAACGAACGCAGCATTGCTCAGTGCTGCCGGGCGAGCCGAGCCCGTGTCGTGGATCGAGGCCCGGTTGCGAACGAAGGTCGCGGCGCAAGACGAAGCCAGGGAAGCCAGTCGGTCAACCGCGGAGCGTTACCGGCGGATGGCCATACCCGGTCCGCCAGCCGATGCTCGCAAGCTGGAGGAGCACGCGTGATCGCCGCGTGCCCCCTGCCCCGGTCATTCCTCGGGACCGCTCCGCGACGTGTCGAGATCGATGTCCTCGCCGGGGTTGCCGCCGCCAGCACTCGATCCGCTGCCGTGCACTTCGCCGGTTTTGTTGTCGATGTAGGCGCGCTTGCCAGCCTCCGGCGGGATGTCGCGACCGTCGGCGGGTTCATCCGCACCAGCGTTGTGAGCACTGTCACGGTTCTGCAGATGGCGTTCCGCTGCATGGTCGGCGCTGTCGTACTCGTCGCCGGAGTAGCCTTCGCCCTTGCCAAAACCGTCCGCGGTTCGATCGGCATCGCCCGACTTGATGCTGACGTTGTCGACGGGCTCGGGTGTGTTGCGCTCGGTCATCGAGATCTCCTTTGGTCCGGCATGTCCAACGCACAAGCTGACATGCCGGGGGCGGAGCCGTTAGCCAGCCAACAACCACTCCCTAGCTTCCGCGGGCTCGCCGCTGAAGAACTGCACGTCTCGCCGTTCTGCGGCTCGCTCGACCTGCATTCGCGCAAGCGTTTTGCTCGTGACGATCGCGATGCGCTTGGACTTGGTAGCGTGGTTGTTCAGGACCCGCTGGAACCCGGCAATCGCTTCCTGCGACTGGATCAGCATCTCTCGCATATCGACCAAGGTGATGTGCTGATTGGGGCCGCACAGAAGCTCGCGATGGGCAACGTTTCGGGCATTTTCGAACGCGTCGATGTCGGGCTGAGCGAAGAACCCGCCAATGGTGATCGTCACCAGATTGAGCGCGGGAGTTGTGGTTATAGTGAAGCGAGGGGACATACCTACCACCTAGGGCTCTCCGCTTACGAAATCGTTGCCTGCAATCTCAAAAACTTGGCCTCGGCGATCACCGTTAAACGATCGGCAGCAGACGTCTCGGCCCCCCGCCTATCCCCGGCTGCCGCTCATAGTTTTGTCGCCACCGGTTTCCGGAGTCCAGAGGTTGACCTCATCTCGTGCCCAACGGGCAAGCAAGTTGAAATAGCGCGCGCGTTCGGCGGGGGAACCGTTGATCGGATGGCCAGAAGCTCGCTGAGAGCGGCGGTCGGTCGGCATTCGGCGCTCCTGCTGAAATGGACGAACAATCAGTCGCAGAACCTAACTTCGATCTATTTAGATCGTCCTGACGTGGATTTGGTTCCCGTCCAGCGCACTTCGCTGCGCGACTGGCCAGTAAGCCGAGCAAGAAGAACAATGGCATTCACTACTCAGCGGAGGATCTGAACGATGGGTCGTGACAAAGATTGGTGCATCCTTCGAACTGGAGCGTTGCGCACACTGCCGCTGGTCGCATCTCTCGAAGCCGCTGGCTTTGATGTTTGGAGCCCGGTGCAGACACTGACGCGTCGTCGCGGTCGCGCCCGAGAGAGAGTCGAATATCAAGCGCCTATCATGCCCACGTTCGTTTTCGCTCGGGCGTACCAGCGTGATGACCTGGCAAGGTTGGCCGCCCTGCCCTTCGGTGAGCATCCTGGGTTCTCGATGTTCCGTTACCTGGGAGACATCCCGCTGATTAGTGACATCGAGGTGGCAGGCGCACGCCGCATTGAGGACAAGTGCAAGCGCGCGGCAAAAATAGGACAGCGAAAGACTTTTGCTGTGGGTGAGGCAGTCCACGTTAAAGAAGGCCCCGGTGCTGGCCTATTTGGCGAAGTCGTCGAGGCTGGCGACGGCAAGTTCGTCTTGGTCGCATGCCGCGGCATCAATCTGAAGATCGGGGCTTGGCTACTCGGAACAGATGCGGTACACGAGGTATCAGATGCTGCCTGAGCAGCCGCAACGCGCGCAGAGGTGTCCTCCCCGTTGCCCCTAATCGAAGCACTATGTGCTCGGGTGGGAAGTGCGGCGCTATGAAGGTTCAATGTCTCTAGGTGACGTCCTCAGACCGTCATTTTGAACCAGATGCCGTAAAACATGACGAGGGACCCGGCACCCCAAAATGCTGCGCTGACAAGCCGTATCCGTTGAGCGTGGTCTATCACGAGGTTGACTGGGAAGCGCCGAAGATTCGAAGCGTTGTATTTGGTGTGAAACGAGGTCTGTGCGGCGATCATGCCGCGGACGGCAAGGTTCATGATATTGAGCAGGGCAATCGTCACGACGCTCATGAGCAATTGAAACAGCGCCGTCAGAGAGCCGTGCGACAAATGCACATTCATCTCCTTCAACACCAACCCCAGTAGAGTTACGAGCGCCATCCCACCGATGATCGAGGCGACAGCGCTAGCGAGCACAACTCCGGCGCGGCTGCGCGATGAGACAACCAGAGTCCCCATGCAGACGGCAACGCAGATGATCCAAGCAAGGACGTTCATGATCGTCTCCCTATTCGGCCCCAGATCTAGCGCTCCCGTCCGTCGCTGAGGCAGTTCTTGCGAGCGCCGTACTAACGTTCAGTCAAGCGGTGGAACCTCGATCTTTCCGCTGGCTGCTTCGTTACTTCTTCCGCTGCCATATGGCGCTTTTCCTCGTCTGTAGACAAACACATTGGGGACGAGATGGCGACAGCCTACAAACCCACCACCGCTGATAACGTCGAAGCCATCGGCATGCGCATCCTTCGCATCGCTGAGGACATGGCCGCTGGGTCGCGCCATCAGGTTCGCAGCGAGCGCCTCATCGACCAAGCGGAGCAGGCTGCGATCGACCTGCGGGCAGCCGTTCGCGGCCGCTGATGGGCTGGTCGAAGATCAGCCGTCACCAGCGCGGCTATGGCACGGCACATGACAAGATGCGGGCTCTCCTGCTCGCCACCGTCGTCACCTGCGAGGGTGAGTGCAAGGCCAAGGGCATCGAGACGCTCGGCACTATCGCCGACCACATCGTCCCGCTGTCGCGTGGCGGCACCGGCGAGCGCACCAACTACCAGTTGCTCTGCAAGGACTGCTCGGACGCCAAGACGCTCGCTGACAAGGGAGCAATGGCGCGGCCTGCTGGTGGTGTGGATCGCTCAGGGCGTCCGACTAGCTTGGCGCATCCGTGGAACCTGCGGCGTTGACGCGCCCGAGTTCGATCGAGCGTTCGCGGTCTGATTTTGGGTTGGTTCTATACGACACAACTAGTGACGCCTTGCATGCGTCGCAGCCATACGTACTCGTATCGCCATTGCCACCAGTCTTTGTCACGCTTTGACCTTTGAACTGCATGAAGGACTTTTGGCCTTGACCAAAGCACCTTACGCAAAGCCAATGCGGTGGCTCGCCGTTCTCCATGCCCAACTTAGGAACGTAGGTCATGGCGCCGCGCCCAACGTCGTGAAGCTGGTAGCGCTGCTTCTCTGCCGACCAGTCTTTGAGTGCCACAATCTGCTGTTCAAGATCGCGTATGCGGCTGGTGCTCGTCGACTGCGCCTCTTGTGCCGCAAACAAGCCCTGCTGGGCATCGAGCATATGCCCTTGCAGCGTGAGCTTGACGTCATTGATGGCTGCGCCGGTCTGCATACCGTTCATGGCCTGAATGAGGTCCTTCGCCGCCTTCAGGCTGCCAAGGCCCGCGCTGATCTCTGCAATCACTGAGCTCTCCTGATTCGATCGGCCGAGGCTAGCGGTTGGGGCGCCTGAGTCCATGACCTCACCCCCCGGGTCAAAAGTCTGAGGGCCGTCGGGACCCGTACCGACCACGTGGTGCATGCGCGCTGCGACCAATTTTTGAGGGGGGAGGGTTTCGGCCCGTGCCGCCGCTGGAGACCACATGGCCGACGTCATCGAGATCGCTGGCGGTGACGGCGTTCCGCCCGAGCCGAACTGGCGCAGCATCTTCGGCCGGGCCGCGGACCGCGAGGCCGCATCGTCCTACTGGAAGAGCATCATCAGCGAGATGCGCGGCGCCGAGAAACTGGCGGTTGCCAACTCGCACGCGGTCATCCGCCTAGTCGTCGCATACGTCACGTTCGATCAGTCCGCGAAGGAGGTGATCAAATCTGGCCCGGTCATCAAGGCCAAGAAGACCGGGGTCCCGACGTACAATCCATGGTGGACGACAATGTCGAACGCCGCGAGCCAAGCTCAGGCTTTGGAGAAGGAACTTTGCATCTCGCCGCGGGAACGTGGCGCAGGTGCGAAGGTGGTCAAGAAGCAGACCCGCACCACGGGCTCGGCACGGTTTCTAAAACAGCGTGGCTAACCGCTTCCTCGCCGATCCGGATCCGACAACAGCCTGGGCGAAGGCAGCGGTCGACGGCAAGCTGTTCACGGCGGGCGAGCTCGTCCGCCATGCCGCAGAACGTCACCTTCGCGACATGCGGGACGGCGAGCGGCGCGGCATATACTGGAGGCCGGACGCTGCGGGCCACGCGCTCGACTTCCTGCCCTCGGTCTTTCAGGTCACCGACGGCCCTTCGGCGGGGCAACCCTTCTACCCTCTCGAATGGCACACGTTCGTCATGGGATCGCTGTTCGGCTGGCGCACCGCGACCGACCGCTGGCGTTTCCGATCGGGCTGGCTGGAAACCGGCAAGGGGCAGGCCAAGTCGCCGCTTATGGGCGCGATCGGCGTCTACATTATGGGCTGGTGCGATATCCAGCGCGCCCAATGCTACGCGATCGGCGAGGACAAGAAGACCGCCAACGTCCTGTTCCGTGACGCCGCGGCCATGTGCCGCGCAACGATACCCGAGCATGATGAGGGTGACGATCTGCAGCGCCGTCTGACTAATCTCCGGGCAACGCCGGCGCAGTGGATCGCCGACAATCGGTTCGCCGCGCTGTCGTTCCGCGGTTTCTACAAAGAGTTTGAGATCGATCACGCGGTACCGCCGCTCAGCTATTGTACGCTGACGGTCGAGGGCCTGGCTTCGGTCGAGCAGCTGGTCGACGACGGCACGGATCCGGCGCCGATCGGTCAGGCGTCGACGCTGCAGCTGATCCAACCGGCTGCGATCACGGAAGCCACGCTCGTTGCCAGCACCATCGCAGAAACCGATCGCGCCGAATGGTCGGCGGGTGTCAGCTATGCGCTTGGCGCCCAGGTCATCAAAGCTGCGACGCACCGGATCTACGAAAGTGCGGTAGCGGCAAGCGCCGGCGACGATCCCGCGGCTGCGTCCGGCAAGTGGATCGATATCGGTCCGACAAACCGGTGGGCGATGTTCGATCAGGCGCTCGGCACGACGTCCAGCGCGGACGGCTCGATCGAGGTCACTTTAAACGT
Source organism: Sphingomonas sp. NFX23 (assembly GCF_049887795.1). Classification (NCBI taxonomy): domain Bacteria; kingdom Pseudomonadati; phylum Pseudomonadota; class Alphaproteobacteria; order Sphingomonadales; family Sphingomonadaceae; genus Sphingomonas; species Sphingomonas sp. NFX23. The sequence continues at coordinate 46,610 of NZ_JAGEKH010000003.1, forward strand.
GGCTGCACGCGCGATCGCGCTACTCGACGTCGTGGCAACGTCTGTGCGGGTGCAGTCGGCCGGTTACGATCGGACGATCGCCGCCAGCGCTGGCGCCATCACGTTCCTTGATCTCCCGGCCTTTACCAGTCAGGTGACGGTGACGATCGCCGGCACCGGTACGGTGTCGGTCGGTACGCTGCTGCTCGGTCGCCTGGTCGCGCTTGGCATCACCGAGGCATCGCCGACGTCGGGCATCACCGACTATAGCCGCAAGGAGGTCGACGACTTCGGCGACGTGTCGATCGTCGAACGCGCATCAGCCAAGCGGATGACCGCGAAGTCATTGATCCGGACGGACGCGCTGGACCTAGTCGCGAACCGCATCGCGTCCGTTCGCGCGCGGCCGTCGCTATGGATCGGACAGGCGGGCATCGACAGCCTGACGATCTACGGCTTCTTCAAAGACTTCTCGATCGAGGCAGGCGAGGGCGTCAGTAAGCTGTCGCTCTCGATCGAGGGCTTCAGCACCGCGGCAAAGGTCGAACCGCTCGGCGTCGAGTGGCAGAACGTCAAGGACACCAACCCGGCAAAGCCTAAGCCCGACGACGGCGCAACCAACAGCGCGGATCCGACGTCACCGCTCGGGCCCGACGATACCGTCGGCGAGGTCCTGGACGATCTGGCGGAGGCACGGCGCAACGCAACCGCGGGGCTCGAGCAGATCGCCGCTGCCAAGGCGGCACTTGCAGCCACGCAGCGCGAGATCGACGAAGCTGTATCGTCGATCAATGCCCAGCTGGTGACGGCGCGTGCGGATCTTGCCACTACATTGGCACTTGCCAACTCTACTGCCGGCGTCGCGCGCCAAACCGTCCAGGCTGCTCTGTCCGGCCAGCTGCTCGAGCAGCGCCGAAAGGCACGGAACGACGCGTTGACCCATCTCGATGGCGTCGCCGTTGGCGTGCGCGTCCAGCAGGAAACCACTCAGCGGATCGAAGGCGAGACGGCGACTGCTACGACGTTCTCGCTGCTCGGCGCCAAGAACTCGGCTGGGACCGTCTTCGTGCTCAATCGCGATACGGTGATGGTGTCGGCTGATCAGTCGTTGGCTGAGAAGTTCGTGACGATCGAGGCGGAGTTCGTCTCTGCGGCTGGCATCACGGCCGCGGCGATCTCGCGGTTAGATACCTCGATCGCCGACGAGCGCGAAGCCCGTACGACGTCGATCACATCGCTTGATGCGCGGTTCACCAACGCCCTGGGCGCGGCGATCGGCGCGGTCACGGCCGATTATCGGGAAGCTGTCAGCAACGAGGCCGGCGCGCGCGCGACCGCCATCACTGCGGTTCAGACCGATTTCACGACCAAGATCGGCGCCGCTACCACCGCGATCACGGACCTCGCCCGTACGACGTCGAACGCCGATCAGGCGCTGGGCGAACGCCTCACTCAGGTCGACGCCAGCTTCCAGACCGCAATTGGAAAGAGCAACGCGACGATCGTCACCTTGCAGCAAGCGCAGGCAGATGAGGCTGGCGCCCGCACGACCGCGATCGCGAACCTATCGACAGCCTTCAACACTGCCTTGGGCAATGCAGTGAATGCGATAACAAGCGACTACCGCCAGGCAGTCAGCGACGAGGCTGGTGCGCGCGCGACGGCGATCACCGCAGTCCAGACCGACTTCACGACGAAGATCGGTGCCGCCACCACAGCCATCACCGACTTGGCGCGCACGACTTCGAACGCCGACCAGGCGCTCGGCGAACGGATCACCCAGATCGACGCGACCTTTCAGACCAAGCTGACCGAGGCGACCGCGTCGATCGCGACGGTACAACGCGCGATTGCGGACGAGACCGGCGCGCGAACGACGGCCGTCACAAACCTCGGCACGTCGTTCGACACCGAGCTCGGCAATGCGGTCAACGCGGTGACGACGGACTATCGTCAGGCCGTCAGCGACGAGGCGGGCGCGCGGGCGATGGCGATCACCGACCTCGGCGCTAGCTTCACGAACGCGCTGGGCTCCGCGATCAACGCCACGGCGTCGAACTTCAACCAGGCCATCGCCGATGAAGCCGGCGCGCGTGCCACGCAGTTCGGCTCGGTGACGGCGCGCTTGGATAAGGTCGGCGGCGGTACCTCATCGGTTGAGCAGCTGTTCTCCGCGCAGGCGGACGCGTTGGGGAACCTGTCCGCCCGGGCGGGGCTCGCAGTTACTGCAGGCGGGGTCGTCAGCGGGATTTTCGTCACCGCGGCAGACGGGTCGAACGGCAAGGTCAGCGATATTACGTTCGCCGCGATGACGATCAACGTCAGCACCGCGAAGCTGATCTTCAATAATGGATCCGTGATGAAAGTGCTCGGCACCGGGTTCGGTGTAGGGTCCGAGTTCATAGACTGGTTCGGGCCATCGATGCCAATTGCGCAGTGCTCGCGAACGAACGGCATAGTTTGGCAGACGGTCAGCGGTGACGCGTACTTCGGCGGCTCGCTGTCCGCTGGGGTCCTGACGAACGGTGGGCAGAGCAGCAGCGTCGGCGCCGATGTCATTGCTGATACCGGCGGCTTTGGATCCAACGGTGGCAAGATCACTGTCGTCATGACTTGGTCGTACAGTTGGTCGCTGAATGTGACGTACAGCGGCTCCGCCAGTAGCAAGCAATCGTTCGACAATGCCGCTGCTGCGTATGGCGCGACCTCTCAGGACGGCAACTTCTACACAGGCACCCGTGTAGAGACCGGCAATCCTACTCTCGTGCTTGCGCGGGAGATTGGCGGCTCGGCTCGGATCGACGTCGCGACCCCCACGATCAGCAAGGGCGTCGGCACGTTCAGTGGCTCCCGGCCGATTGCCGAGGGGGAGCCGGGGCAAGCCACCTTCACGGCGAACTGGTCGGCGAGCCTCACCTACACCGACCCCGACCGCCTCATCGCGGACCGCCGGTTTCTCGCCACACTCGCGCGCGGGTTTACTGCCGGTAATGGCTCCGTCTCGCAGCGCGTCACTATCATCACGACCGAGGAATAGCGGCTATGGCAATAGACGATCAGCTGGCCGCACTGTTGGCGCAGAACGCCGCCCTATTTGCGACCTATGAAGAGTGGTCGAACGGTCAGACGATGCTGCTCGCTGGCACGGTGGATGACCCGGCAAGTTTTAACTCCGTCGGGGGCAAGACCGGAGACCTCGGTTATTATCCGGTCGTCAATGCCAGCGGACAGACGATTTACGCCCCATGCATGGCGCGGTTGCGCCGGATCGCGCTCGATGGAGTAACCGACGCTCTTGAGTCGTCCGTCGTCAGCGGCGAAGGATTGCTGCACGCGCAAGGCGCGATCGGGGAGTTGCTCCGGCTAAACGTTCCAGCATCGACGCTGGATGATGCGCGAGCAGGTACGCGGAACGACGTCGCGCTGACGCCGCAGTCGGGTAAGGCCGCGGTTGACCAGGGCGTCGGCGGCCTTTCGGCGCTGACCGGCTTTGCGCTCGATCGCCGTATCAGGATCGATGCGCCGCAGACCTTTACCGATAGCGAGCGGAGCGTGGCCCGGGGCAATATCGGTGCGCCAGCAGCTGCGGACTTGCTTCCCATCGATCGCCGCGGGCGTCGCGCGATCGACTTCCTCACGGTGAAGAAGACGAACATCACGCTCGACATCGTGCGCTACGACATGACGTCGCTGAAGGCGTCGGGCGGTGTCGCATCGGAGGGTGTACCCAATGGCGCGATCAAAGATCACGCGACCGGCGAGTATCAGGATTGGGCCCTGAACCCGCTCAACGTGTACGGCACGAACCCACCGGCGAACTATACGGCGGGCATCCCTTGGTTGCAGGGGTTCTTTAACCGCGACCGACCGTGGAATGATCGCAACACGCGCATCCATGTCCGCAATCTCCAGCTGTGGGTAAAGTTGGCTAGCACGCAGACTTGGGAGAATCTTGTCATCGAGACAGATCCGACGGGCGCGGGCTACGTCGAAGACTTTTCGAGCAATGCCGGCATCGCGCTCGATCAGCGCTTCGAGCCCGACGGCGGTGTTTCGGTTCGTATGGTGCAGGGCTACAGCTTCCACGCATACACTCGGGAACGGCGCCTGATCCCGGTCGGCGATATCGCGGCGGTCTATTCCTCGTTTGAGGCTCGCCTAATCCTTGATGATCCGGATGGGCCGGATGATCGCGATCAGGCGAACTACGTCGCATCGGGCGGCGCGGATTACTGGCTCAATCTCACGGCTGGAAATGATCAGCCGCTAGCGAACAATAATGCCGCGATGATGGGCCGCATGAAGATCGTGACGAACGACTGGCGGCCGTTCACGTCGTGCACCCTGACGCCCGCGCAGATGACGTCGGAGACTGTTCTCCCTCCGCTTCAGCCGAACCCGGTTTCGGTCCTAGCATCAATCCAGCGGCGCGCACTCAGCCGGAGCGACGTCTACAACGCGCTCGACCGCACCACCACTGGCGGCGTTCTCGATGCACGGGCGGGTAAAGTTCTGGGCGACGCGACCAAGGCGGTCGCCGACCGTGTCAGCGTCGTCGAAGCGGTTACCGGGGGAGCCGCTTCGCGCAGCTACTATGACGGCGTGCCGACGGTCGAAGCGGCGATCAGCGGCAAGACGTTCTTCATCGATGCATCTGCGCCGATCGCGTTCCCGCTACCGGCGACCACGACGGGCGGCATGCGGTTCTCGGTCGTGCAGATGAACGCAGCTGGCCCGATCGTCTTCGCGCCTCGCGCTGGCGCCGTGGTGCTTGGTGGCAAGACGCAGACCGGCGGCCTCTTTAGCAAGTACGACGTGCTGCTCTACCGCAACGAGAACGGTACGACGGCGGAATGGCTGATCACCGGGTCTCAGCCGCTCGTCGCGGCCGAGACCACGCCTGCGCAGCCTTGGACCCCGTACAACTACGGCGCCGATCGCACCGATCTGTGGGTCGACGGCGCGTCTGCCCAAACGATCACCGCGGTCGACGGCAAAGCCTCGCGGGTCATCGACAAGGCCAGCAAGGGGCGGACGTTCTACCAGACCAATGCGACCTATCGCCCCGCGATCGGCAACCCGATCAACGGCAAGCAGGGCTTGACCAGCACGATCTCCGCACCGGCCTTCATGGCAGGCGTTGCCGGTACCGGCCTCACCACGCTCACCGACCTGTTCTTCAACGGCGGTGCGTTTCTGATCGCGACGGCGACGCTGGGCGAGACCTACTCGAACGTGCCGTACAACGCGGCAAAGATCGTCATCTGGCGCTTCTCGCCCACCGGCGGGGACATTTGGGTAAATGGCGTTCGTCAAGGCGGCTTCCCGGACAGTCGCATCTATGGGTTCACCGGCATGGCATGGGCGGTGTTCAATCCGTACAGCGCCGGCCAAAGTAGCCTTGGGCGCGTCTATCAGGCGACGGCAACCGGACCTGGACTCTTGGGTGTAGCGCCGACCAGCGGAGCGCCAAACCGATCGTCGGACATGACGCTTTACAGTCTTGGCGTCGTGAATCTGGCGAGCATCACGCTAACCGGAAGCGGCGACGCGAACGTCGAACTACTTAATGGGTGGCTCGCGGACATCTACGGGCTTCGGTCCCTGCTGCCCGCCAATCACCCGTACAAAACCACCGCGCCAACGATCGCTTGATAGCAGCCTATTTTGATCACCAGCACCATCGCGACTCATAGGGTCGCGGGAAGGGATGACGCATGACCGCGACAGCCACAAGCAACTACATCGGGGAGGCAATGCGGGCGACGTCCGCGCTGGCTCCCCCGTCCCTTGCGGATAACCCCGGCCTCCTTGCCTGGAACCTGTTCGTCATGACTGCGGCGTTTTGCCTCGGCCTCATGATGGCGGGCAGGCAAGCGCGTCGCCTATGGGCGGCGAGGAGCATCGACCATCCCACCGACCCGGTATCGATTTACCGGATCATCATCTTCCTTGCCGGATGCGCGATCGCCAGCCGGGGCGGTGCCGAAGCGGTCAGTCTGTGGTCGTGGAGCTCGGGAGATGTTGCGACGATCGAGCGCATCGCAGAACTGAAGCGCTGGCTCGATCCGCTGTCGATCGCCTGCGGGTTCACCTGGATGGGATTGCATATGCTCGCTGAGCCGATGATCGAGCATCAGCTGCGCAAGGCCCCGCTCCCCGTCGATATGTGGTCGAGGTGGCCCCAGCTACGCCGACCAGTTTTAGTCCTTGTCGTGAGTCTGCTGATGGCGACCGCTGCTGTCGGACTGCGGTAATGCGAGAGGGGGCTATCGCTGCGGTACCGAGCGTAACGGTACCGGTCATCTGGTCTGTCCTTGGCTACTCTTTCCCGGCTGGGTCTATGATCGTTGGGCTACTCGCCTGCTTCATGGTTCGGCTGTTCATCACTCTTGACGCACCTGGTCCTAAGCGCTGGATCCTCGACGGCATCGTTACCGGCCTTGCGATGCTCATCACCGCGGTCTGGATCGTCGAGCACCAGGTCGATTTGTTCGCGGCCCTCGGTACGGGGGGCGGTGCTGGCGCGGTTGGCGCGGGCATCATCACCTTCTTCAAGCGGCGCGGTCAGAGCGCGATCGACGCCCTCGATGCTGCGCTACCGGGCAAGCCTGCGGTCCCGGCAGATATGACTGCGACCCTGCGAGGGCTCAACAAGCTGCCGTAACGGCCCGCCCCTGGCGAAATCCAGGAACGAGCCGACCAGCGCATGTTGGGGTTACACCGGCCAGCTAGTTACGAGCACACCATCGTTACGGCTTCACGACGGTAACGGCCCGCCTCGATAGCCAAGAGAACACGAGGCGGGCCGACCGGGACACGTTGGAGAGACCCCCGGCACCGGTCTGAACGCCCGCAGGCCAAATCAGGTCACATCGAAAGGAATATATATGGCGACGGCATCAAAGCCGGCGACCGCCCCTGCGCGCCCTGCGCACGGGCTGGCGTCTCCGGACAAATTCTTCGCGTCGTTTCGCCCGCTGTTCGGGACGATGACGAAGGCGCAGGTCGACGGCATTGAGGCGAAGCTGGCCGCGTTCGCTGCGCAGGGCTCGCCCCTGGCTTATGTCGCGTACGGACTCGCGACCTCGTTCCATGAAACCGGCGCTAAGATGCAGCCGATTCCAGAGATCGGCCGCGGCAGAGGCAAGGCGTATGGCAAGCCGGGCAAGCATGGAGGGCAGATCGCCTACGGACGGGGCGATGTCCAGCTAACCCACGACTACAATTACGAGACTGCAGACGACGAGCTCGGGCTGAAGGGCGCGCTGACGTCGAACTATGATCGAGCGCTGGAGACCGAGATCTCCGCGCAGATCATGGTGCTGGGCATGACGGAGGGCTGGTTCACCGGGAAGCGGTTTGCCAGCTACCTCCCGGCGAAGGGGCCAGCGACGACGGTGCAGTTCACCTCGGCACGTCGCATCATCAACGGGATCGATCGTGCGGAGAAGGTTGCCGGGTACGCTATGTCGTTCCAGGCAGGGCTCGTTGCTGGCGGCTGGGCCTGACTTTTTGGTCGTAGACGCGCAATCTCAAATTGATTTGTCTTATTAATCGAGCCAAGGGGATCGAGCCTGTTTCAGGCATCCCCATCTAACTCCGGCCGGGTAACACCGGCCATTTTTTTGCCTACCGTCAGGGCATCGTCAGCGCCTGCCGCGCTGCCACAGCCATTTCTCGGAAGGCAGTTTTCCAGGTAGCGCCTGCATCTTCCCATGGGGTTCGATCTTCAACGCGGTCCATTCGGCTCTCCCACATATACGCCGCGACGTGCTCGATCACCGCGTCTTCGTCGTTGCTCGTACAGAGCCGGCATCGTCCCGCCATATCGAATCCTTGCAAGTTTGTTCCCGTTGCGTTCCATAAGCAGATGCACCGGCAAACGCGAATCACAGTCGACTTGGCGGTCCAGATCCTGCGGGATACGCTGGCGGAAACGTCGAACGGTCGCGTCGACACTGTTCCGGTGCGTTTGGCACTGCGATGCCTATGGACACACTGCCCTGAGCGCTGGCCTCTCGTGATGTTCTGGGAGGGCGCGCAGCAGGATAATCAGATAGGACGAAGCCAGAGCGTGACCGCCTCGTTCAACGGGATCATCCGCCAACTGAGACGATCCGGCGCCTACTCCGAGACAAGTACGTAATTACTGAAGAGGAGCGTCGACGATCGCGTCTACCGCTGAGGCAATCCGGCGCCAGTCTTCTACAGCCATGTTATCGTCGATGACATCGCCCAGCTGCGAGATGATGTACTTCGCGGTCAGTGTGCCATGCTCGGCAACAATCGCCCCGGCCTTCACCCATATATCTCGGTCGCTCATCATATGTCGAGGTTGCGTCCAGCGATCTTGGCAAGCAACGCGTTGGCGACCATGTCATTCGCCCGCCCCGTTGTCTGCTGGTATGCCCGAAGCAGTTCGGCGTCTGCCATCTCGCTAGGCTTTGATGTCGGTTCGTCCATTTGCGAAGCCTATGCGCGGTCGACCGATTCGGGCAACCGCTCAGCCGGCCTTCATGTTCGACGACGCATTGTTGAACGTCTTGTTGAGGCTGCTACCCAAGCCCTGCATTGCAGCGATCGCAGCAACAGCGATAAGCGCGGCGATTAGGCCGTACTCGATGGCGGTGGCCCCGCGGGAGTTCCTAAGAAGTGCAGTGATATAGTGGCGCATATTCGTTCCTTCCTTGGCGGGAGTGGACGACAAGTGTTAAAATCGGATTTGCGCGGATTGCTCCTATCTCCCTCGCAGCGGTTTGGTACGGAATGAGATGGACGAACTCACCACCTCGCGGCCGTTACGAGCGGCCTTTGCTCAGGAGTTCGGCACGCTCAGCATGCTCGGCGAGTTCGTCTAGCTTCGCAGCTGACGCCAATAACGAGGCCTTCTTTTTAGCCAGCGGCTCCTCTTCCGCAGCTGCGCGATCAACGGCCGCACGGTTGCGAAAATCCTGGCTCACTATGCTCATACTGGAGGGCTACCTTTTCAGATTATCTCGACGGGCTATGTAGTGCGCATGGACGAGCTCACCACCTCCATCGTCGGCATAGACTTCCCGAACGAGGATAAGTCGAAGAGTAACAGGCGCATGGAGTGCATGCTCTGCGCCCCGGGTGACGTCGTTGAGCTACGCCTCGAGCCGAAGAACCCGTTCGACGCGAACGCCGTTGCCATCTTCAGCGATCGCGGCACGCAGCTGGGCTACGTCAGCGCCGAGCGTGCACCCCTAATCGGCAAGAGGATGAAGGAAGACGACGCGACCGCGGTCTTTCAGGCGATGCACGGCAGCGGGGCCTATATCAGGATCAGGTTCGGAGGCGGGTTACCTACCCTGCCCGACCCGGTCCCTGATGTTCCGAAGCCCCAGCCTCCCCGCCAGATGCGGCCAGCTCAGCGACCGGTGTACGATCCCCACGCCTTCTACCCTGACGAGGAGGGGCCAGAATGGGGAGCATGAGCGATTTAGATCGGGCGCTTCAGAAGGAGTACTTGCAACTTTCGGCAGTCTGGGACGACTTTGACCGTCGTATCCTGACGATCAAAGGTTGGACTTCTGTAGGCAGCATCGCGGCAATGTTCGCATGGGCATCGAAGGCAGAGGCGAGCATGGGTTTCGCAGTCGGGCTCGCTCTGCTGATCATATCGATGTGGGTTCTAGAAGCTCAGTGGAAGGTGTTCCAGCACTCGAACGGGCCGCGGATCGACGCCCTGGAAGCTCATTTTGCGGGCACAGATGTAGTTAGGCATCCGTTCCAAAGTCATCTCAAATCCCGACGGATCCAGGAGGGGTGGGGACCGGGAGCGCTTCTCAAGTGGTTTTGGAAGCCGTTCGTTTGGATTCCCTACCTCCCCCTTTTGATAATGATCCTACTGACGATCTACGTTCGGTAATGAGGAAGACCGCGAGTTCGGCGGTTAGCAGCCGTAATAAGTCTCTTCTTCGTAAAGGGTCGGCGTGCCGTTCTTGAAGAACGTCCCATCACAGAACCGGATCGATTGCCCAGAGATCTGAGTATAACTTTCGTCCGTATACCGGACGACCCGCGACTCCTGCTTCTTCCCCTGTGCTTGAACGGGCGCGGTAACCCCGACGGCACAAAACGCTGCAAGGGCGGCTGCCGTCAGAACTTTATTGAACATGACTATCTCCCGAGTCGTGAGAGCGACATGAGAACTTTCTTACAAAGCGCTGTCAACCTCGTCAGCTCTACCATCGTACGATTTGCCTATTGCCTACCTTTCATCAGGGTGAGGAGGACCCTGCGTTCGGCGCCTGGCCGACCGCAGCATGCTGCTGCAACCGTGCTGACCCGCACGCCGCAAGCAGTCGGTCTGAAAACAAAGAGGCTGCGTCGATATCAAGCGTGGCGACGATACCGGGTGCCTCGACCAGCACCCTCCCCTCGAAAGCTGTGATCTCGAACTCATTCGGTCTCAGTACGTCAGCCATTCTGTTTCTCCCGTTGCCGGGGAACGGTCATCGACCCGAAACGGTCCCGCATGATGTTAAGACGGCGTAGTATGTTTGACAGCGGGTGCTGATCGCAACGGGTCATGTTCCGTAAAGGTCGCAGAACTATTTTAGCCGCATGACCAAGACACCGGAGCAGATGCGCCAACAGGCACAGGAATACCGTGACCTTCACTCGCACATGACAGGAACCGTGCTGAGCGAGGCGATTGAGCAGGTTGCTCTTGCGCTCGACCGGTCCGCTGACGCCCTCGAGGCGGAACTAGCTGGCACTGCCTAACTGGCTTCGCTGCGATCAGCATTGCGATGCGCAGTGGGTCGGGCCAAGCTGAAGTATCAATCGCCCGGAGAGCTTGAATGTCCGATTTCTCGTGGACCCAGACCTGCACGATGCACGATCCCTCGCGTGACGTAGGCATCAAGACGACCCTGAACGCCGTTCCTGCTGCTTATAAAGCGCTGTCGGCATCGGATAAGACCCGAGCTTCTGTGACGATCGATGACCCGATTGACCTTGGTGATGGCCGCGGCAACGTCACTGAGATCGAAGGCGACGCCCTCAACCGGCTTTCCGACCTGTTCAGGCGATACCAGGCATCACTAGCACGGTAATTGAGGCGGCCGGGGCGGCATTTGCTCGAGGTGAGTCCATCTTCCGGCCGCGATCCCCACGCGTTCTATCCTGATGAGGAGGGTCCGGAGTGGGGTGCCTAATTACGGGTAATTACGACCATCCCAGGTAGTGAGCGATGCCGTCTCCCCCTACTCCGACAAGCAATGCGCCCGCCCCGCCCAATATATAGGAGAAAGGCGCGCGCTCGTACCAGGGCGGTCGCGTCTGACGTATCGCTTCGGCTACGAGGCGAATGATTGCTGCATCGTCTAATGTGACGACATCCATGCCATTGACCGTGATGCTCATGACGAACGATTGTCCTACGATCGCCGGGATCGCAACCGCGTTCTATCCTGATGAGGAAAGGCCGGAGTATGCCGCCTAGTCTGATATTCCGCGCCGCAACGCACAGCTGAGAATTTTGACCTAGCAAGGGACGGTTGGGCGCCGCAGCCTCAGCTGAGACGCCCCGCCTCATGATATCGTCTAGTTAGCTAAAAGAGTTGTGGGAAACGAAAGAGTCCGCTCCGCCTTGAATTGAGCGGCATCGATCGGCCCCCCATTCTCACATACAGCGCGCTCGACCTGATAACATTGAGCACGCGAGCTGTAGCCGAGCCCTTGCCATTTATCGCCGGCGCATGTCGTAACGGCATAATACTGGCATCCCTTCTCGTACTGAGCGGTGGCAGCCGTACTTTGGATGGATGTTAGCGCAACGGTAGCAAAAATTGCCGCTGCGGTCCGACTTGAACGCTTGTTCATCATCTTCACACTCCCATGCCAACGAGTCGTTGGTAGGTCATTCTTGTTGTCTAATTCGCGCTTGGCAAGGCCGACGGACTAAACCCAGAAATTCGCTGCAAGACGAGTGCGGTACGTCTGACCAGTGGGCGAATAACCCAACGCTGACGGGCTTGTTTTATGCGGCTGCTCAACTTTCCGGAACCCCGAACCCATTCCGACAAATGAAGCCACCCCTCGGTAGGGTAGCATGGTACGGATGCGGAATATGTCGGAGACGGCATTGAAAACATTGGAAAAACGGCTGACTCTTAATCAGCGGGTCCTTGGTTCGAGCCCAAGTGCGTCCACCATTTTCTTATAGCGCTAGATACTGGCACCGATTGGTCGCATCGGCGAGTGGCCTGCGTCAGGCAACTTCCGCAGAGCGGCGCGTCGCGCTATCGGTTGGCATGGCGCGTGTCCAGAAGTTGAAGGTGTACCGGACCGTAGCGGGTTTCTACGATGCGTATGTCGCTGCGCCGAGTCAGAAGGCGGCACTGGAGGCGTGGGGTAGCGACCGCGACTTGTTCGCGCGGGGCATTGCCGAGCAGGTCACAGATCCCGCGTTGATGGCGGAACCACTGGTCTCCCCTGGTACGGTCGTGAAGCATTCGCGTGGGACGACCGCTGAACAGATTGCGGCGCTGCCCGAACAGCGGGCGCCTGCCGCGCCGCGCGATGCCGATGCCGATGCCGATCCGAAACCTGCCGCGAAACCTCAGGCTAAACCCAAACCCAAGCCGCGGCCGAAACGCGACGAGCTTGATGCGGCTGAGGAGGCTTTGACGTCGTTACAAGCAGATTTTGACCGGAAGAAGAAAGATCTCGCCGAACGCGAGGCTGCGCTTGCGCGGGATCGTCGCGCTTTGGAGCAGGTTCGGTCCTCCAGCATCGAGGCTGCGAAGGACGCGCTGCGCGGGCAAAAGCAGGCGTATGAGGAAGCCGTGCGTCGGTGGCGCGCGTCCCAAGAGTGACACCTGCTCTCGGATATCGGGCGAAGGGCGTCGGTAGTTCCGTATGTTCCGTCCGGGGGACGCCCTAGGGGGCGAATGTCCTTGTCGGGTCGACGTCGCTACCGCGATGCCGGTTCACGCTTCAGAGGTCTTGTGTAGAGCGCGCGCATTGCCGCCTCCATCTTCTCACGGTCGACGCGAAGTACGACGGTCTGCGCGCGTTCGCCGAGATGTGGGCGGTATGCGTCGTGCCACGACAGGGTATCGCCGTATCCGGCGGTCTGGCTCGTGTCGAAATCGATGTAGAGCGTCTCGGCGCGCGTGACGATGGCCGGCTCCAGCCAGGCCATCGCCGCGATCTCGTCCCACATCGGAAACCCCGGTTCGAGCCCGGTCTGTAGTGCATCGGTGAGCGCCGTGCGGGCCGGCTTGAGGCTGTCGAGGAAACCCCGCGTCCACTGCGTGCCCGTCGACGGGTCGATCGGGACCATCGTCACCTTCGGCCACGCGCCGTGCGCCATGATCCGTGCGGCTTCGGGATCCCAGCGGATGTTGAACTCGCGCCGGGGCGTATTGACGAACTCGCGCGCGAACTCTGCGGCGGCGGGCGTGTCGAGACACTGCTGCGGATTGAGGCTGCCGCCCATGTAGACGAGTTCCTTCACGTTCGCGGCGAAGCTCGGGTCGAGGCTTTGCGCGAGCGCGATGTTGGTCATCGGACCGGTGGCGAACAGCGTGATCTGGTGCGGGTGCGCGCGGACCATGCGGACGAGGAACGCGGCGGCGATCTCGCCGGACGGCTTGGTGACGGGATCGCCGATCGGCAGGCTGGGCACGACCGAAGGCGACGGTGTCCCGGGGGTGGACTGGCCCGCGCCGGCGGACGCGGGCTCCGTCCAAGGTCCCTTGAACTCGAGCCGCCCGTAGAGCCCCTCCCACCGCTCGGTCGCAGCCTCGCTGTTCACCAGCGGATAGGTTGCGCCCGGCACCACCGGTACGTCGGTCCGCCCGAGGATTTCGACGGTCCGCAACGCATAGGCCGTAGCGGTATCGCGCCAGACCGAACCACTGGTCGTGGTGATCCCCAGTACCTCGACGCCCGGTGCCTGGAGCAGCAACGCGGGCGCGCCGTTCAGACCGACGACATCGTCATCGATCAGGACGAGCCGCTTGGCTGGCGCTCCCTTCGCCGCGATGGCGACGGGCATCGCGAAAGCCAGCAGACCGAGGCCGACCGTAGAGAAGAAACGAAAGGCCATCGCGCAATTCCCTGCCTGACCGGCTAGCCCGTCGCCTCATGTAAAGGCCGCGCGGAACCGACCGGTCACGCTCTCCGATCAGATCAGCACCTTGTCCAGCGTGATCGGCAGGTCGCGCACGCGCTTGCCGGTGGCGTTGTAGATCGCGTTCGCCACCGCCGCGGCAACGCCGGTGATGCCGATCTCGCCCACGCCGTGCGCGCCCATCGGCGTGTGCGGGTCGGCGATGTCGGTCCAGATCACGTCGATCTCAGGCACGTCGAGGTGCACGGGCACGTGATATTCGGCGAGGCTCGGGTTCATGATGCGGCCATTGCGCTCGTCGAACTGCGTCTCCTCCATCAGTGCCATGCCGAGGCCCATGACGATCCCGCCGCGGAACTGGCTGCGCGCGGTCTTGGGATTGAGGATACGCCCGCAATCGAATGCGCCCAGGAAGCGGCTGACGCGCGTCTCGCCGGTGACCGCGTTGACGCGGACCTCGCAGAACAGCGCGCTGTGCGAATGCATCGACCAGTGCATCAGTTCGAGCGGCTGCGACGCTTCTTCGCTGACGACGACGCTCTCGCGCTGCGCCCGTTCGAGGATCGAGACATAGCTCTCGCGGCGGGTCGGATCGTCGAGCTTGGTCAGTCCGCCATCCTCGCTGCCGACCTCGTCGGGCGACAGGCCTGCGAGTGGCGAATCATTGCCCGCGAGCTTCAGCAGTTCGGCGACCAGCGCATGATGCGCGGCGATCACGGCGGCGCCGATCGCCGCGGTCTGCTGCGATCCACCGGCCAGGATCGCGCCGGGAATGATCGAATCGCCATAGCCGACCGACACCCGGTCCAGCGGTAGCCCGAGGCGATCGGCGGCGACCATCGCGGTCGTCGTGGACGTCCCCATGCCCATCTCATGCGCGGCGATCTCGACAAGGGCATGCCCGTCACGACTCAGCGTGATCCGTGCGGCAGCGCCTGGCATACGGTAATAGGGATAGGTCCCGGTCGCGCAGCCCATGCCGATCAGCCACTCGCCGTCGCGACGTGTTCCCGGCTCAGCACGACGGTCGCTCCAGCCGAACCGCTCAGCACCACTCCGCCACGCCTGGACGATGTGGCGTGACGAGAATGGCAAGCCCGTGGTCGGATCCCTGTCCGGCTCGTTGCGGATGCGTAGCGCGATCGGGTCCATGTCGAGTTCGACCGCCAGCTCGTCGATCGCCGACTCCAGTGCGAACGTGCCGACCGCCTCGCCGGGTGCGCGCATGAAGGTGTTGGCGAGCATGTTCATCGTGACCGTCTCGACGGACAGCTTGAAGCTGTCCGCCGCATAGCCGCCGCGCGTGCCGAGGATGAACGGTTCGGGCATGTTGTTGTGCGGGGTCATCGCGGCGATGCCGGTGTGGACCAGCGCCTTGAAGCGACCATCCGCGTCCGCGCCGATCGCGACCCGCTGCTCGGTCAGCGTACGGCCGCCGACGACGCGGTACACGCCCTCGCGCGACAGAGCGATGCGGACCGGGCGCCCAGCGAGCTTGGCCGCCGCGGCGCCGAGGATCTGATGATCCCACAGGCATTTCCCACCGAACCCGCCGCCGACGAACGGCGATGTGACGCGCACCTGTGCCGCCTTTAAGTCGAACACGTCGGCGATCGTCTGCGCCTCTGCGGTGACGAGCTGCGTCGCGTCGTGGACGACCAATTCGTCGCCGATCCACGCGATCGTCGCGGCATGCGGCTCGATCGCGTTGTGATTGTGACGCGGCGTGCGATAGACCTGATCGACCTTGTGCGGCGCCGCTGCCAGCATCGCATCCGCGTCGCCGATCTCGTTGAGCAACGGCTGGCCCATGAACAGGCCCTGCTTGGGTCCTTCAGCCTTGGCTGCAGCGAGCGACGTCGTCGAAGGCTCGGCCGCGTAGGTCGCGACGATCAGCGACTTGGCATGATCGGCCTGCTCCTGCGTCTCGGCGAGCACGACCGCGATCGGCTGGCCGTTCCAGTGAACGCGGTCGTCCTGCATGACCGGCAGGTCCGCCGGTCCCGCCGCTGTGGGGGAAGAGCCGAACACCGCGGGCGGGTTCATCCGGGGCGCGTTCAGGTGCGTCATCACTACCACGACGCCCGGCGCCGCCTCCGCAGCCGCGGTATCGATCGCCGCGATCCGCCCGCGCGGAATCGTGGCATAGGCGAGCGCAGCGTAGACCATGTTCTCCAGCGGAAACTCGGCCGCGAAGGTTGCCGCACCGCGCACCTTGAGCGGGCCATCGAGCCGCGAGACCGACGTACCGATCAGCCCGTGCTGCTGGCGGATCAGCGGATCGGGCACGCCGCCCGGAACCCAGCTGTCGGGAGCGAGCGGCACCAGCTTGCTTATTGCGCCCTGGACCAGGCCCTGCGCGGTTTCCTTGACCGTATCGACGATGCTCATGCTGCTGCTCCGGCAAGGTCGCCAAGGACGGCGACGAGGGTGCGCTTGGTCAGTGCGATCTTGAAACCGTTGTCGCGCAGCGGCACGGCGTCCGCCATCTCGGCGACGGCAGCGGCGAGGAACGCCTCCTCGGTCGCGGGGCCGCCTCGCAAGGCCGCCTCAGCCTTCGACGCGCGCCACGGCTTGTGCGCGACCCCGCCGAGCGCGATCCGTACGTCCTTGATGACGCCGCCATCGATCTCCAGCGCGGCTGCGATCGAGACCAGCGCGAAGGCGTAACTCGCCCGGTCGCGCACCTTGCGATAGGTCGAGTTGGCCGCGAAATTCAGCGGCGGCAGTTCGATCGCGGTGATGAGTTCGCCCGGCTCGAGCACGGTATCGAACTCGGGATGATCGCCCGGCAGCCGATGAAGCTCGGTGAAGGGCAAGGTCCGTGCCCCACCCCGCCCGTGCAGATGTACGGTCGCATCGAGTGCAGCGAGCGCCACGCACATGTCCGACGGGTGCGTCGCGACGCACGCCGACGACGCGCCGAGAATGGCGTGTCCCCGCGTGAAACCCTCGATCGCGTCGCAGCCCGACCCCGGCGCGCGCTTGTTGCAGCGCGATCCGTCGGTGTCGTAGAAATAGGTGCACCGGGTCCGCTGGAGCAGGTTGCCGCCGACCGTCGCCATGTTCCGGATCTGTGCCGACGCTCCCGCCAGGATCGCGCGCGACAGTACCGGATAGCGCGTCCGCACCGCCAGATGCTCGGCCAGCGCGGTGTTGCGGACCGCCGCGCCGATCATCAGCCCACCGCCCTCGGTCTCCTCGATCTCGTTCGACAGTCCGGTCACGTCGACCAGCGCGCTTGGCTTGGCGACAGTCTCGCGGATCAGGTCGACCAAATTGGTGCCGCCGCCGAGATAGGCCGTCGCATTCGCCTGCCCGAGCCGGAGCGCGTCGGCCGCGTCTTCGGCCCGTGCATAGGTGAAGGGGGTCATGCCGCCATCTCCGCTGCCACGGTTTCGCGGATCGCGTCGATGATCCCGTTGTGCGCGCCGCAGCGGCACAGATTGCCGCTCATCCGCTCCTGCAATTCCTCGCGGGTCAGCGTCACGTCGGCGGTGAGATCGGCGCTGACATGGCTCGGCACGCCGCGCTTCGCCTCCGCCGCCATGCCGACCGCCGAACAGATCTGGCCGGGCGTGCAATAGCCGCACTGGAAGCCGTCGTGATCGATGAACGCCTGCTGCAACGGATGCAGCGCATCGCCGTCGGCCAGCCCCTCAATCGTCGTTACCTTGCGCCCGTCATACTGCACCGCGAGCGCGAGGCAGGACACGATCCGCTCGCCATCGACGAGCACGGTACAGGCGCCGCACGCGCCCTGGTTGCAGCCCTTCTTGGTACCGGCCAGATGCAGCCCCTCGCGCAACAGATCGAGCAGCGAGACACGGGGATCGTCGGGCAGCGCCACCGCTGACCCGTTGATAAGTATCGACATCGCCACTCTCCTGTTGAGCCGGCGGTGTCGTTGCAACCGCCGAGTCCGTATTTCAGTACCGAGCGGTATAGTCGCGCCCGGCGGGGTCTGCCAAGCGCCTGGCGGTGCGATCGTGAAGATAGATCGATGCCCTCTTGCCGCCGCGTCGCGCATCGGCGAGCATCACGCATCAAAGGGGGAGAATGTGATGATCAAGGCATGGATGATCGGGCTGACGGCAATCGTCGCGGCACCGGTAATGGCGCAGGGCAAGCCGTCGACCACGACCTATATCCAGGCGGGCACTGTGCTCGACCGGCCCGGCCAGGCACCGCGCGGCAACACCACGATCATCGTCCGCGACGGGAAGATCGTCGAGCTGCGCGATGGCTTCGTCACGCCGGAACAGGGGGCAAGGCTGATCGACCTGCGTACCGCGTTCGTACTGCCCGGGATGGTCGACATGCACGTCCATCTCTGGGGCATCGGCGGCGATCCGATGCGCGCGCGGCTGGAAGCGCTCAACCGCGATCGGTTCGACGACGAGATGACCGCGGTTGCCAACGCCCGCACGACGCTGGCGGCAGGCTTCACCTCGGTTCGCGACCTGGGCGGCGATCCGCGCGGTATCCGGGCGCTGCGCGATGCGATCGATGCCGGTACCGTCGAAGGGCCGAGCATCACCAATGCCGGCGAGATGATCTCGGTGACGGGCGGGCACGGCGACGGCGGCAACGGGCTGGCGGAGGAGTTCGCGGACATGGTGCACGCGAAAGAAATGAACCTGTGCGACGGCCCCGACGATTGCCGCCGCGCCGTGCGCGCGCAGGTCGCGTTGGGCGCGCGAGTCATCAAGTTCGCGGCGACCGGCGGCGTGCTGTCGAACGTCAGCGGCGGCCTCGGCCGTGCGATGACGCCGGAGGAGATGCGCGCGATCATCGAGACTGCGCATGCGCTCGGCCGCAAGGTCGCTGCGCACAGCCATGCCGCCGAGGGCACGAAGGCCGCGCTGGAAGCCGGTGTGGACTCGATCGAGCACGGCACGTTCCTCGACGACGAGACGATCCGGCTGTTCAAGACCAAGGGCGCCTATCTGGTGCCGACCGAGATCGCACCCGTCGCGGCACTGGCCCAGGCACGCGGCGGTGCATTGCCGCCGGCGACGATCGTCAAGGCCGAGGCGGCGGCCGCGGCGATGGCGGCCAGCCACCGCCGCGCCTATGCTGCGGGGGTCAAGGTCGCGTTCGGCACCGATACCGGCGTGTCGAAGCACGGCGACAACGCCACCGAGTTCGCGCTGATGGTCAGGAACGGGCTCACCCCGACCCAGGCGATCGCCGCCGCCACGGTGGGGGCCGCAGACCTGCTCGGGCGCGACGACATCGGCACGCTCGCACCTGGCAAGACCGCGGACATCATCGCCGTTGCGGGGTCTCCGCTGCAGGACGTCACGCGGCTGGAACACGTCGAGTTCGTCATGCACCGTGGGACGGTCGCCAAGACGCCTGCGACCGGCATCTGATTGGCCGCCGCTCAGCGCGCGCTCAGCCGATTAGCATGCGCGCGCCGAGAGCGGCGAACAGCGCTGGCGGCATCACCACCGCGCCGACCTTCAGGAATCGCCAGAAGCCGACGTCCTCGCCCTCGCGGCGGATCGCGGTCAGCCAGAGGATGGTGGCTAGCGAGCCGGTGATCGACAGGTTCGGGCCGAGATCGACGCCGATCAGCAGGCCGTCGGTGACGATCTGCGGAACGTGGGCCTGTTGCAACGTGGTGCTGGCGATCAGTCCAGCCGGAAGGTTGTTCATCAGGTTCGAACCGAATGCCAGGATCGTCCCCGCAACGCCTGCGGTCGTCGACGGCGTTTGCGCCGCACCCGCCGCAAGCCAGCGCGCCAGCATCGTGATAACGCCGGTGCTCGCCAGTGCCTCGACAAGCACGAACAGGCCCGCGATCAGCGGCAGCACCGCCCAGGATACCGAGCCTAGCGTCGTAAACGGCGACTTGCGCTCCCCGATGCAGATCGCGGCCATCGTCGCGATACCAGCAAGGCAGGTCGGCAGTCCTAACTCATACCCCTGCGCCGACGCGGCGATCAGCAGAACTGCGGTCGCGACGATCCCGCCGAGCGCGATCTTGCCGCCACGCGGCAGCGTGCCGGTCTCGACGACTGTCTCGCACTGCCCGGTAAGCCGCTCGCGCTCGACCCAGCGCAGCATGAGGAAGGTAACGCCGATCGACACCAACGACGGCAGCGCGAACGACGCCATCCACGCCCCGAGCGACGGCATTTCGCCACCGTACAGCACGAGGTTCGCCGGGTTGGAGATCGGCAGCACGAAGCTCGCCGCATTGGCGATCAGCGCGCAGGCGAACAGCATCGGCAGCGGGTCGGCCTTCGCCTTCTTCGCCGCGGCGTAGACGGCGGGGGTCAGCACCACTGCGGTCGCGTCGTTCGAGAGGAAGGTCGTGACGACGATGCCGACGCCGAAAACCAGCGCGAACAGGCGGCTGGTCGATCCCTTTGCAAGCCGCACCGCGTGCTCGGCGACCCAGTCGAACAGCCCCTGCTCGCGGGCGACCTCGGATAGCAGCATCATGCCGATCAGGAACAAATAGACGTCGCCACCCTTCAGCACCGCCGCCCATGCAGCAGCGGGCGACATCAGCCCGAACACGAGCAGCACCGCAGCGCCCGCGACCGCCCAAACCGCTTCGGGCAGCTTGAACGGACGCGTGATAACGCCGAACGTCGCGACGAAGCAGATCGCCCAGATCGCGTAGGTGTGGAGCGTCATGCCGCGGGCATCCGCGAGTTGAGACGCGGGACCATCGTCATCGTTGCCGTATTCACCAATCGAGTCCGTTCTTGTTCGGGCCGCGTTGCGCGCCGTCGATACCACGATCGAGCCAAGCACCGATCGCGTTCACGTCGCGGCCTAGCGCTACGGGAGGATTGCGCTTCGGTCGTGGTCCTGTGTTGCGGACGAGGATCTCGATCCGGTCCTCGGTCCCGTCACAACGGACGGCGAGACGGTGGAGGCCATCGGCTATGCCGTCGACCGAGGCGTTCCAGAGCGAGGGCACTCCGTCGACGCGCGTAATCTGGATGGCTTGGCCGTCATCGACGTGCAGCGATACTGTATCTGCGGCGCCGAATATCTTCGCGCGGACCGTGAAGGCGCTGCCGGGCACGTTGTCGGCGCGCGCTGGGTCGGTGATCAGGCGGCGGTCGGCGGGGCTGGTGATCTGGACGAGCGGCCAGGGATCGTCGATCGCCTGGAACCGCCAGCTCGGCACGCCGTCGTCGAGCGTGACGATCGAGAAACCAGGTGCGCCCTCCTCGATCTGGCCGGTCGAGCGGGTCGCGCCGTAGATCACGCGGCCGTCGTTGAGCAGCTCGTTGTAATGCGTGTGCCCGGTGTCGACGAACGCGACGCGGTGCGCGGCGAACAGCCCGGCGATACCGTCGGGATCATCGCGCAGGTCGCCGGGATAGGCATGCATGAACACCGCGACCGGTTCGCCAGCCACCGCAGCGGTGCTCAGTTCGCGTTCTATCCAGGCACGCTGGGCCGGGTCGATCCGGAAGTCGGGACCGCCCTTCCCCGCCGAGACGATATCGAGGAACAGGCAGCGATAACCCGCGATCGTCTCTGCATAGGGCGCCATCTTCGCGGTGATCGCGCGAATCGCGGTCAGGTCGCCGGGTTCGAAATCATGATCGCCTGCCAGCACGTGCCACGGCAGCGACAGCCCCGTCATCGCGTCCGCAATCCGCGCATATTGGTCGTCGGTACCGTGATTGGCATTGTCGCCGGGCAACAGTGCGAAGTCGACCGCGTCGCCCAGATGGGCCTCGGCGCTAGCGATCAGCGTGCGAAACCGAGACAGTCCTTCATACCCATCGGCCTCGTCGACATGCAGATCGCCAAAGTGAATCCAGGTCAGGCATCCTGTCATTAAAGCTCTTTCAAGTCGTGTGGCAGATGATCCGCCGATGCAGCCCATAGCGAGGCTAAGGGTTCATCGTTCCGTGACAATAACTTCATGATTTGAGACTTAACGGGCTCGTTCAGTTTCGGTTTAGCTTTTGACTTCACTGGATAATATCAGGCCGAACAATATTTCCGCGGCGTGGAAACTTTGCCCGGTGCCGCAGCTTTAGCGATCCGACGGCGCGCAGGTTTCCCGCAGGGCACCGCGTTCGACTACACCGATATTCAGGGAATTCTCATGGCCACGACGGACACGGCATCCGCCAACAGCGGCAAGGCCAAGGGCGGGTCGGACGCTACATCCGCACCCAAGAAGACGCTCGACGCGCTGAACTTCTTCCTTGCCGACGTTCGCGATGGGCTCGGGCCGTACCTCGCCATCTACCTAGTCGCAGTGCGTGGGCCTGCGCATGGCTGGAACGAAGCGACGGTGGGGATGATCCTGACGATCGCCGGGATTGTCGGCCTGATCTCGCAGACGCCCGCGGGCGGCCTCATCGATCGCAGCCGGAACAAGCCGCGGATCGTGATGATCGCCGCGCTGCTCGTGACGCTCAGCAGCGTCTCGTTGCCGATCGTCAGCGGGTTCACAGCCGTCGCGGTAACCCAGTCGATCGCAGCGGTCGCTGGTGCTGTATTCGCGCCGGCGATCTCCGCCATCACGCTGGGGCTGGTCGGCCCGAAACTGTTCGCCAAGCGCGTCGGTCGCAACGAGGCGTTCAACCACGCGGGCAACGCCGTGTCGGCGGCGCTGGCTGGCGTGCTCGCGTGGAGGTTCGGACCGGTCGTCGTCTTCTACCTGATGGGCGCGCTGACGGTTGCGAGCATCGTGACCGCGTCGCGGATCAAGAACGACGACATCGACAACGCGGTCGCGCGCGGTCTCGATTGCGAGCCGGAGGACGATTGCGAGGAGCCGAGCGGGTGGAAGGCGCTGGTCGAGAACAAGCCGCTGATGATCTTCGCGGCGACGGCGTTCCTGTTCCATCTCGCCAACGCGGCGATGCTGACGTCGGTCAGCCAGTTGCTCGCGCGCACCGTCGGCAAGGACCAGGCGACGTCGCTGACCGCCGCGTGCATCGTCGCGGCGCAGCTTGTGATGGTACCGGTCGCAATCGTGGTCGGCCGCAACACCGAGAAATGGGGCACCAAGCCGCTGTTCCTCGTCGCCTTCGGGTTCCTCGCAGCGCGCGGCGCTTTGTATACCGTGTCGGACAACCCGTGGTGGCTGGTCGGCGTGCAGGCACTGGACGGCATCGGCGCGGGCATCTTCGGCGCGCTGTTCCCGGTCGTGATCGCCGACCTGACCAAGGGGACAGGGCGCTTCAACGTCAGCCAGGGCGCGGTGGCGAGTGCGCAGGGCCTGGGTGCGGCCTTGTCCGCGACACTGGCCGGCGCGATCATCGTCTGGGCGGGCTACAGCGTGAGCTTCCTGACCCTGGCCGTCGTGGCTGGCGCTGGATTCATGCTCTATTTCTTCGCGATGCCCGAGACGAAGCAGAAGGCGGGGTAAGCCCCCTTCGCCTCACCGGTCGACGGCGATGGTCGGTAAATACCGCGGCGCCGACCGGGCCTTGGCACGCTGTTCATAGGCATAGCCGGCACGCAGCACGGTCTGATCGGCGTACTTTGTGGCGATGAACGACAGGCCGACCGGCAACCCCCGCACGAGACCCATCGGTACGGTCAGATGCGGATAACCGGCGACCGCGGGCAACGTCGCGGCGGAGGGTCCAGCGTAGGTATCGCCGTAGACTGGGTCGCTCAGCCATGCCGCATCATAGGTCGGCTCGACTAGGATCTGCGCACCCGCCGCACGCAGCATCGCGTCGATTCCTTGCGCGCCCGCCAGCCGAAGCGATGTCGCGCGCGCGGCCTTGTACGCGGGATCGTCGAGCCCCTTGGTCTTGTCCGCATCCTCGAACAATTCCTGCGCGAAGAACGGCATCTCGGTCGCGGCGTTCGCGCGGTTGAAGTTGATCACCGCGCCCAGCGTCTTCGTCTGTACTGCCGCTGGCGTGGTCGCGAGATAGGTGTTCAGGTCCGCCTTGAGTTCGGTTTTTAGGACCATCAGTTCCGCTTCGCCCAGTCCGTCGAGCTTCGGCGTCTTTACCTCGACCAGCACGGCACCCGCTGCGCGCAGCACGTTCAGCGCCGCCGCGTAGCGACTGGTTAGATCCGCGGACATGCCGTCGGGCCGGACGACGCCGACCCGCATGCCGGACAACGCGCTGGCTGAGAGTCCCGCGGCATAATCCCTGGTCACCGCCGCCGCCGTCACGCGGTCCGCGGGATCCGCACCGACCATGCCCGACAACAGGAGCGCGACGTCGGTGACGCTGCGCGCCATCGGCCCCGGCGTATCCTGGCTGTGGCTGATCGGCACGACATGCGTACGACTGACCAGACCGATCGAAGGCTTGAACCCGACCAGACCGTTCAGCGACGACGGGCACACGACCGAACCGTCGGTCTCGGTACCGATTGCCGCCGCGGCGAAACTCGCGGCGACCGCTGCTCCCGATCCCGACGAAGACCCACACGCGGTCCGATCCAGCGCATAGGGGTTGCGCACCAGCCCGCCGACCGCGCTCCAACCGCTCATCGAATGGGTCGAGCGGATGTTCGCCCATTCCGACAAGTTGGTCTTGCCGAGGATCACCGCACCCGCGCGGCGCAGATAGGCGACCAGCGGCGCGTCCCGGCGCGTCATGTTGTCGCGCAATGCGAGGCTGCCCGCGGTCGTCGGCAGCAGATCCGCGGTCTCGATATTGTCCTTTATGAGGATCGGAATGCCGTGCAGCGGACCGCGCACATGCCCCGCCTTGCGTTCGGCATCGAGCGCCTTGGCCTGCGCGATCGCATCGGGATTGACCGCGAGGACGCTGTGCAGCGCCGGTCCCTTGCGATCCATCGCGGCGATCCGCGCGAGATAGGCCCGGGTGATGTCGACGCTGCCCGCCGCGCCGTCGTTCATCAGCGTCCTCAACCGATCGAGCGACACTTCTTCGACGACCACCGTCTTGGCGAGAACGGGCGTGGCGACGCAGGCAAGCAGTACCGCAGTGATGAGACGACGCATGAGACCCCCGTAGACAATGTCGCAGGATGGTCCCGAGCCGTGCACCGATGCAAGCGGCATCTGCTCGACGCGTATCCCGCTGACGGCAGGCGATAAACTGCCGCCAGCGGGATGCCCGGTCAGGCTGCGACTAGGCCCGGCGCATAGTCCATCGCTTCCAGATCGGCGATCAATCCCGGACCGGTCGGGTTCCAGTCGAGTTGCGCGCGCGTCCAGTCGCTGGAGGCGAGCATGTCGAGCGAGGCGAACATCCCGAACCAGCCGAAATGATCGTTCGCCTGCTCCTGGGTCAACGATAGCGTGGGCAGGCCCAACCCTGCCGCAACCACCTCGGCGATCGCCCGGGCGCTGACGCCCTCCTCCGCAACGGCATTGTACCGCGCGCCCTTCTCGCCCTTGTCGAGGACGAGCGCGTAGAGTTTCGCCACGTCCAGCACGTGCGCAGCGGGCCAGCGATTGGCGCCGTCACCGACATAGGCGACCACGCCCTTCTCGCGCGCGATATCGATGTAGGGCGTGATCAGCCCCTGCTTGACGGTATCGTGGACCTGCGGGAGCCGCATGACACGGACGTCAAGGCCTGCCTCCAACAGCGCCTGCCCCGCCTTTTCCGACGCGATCCGCGGGTTGGGATAATCGGGATTGAACGCGGACTCGAGCGCAGGCTTGCCCGGGCCGGTATCGCCGATCCCGGTACCCGACGTGATGATCAAGGGACGATCGCTCCCCTTGAGCACATCCCCCATCGCGCCGATCACGCGGCGGTCCTTTTCGCAGTTCGCGACGAAGTTGGTGAACTCGTGGTCGAACGCCGTGTGGATCACCGCATCGGCCTGCTCCGCTCCGCTGCGCAGGCTGTCGAGATCGACGAGATCACCGCGATGTACGTCGGCGCCAGCCTCTACCAGCGACCGCGCGCCGGCATCCGACCGGGTAAGACCCAAGACCTCATGTCCGGCGCTCAGCAGTTCCGGCACGATACGCGACCCGATGAAGCCCGTCGCACCCGTCAAAAATACACGCATCCAAACTCTCCGATATTGTCCGGAGGAAGACTTGGGCGTACTTCAACACCTGTAAAAGTAGTGACCTTATCATGGTATAATCTTCAACAGGATGTCGATGTCTATCGAGACTGACAATGCGCTCGGCACGTTCCTGCGCGATCGCCGGGCACGCATGGACGCCGCGGCGTTCGGGTTCAGTGGCGGCCGGCGCCGGACGCCCGGCCTGCGCCGCGAGGAAGTCGCCCAGCGCGCTAACATCTCGGCGACCTGGTACACCTGGCTCGAACAGGGCCGCGGTGGCGCGCCGTCGGCCGACGTCCTCAACCGCATCGCCGGCGGCCTGATGCTGACCGAGCCGGAGCGCGAGCACCTGTTCGTCCTCGGTCTCGGCCATCCGCCCGAAGCGACCTATCGCGCCTCCGACGAAGTCACACCCCGGCTTCAGCGCGTACTGGATGCGCTCGAATTCAGCCCGGCGATCGTTAAGACGCCGACCTGGGACGTGGTCGCGTGGAACGCGGCGGCGGCGACGCTGCTGACGGACTATGCGACGTTGCCCCGCGACCAGCGCAACATCCTGCGCCTGATGTTCACCAATGCGAGCATCAAGGCAGCGCAGGAGGACTGGCTCAACGTCGCCCGCTATGTCGTCGGTACGTTTCGCGCAGATGCCGCGCGTGCTGGCGCGGGCGCGGAGATCAGCCAACTGGTCGAGGAACTGTCGCGGCTCAGTCCCGAGTTCGACGCATTGTGGCGCGACAACAACGTTGCCCGGCATGCTGACGGCCTGAAGCGGCTTCACCACCCGGTACACGGCCTGCTCGAGCTCGAATTCTCGGCGTTTGCGGTCGACGGTCGGCCGGACCTCGGGATGATCGTCTACAATCCGGCAACCCCGGAAACGGCGCGGCGTATCCGGTCGTTGACGGCGCCGACCGCCTGAGCCTTTCGCGCGCGGATCGGCAGCCGCTTCTTTATTTCGACGTGCCGTCCGAACTTCTGTCGGCGCTTCCCCAGCCCGCCGCCTTGCGCAACACGCGCGACAGTTGCTCGACCGAATACGGCTTGTGGAGCAGTTCGAACCCGTGCGTGCCGTCCTGCGCGAGGATATTGCTGTATCCCGACGTCAGCACGACCGGCAGGCTCGGATGATCGGCGCGGATCGCCTTGCCGAGTTCGATGCCGTTCATCCCCGGCATCACCACGTCCGAGAACACGATATCGAAGCGCGAGGCATCCTTGCCCAGCTCCGCCAGAGCCTCCTGCGCATTGGCCGCCCACACCGTCACATAGCCAAGCTCGGCCAGCGACTGCGTGGTGAACGTCCCGACTTCCCTGTTATCCTCGACGACCAGCACACAGGTTCCGTGACCGTCGGCCAGCGTCTGGACGTTGTCGTCCTCGACGGGACGGTCGCTCTCGTCGACTTGCGGCAGATACAAGGTGAAGGTCGCGCCCTCGCCCGGCGGGCTTTCGACCACGATGTCGCCCTCGGACTGTTTGGCGAACCCGAACACCTGGCTGAGACCGAGACCGGTGCCCTGCCCGACGCCCTTGGTCGTGAAGAACGGCTCGAAGATCCGCTCCAGTTTCTCGGGTTCGATGCCGGTACCGCTGTCGGTCATCGAGATCGCGACATAGCGCCCCGGCACGGCCGGGTGCGAGCGAACGGCGGGGATGAACGACGCCGACCGCACCGCGATCAGGATATGGCCCGCGCCGTCCATCGCGTCGCGCGCGTTGACCGCCATGTTCACGAGTGCGGTATCGAGCTGGCTCGGATCGACGTTGGTGAACAGCGGCGTCTCGGGCACGTCGATGTCGATGACGATTCGCGAGCCCGTCAACGTGCCCAGCATATCGGCGATGACGCGCAGGCTATGCCCGACGTCGATCACCTCGGGCTGGAGCGCCTGTCGCCGCGCGAAGGCGAGCAGCTGCCCCGTCAGTTTCGCGGCACGATCGGCGGTATCGGAGATCGCGTCGATATAGCGTTCGCGCCGTTCCGCGCTGAGGTCCGGACGCTTCAGCAGGTCGGTCGCCGAGCGAATGACGGTCAACAGGTTGTTGAAATCATGCGCGACGCCGCCGGTGAGCTGGCCGACCGCTTCCATCTTCTGCGATTGGCGCAGCGCGTCCTCGGCATGCTGGAGCTCGCCGGTCCGCGCCGCGACCTGCTGTTCGAGCGACGCGGCCAGAGCTGCAAGCTCCTGCTCCGTGCGCCGCCGCTCGGTTGCGATCCGGGTGCGCTCGGCCACTTCGCGAACGAACGCCACCTCGTCCGCACGCCACTGCCGCGCACGGCCGCTGCCGAGGTAGAGCATCGCGACCAGCCGTCCGTTTTCCATGATCGGCATGTTGACGATCGCGCGCACGGAAATCGCCTCGAGCGCGGCGACCGTCGACCGCGTTCGCGGATCGGTGTGCGCGTCTTCGATACACACTTCGTCGCCATTTTTCAGATCGTCGATGTACGTTCCGAAGCTGCGTAGATCGAAGCTGCCGAAAAGGGGCGCGACGCGCGGCGCACTCCAGTCGCGCATGATCGTGAGCGTGTCGGCGTCGATCTCGCCATAGCCCGCTCGGTCCGCCCCAACCGTTTGGCCAATGATCCGCGCCGCCGCGAACGAGATATCATCCGGTTCGTCCGTGTCACGAAACACGTCGCCCAGTTCGACGAGCGCCGCGCGCATGATCTCGCTGCGACGCTGGTCGGTGATGTCGGTCGAGACGCCGGCGATCCGCAACGCCTCGCCCTCGGTGTTAAAGAAGGGCTGGCCGCGCGAGGCGAGCCAGCGCAGTTCTCCATCCCGGCGATAGATGCGGTAGATCACGTCATAGTCGGTGCCCTCCGCGACGCAGCGACGGACTTCGGCAACGCTTTTCGCTCTATCCTCGGGATGGATCGCCTCGAGCCGGTCCTCGTAGGTGAAGGGCTCGTGGCTAGGGCGGCCGAAGATTTCCTTGCACGTATCGGAGGCAGTCAGCTGCTTGCTGGCGATCTCCAGGCTCCAGGTTCCGAAGCGGGCAGCCTTCAGCGTGAAGGCCAGCTCGCGCTCCTGCTCCTGCTGCATCCGCAATCGGTCGGTCAGCTCGGCCAGAAGCGCGGCATTGCTCGATTCCAGGCCTTGCAGCCGTTCGCGCTCGAGCGTCACATCGACCTGGCTCGCGAAGAAATAGGCGAGCACGCCTTCGGTATCGTAGACCGGCGCCAGCAACAGGCGGTTCCAGAACAGCTCGCCGTCCTTGCGGTGGTTCTGGATGTCGATCTCGATCGGCCGGACCTGCCGCACCGCCTCGCGAATCTTGACAACGGTCGCGGGATCGGTTTCCGGCCCCTGCAGGAAGCGACAATTGTGGCCGAGTATCTCCGCCCGGCTATAGCCGCTCAACCGGCAGAACGCGTCGTTGGTGAAAACGACCGGATTGTCGGGCAACCGGGGATTGGTGATGATCATCGGCATCCGCGTGGCCCGCACGGCCGCGACGAACGGATCGGTGCCGACGTCCTGCGCGATAATCTCGGCCGCGATCCGCTCGGCATCCGCCGTCATTTTCGGGGCGCTTTCGACGGCGCTGTCGATGATATCAGTCAAAACAGTCTACTCATCGATGATCACCAATCCCGATATCTAGGGTAGCAACCAAATCATCGCAACGCCGACCATCAGATACTGAGCCAAATCAGCTGCATAGGTGGCAATCGAAATTCCGGTTTTACCTTTTCGACAGGGCTCGAAGCGAGGTTTGGCACGTTCGATCCGGTAGGGAATTCGAGAGGATGACATGCTTTTCAAATATTCGGCCGCAATCCTGGCTCTCTCGCTGGTCGCCGCGCCCGTCGCGGCACGGACGCCGCCGCCCGCCGGGATCTGGGCCAACCCGCACAACACCGTCCACGTGACTTTCAAGCGCTGTCGCGATGCGATCTGCGGGACGGTCGTGTGGGCGAGCCGCACTGCGATCGAGGACGCGCAGCGCGGCGGCGTCGACCAGCTCGTCGGCGAGGAACTGTTCCGCGATTTCGTCGAGGACGAGCCTGGGCGATGGAGCGGCGAGGTCTTCATTCCCGATGTCGGCCAGACCGTGTCCGGTACGATCACGCAGATCGATGCCCGCACGTTGGTCGGCGAAGGCTGCATGTTCGCAGGGTTCGGCTGCAAAACGCAGTCGTGGAAGCGCATCAAGTAGCGGATCGCAGCCGCTCGCGACCGGTGTAAAAAATTTCGCTCGGCAATCTTGACGACCTCGGACGCGAAATTATTTCCCCGGTCGCCGGACGCGTCGATCGGTCCGGCGACTGAGGGCACCGGCTTTACCGGTGCTCCTCGTGCTCAGATTGCTCATGAGGAGGATTTGGATATGAGGACGAACTTCGACTTTACGCCTTACCGTCGTTCCACGGTCGGTTTCGACCGGCTGTTCGACTTGCTGGAAGCGACCGCACGGACCGATACGGTCGATGGCTACCCGCCGTTCGATATCGAACGCGAGAGCGAGGACAGCTATCAGATCACGCTCGCCGTCGCCGGGTTTCGCCCCGACGACATCGAGATCGTCGCGCAGAACAACCAGTTGACGGTCAGCGGGCGCAAGCCCGACGAACGCGACGATGGCCGCTTCGTCCACCGCGGGATCGCCACCCGTGCGTTCGAGCGCCGCTTCCAGCTTGCCGACTTCGTGCAGGTCCAGAATGCGAGCTTCGACAACGGCCTGCTGCGCATCGCGCTGAAACGCGAAATTCCCGAGGCGATGAAGCCGCGCCGGATCGAGATCACCGGCGCCGCAGCCAATGATCGCAGCGGCGATCGTCTCGAAGACAAGCAGGCGGAACGCTCCGCTGCGTAACGGGAATGACGACTGCCAGCCCAAATGCTGGCAGTCGCTATTTTGTTCGGGCGCTATGTATTCAAGGCGCCCGGCTTAACGCGGCGGCGGCATCTGGACGTGAATATCGGCCGCCGAGGGCACGACATGGTTCGGTCGAGCGGTCATCCGCAGCCATCCGCCGCGGACCATGACGAGTGCTACGCCCGCGGCGATAACCGCCAGACCGAACTCGATCTTGCGGAGCGTATCGCGGTTGCGATCGTCGGTATTCCAGACCTTGTCCCAGTCGTCGTCGGATCGCTGATCGCGGTGTCCCACGACGAGGTTGGAATCGTAATCGGTTTCGTAATCCGTATGATCCGTCATGCGGGTCTCCTCTCCGAAGTCCGATCGACATAGTTCTTCGGCAGCGCGACCGTGGATCACGGTCCGCACTTGCAGCGAATTGGTGTTGCGTGGTTCGCGATAAGGTCGCCGGATATTCGATCGACCAGCCGCGGATTATTTATCGGTAGCGCAACGATCGAGTGCGCTTGGCGTCGTACGTCTTCGGTAACGCGAGTAACGGTATAGCGGCGGGAGCGATCATGCGCCCCCGCCGCGACACGCCGTGGCTTACTTGCCGCGGAGCGTGTTGATCAGGGCGATACCCAGTACACCGGCAACCGCTGCGGCGGTGAACGGACGCTCCTTCGAGAACTGGCGGACATAGTCGACCAGCGGACGGATGTTCTCTTCGACGACGTCCTTGGCTTGGCCGACCGTCTTCTGGACGGTACCGGTCAGCTGATCCGCTGCGCCTTCGCTCTGCAGCGACTTGTCGCCGATCGCGCCGCCGAGGGTTTCCTTGACCTTGCCGCTGACGTCGGTTGCTGCGCCGCTGAGGGTGTCGGTGTTCATGAATGATCTCCTTCGATACGTGGATGATGTGGCTTCAAACGACGAAGCCGGCGGGAATATCCCGCGCTGCTCCGCGCTGGTGAAAACGATGGGGTCGCACGGGCAAAGGAGTTCGCGCTCCGGCAGACCCGAAACTCATATTGCCCAGAGACATAACCCATCGGACCGCGGATGTTTCCGCAGTATTCCTGCACCTGAATCAGGTACTAAACTACTATCCCGGTGATGACGGCCGGGCGTGGGAGGCCGATCAGGACGAAAGCCGATCCCGCCGCATCGTCAGCGTGATGATCACCCCGCCCGTCGACCATTCATAGGCGATCGAGCCCCCAAGCTGCCCGGCAACGGTACGGCGAACGAGCTTGCTGCCGAAGCCTTCCCCGGCATTCGGGCTTTCGACTTCCGGACCGCCGCGTTCGAGCCAGGTCAGGATCACTTCGTCGTCGGTCGCGGTGCTGGACAGGTCGAGCGTTCCGGTCGGTGCCGACAAAGCGCCGTATTTCATCGAATTGGTCGCGAGCTCGTGGATGATCAGCCCCAGCCCGGTCGCGGCGTTTTCCCCGACGCCCATGCGCTCGACCGCGACGCGGATGCGGCCCTTGAAGGCGCCCATGTCGTCATACGGGGCCAGCAACACCGAAAGCAGGTCGCCGAGCAACGCCGCGTCGCCCTGCCCGCCCGGCAACGGTCGGACGAGATCGTGCGCCCGCCCCAGCGCGCTCAACCGTTCGGTCAGTTCGCGTGCCATGTCCTGCGTATTGGGTGCGGTGCGCGAGGTTATCGTGGTCAAACCGCTCGCGATCGCCAGCAAATTCTTGACGCGGTGGCTCATCTCGCCGGCGAGCAGTTCGTTGCCCTCCTCCGCCTGCTTGCGGCCGGTGACGTCGAGGAAGATGCCGAACATCGTCCGTCCGACGATCCCGACATCCTCGCCCTGGCCGCGTGCGGAGATCCAGCGGACCTCCTCGCCGATCATGATCCGGAAGTCGGTCTCGTAGCTGCCAAGCACCGCGCGGGTGGCGGCGAAGGCGGAGTGGACGCGGTCGCGATCGGACGGATGAATATGCGCCGACAATTCCTCGAACGTGACTTCGGCGCGCCACGGGAGGCCCCAAAGCTCGAAGCCCCGCTCGTCCATCGTGAAGGCGTCGGTGTCGACGTTCCATGCCCACAGGGCAACGCCCGCGGCGGTGACCGCAAGCCGCAGATGGTCGGGGTCCCACGCATGCGCCTTGGGTATTTCGGCAGTTCCGTCCGCAATCACTTCGGCAATCCCCCGTCCGAGCGCAGAGCCCGGCCACCATGCCTAATACACACCGCGCGCGCTTTACGTTAACTTCGCGCAAGTGGCGGTGTTCGCCGCACTTACGGGTCCGCGGCCGCAGTTGAGGTCATCCGACATCGCCAATAGAAATGCGGACCACGATGGCAGATCGGCGTGCTACTCGACCGGGCACCAAGTGAACGAGGGTAGCGAAATGGACAGCATGACAGGCGATGCGCCGCGGGACACGCCGGTGTTCGCCGATGTCGTCATCGTCGGCGGCGGGCACGGCGGAGCGGCGTGTGCGATCGCGCTGCGCAAGATCGGCTTCGAGGGATCGATCCTGCTCGTCGGCAAGGAGGCCGAGCTTCCCTATGAACGGCCGCCCTTGTCGAAAGAATATCTGTCGGGCGAGAAGATCTTCGGCCGTATCCTGATCCGACAGGCGACGTTCTGGACCGAGCAGCGCATCGATCTGCGACTGGGATCGCGCATCGTATCGGTCGATCCGGTCGAGCACAGCGCGACGACGGAGGACGGTACGACGATCGGCTATGGGCGGCTGGTCTGGGCGACGGGCGGGACGCCGAGACGACTGGCCTGCGCTGGCCATCATCTCACCGGCGTCCACACCGTGCGCGACCGCGCCGACGCCGACCGGATGCTCGCCGAACTGCCGGATGTCGGAACCGCGGTCGTGATCGGCGGCGGGTATATCGGGCTCGAAGCCGCAGCGGTGCTGCGCAAGTTCGGCAAGTCCGTCATCCTGATCGAGGCGCTCGACCGGGTACTCGCGCGGGTGGCGGGCGAAGACCTGTCGCGGTTCTTCGAGGCGGAGCACCGCGCGCACGGCGTCGACGTGCGGCTGGGGCAGTCGGTCGACTGCATTCTGGGCGATGACCGCGTCACCGGGGTCCGGCTGGGGGACGGCACCGTCATCGCCGCCGACATGGTGATCGTCGGCATCGGCATCCTTCCCGAAGTCGCGCCCCTGATCGACGCTGGTGCGGCGGGTGGCAACGGCGTGGCCGTCGATGGCGTATGCCGGACGAGCGTGCCGGACGTGTATGCGATCGGCGACTGCGCGTTGCACGCCAACCGGTTTGCCGGTGGGGCGGCGGTGCGCGTCGAATCGGTGCAGAACGCGAACGACCAGGCGACCGTCGTGGCGAAGGACATCGTTGGCCAGCCGGCGGTGTATGACGCGGTGCCGTGGTTCTGGTCGAACCAGTATGACCTGAAGCTGCAGACCGTCGGATTGTCGACCAGCTATGACGACACGGTCCTGCGCGGCGATCCGGCGACGCGCAAATTCTCGGTCGTGTACCTGCGCGACGGCCGCGTGATCGCGCTCGACTGCGTGGGTGCGGTCAAGGATTACGTCCAAGGGCGCAAGCTGGTTGAAGCCGGCGCGGTGATCGACCGGGCCATCCTCGCCGACCCCGACATCATGCTGAAGGACATGATGCCGCTGGAGCCGCCGACGCTTTCTTGACTCCGGTTCGGCATCGGTCGCACCTTGCGGCCGAACAGCGCGGATATCGGATCGCATGGCAATGATGAGTATCGGCGCATGACTGCGCTGGCGGGCCTGCGGGTCGTCGAGTTCGCCAGCATCGGGCCGGGCCCGCATGCGGCGATGCTGTTGTCGGATCTCGGTGCGGAGGTGCTGCGGATCGAGCGGGTCGGCGGTGGATTTCGCAATCCCGTGCTGGACCGTGGCCGCGCGCGGCTCGCGCTCGACATTCGCACGCTTGAGGGGCGCGAGCAGGCGCTTGCGATCACGGACCGCGCCGATGTCGTGATCGAGGGGCTGCGACCGGGCGTGATGGAGCGGCTCGGCCTCAGTCCGGAGGTGATGCTCGAACGCAACCCGCGGCTCGTTTATGGGCGGATGACCGGTTGGGGACAGACCGGGCCGCTCGCGCAGGTGGCGGGCCACGATCTCAATTACATTGCCCTCAGCGGAGTGCTCGCGGCGATCGGCGCGCCGGGAACGCCGCCGCCGGCGCCGCTCAACCTGATCGGCGATTTCGGCGGCGGGTCGCTGTATCTCGTTACCGGTATCCTCGCGGCGCTGCTCGAACGCGCACGATCGGGACTGGGCCAAGTCGTCGATGCGGCGATCGTCGACGGGGTCTCTTCAATGATGGCGCTGTTCGCGGGAATGGTCCCGGCCGGCGTCATGTCGATGGACCGCGACCGCAATTTGCTCGGCGGCGCAGCGCCGTTCTACCGCTGTTACACCTGCGCCGATGGGCGGTACGTCTCGGTCGGCGCGATCGAGCCGAAATTCTATGCCGAGCTGCTCGGTCGGCTGGGGCTCTCCGCCGACCTCGCGGCGGAGCAGATGGTCGTCGAGCGCTGGCCCGAAACCACGCGACGCTTCGCCGCGGTGTTCGTGACCAGATCGAGGGACGACTGGTGCGCCGCGCTCGAAGGCACCGACACATGCTTTGCGCCCGTGCTGGAACTCGACGAGGTGCCGACGCACCACCACATGGCCGATCGCGGTGTCGTCGTCGACGGCATCTGGCAGGCGGCCCCTGCCCCGCGCCTGTCCCGCACGCCGGGCCGGATCGCCCCCAGCTCCGATGGCACGGCGCTGCTGGCGGAATGGGGCGTTGGCTAAGACGACCGGATCACGCGCGCCCGACTTGCCGCAACAGATGCTCCGCGCGCGACAGATACGGTCGGTCGAGCATGCCGCCCTTGTAGCCGATCGTGCCGACGCCGGGGTTGGCCGCGAACAGATCGACGATCGCCTGCGCCTCGGCGATCTCCGCCTCGGTCGGCGTGAAGGCGGCGTTGATCACGTCGACCTGCGCCGGATGGATCGCAAGCATCCCGCGGTAACCGTCACGCCGGACCTGCTCCGCGCGCGTTTTCAACGTGTCGAGATCGCGGAAGTCGCCCTGGATCGTCTCGATCGCGGTCACGTCCGCCGCCGCGGCACCCAGCAGGCACATCGACCGCGCGAGTTCGTAGGTGAAGCGATAGCTGCCATCCGGATTGCAGTTCGCGCTCGCGCCGATCGAGTCCGCCAGATCCTCCGCGCCCCAAGTCAGTGCGACCACGCGAGGCGCGCCCTTATAGTCGCCCGTATGGAACATCGCTTCCGCCGTCTCGGTGATCAGCACGATTACCGGGGTCGACCCGATCGCGATGCCGTTCGCCGCCTCGAACGCGGAGAGGTAGTGGTCGAGCCGTTCGACATCCTGCCGTCCGGCGACCTTCGGCAGCATGATCCCGCCCGGCCGCGCCGGCATGATCGCAGCGAGATCGGTCAGCGTATATGGTCCGTCGAGCGGATTGACCCTCACCCACATTCGCGCGCGATGTGCGACATTTGCGGTCAGCACGTCGTGGACGGCCTGGCGGGCGAGCGGCTTGTTCTCGGTGGTCACCGCGTCTTCGAGATCGAACAGGACGATGTCGGCGCTGCCCTCGACCGCCTTGGTCATCTTGCGTTCGCTGTCCCCCGGCGCGAACAACCAGGAGCGCATTTTCAACGAAGCAACGGACATGGCGGCATGGTCCCAGACGGATCGAAACAGGTGCGTTGCGTACGGCGTCGATCGCGAGCGGGCAACTGCGGCGCAGGGTTCGCCGCGAAATCGTGCATGGTGCGCGGTGCCGTCATTGGCGGCATGAGATAGCGAAGCGTTCCCCGACCGAAGAATGCATTGATTGCCGACACCGCCCTGCGCCGGGCAAACGGCGCCGCGGAGACACATCATGGCGAAGACACTCACCCATCTGGAACGGCTCGAGGCGGAGGCGATCCACATCCTGCGCGAAGTCGTCGCCGAGGCCGACAAGCCGGTGATGCTGTATTCGGTCGGCAAGGATTCGGCGGTGATGCTGCACCTCGCGCGCAAGGCGTTCTACCCGTCGCCCCCGCCCTTCCCGCTGCTGCACGTCGACACGACCTGGAAATTCCAGGAAATGTACAAGTTGCGCGACCGGATGGCGGCGGAAAGCGGCATGGAACTGCTGGTCTACCAGAACCCCGAAGCTGCCGAACGCGGGATCAATCCGTTCGATCACGGTGCGCTCCACACCGACATGTGGAAGACGGAGGGCTTGAAGCAGGCGCTCAACCTGCACGGCTTCGACGCGGCGTTCGGTGGCGCGAGGCGCGACGAGGAGAAGTCGCGTGCGAAGGAACGCATCATCTCGTTCCGCACCGCGACGCATGGCTGGGATCCGAAGAACCAGCGCCCCGAATTGTGGAACCTCTACAATGCCCGGAAATCGAAGGGCGAGAGCATCCGCGTGTTCCCGATCTCGAACTGGACCGAGCTCGACGTCTGGCAATATATCCAGCTCAACGACGTGCCGATCGTGCCGCTCTATTACGCGGGCGTCCGCCCCACGGTCGAGCGCGACGGCATGCTGCTGATGGTCGACGATGATCGCTTCCGCCTCGAACCCGGCGAAGTCCCGGTCGATCGATCGATCCGTTTCCGCACGCTCGGCTGCTATCCGCTGACGGGCGCGGTCGAGAGCACGGCCTCGACGCTGTCCGAGATCATCCAGGAAACGCTGCTGACGACCACCAGCGAGCGCCAGGGCCGCGCGATCGACAAGGATGCCGGCGGCGCGGGCATGGAAAAGAAGAAGCAGGAGGGGTATTTCTGATGAGCGACATCGCAATCCAGGAATCGGCCTACCAGACCGACGCGCTGATCGCCGAAGATATCGACGCGTATCTCGACCAGCATCGCAACAAGACGATGCTGCGGTTCATCACCTGCGGATCGGTCGACGATGGCAAGTCGACGCTGATCGGCCGGCTGCTGTATGATTCCAAGATGATCTTCGAGGATCAGCTCGCCGCCCTCGAAGCGGACAGCAAGCGCGTGGGCACGCAGGGCGGCGAAATCGACTTCGCGCTGCTCGTCGACGGGCTCGCCGCCGAGCGCGAACAGGGCATCACGATCGACGTCGCCTATCGCTTTTTCTCGACTGAAAAGCGCAAGTTCATCGTCGCGGATACGCCGGGTCACGAGCAATACACCCGCAACATGGTGACCGGTGCCTCGACCGCCGACCTCGCCGTGATCCTGGTCGATGCGCGCAAGGGCGTGCTGACGCAGACCAAGCGCCACAGCTATCTCGCGCACCTGATCGGCATCCGGAACCTCGTGCTCGCCGTCAACAAGATGGACCTGATCGGCTACGATCAGGCGCGCTATGACGAGATCGTCGGGGACTATGCGGCGTTCGCGAAGAGCATCGGCATCACCGCGTTCACGCCGATGCCGATCTCGGGGTTCAAGGGCGACAACATCTCCCTCAGGTCCGAAACCATGCCGTGGTACGATGGCCCGACGCTGATGGAGCATCTCGAAGCGGTCGATGTCGATGTCGACGACGACCAGGCCAAGCCGTTCCGGATGAGCGTGCAGTGGGTCAACCGCCCCAACCTCGATTTCCGCGGTTTCTCGGGCCAGATCGCAGCGGGCACGATCAAGCCCGGCGATGCGATCCGTGTGCTGCCCGGCGGCAAGACCTCGACGATCAGCCGGATCACGACGCTCGACGGCGATCTCGACGAGGCGGTCGCGGGCCAGTCCGTCACGCTGTCGTTCGCCGACGAGATCGATTGCTCGCGCGGCAACGTCATCGCCGCGTCGGACGCGCCGCCCGAGACCGCCGACCAGTTCGAGACGACGATCGTCTGGATGGACGACGAGCCGCTGATCGTAGGTCGCTCCTACTGGCTGAAGCTCGGTACGCAGATGGTGTCGGCCACCGTTCGCGAGCCGAAATACCAGGTCAACGTCAACACGATGGAGCGGCTCGCGACCAAGACGCTCGAACTCAACGCGATCGGCGTGGCGGAGATCACCACCGATCGCGCGATCGTGTTCGAGGCTTATGCGCAGGAGGGTGCTGCGCCGAACAAGGTGCTCGGCGGGTTCATCCTCATCGACAAGATCACAAATGCGACGGTCGCGGCGGGGATGGTCCATTTCAGCCTGCGCCGCTCGCAGAACGTCCATTGGCAGGCGACCGATATCGGCCGCGAGGCGCATGCCGGGCTGAAGAACCAGAAACAGGCGGTGCTGTGGTTCACCGGGCTGTCGGGCGCGGGCAAGTCGACGATCGCCAACGAGGTCGAGAAACAGCTCAACCTGATGAACCGGCACACCTTCCTGCTCGACGGCGACAACATCCGCCACGGGCTGAACAAGGATTTGGGCTTCACCGAGGCGGATCGGATCGAGAATATCCGGCGCGTCGGCGAGGTCGCCAAGCTGATGGCGGACGCCGGGCTGATCGTGCTCACCGCGTTCATCTCGCCGTTCCGTGCCGAGCGCGACATGGTGCGCGCGATGCTGCCGGCGGGCGAGTTCATCGAGATCTTCGTCGACACGCCGCTCGATGTGGCGGAAGGTCGCGACGTGAAGGGCCTCTACAAGAAAGCACGGGCGGGCGATTTGAAGAACTTTACCGGGATCGACAGCCCTTACGAGGCGCCACTCAACGCGGAAATCCGCGTCAACACGGTCGAGATGACGCCGGTCGAGGCGGCCGCGTTTATCGTCCGCCAGATCATGCCGCTCAAGTGACGGTCATAGAAAGCGACGTCCGCCTTGCCGAACGCCTCGCCACCGAGGCGGGGGAGATATTACTCGCGTTGCAGAAAAGCAGTGGGCTGACCGGCAAGGATCTCGGCAAGGCGGGCGACGAGCAGGCCAACAGGTTCCTCATGCGGATGCTGCGCGCGGCGCGGCCCGACGATGCGATTTTGTCCGAGGAAGAGAAGGATACGGGCGATCGGTGTTCGGTACGCCGCGCTTGGATCGTCGATCCGCTCGACGGCACGCGGGAATATGGCGAGGGGCGGACCGACTGGGCGGTACACGTCGCGCTTGCGATCGACGGCGTGGCCGTCGTGGGCGCGGTCGCACTGCCGGGGCTCGGGATGACGCTGACGTCGGGTTCGCCGAAGCCGCTGGAACCGGCGGGCGATCCGCTCCGCATGCTGGTCAGCCGCAGCCGTCCGGCGCGCGAGGCGGTCGCGGTCGCCGAGACGTTGGGGGCGACGCTTGTGCCGATGGGCTCGGCGGGCGCGAAGGCGATGGCCGTGGTCCGCGGCCAGGCGGACATCTACCTCCACACCGGCGGGCAGTATGAGTGGGACAATTGCGCACCGATCGCGGTCGCGCAGGCGGCCGGGCTCCACGTCAGCCGCGTCGACGGATCGCCGCTCGTCTATAATTGCGCGGATCCGTATCTGCCCGACCTGCTGATCTGTCGGATGGAACTGGCGACGCGCGTGCTCGACCTAGTGAAGGCGCTGCCACCCGCCTGAGGGGGCGGGCGGTATCAGCCGTCGGAGGCCGCCAACTCAACGAACTCGAAGTCGTAGCGCTGCCACCCGCGTTGCGCTGCGGCCTCGGCAAGTGCGTTGCGCTTCTTCTTTGCCTCGACGAGCGACTTGGTGTGGCCCCAGAATATCTCGGTCTTGCCGTTGGCCAGCACCGCGACGATCCGCCAGTAATGCGTGAACGGTGTCGCGGTCGGGCCGATCGTCTTCACGTAACCGTCGGGCAGCGTCGCGGTGAGGTAGCGTTTCTTGGCCATGACGCTGCCGTTAGCCCTCTGCCGCCCGGACGGAAATGCTTAGTCGCTGGCGGCGTCCTTCCCGATACGATCGAGTGTCGCGATCGCGTCGGCCGGCAGCACGATGTCCCCCGCCGCAACGTTCTCGCGCAGATGACCGACCGACGCCGTGCCGGGGATCAGCAAGATGTTCGGCGAACGCTGCAACAGCCAGGCGAGCGCGACCTGCATCGGCGTCGCGTCCAGATTGCGTGCTACGTCCGACAGAGCGGTCGACTGCAATGGCGAGAACCCACCGAGCGGGAAGAACGGCACATACGCGATCCCCGCCTCCGCCAGATCGTCGATCAGCGCGTCGTCGTCGCGGTGCGCGAGGTTATACTGGTTCTGCACGCAGGCGATCGTCGCCATCGACCGCCCTTCTCTGATCTGCGTCGGCGTGACGTTGCTGAGCCCGATATGGCGGACCAGACCCTGCCGCTGGAGATCGACGAGCGTCGCGAGCGGCTCGGCGATCGAGCCCTCGGCGGGGCCATGCGCATCGAACATCGCGCGCAGATTGACGACGTCGAGCGTCTCCAACCCGAGATTGCGCAGATTGTCGTGGACCGCGCTGGTCAGGTCCGCCGCCGAGAAGGCAGGATCCCAGGAGCCCTCAGGTCCCCGCCGCGCACCGATCTTGGTGACGATCACGAGGTCGTCGGAATACGGGTGCAACGCCTCGCGGATCAGGCGATTGGTGACGTGAGGTCCGTAGAAATCGCTCGTGTCGATATGGTTCACGCCGGCCGCGACCGCCGCCCGCAGAACCGCAATCGCCCCGTCGTGATCCTTGGGCGGCCCGAACACGCCGGGGCCGGTAAGCTGCATCGCGCCGTAGCCGAGACGGTTGACGGTGCGCCCTGCGAGCGGGGCGGTGGTGGTGATACCGTGCGTGGTCATGATCCGGTCCTTTCGAAGTGTGACCTTCATATGGACCGCGTTGGCTGTTACGATAATGCGGCAGTATCGGCACGGGCTGTACGGGAGCACGCACAATGGCAGTGAATGCAGGCGATCTCTCCGCGTTCGTAACGGTCGCGCGGGCGGGCGGCTTCAGGGACGGCGCACGGATCAGCGGCGGCAGCGCGTCGGGGCTGAGCGAAGCGGTACGCCGACTGGAGGCGCGGCTCGGTATGCGGTTGCTCAACCGGACGACGCGGAGCGTGGCGCCGACCGAAGCCGGTGCGCGGCTGCTCGACCGGCTCGGCCCCGCGCTCGCCGAGATCGAGGCGGCGCTGGACGTCGTCAACGGCTATCGCGATTTGCCCGCGGGACCGTTGCGGCTGAACGTGCCGGTCAGCGCCGCGCGGCTGGTCCTGCCCGCGATCGTCCCGGCGTTCCTTGCCGCCTATCCCGATATCCGGCTGGAGGTGATCGCGGAGGATAGCTTCGTCGACATGCTCGCCGCGGGGTGCGACGCCGGTATCCGCTACGACGAGCGGCTGGAACTGGACATGATCGCGATACCGATCGGTCCGCGCGAGCAACGGTTCGCGACGGCGGCGTCGCCCGACTATCTCGCCCGCCGGGGCACGCCCCTACACCCCCGCGACCTGCTCGACCATGCCTGCATCCGCGGCCAGTTCTCCAGCGGCTCGATGATGCCCTGGGAATTCGAGCGCGACGGCGAGATCGTCAAGGTGGAGCCCGGCGGTCCGCTGATCGTCCGCGTCGGCGCGGCCACCGACCTTGCGGTCGATGCGGCGCTGGCGGGAACCGGCATCATCCACCTGTTCGAGGACTGGCTGCGGCCGCATCTCGACAGCGGTGCGCTGGTGCCCGTGCTTGAGCCGTGGTGGCAGCGCTTCTCGGGTCCGTTCCTTTATTATTCGGGACGTCGTTATCTGCCGGCCCCGCTGCGCGCGTTCATCGATTTCGTCGCAGCCAGGCGCGGGCAGCCATGAGCGGCCTCGATCGACCAACGGAAATATGCCGAACACACTTGCCTTGCAGGACGGCGGCATGATCCCTGCTTCCGTACCCGACCTTGCGAAACCCGTGCTGCTGGTGGTCGATGACGACCACATGATCCGCACGCTGCTGGCGCAGAGCCTGGGCATGCACGGCTATCAGGTCGAGACCGCGATCAATGCGCAGGAAATGGACGGCGTGCTCGCACGGTGCGCGGTGTCGCTGATCCTGCTCGACGTGATGATGCCCGGCGAGGACGGTCTGTCAGCGTGCCGTCGCTTGGCGCGGACGGGTGCGCCGCCGGTGGTGATGCTGAGCGCGCTGGGCGATGAACCCGACCGGATCCTGGGGCTGGAGATCGGCGCGAGCCATTATTTGTCCAAGCCGTGCAGCCCGCGCGAGATCCTGGCGACGGTTCGTGCCGCGCTGCGTGCACGCGAGATGCAGGATGCGGGCGACAGCCGCGCGTTCGGGTTCCTCGGCTGGCGCGTCGATTTCGCGGCGCACGAGCTGTTCGATCCCGACGGCACGCTGATCGACCTGACCGACGGCGAGTTCGCGGTGTTGCGCGCGTTCGTCGAGCGACCACGGCGCGTGCTGGCACGCGATGCGTTGCTGGAAGCGGCGCGAGGCCCCGACACCGACGCCTTCGATCGCGCGATCGACGTGCAGGTCAGCCGCTTGCGCCGCAAGCTGCGCTCGCACGACGACGAGATCATCCGGACGATCCGCAACGAGGGCTATTTCTTCGTTCCCCGCGTGGTGCGCCTGTGATGCGCCAACAGGCAGCGACAGCCGGCAAGATCGACCAGCCGATACGGCGTAACCCGCAGCGGTCCTGGCCGATGTTCCTGCGCATCTTCGTGCTGGGGCTGACGACCGTGCTGCTGGTCCAGATCCTGAACTTTGCGATCGTGCTGCTGATGCCGCCGCCTCGGCCGCAGATCTTCACGGCCAACCGCGTCGCTGCGGTGGCGCGGACTGGGCGAGACCCGACCGGTCAGCTCAAAGTCGAGATTGCGACCGGCCCACCCCGCCCGACCGACAATCCGCGCGACGCTCGGCTCGCCGAATCGATCGCCGCCGATCTCGGACTGGTGCGGACCAAGGTGACCGTCGAAACCGAGCGGTCGGCGATGCCGCTGTTCGCAGGCGCACTCCGGCCGCCGCTGCCGCTCGGCATGGGTCGTTCGGCGCACCTGCCGCAATCGTTCGACAATGCGCTGTTCGGCCCGTTCGTCGTGTCGATCGAGACGCCGAACGGGCGGTGGCACGTGATCCGGCCGACGCACACCACGATCGGCCCCTGGCGTATGCGGATCGTCCTGTGGTTCCTGGTCGCGATGGTGGTCGCCGCCGCGGTTGCCTGGGTGATGGCACGGCGCGTGGTGAAGCCCATCGCGCTGTTCGCCGCCGCCGCCGAGCGTCTCGGTCGCGACCCTCGCGCCGAACCGCTGCCGATCGTCGGTCCGCCCGAGATCGCCGAAGCGGCCACCGCGTTCAACCTGATGCAGGAGCGATTGAACCGCTATGTCGAGGATCGGACGACCCTGATCGCCGCGGTTGCGCATGATCTACGGACGCCATTGATGCGGCTGTCGCTGCGGCTCGAAAAGGCGCCCGACGATATCCGTGCAGCAAGCGAAGGCGACATCCAGGAGATGAGCGAGCGGATCGGTTCGGCGATGGCGTTCGTCCGCGACATGACCCGCCACGTCCGCCGCCAGCGGCTCGATCTCCGGTCGCTCGCCGAGAGCGTCGCGGATGACTTTGCTGATCGCGGCGATGCGGTGGCGTTGCATCCGGGCGACCCACTCGCACTGGAGGGCGATGCGCCATCGTTGAAGGCGCTGATCGCGAACCTGGTCGGCAACGCGGTCAAATATGCCGGCCATGCCGAAGTGGAGGTGCGCCGCGAGGACGGGGTCGCGATAGTCGAGATTTGCGACTCCGGACCGGGCATGGCGCCAGCGGATCTCGCCCGCGCGTTCGAGCCGTTCTTCCGCGCCGAGCAATCGCGCAACCGCGACACGGGCGGCAGCGGGCTTGGCCTCGCCAGCGTCCGCGCGGTGGCG
Organism: Sphingomonas sp. NFX23; assembly: GCF_049887795.1. Classification (NCBI taxonomy): domain Bacteria; kingdom Pseudomonadati; phylum Pseudomonadota; class Alphaproteobacteria; order Sphingomonadales; family Sphingomonadaceae; genus Sphingomonas; species Sphingomonas sp. NFX23. The sequence continues at coordinate 91,245 of NZ_JAGEKH010000003.1, forward strand.
CGCGCGCATGGTGGAGATGCGACGATCGAGAACCGCCCGGGCGTCGGGTTGCTTGCGCGCGTGACGTTGCCGATCTGAGCTGGGCCACGGTCAGCCAAAACATAGCGGCAACGACCGCCGTGTCAGACGAATATCACGACATTTCGGGAGATTGCATGCGTATTCTTTACCTCGGCATCGCCGCCGCGCTGGCCGGATGCTCGGCTCAGACGCCGCACCCTCAGGGCGGACACGGTCCGGCGCACGGCCGCGGTCAGTTGTTCATCAGCCCGATGGGCGAACCGTTCCGCGCGTCGCTGAAGCCGGGCGCCGCACAAGACTTGTGGTTCGCGGGCGCCGATACCGATGGCAACGGGCGGATCACGATGGCCGAATTCCAGCATGATGCCGCGCGCTTCTTCGCGGTGCTCGATCGCGGCAAGGATGGCGAGATCGATCCCGACGACATCGCCTATTACGAGAACGTGCTGGTTCCGGAGATCCGCGTGGCGTCCGGCGGCCGTGGGCCAAGGTCCGAAGGTGGCGAGCGCGGCCGTGGCGGACGCGGACGAGGTGGCGGCGGGTCAGGCGGCCAGGGCATGCAGTTCGGCAACGGCGACAGCAAGAAGGGCGCCACCGTCGTCCACGAACGCATCGGCGCCGCGCGCTACGGCTTTTTCGACTTGCCAGAGCCGGTGATCGCAGCCGACGCGAACCTCAATCGCGGTATCGATTCAGGCGAGTTTGCCAAGGCTGCGGTAACGCGCTTCGCCGCGCTCGACCGTAACCATGACGGCGCGCTGACCCGCGGCGAACTCCCACGCGCTGGCGGGGAGACGTGGCGGAACGGCTCGGACGAACCGGCCGTCCCGCCACCGGAACGCGCCGAGCCCTGACGCCATCGTCGCGGCATTCGGTTCAGCCAAGCATGCCCGACACGATCCAACGACGACTGACCGCGGACTTGACGATGGCCACGCCGCAGCACCGACAGGCGGAGCGCTGGATCGGCTCGCCCTTCACGTCGCGGTGCCGGGATCGCGGCATGTGGCGGCCGATTGCACAATTGCCGGGTCGTGATGGTCGAGCCTGCATACCGCTTCCTTCGTGCACCGGTCGTCGAATGATCGAGCTGATGGTGTGACAGGCGAAGTTTTCCGCGGTGTTTCGGCAGCCGCGCGTGACGGGGAATTCATGTAGCCAACGCGGCGGTTTCGGCGTTCAGTGCCGGGCACCCCTCGCAGTGTCGTGGCGTCCATTTCGACGCGACGACAGCGCGTCACCTGGAGCCGACCATGGCCGAAGCCGAACTCGTCGCCTTTTCCAATATCCAGTTGCGGCCCGACCCATCGCGGACCGTCATCCGGCCGTTCAACATCGAATATCCCGGCGCGTTCAAGGTCGAGGGCCATCCCCGCGCCGTCCGCGTGATCGACCGCGTTCTGTCGCTCTCGCCCGACGAACTCCGCGCCGAACGTCGTCGCGTGATGGAGTCGCTCGACGAACGCCACCGCGATGTCGACGAGCTTCTCCTGCACCGGTTCGGCGAGATCATGGCAGTGCTGAAGGACCCGCGCGAGATCGACCCCGACCAGAAACTGCTGATCGGCGCCTATCTCAGCGGTGAATATTCGTTCGAGGCGGCTGCGCTGTTCAACCCGAGCATGGTCCTCGACCCCGACCAGTCAAATGCACCCGAAGGCGGCCTGCGCTTCATCCTGTCGCTGCGCGGGATCGGCGAAGGTCATGTCTCGTCGGTGACGTTCCGCACCGGGAGTTGGTCGCCCGACGACGGTTTCTCGGTCGACCCGTCGAGCCAGACCGCGGTGCCGCCGCGCGTCACGCCGACCGACCAGGGCGCGACCGATGGCGGTCCCACCCGACTGGAATGTGGAGGCAGTCGCGAATTGTCGGAGACGGTGATCTTTCCGATCCTGCCGAGCCAGCATCAGGGGATCGAGGACCTGCGGCTCGTTCGGTTCGAGGACGATGGCGAGGTGCATTACTTGGGCACCTATACCGCGTTCAGCGGCTCGGAAGCGCGCTGCGAACTGCTGCGCGGCGAGGACTTCAAGACGTTCGAGATGCAGCCGATGCGCGGCGCGGTATCAGCAACCAAGGGCATGGCGCTGTTCCCGCGTAAGATTGGCGGACAGTATGCGATGCTCGGACGGCAGGACAATGAGAACATCTGGTACCTGACCTCGGACGACCTGCTGACCTGGGACGGCGGCACCAAGATCGTCGAGCCGAAATGGCCGTGGGAGTTCATCCAGATGGGCAATTGCGGATCCCCGATCGAGATCGACGAGGGCTGGCTGGTGATGACCCACGGCGTCGGCAGCGTCCGTAATTACTGCATCGGTGCATGCCTGCTCGACAAGGCCGACCCGACCAAATTGCTCGCGCGAATGACCGATCCGCTGATCGTACCGAGCCCAGCCGAACGCGACGGTTATGTGCCGAACGTCGTGTATAGCTGCGGCGGAATCGTCCATGATCGCACGCTGTTGCTGCCGTTCGGGGTGGCGGACAATTTCGCCTCGTTCGCGACGGTGGATGTCGGGCGGCTGCTTGCGGCGATGGCGTGAGGCGAACCAACTGGCAGTCGACACTAGCATGTTTCCCCGCGAAGGCGGGGACCCAGTCTGGGCTCCCGCCTTCGCGGGAGAACAATCTTACGGTGCGTTCGGCGTACTGGCCCGTTCGACGAGCAGCCCCGCCCCTGCAAAATCTTCCGCGGCAACCGCGTCGATCTGTCGCTCGATACCGCGCGTAAGCCCGGCCGGCACGGTCACCGCGAAGCCGTGTGCGATGAGTCCATCGACGGCCCAACGGACGCAGTAATCCGCCGCAACCCCAATTACCGTGACATCGGTGACGCTCCTCGCCGCCAAGTCCGCGAAAAACGCCTCGCGCTCAATAGTCGGCCGCTCGGCATCCCGCGCATCCTCGATTGCAAGCCCTGGCTCGGCCCACATGTCGAACACACCCTTCTCGATCCGCCACGCCGGGATCGCCGGGTCGACGAGCGCGACGTCGAGCATGTTGCCCCACCCCCGCGTCCCCCGCACGCAGTGGATCGGAAACATCTGCGCCTCGGGCGACCCGGCGTAGGTCTCGACGAAATGCGTGTCGAACGTGAACAGGACGCCGGCAACCTCGTCAGACGTGAGAGCCGACAGCCACGCCTGCATCGGCGCGACCAGTGCGTCGGCCCCCGCTACGCTCAGCGCGCCCTCGCCCGCCATGAAATCCCACTGCGTATCCACCACGACCACGAACCGCGCCATCGCCCATCTCCTTTGGCTGCTGCTTGACACAAACGCGTCTTCTCGGACACCCGGCCCCTACGCAACGCAGGAGCCCATGTGCATGGCCGTGACCGATATCGCCACCCGGACGTACAATCACAATTTCCGGCTCGATCCGATCGTCCGCAGCCTGCTCGATACCGATTTCTACAAGCTGTTGATGTTGCAGATGATCCGGCAGGTCTATCCCGACGTCAGCGCCACCTTCGCGCTGATCAACCGGACCAAGACCGTGCGGCTCGCGGAGATCGTCGACGAGGACGAGCTGCGCGCGCAGCTCGATCACGCGCGGACGCTGCGGTTCGCAAAGAAGGAGTTGATCTGGCTCGCGGGCAACAGCTTCTACGGCAAACAGAAGATGTTCGGGCCCGAGTTCCTCGCATGGCTCGCCGAGTTTCAATTGCCTTCGTACGACCTACGCAAGGTCGACGGGCAATATGAACTGCATTTCGAAGGGCCGTGGAGCCACACGACGATGTGGGAGATACCCGCGCTGACGATCATCAACGAGCTGAAGTCGCGTGCGGCCCTGCGCGATCGCGGTCGGTTCGCACTCGACATCGTCTACGCGCGCGCCAAGGCCAAGCTGTGGGAGAAGGTCGAGCGGTTGCGCGAACTGCCCGACCTCGTGCTGTCGGACTTCGGCACGCGGCGCCGGCACGGATTCCTGTGGCAGCGCTGGTGCGTCGAGGCGCTGAAGGAAGGGCTTGGCGACCGGTTCATCGGTACGTCCAATGTGCTGCTGGCGATGGACGCCGACCTGGAGGCAATCGGCACGAACGCGCACGAACTGCCGATGGTGACCGCCGCGCTGGCGAACAGCGACGCAGACCTCGCCGAAGCCCCGTACCGCGTGCTCGAGCATTGGCGGCAACATTATAACGGCAATCTCCTGATCGCCCTCCCCGATGCGTTCGGGACGACCGCGTTCCTGCGCAACGCGCCGCACTGGCTGGCGGAGTGGACCGGCTTCCGTCCCGACAGCGCGCCGCCGATCGCGGGCGGCGAGCAGATCATCCGCTGGTGGGAGGAGCAGGGCGTCGATCCCAAGACCAAGCTGCTGATCTTCTCCGATGGGATGGACATCGACACGATCGAGCAGACCTATCGCCATTTCCACGGCCGCGTGCGGATGAGTTTTGGCTGGGGGACCAACCTGACCAACGACTTCCGCGGCTGCGATCCCGATGGCGCGGCGGCGCTGGAGCCGATCTCGCTGGTCTGCAAGGTGATCGCTGCGAATGGCCGCCCGGCGGTAAAACTGTCCGACAATCCGGCGAAGGCGACGGGCGAACCCACGGAGATCGCGCGGTATCTGCGTGTGTTTGGGGAAGCGGATCGCGCCGCGGCACCCGTTTTAGTCTGATCACCTGCGTGTCCTGCGCGCAACACGCAGGACACATATCGCAACAAAATTGTCGCATCACGCAATCTTCCCTTGCTTCGTTACGCCCCTGAGCCATCATTCGCACACATAAGATAAGAGAGCGGATGTTTGCTGGGGCGCGGACAAGGGGAAAAATGTTGAAGCGTGGGTTCAAGACGTTCACGGGCGCGAGCAAATATGCCGGCGCCAGCGGGTTGGCATTGGTGGCGATGCTCGCAGCGATGCCGGCCTTCGCACAATCGGTGACGACACCGGCCGCGGAGGGCGTGCAGGCTGCCGACCCATCCGTAGACCAGGCTGGCGGAGACGAGATCGTCGTGACCGGATCGCGCATCCGCCGTAGTCCGCTCGACCAGCCCTCCCCCGTCGTCACGGTCGATGCACAGTCGATCCAGCGCACCGGGCTTTCGTCGGTCGCCGACGTTCTCCAGCGGCTGCCGAGCGCGGCGGGCGGGCTCAATTCGAAGGTCAACAATTCGGGTAATATCGGCAATCCGCCCGACGGCGGTGGCGTCGGTGCAGGGTCGGCCGAGATCGACCTCCGCTATCTCACCGCCAAGCGGACGCTGGTGCTGGTCGACGGTCTTCGCTTCGTCAACGGCGCATCGGCGAGCGGCATCCCCTCGACCGTCGATCTGAACACGATCCAGGTCGGCTCGATCGAGCGGATCGAAATCCTCCAGTCGGGCCAGTCGCCGCTTTACGGATCGGACGCGCTGGCCGGCGTCGTCAACATCATCACCAAATCGCAGCAAAAGGGCCTCAAGGCGTCCGCGCAGTTCGGCACGTTCCGCCAGGGCGACGGCCATACGCAGGACTATAACGTCAGCTACGGCATCCAGGCGCCGCGCACGAGCGTGGTGTTCGGCGGCAGCTACGTGAAGCAGGAGGCGGTCAGCACGCGCGATCGAAAGATTTCGCAGTTCCCCAACCCTGGCCAGACAAGTTGCTCGGACGTCATTGGTGGCTGTTCGGGCGCTACCCCCAACGGATTCTTCCAGGTCGGTGGCCGGAACCTGACGTTGAAGTCGGCGCCTATCCTCGGGCGGCCACGCTACGACGCCGCCAATCCGACCGGCCCGAACAGCGATTTCAAGGAATTCACGTCCGCCGACCGCTTCAACTTCTCGCCGTTCAACTATTTCCTGACCCCGTCGGAGCGCTACGGCTTCTTCGTCAGCGCCAAGCAGGAACTCACCGACAACGTGAACCTGCGCGTGAAGATGAACTACACGCGACGCAATTCGCAGAACCAGGCGGCGTTCCTGCCGCTCGTGATCGGGCCGGACGCTGGCAACGGCAACCTGCTCGACACGATCTCGGTCGATGCGACCAACCCCTTCAATCCGTTCGGCTACACGCTGTCGGCGGGCGGCGCGGGCAATGGTCCGGCGAACTATTCGACGGTGCGTCGACGCCTCGTCGAGGCTGGGCAGCGGACCTATTCGCAGACCGTCGACACGATGTCGGCGACCGCGACGCTCGACGGTTCGTTCAACGTCGGCAGCCACAAATTCTACTGGGACGTCAACGCCGTCCTCGGCTTCAACGATGCCAAGCAGCTGTTCACGGGCAACATCAACGCGGCCAATCTGGCCCAGGCACTAGGCCCGGTCGCGAACTGCACCGGGGCATGCGTACCGTTCAACATCTTCGGCGGTGCAGGCTCGGTTACGCCCGCGATGCTGGGCTTCATCGCGTTCGACGAGCGTGCGCGCAGTTCGCAGAGCCTGGAAGACTATACCGCCAATATCTCGGGCGACCTGTTCGACCTTCCCGCCGGCGCCGTGGGTCTCGCCGCGGGCTATGAGCACCGCGTCCAATATGGCAGCTTCACGCCCGATCCGCTGATCACCGCAGGGCTCGGTGCGGATATCCCGGCCCAACCGGCACGTGGACACTTCAACTCGGACGAAGTCTATGCCGAGCTGCGGGTACCCCTGATCCACAACACGCCGCTCATCCAGTCGCTCGAGATCGGCGGCGCGGTGCGGCATTCGAACTATTCGATCAGCGGCAGCAACACGACCTATACCGGCAGCGGCCTGTGGAAGCCGTTCAGCGACCTGCTGTTGCGCGCCTCCTATGCGCAGGGCTTCCGCGCACCGAGCATCGGCGAACTGTTCGGCGCGGCATCGCGGTCCGACGCCGCGATCGACGATCCTTGCACCAACGTCGCCGGATCGCCGTTCCAGTCGTCCGCGACCGTCCGCGCCAACTGCATCGCCAACGGCGTGCCCGCGAACGGCAGCTATCAGGAACCGAATGGCGGGCAGCTGAGCGTACTGACCGGCGGCAATGAGGCGTTGAAGCCCGAGACGTCGCGCACCTGGCTGTTCGGCGCGGTGTATGCGCCGAGCTGGGCACGGACCAGCGGGATCGCCAGCCAGTTGAGCATCGAAGGTAATTATTACGACATCAAGGTCGACGACGCGATCGCGGCGACCGACGCGACGCTGACGCTCAGCCGCTGTTCGCAGGCGGCGGACGCCCTCAGCTGTGCAGCGATCTCCCGCACGCCCAACGGGATCATCTCGCGCATCAACGCGCAATTGCAGAACATCGGCGGGATCCGCACCCGCGGCGTCGACGTCACCGCAGTCTATCGCTCGCCGCAGACGTCGGCGGGGACGTTCGGGCTATCGCTCAACGGCAACATCCTGCTGAAATACGCCGAGAGCTTCCCGGCGACGGTCGGCTTCACCACCACCAATTACCAGGGTACGACGCGTGGGTCGCCCGAGCAGTCCTATCCGAAGTTCAAGGGCAATGCGGTCGTCGACTGGGACATCGGCATGGCGCGCGCCTCGTTCACCGGCCGCTACATCAAGAGCGTGAAGGAAGCGGACGGCAAGACACTCGACAACACCTTCTACGGCGATGTCCAGGTTACCCTGTCGCCGGGCTGGCTGGAGAACCGGCTGGGGCTGACGATCGGCGTGAACAACGTCTTCAACCAGGATCCGCCGGCGTGCTTCAGCTGCACCGGGCCAAACTATGATCCGAGCACGTATGACGTGCCGGGGCAGTTCGGGTATATCCGTCTGTCGTGGGGGCTTTAATCTTATGAGATGCCTGTCCGCTCATTGTGAATGGGCAGGCTAGTCGATCCTCCCCCGCCAGGGGGAGGTGGCGCGAAGCGACGGAGGGGGAGGATACGGAACAGCGGTTTCCCTTTCCTCCCCCTCCGTCTCGCTACGCGATCCACCTCCCCCTGGCGGGGGAGGATCACAAAGTTCGGCCTAGTCTTCGACCAACTTCATGAAACGGCGCTCGACCGGGGCCAGCACTGGCCCTAGCTCATGCCCGCGTTTCACCACCGCGCCGCCCTCGCCAATCAGCGCCCACATCCCCTGCTTGTTACGCAGCGACGGGCGTTTCTCGATTCTGAACTCCGGCCGTTCGGCGGCACGTCGGAAGGCGGCAAAGACGGCCGCGTCCTTGCCCAAGTCGATCGCATAGTCGCGCCAGTGGCCCGCTGCGACCATCCGGCCGTAAAGGTCCAGGATCCGGTTCAGTTCGAGGCGTTCGAAGCCGATCTGCGTCGCCTTGGACGGTGTGGGAAAAGGTACGACGCCCATCAGTTACTCACCATCATGCGCGGTCGCGGCGGTCCTCTGGATGCTCGTCGGCAAGCAGCGCGTCGAGCCGCTTGCGCATCGTCTCCAGCTCACAGCGCATGATCTCCATCTTCTGCGTGGCGGGATCGAACATCTCGCTGCACGGCGTACCGTAAGGCACGAAGCGGGGTACCTCGGGCGCGTTGCCGCCCTCGATCGTCGTCGCGCGCGCGGGGATGCCGACCACCGTCGTGCCCGCCGGCACGTCGCGCGTGACGACTGCGTTGGCGCCGACGCGCGAGCGCTTGCCGAGCGTAATCGGGCCCAGCACCTGTGCGCCCGAGCCGATGATCGCGCCGTCGGAGATGGTCGGGTGGCGCTTGCCCTGGACGCCGTTGTCGGGGCTGGTGCCGCCGAGCGTGACGCACTGGTAGATCGTCACGTCATCGCCGATCTCCGCGGTCTCGCCGATCACCACGAAGCCGTGGTCGATGAAGAAATTGCGGCCGATCGTTGCACCCGGATGGATGTCGATCGCCGTCGTGAACCGCGACCAATGGTTGACGCAGCGCGCGAGGAAATAGAGTTTCGCCTTGTACAGGCGATGCGCGATGCGGTGATAGCCGAGCGCCCAGACGCCGGGATACAGCATGATCTCGGCGCGCGAATGCGGTGCGGGATCGCGGGCGCGGATCGAATCCAGATAGGCCAGTAATCCGCTCGACATCCGCAGTCCCCTTCGCGATTTCCGTATCTAGGGTATCGAACGACCGATTTCCAGAACCGCACGCAAGGGCCGCCTCAACGCATCGGGATCGGGGTAAAGCCTATCTTTGTTGTGGGATAAGCCCGCGCGTTGCACTCTGCGCGCGATATTGAGGGGATGCCGATGTTCGACCTGACGACCTTGAGCTTCGAGACGCTGTTGCCGTTCATCCTGGTCGGGTTCGCCGCGCAGATCGTCGATGGCGCGCTGGGGATGGCGTTCGGGGTGATTTCGAACACGCTGCTGCTGTGGGTCGGCGTGCCACCGGCCGCGGCGTCGGCGGGCGTGCATACCGTCGAGACCTTCACCACCGCGGTGTCGGGGATCAGCCATGTGCTGCACAAGAACGTCAACTGGACGCTGTTCCTGCGGCTGATGATCCCGGGCGTGATCGGCGGCGTGCTGGGCGCGTACGTGCTGTCGAACATCGATGCGAGCACGGCGAAACCGTTCATTCTTGCGTATCTGACGTCGATCGGCGTGTACCTGCTGTACAGGGGCTTGCGCTATCCGCCGAAGCAGAAGGAGCCGAAGATCGTCGAGCCGCTCGGACTGGTCGGCGGGTTCCTCGACGCGGCGGGCGGGGGCGGCTGGGGCCCGGTGGTGACGTCGAATCTGCTGGTACAGGGCGCATCGCCGCGGACCACGATCGGGACGGTGAATACGGCGGAGTTTTTCCTGACCGCGACGATCTCGGCGACGTTCATCACGCAGCTCGGCTGGGCGGCGTTCACGCAGGCCACCGTGGGGCTGTTGATTGGCGGCGTGTTGGCGGCACCTTTCGGAGCGATGCTGGCGAAGCGCGTGCCGGCGAAGACACTGATGGTGCTGGTTGGGGTGATCCTGACGATCACGAGCCTCTTCGGGCTATACCGCGCGATCTGGCACTAACGGAACTCCCCTCCCGCTTGCGGGAGGGGTCGGGGGAGGGCGTGCCAAATACGACGCCGTACTTGAGGCCGGCCCCTCCCCTAACCCCTCCCGCAAGCGGGAGGGGGACAGAGGGTCACAGCGTGGCGTGGACCGTCGCGACCGCGGCCATCACCGCGCCGATCCGCACCGATGTCTGGATCGCCTCCGCGGTCACACCGGCCTTCTTCAGAATCTGCTCGTGGCTGTCGATGCACATGCCGCAGCCGTTCATCGCCGACACGGCAAGGCTGAACAGCTCGAAATCGACCTTGTCGATACCCGGCTGGCCGATCACGTTCATCCGCAGCTTGGCAGGCATGTTGCGGTATTCCTGGTTTCCGGCGAGATGCGTGAACCGGTAATAGACGTTGTTCATCGCCATCACCGCAGCGGCTGCACGCGCTGCGTTCGCGGCCTCGGGCGAGAGTTTCGGCGCGCATTCGGCCTCGGCGGCTTCGACCAGCGGCTTGTAGCCCGAGCCGTGCGCGCAGGTCAGCAGCAGGCCGTATTTGCGCTGGTCGGTGAGATGCGTCTCGTTCAGCAGCGAGCCGACGTTGAGGCGGATGTCCTTGGCGTAGTCGGGCAGCTGCCCTGCGAATTCCTTGAGCGACATGATAATTCCTTCTGCTCCCCTTCCGCCTGCGGGAGGGGTCGGGGGAGGGACTGGAGACAAAAAGAGAGGGCGGCCCGTATGGACACGCCCTCCCCCAACCCCTCCCGCGAACGGGAGGGGAGTTTCAGTTACGCAGCGAGCTGGAGGACGTCGTCGCCCTTGTTCCAGTTGCACGGGCAGAGCTCGTCGGTCTGCAGCGCGTCGAGTACGCGGAGCGTCTCGGCGGGGTTGCGGCCGACGTTCAGGCCGTTGACCTGGACCGCCTGGATGACGTTGTCCGGATCGATGATGAAGGTCGCACGGAACGCGACATGCTCGTTCTTGTCGACGATGCCGAGCGCGTCGGCGAGCTTCGCACCGTTATCCGCGAGCCACGGGAAGTCCGCAGCGGCCAGGTCCGCATCCGACTTGCGCCAGGCGAGGTGGACGTGCGCGGTGTCGGTCGACGCGCCGATCAGCACGGCGTCGCGGTCCTCGAAATCGCCGCGGATGTCGCTGTAGCCGACGATCTCGGTCGGGCACACGAACGTGAAGTCCTTCGGCCAATAGAACAGCACCTTCCACTTGCCGGGATAGGCCGTCGTGAGGTCGAGCGTCTCGCCGGCGGGCAGCGCTGCGGTGCCCTGCTGGACGGGAATGGTCATCGATGGGAACTGGTCGCCGATGGTCAACATGATGGAAGCCTCCTGGAAATAAACTTGGCTCCAGGCATCCTCAAAGGCGGCGGTTGGCCCGCTCGGGTGTTGTGCATTGCGGTATAGGGGGCTGGTGTAATCGATCCAACGCTCTATTTATCATCTGATGATCGATAGAGGCGATTAATGGCTGCGACCTACCTACCCACGTTGAAACAGTTGCAATATCTTGTTGCGCTGAAGGACCACGGCCATTTCGGACGCGCCGCGGAGGCGTGTTTCGTCACGCAATCGACGCTGTCGGCGGGCCTTCGCGAGTTGGAAACGCTGATCGGCGTGGTGCTGGTCGAGCGTACCCGGCGAGTCGTGCGGTTCACGCCGTTGGGCGACGGAATCGCCGACAAAGCGCGGCGCGTGCTGCGCGAGGCGGAGGAACTGGGCGACATGGCGCGCGCCGCCGGCCAGCCGCTGTCGGGTGACATGCGGATGAGCGTCATCCCGACGATCGCGCCGTTCATGCTGCCGAGAATCCTGCCGCGGTTGCGGAAGGACTATCCCGACCTGAAGCTGTTCCTCCGAGAGGAGCCAAGTGGTCCGGCGTGCGAGGGACTGCACAATGGCCGCACCGACTGCGTGCTGCTGGCGCTACCCTACGCATGTGGCGAAGTGACGTCCGAGACGCTGTTCGAGGATCGACTGTTCGTCGCCTATCCGTCGGGCGAGGAGCCAACCGCACTGCCCGCGATCCCCGCGTCGGCGATCGACGAGACGCGGCTACTGCTGCTCGAGGACGGGCATTGCCTGAAGGACCATGCGCTCGGCGCGTGCAACCGGCCGGAGTTGCGTGCGGAGGCGACGATGCTGGGAACGTCGCTGCACACGATCGTCCAGATGGTCGACAATGGCCTTGGCATCACGATGCTGCCGGAAATGGCGCTGAAGGCGGGGATCCTCGACAACACCAACATCACGGCGAGGCCGCTCGACGAGAAGAATGCGGTGCGGCGGATCGCGCTCGTCTGGCGCCGCGCCAGTCCGCGCGAAAAGGACTTCCGTTTGATGGCAAAGGCGCTGGCAGACGTTCAATAGACTCACTTCTGCCCCCATCCCTGAAAGGGAGGGGTTGGGGGTGGGTAGGCCGGCTCGTGTCGCCGACGTTCTCCGATGCGGAAGCCGACCCACCCCCTGCCCCTCCCTTTCAGGGATGGGAGGCCGTTGCGAACTGGGCGCGCTCGGTCTTCGCCCCATCCCGAGATCGACACGCTTGCGCAACCAACTCGGCCTTCGATCGTATGTTTCCCAGTTCCCGCTGGAGACCGAACGATGTCGAAGACGCTTCCACTGCTGCTGATGACCAGCGCGCTGGCACTCGCCGCGTGCAGCGGCAAATCCAAGGACGACGTGGCCAGCGCCTCGACGACGCCCGCCAATCCCGCACTGGCGGTACCGAACGGGCCGCCCGCAGTCGCCAATCCGACCGTCGGCGGCGTGACGATGATGGCGACGCGGACGATAGTCGATAACGCGTCCGCCGCGCCGAACCTGTCGACCCTGGTTGCCGCGGTGAAGGCCGCAGACCTGGTCGGCACGTTGTCCGGCCCCGGCCCCTTCACCGTATTCGCCCCGACCAACGATGCGTTCGGACGGCTCGCGCCCGGCATGGTCGACACCTTGCTGAAGCCCGAGAACAAGGCCTCGTTGACCAAGGTGTTGACGTATCACGTCGTGCCGGGCGTCATCACTGCCGACGATCTGCGCCAGCGCATCGCGGCCGGTGGCGGTACCGCGACGTTGACCACGGTCGAGGGTGACCCGATCACTGCGACAATGGTAGGCGCGGTCATCGCGTTGACCGACGTCAACGGTAACAAGAGTTATGTCGAGACAGCAGATGTCCGCCAGTCGAACGGCGTCGTTCACGTCGTGAATGGCGTGATCGTCCCTAAACTGAGCTAAATATGAGTTAGACAGGCTCGGTTCATCGTACCGATGCTACATCCTGTCGGTGAAATAGTTGAGATCGCCGCCTCTATCCCCAAATTCCATCGTTCGAGTTTCATCCGTCCCAATCACAATCTCTGGAGTTGCAGATGACTGTTAAGACCCACCTTATGATTGCTGCGGCAACGAGCCTGTTTACTGCCACTGGTGCGACTGCCCAGACGGCAGCGCCAATCGCGCCGCGGACTGCGGCACCGGCCGCACCACAGACGGCGATGCCAGCGACGCCATCCACTCCGGCGGCACTTGGCACGGCGGTTGCTCCGCAACAGCCCGGCGCGCCTGTCGCCCCGACTGCTGCAGCAACGACGACCATCGCCGCTGCACTGCCAACGCTGCCGAACCGCGCGACGCTGGCAAAGCTGGTGACCGCCGCGAAGTTGCAGGCGACGCTCGCAGGCCCTGGCCCGTACACGCTGTTCGCACCGAGCGACGAGGCCTTCACGCGCCTGCCCGCCGGTGCGCTCGACACGCTATTGAAGCCTGAGTCGGCACCGACGCTGGCGACGATCATCAAGTATCACGTCGTTGCCGGTGCGCTGACCGCGGACCAGTTGAAGGCGCAGATCACCGCGGGCGGTGGCAAGGCAACGCTGACGACGCTGGCAGGCCAGCCGTTGATCGCAGGGCTTGGGCCGAACGGGAACATCGAGTTGACCGACACGGCCGGTATCAAGTCGTACGTCGATACGGCGGACATCAAGGAGACGAACGGCGTCGTTCATCTCACCAACGGCATGAGCGTTCCGAAGCTCGGCTGATGCGACTGCGGGCCGCGATCCCATCCGGGAGCGCGGCCCGCACTACTTTGTTTCCCAGCGAAGGCGGGGATCCAGTCTGGGCTCCCGCCTTCGCGGGAGAACATTCTCTGGGTTAGCCCTTCGACATATCCCAGCGTGCCGCGGCGGCATGGTCTCCATCACGCGCTTCGACCCAGCTAGCTTCGACTCCGCGCGTCTCGCGCTTCCAGAACGGAGCGTCGGTCTTCAACCGATCGATCAGGTACGCGCAGGCCTCCAGTGCCGCGCCACGGTGCGCCGCCGTCGCCGCAACGAACACGATCCGCTCGCCCGGATGCATCGGTCCGACGCGGTGCACGATGATCGCCGCACTCAGCGACCAGCGCTCGATCGCACCCTCGGCAACCTTCATCAACGCAGCCTCGGTCGCGCCGGGATAATGTTCGAGTTCGAGCGTCCCCACGCCGTCGTCAGCACGCACCAGCCCAGTGAACGTCGCCACCGCGCCCGCCCCTGCCGCTTCCGCGCGCATCATCTCGGCCGCGATATCGATCGCAGACTGCTGGACCGAGATGTGGATCATCCGCCGGTCACCGGTGGGAAGATCGCGATCTCCTGCGCGCGGCCGATCGGCGTATCGAGCGGCACGAAATCCTGATCGATCGCCGCGCGCAACCGCGATCGGTTCTCGAAAGCTCCCGCATGCGCCGGGCTCGTCTCGGCCAGCCAATCGACCAGGTCCGCCACCGTCACGACGCTCGCCGGCGGCTCGACCGACTCTTCACCCGTGCCGATGCGCTCGCGCACCCAGGCGAAATACACCATTCGTAACGTCATTTTCAGTCCATGTGCTTCAGGCCGACGCGGAGATAATCCCACCCGGTCAGCAACGTAAGGACGGCTGCGCCCCACAACGCGACGATGCCGACGGTATGCACCCAGACCATCTCGGGCACCGACCCGCCAAGGATGATCCCGCCGAGCGATACGAGCTGCAACGTCGTCTTCCACTTGGCGAGCTGCGATACCGGCACCGAAACCTGTACCTGCGCCAAGAACTCGCGCAATCCCGACACCGCGATCTCACGCAGCAGGATCACCAGCGCGGCGATGACATGGATGCCGGCGATATCGCGCGTGCCGACCAAGATCAGGATCACCGCGGCGACCATGATCTTGTCGGCAATCGGATCGAGGAAGATCCCCAGCCGCGACACGGCGCCGCTCGACCGCGCGAGATACCCGTCGAAATAATCGGTGATGCCCATCAGGCAGTACAGCACGAAGGCGATGCCGTACCCAGCCTCCCAGTCGGGCCACCACAGGAACCAGACCAGCAGGGGCACCGCGACGATCCGCGACAATGTCAGGAGGTTAGGCAAGCTCAGCACCAACCACCCCTATACCGGTCGGTCGCGGGGCGAAACCGGTTTAACGTTGGCGTGCGGATGACGCTCGGCTAAGGGTTCGACACATTACCGCAACGATCAGGGCTATTTCCCGTCATGCTCAATGCCCTTGGGTTGCTGAAGCAACGTCGCTTCCTGCCCCTGTTCACCACGCAGTTTCTCGGCGCGTTCAACGATAATTTGTTCAAGACCTCGATGGTCCTGTTCGCGACCTATGCCGTCTTCAACGATCCGAAGATGGAGGCGAACTTCAACGCGCTGGCGACGGGACTCGGCATCCTGCCGTTCTTCCTGCTGTCCGCGCTCGCCGGGCAGTTAGCGGACAGCGAAGACAAGGCGCGGATCATCCGGATCGTCAAGACGGTCGAGATCGGCATCATGCTTCTGGGTGCGACCGGCTTGATGGTCGCGCGCGCGGGGCATCCGTCGCTGGGGATCGGGCTGATGCTCGGCGCGGTGCTGTGCCTCGGCGTGCATTCGACGTTCTTCGGGCCGATCAAATACGCGATCCTGCCGCAGCATCTGAAACCGTGCGACGTGCTCGGCGGCACGGGCCTCGTCGAGGCCGGGACGTATCTTGCGATCCTGCTCGGCACGGTCACCGCAGGCTGGATCCCGATCGAGGGCGCCGCCGCCAGCGTCTTGATCGTCGCGGTGATCGGCTGGTTTTCCGGCCGACAGGTACCCCCAGCCCCGCGCGAGGGACCGCCTCTCAAACTCGACTATAACCCGTTCACGGCATCGTGGCGGTTGATCAGCGCGACGCTACACATCCCCCGCCTGTTCCTGGCGATCGTCGCGATCAGCTTCTTCTGGACGATCGGCGCGGTGCTGATCATCGTCTTCCCGCCACTGGTGAAGAACGTGCTGACCGCCGACGAGCGAGTGGCGAGCTTCGTGATCGCGGTGTTCTCGGTCGGGGTGGCGATCGGCTCGGTCGTGATCAACTCGATGCTGCGCGGGCGGATTTCCGCGAAGTTCTCGCCCGCGTCGGTGATCGCGATGGGCGGCTTCGTCGTGCTGTTCTCGTTCCTGGCACGGAACTGGACGCCCGCGGCTCCGGGGCATTATTACGATTGGGCCGGCTTCATCCATCAGCCGGGTGCGATCCCCGTGCTGGCGACGCTACTGGCGATCGCGATCACCGGCGGGATGTTCGTCGTGCCGCTCTATGCGTTCCTGACGACCACCGTCGAGAAGGACCAGACTGCGCGCACCGTGGCGGCGAACAACGTCGTCAATTCGGGCGCGATGACGATCGGCTCGATCCTCGTCATCGGCATCACCGCCATGGGCGTGACGCCCGAGGACATGCTGTTCCTCGTCGCGGCGATGTGCCTCGTCTCGGCATGGCTCGCGCAGAAGCTGCACCGGGCCTGCGACGACGACGCGATCGGCTGTTTGCCGACGCCTCGAGGTTAAGTATCCTTCCCCGCTAAGGGGAGTATTACGCTGGGCTCTCTCAGAAAATGAAGCTGTAAAAGCACGTGAAGAACGCGGCGAAGCTGAGCAGGAACAGCTTCACGTCCTGATCGTCGTTCCTCGCGCTCGCGATGACCGGTGGCGGCAGCGAACGGCGCATCGGATGGCGGGCGGCTTCGTTGGTGAGGACTAGGCGTCTGGTCATGATGCAAACGTTAACGTCGCGTTTACCAATTCGACCAGTGACAAAGGTGGTTAAGGTAGCGGCGTCCGGCAATGGGACAGAAATGGACCCGCGATGACGGTCCGAAAACTCTCCGCTGCGCCGCTATCCTTACGTAAAAACCGGGTATAAGCTCCCGACTTTCCCCGCGATTTTGCGGGTGCGAGGACCCGGACCATCGAGCAGATCGGCGCCCTTCCCTATGTGATCGACGAAGCCGGCCACGCCCGCGTGATGCTGATCACCTCGCGCGATACCGGGCGCTGGGTGATCCCCAAAGGCAATCCGATCGTCGGCCTCGCCAGCCACGAGGCCGCCGCGCAGGAGGCGTACGAAGAAGCCGGTATCCGCGGCATCCCCTGCCCCTCGCCGGTCGGACAGTTCGCGTATCGCAAACGCCGCCGCACCGGCCGTTACCGCGACATGATCGTCACCGTGTTTCCGCTAGCATTCGTCGAGCAGGTCGAGGACTGGCCCGAGCGTCATCAACGCGACACACGCTGGTTTACGCTTGATCGTGCGGCGGAGGCTGTCAATGAGCCCGGCCTGAAGGCGCTGATCGCTGCTTTCCGTGAGCCGCCGATCCCGGCGTCGCTCGCGCAACGTATCTTACCCGTCGTACGCACGAGTGCGAAAAGGAGAATTCCGATGCTGGGCTGGTTCCAGTCGCTGATGCCGAAGCAGGGGCGGTTCTTCGAACTGTTCGACGCGCATGCCGCGACCCTGGTCGCCGGTGCCGATGCGCTTGCACGGCTGCTCCACGGCGAAGGCTCGATCGAGGGTCAGATTGCCGAAATCGTCAAGCGCGAGCACGAGGCCGACGATATCACGCGGGAGGTGTTGCAGGACGTCCGCCGGGTGTTCGTGACACCGTTCGACCGCAGCGCGATCACGGATTTGATCGGCGTGATGGACGACGCGATCGACCAGATGAACGGTACCGCCAACGCGATCGCGCTCTACGAGGTGACCGAGTTCTCACCGCAGATGCGCGACATGGCCGGAATCATCGTCGAGGCCGCACGGATTACGGCAGAGGCGATTCCGCTGCTGCGGTCGCTCGGCACCAACGCAGGCCGGTTGCACGACCTGACCGCGCGACTGATCCAGATCGAGGGGCATGCCGACGACATCCACGATACGGGCCTCCGCGCGCTGTTCCAGGCCTCGAAGATCAGTGCGGACCCGATGACCTTCATTATCAACCGTGAGATCTACAGCAGCCTGGAAAAGATCGTCGACCGCTTCGAGGACGTCGCGAACGAGATCCAGGGGCTGGTCATCGACCATGCTTGATGTGTCGCTTGAGTCCGCGTCCTCTCGCACAGCCCCCCCCCGGCGAAGGCCGGGCCCCAATTGGGGGACGGCAATAACGAAGGGCGGCGTTCCGTTGCTGCAACCTTTCCAATTGGACCCCGGCCTTCGCCGGGGGGGTGAAGCGGTAGCGGATAGGGCGGCAACCGCATGATCCTCTCCCTCCCCCTCCTCATCGGCCTCATCGGCATCGCGCTGCTGTTCGACTTCCTGAACGGCCTCCACGACGCGGCGAACTCGATCGCCACCGTCGTCTCCACCCGCGTCCTGAAACCCCAATACGCCGTGCTCTGGGCAGCGTTCTTCAACTTCATCGCGTTCGCGGTGTTCGGCCTCCACGTCGCGCAGACCGTCGGCACCGGCATCGTCCAGGCGCACGTCATCGACGCGCAGGTGATCTTCGCCGCGCTGATGGGCGCGATCGCGTGGAACGTCATCACCTGGGTGCTCGGCATCCCGTCGAGCAGCAGCCATGCGCTGATCGGCGGGCTGCTGGGCGCCGGCATCGCCAAGATCGGCTTCGGCGCGATCGTCTGGAGCGGCGTGATCAAGACCGTCCTCGCGATCTTCGCCTCGCCCGCGATCGGCCTGATGCTCGCGCTCGTTCTCGTGCTGATCGTCGCCTGGACGAGCCTCAAGCTCACCCCGCTCGGCGTCGACAAACGCTTCCGCAAGCTCCAGCTGATCTCCGCCGCGCTCTATTCGCTCGGCCACGGCGGCAACGACGCGCAGAAGACCATGGGGATCATCGCAGTCCTGCTGTATTCGCAGGGCCTGCTCGGCGGCGAATTTCACGTCCCGCTCTGGGTCGTGCTGTCCTGCCAGGCGGCGATGGCGCTGGGTACGCTGTCGGGGGGATGGCGGATCGTCCACACGATGGGCTCGAAGATCACCCGCCTCACCCCCGCACAAGGGTTCTGCGCGGAGACCGGCGGCGCGATCACGCTGTTCGCGGCGACGTTCTGGGGCATCCCCGTATCGTCGACGCACACCATCACCGGCTCGATCGTCGGCGTCGGCGCCGCGCGGAGGTTATCCGCGGTCCGCTGGAACGTCGCCAGCAACATCGTCGTGGCCTGGACACTGACGCTGCCCGCCGCGGGGCTGATCGGTGCAGGCACGTACTGGCTCGTCGGACTGTTCGTATAAGCAGGAAATAGTTGAGGCTGGTCCGCCGCCGCTCCGTCATAGTGTCGGAGCGGCGGCGTTCTTGCTCGTCCGTACGCCGCTCCACCTCCGAGCGGAGAGCGACGTATCGGCCGGACGGCTTACTTGATCCCGCCGCCCTGCAACGGGGCAACCGCGTCCTTGCCGAACTTCATGATCAGCTCGCCGATCTCGCGTGCCTGGCTCATGCTGCGCTGGCTCTGCTCGCGTAGGTAATCGCCCTGGATCTTCATCACCTGGGTCAGGTCGCTGGCGCTCGCCGCCTCGCGCATCGCCGCGAAGGCCTCGCGTGCGTTCTGCTCGGCCTGGTCGATCATCGCCTTGCCGATCGTCGCGCCGCCCTCGGCGATCTTGCCGCCCGACTCCTTCATCGCCTCGCCAGCGCGCCGCGCCGGATCGACGACCTTCTCCGAGAACGCATCGCGCGCTTTCTCGGCATGGTCGCGCATCGTGTCCGTCACACCCTTCGCCGCATCCGCCGCGCGGTCGGTTGCCGCCTTGCTAGCGTTCGCACCGTCATCGACTGCCTGCTTGAAGTCGTCAGCCATCGTCTCTCTCCTGTGTTGCGCTGCCATTTGGTCGAAGTTTCAACCGGTATGCTCCGCTTTGGTTGCGCCCGCCAGCTTGCACCCGCGCGCATTAGTCTCGATAGGTCGCGCGGCTTTTACGGGGAACGTCCATGCGCATCACGATGATCGGTTCTGGCTATGTCGGCCTGGTGTCCGGCGCCTGCTTTTCGGATTTCGGCCATGACGTGATCTGCGTCGACAAGGACCAGTCGAAGATCAATGCGCTGCATGCCGGCCGCATGCCGATCTTCGAGCCCGGCCTCGATCAGCTCGTCGCGTCGAACGTCGCCGCGGGACGGCTGACCTTTACCACCGATCTCGCCAGCGCGGTCGCCGGCGCCGACGCGATCTTCATCGCGGTCGGCACGCCGTCGCGGCGCGGCGATGGCCATGCCGACCTTAGCTACGTGTTCGCCGCCACCGAAGAGATCGCCGCCGCGGTCACCGGCCCGACCGTGGTCGTGACCAAGTCGACCGTCCCCGTCGGCACCGGCGACCGAGTCGAGGCTATCCTGCGCGAGAAGCGTCCCGACATCGACGTCGCGGTCGTCTCCAACCCCGAGTTCCTCCGCGAGGGCGCTGCAATCGGCGACTTCAAGCGCCCCGACCGCATCGTCATCGGCACCGAGGACGAGCGCGCCAAACAGGTCATGCGCGACGTCTACCGCCCGCTCTATCTCAACGAATCGCCGATCCTGTTCGTCGGTCGCCGCACGTCCGAGCTGATCAAATACGCGGCGAACGCGTTCCTCGCGACCAAGATCACCTTCATCAACGAGATCGCGGACCTGTGCGAAGCGGTCGGTGCCGATGTGCAGGACGTGTCGCGCGGGATCGGGCTCGACAACCGGATCGGCAAGAAATTCCTCCACGCCGGGCCGGGATATGGCGGCTCGTGCTTCCCCAAGGACACGCTGGCGCTGCTCAAGACTGCCGAGGATTACGACACGCCGGTCCACATCGTCGAAGCCGTCGTGAAGGTGAACGACAGCCGCAAGCGCGCGATGGGGCGGAAAGTCCTGCACGCGCTGGGCGAAAATCCCCGCGGCAAGACGGTCGCGCTGCTCGGCCTGACGTTCAAGCCCAACACCGACGACATGCGCGACGCCCCAAGCCTCGCGATCGCGACCGCGCTAGCCGACGCCGGTGTGACGGTCCGCACGCACGATCCCGAAGGCATGACGCCGGCGAAGGCGATGATGCCCGACCTCGTCTACTGCGCGGACGCATACGACGCCGCCGAGGGTGCCGACGCGGTCGTGATCGTGACCGAATGGGATGCCTATCGCGCACTCGATCTCGCGCGGTTGAAGCGCGTGATGGCCGGGCCGGTGATGGTCGACCTGCGCAACGTCTATCAGCGCGCCGACGTCGAGCAGGCCGGGTTCGCCTACACCGCCGTCGGTCGGTGAACGTCCCCGGCAACATATTCCAGTCACTGGACCTTTTGCGCGCTCTCACTATATACCGAACGGTATGAATAGGCTTTGCACGCTCACCGCCCCCAAGGGCCGCCCCCGCGAGTTCAATCTCGACGAAGCGCTGGCGGGTGCGTTGCGCGTGTTCTGGCGCAACGGGTACGAGGGCGCATCGATGGCGGAACTGACCGCCGAGATGAAGATCACCAAGCCCAGCCTGTACGCCGCGTTCGGCAATAAGGAGGCGCTGTTCCACAAGGCGCTCGACCTCTACGAGCGTGAGAAGCTCGCCTATATGACGTCCGCGCTCGACGCGCCGACCGCGCGTGCCGTAGCGGAAAACCTTCTGCGCGGTGCGCTGCAGATGCAGATGAGCACCTGCGATCCCAAGGGGTGCCTGAGCGTCATCAGCAGTGTCGCCTGCAGCGCCGAAGCCGAGCCGATCAAGGCCGAGGTCGCCAAGCGCCGGGCCTCCTCCGAAGCCGCGCTGATGAAGCGTTTCGACGAAGCCAAGGCCGCGGGCGAGTTCCCCGAGGGCCTCGAGTCGCATGCGCTGATGCGTTACCTCTTCGCGATCATGCAGGGGCTGTCGATTCAGGCTGGTTCGGGCGCTAGCTGCAATGAGCTACAGCAGCTCGTCGAGACCAGCATGCTTATGTGGCCAACCAAATAGACACGGTTTCTGCCGCGCCGCGGGAAAAAATACCGGCCGGTACAAAAGTCTTGTTGACTAGATGAACGTCAGGTTTATATACCGACTGGTATCGAAGCTCCCTCCTACTTCGGATGGGGCAACCGGGGACACCAACCCATGACCACGGTTCAAACCTAAGACGGCTTCGGCCTGATTTTCGAACATTCCAAGCGGGCAAGCGCGGCACGGTGATGTGCCGGCAACGACCGCGCACGCCTCGCGACCAGCTGACGTCGGTGGACCGTCCACCGACGAAGGCGAGCGCTTGCCTAAGATCAAAAGGGGGACAATCCCATGGCTTATCTCGACCTCGACAACATGTTCGCTTCGCCCGTCACCAGCCGCACGCAGACGATCGCCGCCCCTGCCCCGACCGGCTTCTCCGCGCTGGAATGGAGCGTCATCGCGCTCGCCAAGCGCGACACGTTGCGCAGCCTGTCCGGCCCGAGCCGCATGTCGCGGGCAATGGGCAGCCTGTTCGGCCTGAGCACCGCGTCGCGGCTCGCCGACCCCCGGCTCGAAGCGTTGCGCCGAATGGCTGTGTACGCCTGGCGTCGCGGCTTCGCGTTGCCGATGGCCGAGATCCAGGGCTTCCTCGCCGCGGGTTTCGCCGAGGCACAGATCGAAACGCTCGTCGAGAGCGTGACCGGCATGCGCGTCGGCATCCAGCAGAAGCGGAGCATCGCAGCGTGAACCAACTTACCACGATCACGGCCGCGAACGACGCCGACGTCGTCGCGTCGCCGCCCGCGGACCGTCACCGACGGCCGGCCTGGCAGCGCGGCGCAATGGTGCTCGTGCCGATCGCACTGCTCGGCGCGGTCGGCGTGAAGCTGTTCGACCATCCCGACGCGGCGATGGCGGCACCCCCGCCCGCCTCCGTCACGGTCGCGTCGCCGCTCGTCCGGCAGGTCAGCGAGTGGGACGATTATGTCGGCCGCTTCGCACCGAGCCGCACCGTCGAGATCCGCCCACGCGTTGCCGGCGAAGTCACCGGCATCCATTTCCGCGACGGCGAGATCGTCAGCAAGGGCCAGTTACTCTTCACGATCGATTCCCGTCCGTTCGCCGCCGCTCTGGCCGAGGCACACGCCAACGTCGCGAGCGCACGCAGCGCCTTGTCGTTGGCCCGTACCGATCTGGGTCGCGCACAGCGGCTCGTCGCTGACGAAGCCGTCTCCGCAGGCGAAGTCGACGCACTCCGCGGTCGGCTCGAAGCAGCGCAGGCCGCACTCGCCGCGGCGCAGGCTCGCGAACGCGCCCGCGCGCTCGACGTAGGCTTCACGCAGGTTCGCGCACCGATCGGCGGTCGTATCTCCGATCGCCGCGTCGATGCGGGCAACCAGGTCGCGGGGGGCGAAGGCACCGGCGGCACGGTGCTGACGACGATCAACGCGCTGGACCCGATCTACTTCACGTTCGACGGCTCCGAGGCGCTGTATCTCAAGACGCAGCGCGCGCGTCAGCCCGGCGCGACGCCGGCCGCGGTCGAGATCCAGTTGCAGGACGAGACCGAGCATCGCTGGAAGGGCAAGCTCGACTTCACCGACAACGGGCTCGACCAGCGCTCGGGCACGATCCGCGGCCGTGCAGTCCTCGCCAACCCAGGCTATTTCCTGACGCCAGGGATGTTCGGCAACATGCGCCTCGCAAGTGCGGGAACGCGGCAGGCTCTGCTGGTACCCGACGAGGCGGTGCAGACCGATCAGGCGCGGAAGGTCCTGCTGACGATCGATGCGAAGAACGTCGTGAGCCAGAAGCCGGTCGAGCTCGGGCCGGTGGTCGATGGCCTGCGCATCGTGCGCTCGGGGATCGGGCCGAACGACCGGATCATCATCCAGGGGACTCAGATGGCGATGCCCGGCGCGACTGTCGCGCCGAAGGTCGGCCGGATCGTCGTGGCGTCGGGTACGACGGCGCCGGCGTCGGTCCAGCCGATCTCGGGTGAAGCCACGCTCGCCAAGTAACATCGTTACCCCGACCAAAATTCCGTCATCCTGACGAACGTCAGGACCCAGAGTTCGAGACGTCCCGCTGAGTAACCCTGGGTCCTGACTTTCGTCAGGATGACGGGGCGTGCGCGGACGGATCGCCCCTCTACCGAGGAAATTCCCATGCGCTTCTCGCGCTTCTTCATCACCCGGCCGATCTTCGCGGGCGTGATCGCGGTGATCATCACGATCGTCGGTGCGATCGCCTACATGACGCTGCCGGTGTCGCAATATCCCGACATCGTCCCCCCCACCGTCACCGTCAGCGCGACCTATCCCGGCGCCTCCGCCGAGACGGTCGCCGAAACCGTCGCCGCGCCGATCGAGCAGGAGATCAACGGCGTCGACAACATGCTGTACCAGTCGTCGCAATCGACCGGCGACGGCAAGGTCACGATCACCGTCACCTTCAAGATCGGCACCAACCTCGACGCCGCGCAGGTGCTCGTCCAGAACCGCGTCGCGGTCGCCGTCCCGCGCCTGCCCGAAGACGTCCAGCGTCTCGGCGTGGTGACGCGCAAGACGTCGCCCGACTTCCTGATGGTGGTGAACCTCGTCTCGCCCGACAACTCGCTCGATCGCGGCTATATCTCCAACTACGCGCTGACCCAGGTCCGCGATCGCCTCAGCCGCATCGACGGCGTCGGCGACGTGCAGCTGTTCGGCGCGCGCGATTATTCGATGCGCGTCTGGATCGATCCCGGCCGTGCCGCCGCGCTCGACCTCACCGCCGGCGAGATCGTCGCCGCGTTGCGCGCGCAGAACGTCCAGGTCGCCGCCGGTACGCTCGGCCAGCCGCCCTATGACAAGGGCAACAGCGCGTTCCAGCTCAACGTCGAGACTCAGGGGCGCCTCACCGATCCCAAGCAGTTCGCCGACGTCGTCATCCGCACCGACGCACAAGGCCGCCAGGTCCGCGTCTCGGACGTCGCGCGCGTCGAACTCGGCGCGCAGGATTACGGCGCGAATACCTATCTCAGCGGCAAGCCGACGGTCATCGCCGCGGTCTTTCAGCGTCCCGGCTCGAATGCACTCGGCGCGGCGCAGGCCGTCACCGCCGAGATGGAGTCGATGTCGAAGCGCTTCCCCAAGGGCCTCGAATACAAGGTCATCTACAACCCGACCGAGTTCATCGCGCAGTCGATCGACGCGGTGAAGCACACGCTCTTCGAGGCGATGGTCCTCGTCGTGCTCGTCATCCTCGTCTTCCTGCAGAAGTGGCGCGCGGCGATCATCCCGATCGTGGCGATCCCGGTCTCGCTGATCGGCACCTTCGCGGTGCTCGCCGCCGCCGGGTACAGCCTCAACAACCTCTCGCTGTTCGGCCTCGTCCTCGCGATCGGCATCGTCGTCGATGATGCGATCGTCGTGGTCGAGAATGTCGAGCGCAACCTCGAACACGGGCTCTCCCCGCTTGAGGCGGCGCGCACGTCGATGGACGAAGTCTCGGGCGCACTGGTCGCGATCGTGCTCGTGCTGTGCGCAGTGTTCATCCCGACCGTGTTCCTCACCGGGCTGTCCGGCGCGTTCTACCGTCAGTTCGCGGTGACGATCTCGACCGCCACGATCATCTCGCTGCTGATCTCGCTGACGCTGTCGCCGGCGCTCGCCGCGATGCTGCTCAAGCCGACTGCCCCCGCCGATTCAGGCAACCGCCTGACCCGTACGGTCCGTCGCGCTGGCGATGCCTTCAACCGCGGGTTCGAGCGGATGAGCGACAGCTATGCCCGCCTCACCGCGCGCCTGGTCACCGCGCCGCGCCGGATGATGATCGCCTATGCCGCGTTGATCGCGGTCACGGTCGGCGTGTTCACGATCACCCCGTCGGGCTTCGTCCCCGCACAGGACCAGGGCTACTTCCTGACCGTCATCCAGCTTCCGCCCGGCTCGTCGGTCGAGCGCACCGACGCGGTCATGCAGAAGGTCGCGAAACGCATCCTGCCGCTCGCCGGCGTCAAGGGCGCGGTCATGCTCGCGGGCTTCGACGGCCCGTCGCAGACGCTCGCCCCCAACTCGGCCGCCGCCTACATCCCGCTAAAAAGCTTCGAGGAACGCAAGAAGCTCGGCGTTACGCTCGCGAGCATCATGGCGGAATCGCAGAAGGCGACCGGCGACATCACCGAAGCACGCCTGCTGATCGTCCCGCCACCGCTGATCCAGGGCATCGGCTCGGCCGGCGGCTACCGCCTGATGGTACAGGACCAGGGCGGGCACGGTTACGCCGACCTCGGCAAGACGAGCTACGCGCTGATCGGCCAGGCGAACCAGACCAAGGGTCTCGCGCAGATCTACACCTTCTTCGACACGGCGACCCCGCGCATCTTCGCCGACGTCGACCGCGCCAAGGCCAACCTCTTGGGCGTTCCCCCCGAGCGCGTGTTCGAGGCGTTGCAGGTCTATCTCGGCTCGGCGTTCGTCAACGACTTCAACCTGCTGGGTCGCACCTACCGCGTCACCGCGCAGGCCGACGCACCGTTCCGCAACACCACCGCAGACATCGCCAACCTGAAGACGCGCTCCAACTCGGGCCAGATGGTCCCGGTCGGCTCGGTGTCGACCTTCAAGGACAAGACCGGCCCCTACCGCGTGGTCCGCTACAACCTCTTCCCCGCGGTCGAGGTCGATGGCGACACTGCCAAGGGCTATTCGTCCGGCCAGTCGCTGGTCGCGATGGAGAAGCTCGCCGATGCGTCGCTCCCGGCCGGCTACGCGCACGAATGGACCGGCATCGCCTACCAGCAAAAGGCCGCCGGCAGCACCGCCGCTCTCGTCTTCGGCATGGCTGTGGTATTCGTCTTCCTCGTGCTCGCCGCGCAATATGAGAGCCTGACGTTGCCGCTCGCGATCATCCTGATCGTGCCGATGTGTCTGCTCGCAGCGATGACCGGCGTGAACCTGCGGGGCATGGACAACAACGTCCTCACGCAGATCGGCCTGGTCGTGCTGATTGCGCTCGCCGCGAAGAACGCGATCCTGGTGGTCGAGTTCGCCAAGCAGGCCGAGGAACAGGATGGCCTCACCCCCGTCGAGGCCGCGGTCCGCGCGGCGAAGGACCGGTTGCGGCCGATCCTGATGACGAGCTTCGCCTTCATCCTCGGCGCGGTGCCGCTGGTGATCGCGACCGGTGCCGGCGCGGAACTCCGTCAGGCACTCGGGACCGCGGTGTTCTTCGGGATGATCGGCGTGACCGGGTTCGGCCTGCTCTTCACCCCCACCTTCTATGTCGTCGCACGGGCGCTGGCGCTGCGGTTCGAACGCCGCCGTCCCGCCGCACCCGCCGCGACCCTTCAGCCAGCCGAATAGGACCAGCATCATGAAGTCCGCCCTCCTAGCGAGCCTCTCGGCGCTGACGCTCGCCGCGTGCGCCGCCGGCCCCGACTATGTCGCACCCATCACCCCACCCAAGGCGGCGGCGTCGTTCGTCACCGCGAACGCGGCCACCGTCACGACGGCGCCCGACAACGACTGGTGGCGGATGTACCGCGACCCCGTCCTAGACGGCCTCGTCGCGGATGCATTGGCAGCGAATACCGACCTCCGCGTCGCCGTCGCGCGGCTCGACAGCGCCCGGGCGTCCCTGCGCGGCGCGAAGACCGACCGCGAGCCGCAGGTGAACGCGGGCGCGAGCGGTAATTACGCGCGCACCTCGCAGCTCCAGAACCTGCCCGGCCTCGACCGCGAGCGCGCCACCTACGACGTAGGTCTCGACGTCAGCTACGAAGTCGATCTCGCCGGCCGAGTCCGCCGCAACGTCGAAGCCGCGCGCGGTGACGTCGGCGCGGCGCAGGCGGATGCGGATGCCGTCCGCGTCTCGATCGTCGCCGCCACCACCCGCGCCTATGTCGACGCAGCCTCGTCCGCCGAACGTCTCGCGGTCGCGCGGCGGATCGTCGACCTGCTCGACAAGTCGAACACGCTGACCGGCAAGCGCGTCGACGCCGGTCGCGCAGCCCGCCTCGATCAGGTCCGGATCGCCGCCCTTCGTGATCAGCGCGCCGCCAACATCCCGCAGATCGAGGCCGAGCGCCAGGCCGCGCTTTTCCGCCTTGCCACGCTCACCGGCCGCACCCCGCAGGACCTGCCTGCAACCGCCGGCGCGCGCACCACCACGCCGCGCCTCGACCAGCCGATCCCGATCGGCGACGGCGCGACGTTGCTAGCCCGCCGCCCAGATGTTCACGCTGCCGAACGTCGGCTGGCGGCGGCGACGGCGCGGATCGGCGTCCAGACCTCGCAGCTCTATCCGCAAATCTCGCTCGGCGGGTCGATCGGCTCGACCGCACTTAGTGTCGGCGACATCTTCACCGGTGGCCCGATCCGCTGGCTGCTCGGCCCTCTGCTGAACTGGTCGCTAAACCAGTCCGCCGCCCGCGCGCGCATCGCGGGCGCCGAGGCGGACTCGCGCGGCGCACTTGCCAATTTCGATGGCAGCGTCCTCACCGCGTTGGAGGAAACCGAGACCGCGCTGTCGAACTACGCCCGCGAACTCGACCGCCGCACGCAGTTGCAGTCCGCACACGACAACGCCGCCACCGCCGCGCGCATCACCCGCGCCCGCCAGCGCGAAGGCCAGATCGACTTCCTCGACGTCCTCGATGCCGAGCGCACGCTTGCCGATACGGATACGGACCTCGCCGCCGCCGACTCGCGGATCGCAGGGGCGCAGGTCGATCTGTTCCGTGCGCTGGGTGGTGGCTGGCAGGCGCCGAGCCGCCCTGCCGCATGAGGTAGATCCATCGAGAACCGATGCGATAACCGACATAATACTGTAAGGAGCAACTAAAGTAGATCAAGTCTGACGACGAACGGACCGCAGTATGACCGACGACATCGCACAGACGGATACGAACGCCGCAGCGTGGCGTGATCGTGCCACGTATCATGAAGACCGGGCTGCGCAGGAACGGGTACTTGCCGTTTCCGCGCGCTCGGACGCGGCCTATACTGCGCATCGGGTCCTGAGCGAGCGACATCTTCAACTCGCGGCGACGGCCGAACTGGTCGCCGAAATGCCGGATGCCGAACCACCGCAAAGCTCGTCGCTGGAGCAGACCGGCGACCTGATCCGCCGGAGTTACGGTGATGCCGGATAGCAGCCCATCCGACTGGGAATGTCAGGCGATGTCGGCCTTGCCCAGGTTGATCTTGTCGTAGAGCGCGAGCAACGCGGTCACTTCCTCGACGACGGTCTCCTGCTCAGCCCGCCAACGCGCGGTGGCGTCGTGCGACGGGATGCCATCCTGCCCGTCATGCAGGGTAAACCCTTGGTCTATCAGCCAGATCGCGTCGCTCGCCCGCGAACGCTGTCGTCGCAGGTGATAGACCCATTGCTCGATTATCCCCGAAGGTACCAGTCTATCCAGATCGCCCATGACGCCGCGGTAGGGCAACGCCGACGCCAATACCAGCCTTCGGAAATTTTGCCGCAACACACTTCTTCCGGGGAGGATTTCGAGATTAACCGTGTTGCGAAATCCGGCCGCAATATCGTGCGGCCAAAAGCATGGTAATGGATTTTCTCCCACACCCTTCCGTGATCGAACGCCGGATGGACGACCAGTCCGTGCTCGCGATTCAGGCACCGAACGCGATCATCGCGCGGATGCACGAAGAACTGGCGTTGCTGTACCGCGAGCAATTGGTCGCGCTGATCGAGCGCTGATCTGAATTGGGATGCGATGCAGCACCGACCGCGGTTAGAAGCCGACGGATGACCCGTCCCGACCCCCACCCCGACACCGCAAAATTCCTCTGGATCGGCACCTATGCCGGCGGAGGCGGTATGGGCCTCTATCCGCTTGATCAAATTGGCACGCTTGCCGCGCCCTACGCGGACGCACGCAACGCATCGTTCGGCACCTATTCGTCGCGGTTCGATCTTCACTACCTGGTCGACGAGCAGGACGACGGCGCGCTTGGCGTACACCGTCGCACCGCCTCGGGCTGGGTCCGGCTAGCGCATGTCCCGGTCGGTGGCGCAGCATCGTGCCACGTCGCGCTGGATCGCACGCAATCGTGCGTCTCGGTCGCGAACTATGCGAGCGGGAGCGTCTCGCTGTTCCGGCTGGATCCACGGAGTGGTCTGCCGGTCGGCCAGCCAATTGTGCACGCCAATGACGGCAGCGGCCCCGATCCCGAACGCCAGCAATCGCCGCACGCGCACTGGGTCGGCTTCGGCCTCGACAACCGGTTCCTGTATGTCGCGGATCTCGGCACCGACGAAGTGCTCGCCTTCTCGTTCGACGCGGAACGGCAGACGCTCGGCACGCCGCACGTCGCGCTCAAGGCCGTGCCCGGATCAGGGCCCCGACACATGCTGTTCCATGAGCAGCACACGCAATCGGCGTATTTAGCCTGTGAACTCGATAGCACGCTCATCGCGCTGACCGTCGAGGGCCGCGATCTGAAGCCCCGCGCGTCACTATCCACCCTCCCCGCAGGCTGGCACGGCGCGAACATCGTCGCGCACATCGGTGCCAATGCCGCGGGCGACCGGCTGTACGTCTCCAACCGCGGCCATGACAGCATCGCGGTCTTCGCGCTGAACGAACGCGGCGATCCCACCCTCCTCCAGCATATCGCCAGCGGAGGCGCATCGCCGCGCGTCTTCATGGTGTTGGAAGAGGAAAACCGGATGCTCGTCGTCCACGAACGCGATCAGCGCGTGACGATGCTTGGTATCCTGCCGGACGGGACGCTCGCCCCGACCGACTTCGCGGTGCACGTCCCCGGCGCCGCGTTCGCCTTCGTCGCTTAGCTGACGCTGGCGATCAATAGCGTCAGTTCGGTACGGACCGGGTTTTCGTCGATACGGATCGGCTTCACCGCACGGCGCTTGACGGGATAGGACGCGCGCACCGCATCGCACAGATCCTTGACCGAGACGCGCACGCACGCCCCTTCGTCGCAGACCAGGCGCGGCGTGCTGATCGACTGGATGCAGGTCGTCGGCGTACCGGCCCAGACTGGCGCCGCGCTCGACAAAAGACATGCGGCTGCGATCCGCAAAACGGTGTTCTTGGTCATCATGGTAGCTGGCCCCCCACAGGCAGTTCGTATCTGGTAAAGCGACCGTTAGGGGCCAAGTGGTTGCGATAACGTTTCAATCGGCGGGCAATCGTACGACGGCCCGCCGGTGGTAAGAAAACAACAACCTGGGCGATCAATCCGCTGCGATCGGCCCTTGCGGAGGGCTAGCACGCCGCGTGAACCAGACGATGATGACCATCGCGAGGCACAGCCAGGCCGAGATACGGAACAGGTCGGTCGACGCGAGCAGATACGCCTGCGCCACCATCTGCCGCGTGATCGCGCCTGCCGCCTGCACGTCGGTCAGCCCCATCCGCGTCAGCGCACCCTGCGCCATCTGGTAGGGCGAACCGGTCCCGATCGCTTCCGACAACCGGCTCTGGTGGAGCGTCTCGCGGCGATCCCAGGCAGTCGTGATGATCGACGCGGCGAAGCTGCCCGAGGTGATGCGCGCGAAGTTCGAGATGCCCGTCGCCGACGGCAGCCGCTCCGCCGGGATACGGTCGAGCGAGATCGTCAGCATCGCAAGGAAGAACGTGCTCATCGCGATCCCCTGCACCATCAGCGGCAGCATCAGGTCGTAGAAGCTCGCGCCCGTCGTGTAACCCGAGCGCAGGTAATAGGAGTAGCCGAACGAGGCGAATGCCACCGTGGCGAGGATGCGCGCGTCGATCTTGCCGCTCAGCCGCGCGACGAACGGCGTTAGGATCACCGCCACCGCGCCCGATGGTGCGGCGACCAGCCCCGCCCAGGTCGCGGTATACCCAAGCTGCGTCTGCAACCAGAGCGGCAGCAGCAGCGTGTTGGCGAAGAACACCGCATAGCCGAGGCAGAACGCGATCGTCCCGATCGTGAAGTTGCGGCTCTTGAACAGCGACAGGTTCACCGCCGGGTTGGCGTCGGTCAGCTCCCAGATGATCCAGCCGACAAAGCCGATCGCGGCGACGACCGCGGCGATGACGATACGGTCGGCGGCGAACCAGTCGTCGTTCTTGCCGAGATCGAGCACGATCTGCAGCGCACCGACCCAGATCACCAGCAGGATCAGCCCGACCTGGTCGATCGGCAGCTTCCGCGTCGGCGTGTCGCGCTTGCCGAGCTTGTTCCAGCACACGAACGCGCAGAACATCCCGAACGGCACGTTGATCAGAAAAATCCAGCTCCAGTGATAATTGTCGGAGATGTAGCCGCCCAGGATCGGCCCCATGATCGGCGCGACCAAAGTCGTCATCGACCAGATGCCGAGCGCGGTAGAGCGCTTGTGGACGGGAAAAATCGCGATCAGCAGCGCCTGGCTGCCCGGAATCATCGGCCCGGACACCGCGCCCTGGAGGATGCGGAAGCCGATCAGCGACGGCAGGTCCCACGCGATCCCGCACAGGAACGACGCGATCGTGAACAGGAAGACGGAAACGCAGAACGTCCGCACCACGCCGAATCGGCCCATCAGCCACCCGGTCAGCGGCACCGCGACTCCGTTGGCGACGGCGAACGCGGTGACGATCCAGGTGGAGTTATCGCTCGAGACGCCGAGATTACCGGCGATGGTGGGGAGCGAGACGTTGGCGATCGTCGTGTCGAGCACCTGCATGAAGGTGCCAAGCGCGAGCGCGAATGCGGTGAGGGCGAGCGAACCGCCGACGAGAGGGGCGGGACCGGCGCCGGAGGGGGCTGCCATCAGAGAGCGTCCCGCTTAGAGCGAACTGCTACACCGCAACCACCCCGGCGAAGGCCGGGGTCCAGTTGGGAAACGAGGCTAACGGAAGGCAGCGCGCCGTTACGACCACCTCTCCAACTGGGCCCCGGCCTCCGCCGGGGTGGTGCAGTATGAAGCGCGGTGGGCAGCGACAAGCTTGTTTCCCCGCGAAGGCGGGGACCCACACTGGACTCCCGCCTTCGCGGGAGAACAAGGAGAGCAGGACCGCACCGGAGTAATGGCCACCGCAAAACCATCACCGGTTAGCCGCGATGATCTGGCGGATCTTCGCATCGACCGCGGCATCCCCCTGCCCGGTCGCCAGCCCCTTATACGCCGCCACCGCAGGCCGCCCGACCATCGTCCCCGACTTGTCCGCGGTATCGACGATCGCATTCACCGACAGCCCGACCCGCAGCGGATTGCGCCGCAGCTCACCCTTGTCGAGCGCGATCCGCACCGGCACGCGCTGGGTGATCTTGATCCAGTTCCCGCTCGCGTTCTGCGGCGGCAGCAGCGCGAACGCGTTGCCGCTACCCGCGCCCAACCCGACGACATGGCCATGATAGACCAGGTCATCGCCGTACATGTCGGCCGTCACCGTCGCCGCCTGCCCGATCCGCAGATCACGCAGCTGCGTCTCGCGGAAGTTCGCATCGACCCAGACCCGGTCGAGCGGCACCACCGCCATCAGCGGCATCCCCGCCGACACCTGTTGCCCGAGCTGCACCGTCCGCTGCGCGACAACGCCGTCGATCGGCGCGACGACGTGCATGTGACTCCGCGTGATCGCCGCGCGACGATAGGCCGCGATCGCCGCCAGCACCGCCGGGTTGTTCGATACCGTGGTGCCGACGACACCGTTCTTCGACTGCGCCTGCTGGCTGCGCGCGAGTTGCAGCGTCGCGCTCGCGACCTTCACCTGGTCCGCGGCATGGCTGAGTTCCTCGCCCGAGATCGCGCCTTCTGCGGCCGCACCACGACGACGCGCGAGATCGTTCCGCGCCCGCGCCAGTTCAGCCTCCGCCTGCACGACCGCAGCCCCGGTCTCGTTGACCTTCGAGAAGTCCGACCGCGTCGCGCGCACCGCCCGCGCAAGTTCCGCCTCCGCCGACGCCACACCGACATCCGCGGTCGCCGCGTCGAGGTCGATGAGCGGCTGGCCCGCCTTCACGACCTGCGTGTTGTCCGCGTGGATCGCGGTCACCTGCCCCGGATCGCGCGCGGTGATCGCCACCACGTCGCCCGCGACATAGGCATCGTCGGTCTCCTGCTCAGGCGCGGCGAGCAGGAAGTGGAATACCGCCCACACGATCGCGCCGATCACGACGACCACGCCTAGGATCGTCAACGCGCGCTTGCGTGCCCGCGGATTGCCGGTCGGAGCCGCGGCGGGCGCCGGCGTTTGCGTATCGGTCATCGCATCATCCCCTGAAAATCATAACCACCACCCAGCGCCAGCACGAGCTGCACGCGCTGTTGCGCAGCATCGGCGGCGAGGTCGGCATCGGCCTGTTCGGCGGCCAGCGTGCGGACGTCGTTGTCAACGAGATCGAGCCGGCTATCGAGGCCGCTCGACACGCGGATCGCGTTCAGCCGCCCGGTCTCGGCATAGCCGCGCACCACCTCGCGTTGTCGCTGCCGGTCGGCGTCGAGCGCCCCGATCCGCGCCACCGCGTCACCTGCTTCACGCACCGCACCGATCACCCGGTCGTTGTAATCCGCGGTCGCCAGGTCGAGCGCGGCGGTCGCGCCGGCGAGGTCCGCCTTCAACCGGCCATTGTCGAAGATCGGCAGATGGACCGCCGGCCCGACGCCGACCGTGCCCGCATCGAGCGAGAACAGATTGCCGAGCCCGACCGCCTGGAACCCCGCCAGCGCCGCCAGATTGACGTTCGGATAGAACGCTTTGCGCGCAACCTGACGCCCGGCGGCCGCAGCCTCGATCCGCGCTTGCGCCGCCGCGATATCGGCACGCCGCGCGAGCAGGTCGGCCGGTACGGTCTTGGGCAACGGCAACGCCGCGTCGAGCTGCAACGCCGTCGCACCGATCGTCGCCGGATAATCCGCACCAC
Source organism: Sphingomonas sp. NFX23 (assembly GCF_049887795.1). Classification (NCBI taxonomy): domain Bacteria; kingdom Pseudomonadati; phylum Pseudomonadota; class Alphaproteobacteria; order Sphingomonadales; family Sphingomonadaceae; genus Sphingomonas; species Sphingomonas sp. NFX23. The sequence continues at coordinate 126,159 of NZ_JAGEKH010000003.1, forward strand.
GCCCGGCCAGTGCTGCCAGCGCATTCTTCGCGAGCACCTGCGCCGCCTGCGCGCGCAGCAACGCTTGCCGCGCCTGCGCCAACAACGTCGTCGCAGCCTGCGCGTCGAGCTTGCTCGCCAGGTTGTTGCGGATCCGCACGTTCACGAGCCGAAGCGAATTCTGGCGCGTCGCGATCGTACGCTGCGCGATCCCCGCCTGCGCCTCGGCGCGTTCGAGATCGATATACGTCTGCACGACCGCCCCCGACAGCGCCATCCGCGCCGCCGCGACGTCGAGCGAAGCCGCACGCACCGACGCCCGCGCGCCCTCGATCGCGGCCTTCTGGCGCCCGAACAGATCGAGGTTCCAGCTGAGGTTCGCCGCGGTCGACCCGACGAACCGTGTCGACCCGGCATAGGGCGGCGGGATCGTGTAGCGCCCGCTCAGTCGCGCGAGTTGCTCCTGCGCATCGAGCGTCACGTCGGGGCCATTGTCGGCACGCCGCGTCGAAAGCACCGCCTGCGCTTGCGCGACCCGTGCCAGCGCCGCATCGAGCGAGGGGCTGCCTTCGACCGCATCGCGTACCAGCCGATCGAGCTGCGGATCGCCGAACGACCGCCACCAGTCGGCTGCGATCACCGGCGCGGCGTCCGGCGCCAGCCCCAGCGCGGTGGCCGATACCGGCTCCACGACGGTCTTCGACGCCGGGATCGCGCACCCCGCGAGCAGCCCCGCCACCGTGATCGGGGCCAGGGCAGTGCCAATCTTCATGCGCGGCGTCCTTCGGTCAGAGCGTCGTCCAGCGTCGTGCGGAGTTTTTGCATCAGTTCGATCAGCTTCTCGATTTCGGCCCGGTCCCAGCCCGTCAGCAGGCTATTCCAGTATTCTATGATCTTATCGCGACACCGGATCGCAACCGCCTCGCCGTCGGCCGTCAGTTCGAGATTGAGTACCCGCCGGTCGTCGCTCGCCCGCGACCGCGTGACCCACCCGTTCTGCTCCATCGCGTCGACCAGCCGCGTCGTCGCACCCTTGTCGTGCGAAAGATCCCGCGCGAGGTCGGCACACGTCGCCGCCCGGCCTGCGAGGATGGACATGAGCGCCGACCACTGCGTCCCGGACAGACCCTCCGCCGTAAACACCGGCTCGATCAGGCTCTGCCCGATCTGATGGATCCGCCGCGCGAGGTAGCCGAGCGAACAGTCCGGCCCGAATTCCGATTTGGTGTAGAACGCCATGTCGTTGCCATGGCAACCATTGCCCAGGCAGTCAATTGCACGTTTTGCATGTTGAGGTGAGGACGGCGGACTGGTGGATGGACGCGCCTCGAAAGCGCTCAGTCCCCCGATTTTTAAGCAGGGTCGGCCACGAATACGAAAAGGGCCACCCGCATGAGCGGATGACCCTTTCGCCATTCCAACGATCTGGAACTGCCCTCGATCAGAAGCGGAACTTGATCGAACCCTTGTATGACTGGTTCGACACGTCCTTGCGCTCGACGGTGGTGTCCCCGCCGACCGAGATGTCGACGCTGTCGCCGACCAGCGTCAGCCCAGCGCTGATCTCGCCCCAGTTCTTGTCCTGCCCGGCCAGCGCGAACAGTGCGTTCGGACCGATCCCGCCGACGAAGTTCGCGCCGAACACGCCCGGCGTCGACTGGAAGTCATGGACGTAGTTCGCGGCGGCATAAGGCCGGAACGAACCACTGCCGCCGAGCACCAGCCCGGCACGACCCTGCAGGCTGTCGAAGCTGTCGCGATCGACGAACAGGGCTGGTCCGCCGCCATTCTCGATCGACTTGCCGAAGCCGATATGGCTGGCGCGCATCGACACGCGCGGGCCGACCTTGAGCATCGACAGGTCGAACGCCTTGCCGAGCCCGACCTCGCTGACGACGGTCAACGCGTTGTCGGTGCCGCGCAGACGATAGCTGGTGCCGACGAAGCCGACATTGCGATCGGTCTTGGCGACGAACGCGCCCGCGCTGAACTGCGTATCGAGGACGATCCCCGATGCGGTCTCCAGCTTGCCGTACAGCGTGCCCTGGAACAGTTCGCCCTTCGCGCGCTGCGCGATCCCGCCGGTCGTTCCGTCGGTGTTGGTGTACGAGAACGAGAAGCCGATCACGCCACCCTCGCCTGCCTGCTTTTCAAGACCGGCAGCCGCGAAGTAACCGTCGAACTTGTCATGCCCGCCGAACGGATTGGTCCCCGGCATCGACCGGCTCTTGCCGTCGATATAGCCGCCCGCGATGAAGCCGCTCATGTCGTCGGGCAGACGACCCTGCTGCAACACGGTGCCGCTCGAATCGCTCATCGTGTCCTGCCCGCCCGGCAGGTCGCTCGCCATCAGCGAGGCCACCTGGACCGGCTTGCCGATCAGCGCAAGCGTACCGCCGAGCCCGCCACGCGTATCGATCTGCGCGATGTGATCACGATAGAAGCGCGACATCGTGTCGATCGACGCGACGCCGAGGCTCGACTTGAGCGTCTCGGCTCGCGGCGCAAGGCCCTCGAGCGTCGAGCGGATCGTCGCCGCGTTCTGCAGGTCTAGCGAACCATATACCCCACTCAGCGCCGCATAGTTGGAACGATTTTGGTCGAGCAGCCCGGCATAGGCCGACTGGACCGGCGTCGCATCGACGACGTTGCGATACTGACCCGCGAGGATCCGCACCTGCACCGCGTTGGTACTGTAGACATAGCTCGGCGTCAGGATCGCGCTGAGCGGGGTCGCCGCACCGAACGCGCCGGTGATGCCGCCCTGCGCGGTCAGGATCGTGTAGAGGTCGTTATACCGCACGGTATAGCCGGCGACTGGCGCGAACCCGACGCGACCGCTGAGGCTGACGATGCCGTTGGTCGCGGCCCCTGCTGCGTTGAACGTCGTCGCCGCGAAGGCGAGCTTGTCCGAGGTGCCGTTGGGCCCGAGATCGACTAGCAAATTGGTGCTCGAGGCGAGCACGCCGTTGCCGCCGATCGTCAGCGTGCCGATCGTCCCCGTCGTGCCGGGCGCGATCATCCCGGCGACGCTGGTGAAGAACGGCGTGTTGATCCGCCCGGACCCGGTCAGCATGCCCGCCAGCATGAAGTAATCGCCCGGCGTCGAGATCACGCCGTCGTTCTGGACGACGCCCGTCACCTGGTTGATCGTCATCAGGCTGGTAAGCGACCCGGCCGACGTTACCGCCAGCTTCGCCGTGCTGCCCGAAACGGTGAACTTGTCGACCGTGACCGCGGAGTTCAGCGTGGTCGTGCCCGCCGCCGACAGCGTGACGTCGTAATAGCGTGCGCTGCGCTGCGTCGTGCGATCGGGGTCGATGTTGTTGGGCACGAAATTGCTCGCACCCGGCAGGCCGTTGGCGAGCGTCGGCGACAGAACCGCCAACGCCACGGCATCGCCACCAGCGCCGGTGGTCCCCGCCTGCGCGATGCTCTGGGCGCTACCGCCAAGCGTCGCGATATCGACGCTGGTCTTCTGCGCGATCGCCTCGACGATCTTGCCTTCGCCGACCGTACCCGGTGCGCCCTTCGACGCAACGGCAACACCAGCCGCAGCCGATGTCGTCGCGGCATTGGTCGCAACCGGCTTGCCGTCGACATAGGTGACGTTGGTCTTGATGTCTAAACAGACGTCGATGCCGAAACCGGGCTCCTGATCGCAAATCTGTCCGAACTTGTTCGCGTCTCCTGCGATCCCGGCCCCGGTCGTGGTCGGCACGCCGTTCACAAGCTTGCCGTCGACGATGATCTGGTAATTCGGATCGAGCGCCGTCACCCAATGCGACGCATCGGTCCACAGCCCGTCGCCAGTCTTCGTCTGTGCATAGCGGTAAGGATTGTTCGCCGCGATATAGTCCGAGAACAGGTATAGCGGCTGGTAAAAGCTCGCCGTGCCATAGGCGCCGAAGGGCTGTTCGTTGAAAAAGCGATTGCCGCCCGACAGCACGCCGATCACGACCTGTTTGGCGAACGTCCGATCGAGGATCAGCGGACCGCCCGAATCACCACCCGCCGTCGTGCCTTCCTTGGCCAGCGGCGCGTCCTTGAACACGTTGAAATCATACGGGCTTGCAGCGGCGGTGCCACGGCGGGGATCGTCGAAATCGAGCTGGTACAGGTTCTGCGGCATGCCATCGATGGAGCCATAGAGGAACCCGTTCAGGTCATCGAACGAGCCGAGGATACCGATCGTGTTCTCGGCGATGCGGCGGCGGTAATCGATGCCGTTGGTGTCGCCGACGAGCGTGCCGCCCTGACCGCTCCGACCATAGCCGGTGATCGTGACGTGATAGCCGGTACCGGTGGTATCGCCGATAGACGCGGGCGCGGGCAGTGCCGATAGCAGCAGCGCCCAGGTCGGCACGTTGGCGGCCGGCGTATCCAGCGTCGCGATCGCGACGTCGCCCTGCAGGAAGTTCTGCGAGAGCCCGAGCTTCAGCGAGTCGGCGTTATAGACGACCTGGTTGACGTTATAGAGGAAGTTGGCGGTGTTGGTCTTGTACTGCTGCGTGTTGACCGCGCCGGTCGCGGTGGTCGGCAGGAACCAGTCGAGCAGGGCCGGACGGTTGTTCTGCTGGAAACCGAACGCGATCGGGATGCCACCGCCCTGCGCACCATAGCCCCAGGGGTTCTGCGCGCCGGTGCCGGCGGCGTTCTCGCTCACGCAGTGCGCGGCGAAGATCACCGTGCGCGGATTGATCAGCGTCCCCGTGCACAGGCCGACGCCGCCGCCGCCCGTCGAGATCGTCATCTGGCCTACGCCGTTAACGCCGTTGCCGGGATCCTGCGCGGTCGTCGGCGTGCCGGGCGCCGAGATCACGATGTTCGGTTCGGAGACGAGGTCGGCGGGGTTCAGCGCGCTTGAATAGGCGATCGATTCGGGCCGCGGCAGGCGATCCTGCGCGGCCGCGATAGACGGCAGCGCCGCCGCGGCGAGCAACGCCGTCGAGGTCAGCAAAGCCGCGCGTGCATGGCGCGATCCGGTGCGTGCGCCGCGCGTGCGCGAGGTAGCGATAGTCGTCACATTCATCCCCTTGTCCGCGCCGCCCGCTGTGGGGCGTACGCCAATGTGACGAGGGTATGCAGACCATTTTGGGAACGCAATCAATGACTATGCTTCGTTCACGCTATTGTAATATTCCGTCGTGAACGTTGTAAAATTGTCACCGCGAGGCCGTTGTGGGCCATTCGATGTTTCACTGCACCGCGAGCGTTACTGCTACCTCGGTTGGCGCAGGATCGGGTATTGTCAGGCGCTCGCCGGAGGAGTCCGCCAGTTCGTCGAGACAATGCGCGAGCAACGCTGCCATCAGGTATCTCTGCTGACCGTCGGCGATCGTTAACGCGTTTTCGATTGCGTCACGGAGAATCTGGGTGTCGTCGGTATTGTCGCCCATGCCCTGTGTTCGGGTATGATGCGACGCCGCGCAATGTGAGAGGTTATCCTCGCCGTTACCAACCTGAGTTAGTCTCTAGAATGACATGATTTTTGCTAGCGCGTCGCAACCGCGATCTGTCATGTTAGCGTATGGCAATCGACACCGACTCGGCCCGCACTGCGGAAAACCTCCTCACGGTACGCGACATGCGCGGGGACATTTTCCCCAGCGAGATCTTCGACGAACACGCGTGGAACATGTTGTTGCGTCTGTTCGTCGCGGAAGCCAGCGATGAAGCCATTACCGCACCCGACCTGATGGAGCTCACGAACACGCCGCCAGCGGTGGGCCAGCGCTGGCTCGCCCATCTCGTCGCGGATGCGCAGATCGAGCCCTATTCGGACGGCGGTACGATAACGCTCACCCGTTCCGCGGTCGATCGCATGAACCTGTTCCTGCGACGCGCGGCCGGCGTCCACGAAAGCGATGGTCCCGCCTGACGCGCCAGCGCATTCGTTCACTCGGCAACGCGAAGGCGGAATAACCGGCCCACGGCACTCCCGCGCCCTTCCCCGATGCGCTCCCCCTTGCTAAGGCCCTCCCGGTAACAGCATTTTTCGCTCGGTCCCCGACGCGCCCGCGTGGCCTATACGGCTGCTTTCCCCTCGGCGCCCGGCGGCCCGACGCCCACGGGAAGGACCCCTATGACTGCCATTGGCCAGGATACCCTCAAGACCCGCACCAGCCTCTCCACCGGCGGCAAGTCGTACGACTATTACAGCCTCGCCAAGGCGTCCGAGCAGCTCGGCGACATCAGCCGCCTGCCGTTCTCGATGAAGGTGCTGCTCGAGAACCTGCTCCGCTTCGAGGACGGCGTGACGGTCACGCGCGAAGATATCCAGGCGATCGTCGACTGGCAGAAGGAGCGTCGCAGCGACCGCGAGATCCAGTATCGCCCGGCGCGCGTGCTGATGCAGGACTTCACCGGCGTGCCCTGCGTGGTCGACCTCGCCGCGATGCGCGACGCGATGACCAAGCTCGGCGGCAATCCCGAGAAGATCAACCCGCAGGTCCCCGTCCACCTCGTCATCGATCACTCGGTGATGGTCGACGAGTTCGGCACGCCGCAGGCGTTCCACGACAACGTCGACCTGGAGTACGAGCGCAACATCGAGCGCTACGAGTTCCTCAAGTGGGGCAGCAAGGCGCTCGACAACTTCCAGGTCGTCCCCCCCGGCACCGGCATCTGCCACCAGGTGAATCTCGAATATATCGGCCAGGCCGTCTGGTCGTCGGCCAGCTCGGGTGACCACGGCGACGGCACGATGATCGCATATCCGGATACGCTGGTCGGTACCGACAGCCACACGACGATGATCAACGGCCTGGGCGTGCTCGGCTGGGGCGTCGGCGGGATCGAGGCCGAGGCCGCGATGCTTGGTCAGCCCGTCTCGATGCTGATCCCCGAAGTCGTCGGCTTCAAGCTGCTCGGCAAGCTGAACGAAGGCATCACCGCCACCGATCTCGTGCTCACCGTCACGCAGATGCTGCGCGCCAAGGGCGTGGTCGGCCGCTTCGTCGAGTTCTTCGGCCCCGGTCTGTCGTCGATGACGCTCGCCGATCGCGCGACGATCGCCAACATGGCGCCTGAGTATGGCGCGACCTGCGGCTTCTTCCCGATCGACGACAAGACGCTCGATTACATGCGTCTCACGGCACGGTCCGATGAGAACGTCGAGCTGGTCGAGGCTTATGCCAAGGCGAACGGCTTCTGGCGTGACGAGAACGCCGAGGATCCGGTGTTCACCGACACGCTCGAACTTGACATGGGCACCGTCGTCGCCTCGCTCGCCGGCCCCAAGCGACCGCAGGACCGCGTCAGCCTCAACAAGGTCGACGAGGTGTTCAACAGCGACCTCCACAAGCTGTACCACAAGGAGCAGCCCGCGCGCGTTGCGGTCGAAGGTCGCGAGCATGACATCGGCGACGGCGACGTCGTGATCGCCGCGATCACCAGCTGCACCAACACCTCGAACCCGTCGGTGCTGGTCGCCGCCGGTCTGGTGGCCCGTAAGGCGAACGCGCTCGGCCTCAAGTCGAAGCCTTGGGTGAAGACCTCGCTCGCCCCCGGTTCGCAGGTCGTCACCGACTATCTCGACAAGGCTGGCCTCACCGCGGACCTGAACGCGCTCGGCTTCAACCTCGTCGGTTATGGCTGCACGACCTGCATCGGCAACTCGGGCCCGCTGGCCCCTGCGATCTCGGCCGCGATCAACGAGAACGACCTCGTCGCCGCGTCGGTACTCTCGGGCAACCGCAACTTCGAGGGCCGCGTCTCGCCCGACGTCCGCGCCAACTTCCTCGCCTCGCCGCCGCTCGTCGTCGCCTATGCGATCAAGGGCACCGTCACGACCGACATGATCGAGACGCCGCTGGGTCAGGGGTCGGACGGCCAGGACGTGTATCTGCGCGACATCTGGCCGACCAACGAGGAAGTCCGCACGACGATGGACGCCAACATCGACGCCGGCATGTTCGGTGCGCGCTACGGCGACGTCTATGCGGGCGACGCCAAGTGGCGCGAGATCGACGTCACGGGCTCGGACACCTACGCATGGCGCGCAGGGTCGACCTATGTCGCCAACCCGCCGTACTTCGAGGGCCTCAGCATGACGCCGTCGCCGGTGCAGGACATCATCGACGCCAAGCCGCTTGCGATCCTCGGCGATTCGATCACCACCGATCACATCTCGCCGGCCGGCTCGATCAAGGCCGACAGCCCCGCTGGTCGTTTCCTACAGGAGCATCAGGTCAGCAAGGCGGACTTCAACAGCTATGGCGCACGCCGCGGCAACCATGACGTGATGATGCGCGGCACTTTCGCCAACATCCGCATCAAGAACGAGATGGTCCCCGGCATCGAAGGCGGCATGTCGAAGTACGACGGCGAAGTCATGGCGATTTACGACGCCGCGATGCGCTTCAAGCAGGATGGCACCCCGCTGGTGATCGTCGCCGGCAAGGAATACGGCACCGGCTCGTCGCGCGACTGGGCAGCGAAGGGCACCAACCTGCTCGGCGTCCGCGCCGTGATCACCGAGAGCTTCGAGCGCATCCATCGCTCGAACCTGGTCGGCATGGGCGTGCTGCCGTTGCAGTTCGCCGAAGGCACCGATCGCAAGACGCTCGGCCTCGACGGTTCGGAGACGTTCACGATCCTCGACGTGGCGAGCATCCGCCCTCGTCAGGACGTCACGGTCAAGATGACCCGCGCCGACGGCACCAGCGAGACGTTCCAGACCAAGTGCCGGATCGATACCGTCAACGAGCTGGAATACTTCCTCAACGGCGGCATCCTCCACTACGTCCTGCGCAAACTGGCCGCGTAAAGCCTAACCCGTCCCCCTCGGAGCTATCCGGGGGGATGCTTAAAGCCTCAACGCATCGATCCTCCCCCGCAAGGGGGAGGTGGCGCCGTAGGCGACGGAGGGGGAGGACACGGAACACAGGTTTCCCTTACCTCCCCCTCCGACAGGCAAGTGCCTGCCACCTCCCCCTGGCGGGGGAGGATCGATAGAGTTCCAAAATGTCAGGCTATTGCCGCGCGTCTCGCGCCGCGCCCCAGCGCGCTCCGAAACGAAAAAAGGCGGGGCGATCGCAAGGATCGCCCCGTAGTTCAGGGAGAAGACCGGGACAGGGGAGACCCGGTCAAATCGCCGTCCACAGGGGGAGAGGGAGCGGCGACGCACTCCCCTTCGCCTCGATATGTTGCAGGGATATGTCGAACGTGGCGAATGACGAACTTTTCACCTGACGGAATTCGAAGGTACACGCCCTATCGCAATCCTCCCCCGCCAGGGGGAGGTGGCAGGCGTTAGCCTGACGGAGGGGGAGGAAACGATAACGCCTGATGCATGTCCCCCCCTCCGTCACCTTCGGCGCCCCCCGGCGGGGGAGGATCGAGATCAAAATCCGAGCGCCCGCCCCGCCACGGCATCCAGCTTCGCCACCAGCACCGGATCGCGAGCCTCCCGCGCCGTAATGATCGCGCTATCCAGACAAATATCAATCGGCGATGCCGCCCGCTCCACCGGCAACACGCGCAGCAACGCCATCACCATCGCCCGAGCCTTCGCCGCATTCGCACCAAGCTGCGCCACCACTTGCGTCACATCGACGCCCGCCTCGTCCTCGCGCCAGCAATCGTAATCCGTGACCATCCCGACCAGCGCATACGGAAGCTCCGCCTCCCGCGCGAGCTTCGCCTCGGGCATCGCGGTCATCCCGATCACATCGCACCTCCATTGGCGGTAAAGCCGGCTTTCCGCCCGCGACGAAAATTGCGGGCCTTCCATCGCGAGATAGGTGCCCACGTCGTCGACCTGCGCGCCCGCCTCCCGCGCAGCGTCGGCGGCATAGCGCGACAAGCGCGGGCAGACCGGGTCCGCCATCGAAACATGCGCGACGAGGCCCGAGCCGAAGAAGCTCGACGGCCGCCCCTTGGTGCGATCGATGAACTGGTCGACCACGGTGAAACTCCCCGGCGGCCGCTGCTCGACCAACGACCCGACCGAGGACACCGCCAGCACGTCGGTCACGCCAAGCCGCTTCAACGCATCGATGTTCGCCCGCGCGTTCAGCTCCGACGGCGAGATCCGATGCCCCCGACCATGTCGCGGCAGGAACGCCACCCCGACATGCCCGACGCGCCCGGTATAGATCGCATCGGACGGCTCGCCCCAAGGCGTCTCGACCGTCTGCCAGCGCCCGTCCTCAATTCCGTCGACCGCATACAGCCCCGAGCCGCCGATGATCCCGATCGTCCAGCCCGTCATTCGGCGAGCGCTCTCGGCCGCGCATAGACGAAGTAGATCACCAGCCCGAGCAGGTTCCAAAGCCCGAAATACAGCTGCGTCTTCGAAGGCAGGCTGAAGAACAGATACAGGCACCCAAGGATACCGATCGTTCCAACCAGCGTCGCGGCAGGCGCTCGGAAGGTCCGCACTGCATCGGGCGCACGGCGACGCATCACCAGCATGCACGCACAGACCGCGACGAACGCGGCGAGCGTGCCCGCGTTGGCGAGCGCCGCGATCTCGGCGAGCGGCAACAGCCCTGCAATGACCGCAACGATCGCCGCGGTGATCCACGTGATGCGGACCGGGGCGCCGCGCCGCGACACCTTGGCGAGGCTTAGCGGGAGCAACCCGTCGCGCGCCATCGTGAAGAAGATCCGGCTCTGGCCGAACAGGAACGCGAGCAGCACCGTCGGCAAGGCGATCACGGCGGAGGCGCCGAGGAAGGTCGCGAACCCGGGTCGGCCAATCTCGCGCAGAATCAGCGCGAGCGGCTCAGCGCTGCCGGCGAACCGCGTGTAGGACAGCGCACCGACGGCCGCGACTGCGACCAGAATGTAGATCGCGATGCACGCGACCATCGACCCGACGATCCCGATCGCGAGATCGCGGCCCGGGTTCTTGGTCTCCTCCGCCGCGGTGGAGATCGCGTCGAAGCCGTAGAACGCAAAGAATATGATCGCCGCCGCCGCCATGACGCCGCGTTCGGCCCCGTCGGGCTGCACGGCCTTGGGGAAGCCGTAGGGCATGAACGGGTGGAGGTTGGCGCTGTCGAAGTAATGCAGCGCGATGAACACGAACACGGTCAGCGCGATCATCTTCACGCCGACCAGTACCGCGTTCAGCGTTGCGCTCTCACGCGTTCCAAAAGACAGAACGCCCGCCACGACCGCGATGATGAAGATCGCCGGCACGTTGAGGATGCCGCCGAGCTCGGGGCTGAGCGTCAGCGCCTCCGGAAACCCGAACGCCCCGCGCAGCAACGGCGCCGCATAGCCGGACCAGCCGACCGCGACGGTCGACACGACGAGCGAATATTCGAGGATCAGCGACCAGCCGATCACCCAGGCGATCAGCTCGCCGAGCACGACATAGCTGTAGGTATACGCGCTGCCCGACGCCGGGATCATCGTCGCCATCTCGGCATAGGCGAGCGCCGCGCAGGCACAGATCCCACCGGCAATGATGAAGGACAGGATGACCGCGGGACCAGCGAGCCCTGCGCCGACGCCGATCAGCGTGAGGATACCGGTGCCGACGATCCCGCCGACGCCCATCGCCACGAGGTGGGGCCACGACAGCGTCCGCGCTAGCTGATGCTCGGGCGGCTGCTCGGTGACGATTTTTCGGCGAAACAGACTGGCCACGGATATCCCCTCTTGTTCTGTGGGGAGTGGCACAGGACGTAACCGGGGGGCAAGGCCAGCGGCCAACCACTTACCTGAGCGACAAGATCCTCCCCGGCGGAGGCCGGGGTCCAGTTGGCAAGGTCATCGTGGCGATGCACAGCGCTATGTCAGCAGCGTCTCCCAACTGGGCCTCGGCCTTCGCCGGGGTGGTAGGAGAGGGGCCGAAATCGAACGGCAGTCCGCTCGTCCTTGTTCTCTCGCGAAGGCGGGAGCCCAGTCTGGGTCCCCGCCTTCGCGGGGAAACACGCTAACTTACGGCAACTCTCAGACCGTGAAGCTTTCCCCGCACCCGCACGCGCCCTTGGCATTCGGGTTCTGGAACACGAACCCGGCGGTGAAGTCGTCTTCAACCCAGTCCATCGTCGACCCAATCAGGTACAAAATCGACCCGCCATCGACGAACAAGGTCCCACCCGGCGTATCGATCCGCTCGTCGAAAGGCTTGGCCTCGGTGACGTAATCCACCGAATAGGCCAGGCCCGAACACCCACGCTTCGGCGTCGACAGCTTCACCCCGATCGCATCCTCCGGAGCCCGCGCCATCAAATCCGCGATGCGCGCATGCGCCGTCGCCGTGAGGTTCAGCGCCGCCGGCCGTGCTCGCAATGTCGTCGCCATCACCAATTCCTTCTGCTCCCTCCCGCCTGCGGGAGGGGTCGGGGGAGGGCTTGAACAGCAGCGTTCCGCTCTCCCCTCCCTTAACCCCTCCCGCAAGCGGGAGGGGAATTGTTACAGCATGCCCAGCTCGAGCTTCGCCTCATCCGACATCTTCTGCGGATCCCAAGGCGGATCCCAGACCAAATTCACTTCCGCAAACCCGACCCCCGGCACCGACCCGACGCGCATCTCGACTTCCGCGGGCATCGACTCCGCGACCGGGCAGTTCGGCGTCGTCAGCGTCATCGCCACCACCGCATGCCCGTCCTCGGTCACCTCGACGCCGTAGATCAGCCCCAGGTCATAGATGTTCACCGGGATTTCGGGATCGTAGATCTCCTTCAGCGCATCGATGATCGCATCGTACACTGCGCCACCGGGCTCGCCGGGCGAGTCCACCTGCGGCTTCTGCGCCAGGAAGCCCGCGAGATAATCGCGCTTCCGCTCCGCGTCGGAGTCCGTCTCCATCACGACGCGCGCCTTGGGCGGCGATGCGACGGCATCCACTTCCTCGATCTCGAACCGATCGCTCATTTGAAGATCCTCGTTACTCGCTCGATACCGCGCACCAGCGCCTCGACGTCCGCCGGCCCGTTATACACGCCGAAGCTCGCGCGTGCCGTCGCCTCGACGCCCAGCGCCTCCATCAACGGCTGCGCGCAATGATGACCGGCACGGATCGCGACGCGCTCCTCGTCCAATATGGTGCCGATGTCGTGCGGATGAACCCCCTCGATCGTGAAGCTTACGATCCCCGCCGAGTCCGCCGGGCCGTACAGGCGCACCGAATTGATCCCCGACAGCGCCTCGCGCGTCGCCGTCACCAGCGCGCTCTCATGCGCGTGGATCGCGTCGAGCCCGATGCTCTCGACATAGTCGATCGCCGCATGCAGCCCGAGCGCCCCGACTATATGTGGCGTCCCCGCCTCGAACCGTCCCGGCGGCGGCGCGTAGGTGGTCTTGGCGAACGACACCTTGTCGATCATCGATCCGCCGCCCTGGTACGGCGGCATCGCGTCGAGCAATTCCGGCTTGGCCCAGAGCACGCCGATCCCGGTCGGACCGTACAGCTTGTGCCCCGAGAACACGTAGAAATCACAGCCGATCGCCTTCACGTCGACCGTGATCCGCGGCACCGACTGGCACCCGTCGAGCAGGATCTTCGCACCAACCGAATGCGCGATCTCGGTGGCGCGCTTGGCGTCGAGCACCGAGCCGAGCACGTTCGAGACATGTCCGAGCGCGACCAGTTTGTGCGCCGGCGTGATCATCCGCTCCATGGCGTCGAGATCAATGCGGTGGTTGTGGGTCAACGGCAGCACATCGATCGCGACGCCGAGGCGTTCAGCCATCATCTGCCACGGCACGATGTTCGAGTGATGTTCGAGCATGGAGAGCAGGATGCGGTCGCCCGCCTTCAACTGCGTCCCAGCCCAGCACTGCGCAACCAGATTGATCGCCTCGGTAGCACCACGCACGAACACGATCTCATCAGGCGAACCCGCCCCGATGAACCGCGCGACGGCCTTCCGTGCGGCCTCGTAGGCTACGGTCATGTCAGCGGACCGCTGGTACACGCCGCGGTGCACGGTGGCGTAGGTCTCGCCATACGCACGCGTAATAGCGTCGACCACGACCTGCGGCTTTTGCGCGGTGGCGGCGGTATCGAGATACGCCCAGCCCTCGGGGATCGCCGGGAAATCCGACAGGCGATCCAGGGGACGAACGTCGGCGATCACACTCACAACGCCCGCTCCAGCCACGCATCGGCGTCCGCCACGAAAGCCTCGCGCACCGTCTCGTCCGCGATCTGGACGAACGCATCGCCGACAAACGCCCGCGTGAGCAGCGCCTGCGCCTTGGCATGCGGGATGCCGCGGCTCTGCATGTAGAACAGCGCGCGCTGGTCGAGTTCGCCGACCGTCGCGCCGTGCGCGCACTTCACGTCGTCCGCGAAGATCTCCAGCTCGGGCTTCAAATTCACCGTCGCGGTGCGCTGCAACAGCAACCCGCGCAACGACTGCACGCCGTCAGTCTTCTGCGCATCGCGCGCGACCTCAACCCGCGCCGCAAGGCTCGCGGTCGACTTGTCCGCAGCGACCGCACGCCAGATCTGCTTACTCTGCCCGTTCAGCGCGGCATGCCGCACCGACACCGCGCACTCCTGTCGCTGATCATTCCGCGTCAGCAGCGCGCCGCCATATTCGGCAAACGCATCGTCACCCGTCACCGTGATCGCACCATCTATCCGCGTCCCGGCATCGCCCGCGCCCAACACAGTGACGATCAGGCTCGCTTCGGCACCGACCTCGACCTCGTCGCGCAACGACACGAAGCCACCGGCCTGAAGCAACCGCACCGCGCGCGTCAGCTTGGCCCCCTTGCCAAGCATTATCCGCGTCGACCGGTTCGACCAGCCAGCCCCGACATAGGTTTCGACCACCGACGCGCTCGCGCCGGCGACGAGAACGATCTCCGCCGGCAGCTGATTGTCGCCGCCCGTCGCGATGTGGACGATCTGGATCAGTTCGGCCGTCGCATCCGCGTCGACGCGCAAGGACCAGCCCAGGCCCGTCGTCCGACGCCCAAGCGCGTGCGATCCGCCGTCGATCGGTACGATCGTGACGTGCCGCAGATCGCTGCGCCCCTCGTCGAGCACACCATCGACGAACACCGCCCGCGCACCCGGCAAGTCGAGAAACCACTCGTCAGCATCCACCGCAACGCCGCGCGGCAGCTCGGCCGCCGCCGCGATCGCCGCCGGATCACCCCAGCGCCAAGACTCCTCGCGCGTCGAAGGGAGTTCGATCCTGAAATCCTCCCCGGCACGGGGAGGGGGACCGCGACGCGTAGCGGCGGGGTGGAGGGGGGCTTCCCCAGACGCTACGCCAAGCGGAGAACCCCCTCCACCAGCTTCGCTGGTCCCCCTCCCCGTACCGGGGAGGATTTGCGACAGGCTACTCACGCGGCAATCCCCACATAGCCTTCGCTCTCGAGCTGCTTGGCAAGATCCTTCCCGCCCGAGCGGACGATCTTGCCGTCCGCCAGCACGTGCACGAAGTCCGGCTCCACGTAATCGAGCAGCCGCTGGTAGTGCGTGATCAGCAGCACCGCCTTGTCGGGCGCGCGCATGATGCGGTTGATGCCGTCGCCGACGACGCGCAGCGCATCGATGTCGAGCCCCGAATCGGTCTCGTCGAGGATCGCGAACTTCGGGTTGACGATTCCCATCTGGACCATCTCGTTGCGCTTCTTCTCGCCGCCCGAAAAGCCGACGTTCACCGGCCGCTTGAGCATGTCGTAGTCCATGCCAAGCAGATCCGCCTGCCCGCGCGCGAGCTTGAGGAACTCGCCGCCGGACAGCGGCTTCTCGTCCCGCGTCGCGCGCTGGGCGTTGAGGGCCTCACGGAGGAACTGGACGTTCGACACGCCGGGAATCTCGACCGGATACTGGAAGCCAAGGAACACGCCTGCCGCGGCGCGCTCGTGCGCCTCCAGCTCGAGCAGGTCGACACCGTCGAACGTCACCGAGCCCGCCGTGACCTCATAGCCGGGCCGCCCGCCGAGCACATAGCCCAGCGTCGACTTGCCCGCCCCGTTGGGCCCCATGATCGCGTGCACCTCGCCCGCGTTCACTTCGAGCGACAGGCCCTTGAGGATTTCCTTGCCGTCGATCTCGGCATGGAGGTTTTCAATTTTCAGCATCAAATAAAACTCACAACAAATGCAATCAACGACGTTACCGACATGACCAAAAGCACTGCAATGCCCAACCAACTCGTAACCAAGCGTATCTTGAATGCTCTAGGGTTTCTCTCGCGGGAAAACTGAACCCTAGGAAAGAAGCCTTCGATAGCTTCGCCGGTACGCATTTCTTCTAGGGTCGTCTGATATAGGTACAAAGCGCTTCCCCCTGTAAGAATACCAAAGAGGAAAAAGAACGCGTTCACCCCACCGACCCCTCAAGGCTGATCCCCAGCAGCTTCTGCGCTTCGACCGCAAACTCCATCGGCAGCTGCTGCAACACCTCCCGCGCGAAGCCATTCACGATCAGCGCGACCGCCGCCTCCTGGTCCAGCCCGCGCGACATCGCGTAGAACAGCTGGTCCTCGGAGATCTTCGACGTCGTCGCCTCATGCTCGATCTGCGCGGACGGGTTGCGGACCTCGATGTACGGCACGGTATGCGCGCCGCACTGGTCGCCGAGCAGCAGGCTGTCGCACTGCGTGAAGTTGCGCACGCCTTCCGCGGTCGGCGCGACGCGCACCAGCCCGCGATACGTGTTGTCCGAACGCCCGGCCGAAATCCCCTTCGACACGATCGTGGATCGCGTGTTCTTGCCGAGGTGGATCATCTTCGTGCCGGTATCGGCCTGCTGGCGATTGTTCGTCACCGCGACCGAATAGAACTCGCCGACCGAGCCATCGCCGAGCAGCACGCACGACGGGTATTTCCACGTGATCGCACTGCCGGTCTCGACCTGAGTCCAGCTGACCTTCGAGTTCTTCCCCTGGCACAACGCGCGCTTGGTGACGAAGTTGTAGATCCCGCCGACGCCGTTCTCGTCACCCGGATACCAGTTCTGCACGGTCGAATATTTGATCTCGGCATCGTCGAGCACGACCAGTTCGACCACGGCGGCATGCAACTGGTTCTCGTCGCGCATCGGCGCGGTGCAGCCTTCGAGATACGAGACGTACGACCCCTTGTCGGCGACGATCAGCGTGCGCTCGAACTGCCCGGTATTCTCGGCGTTGATGCGGAAATACGTCGACAGCTCCATCGGGCAGCGGACGCCCTCGGGGATGTAGACGAACGTGCCGTCGGAGAAGACCGCCGAGTTCAGCGTCGCGAAATAGTTATCGCGCTGCGGCACGACCTTGCCGAGCCACTTGCGGACGAGCTCGGGATATTCCTTGATCGCCTCGGAGATCGAACGGAAGATCACGCCGGCAGCCTCGAGCTCCTTGCGGAACGTGGTCGCGACCGAGACGCTGTCGAACACCGCATCGACCGCGACGCGACGCTTGGGCGTGCCGTCCTCGTTCAACGGATCCTCGACCACGCCCGCCAGCACCTTCTGCTCGCCGATCGGAATGCCGAGCTTTTCGTAGACGCGCAGTATCTCCGGATCGACCTCGTCGAGCGACCCGAGCTTCGGCTTCGCCTTGGGCTCCGCGTAATAATACGCGTCCTGGTAATCGATCGGCGGCACGTTGAGCTTCGACCAGTCGGGCGCCTCCATCGTCTGCCACAGTGCGAACGCCTTCAGCCGCCAGTCGAGCATCCACTGCGGCTCGCCCTTCTTGGCGGAAATGAAGCGCACGGTGTCTTCCGACAGGCCCTTGGGCGCGAATTCCTGTTCGATGTCCGAGGAGAAGCCCCACTCGTACGTCTTGTTCGCGGCGGCGTATGCCTCTGCGTTCCGGGTAGCCATCATCTGTCCTCGGCCGCAAAGCGGCTCTCTAAAATCTCCACGGCTCCGCGGCTCCGCGTGAACAAACCTGATTCACGCGGAGCGGCAGAGCCGCGGAGGAAAAGGTGAAGCGCTGCGCGCGATGTGTTTTTCATGCGGGCACCTGCGAAAGGGGGGCTTGCGAGAGGCTGGCAAGCGACACGCCGGCGAGCGCACCGCGGACCGCGCCGTTGACGGCGTTCCAGTGCGGCTTCACCTTGCACGTCTGCTCGACACAGCAATCCTGCGATGCGCCATCGACGCACGAGGTCAGCGCGATCGGTCCCTCGACCGCCTCGATGATGTCGGCGAGTGAGATCATCGCGGGTGGTCGCGACAGGCGAAAGCCACCGCCAGTGCCGCGCGTGCTCTCGATCAACCCGGCCGCGGACAGCCGGCTCACCAGCTTCTGCACGGTCGGCAGCGGCACGCCGGTTTCCTCCGCGAGCAGCGTCGCGTTCAGCCGCGCGATACCGCCACAATGACGCGCCGCGGCACTCATCATCACGACCGCATAGTCGGCAAGGCTGGAAAGACGCATGGTAGCTTCGAAGTCCAATCGGACCGATACGATCCGATTGGTCAAATGGGCTTTGTGCAGTGCATCGTCAACCCGCCGAGCCGTGCTAACGACTCGCAACTGGAGCCGCGTTTTCCGCATCGCACACGACCCGAAAGCTTGACTTCCCCCCTCCCTGGAAGGGAGGGGTCGGGGGTGGGTCGGCTGCTGACGTCAGAGAGCACCAGCCAACGGACCAACCCACCCCCAGCCGCTCCCTTCCAGGGAGGGGAGCAAGAATGACCCTTCCCGACAGGTGGAAGGAGCAAGGACGACGCGCATGGCCTTCTACCACCCGATCCTGTTCCGCCTCGACGCCGAGCGCGCGCATACGCTGACCATCGCCGCGCTCGCCGCGTGGGGGAAGACCGGCGCGCCGCTCGCGCCCAGCGTACCCCGGCTCGCGACGACAGTGGCGGGAATCGCCTTCCCCAATCCGGTCGGCTTGGCGGCAGGCGTCGACAAGGACGGCCGCGCGATCGACGGCTTCTTCGGGTTGGGCTTCGGCAGCGTCGAGATCGGCACGCTCACGCCGCTCGCCCAGCTCGGCAACCCCAAACCCCGCATCTTCCGCCTTCCGCAAGATCGTGCAGTCATCAACCGCCTCGGCTTCAACAACGGCGGCCTCGATGGCGCGCTTCCCCGTGCGCAGAGCGCAAGGCGGAATGGCATCCTCGGAATCAACGTCGGCGCGAACAAGGACGCCACCGACCGCACCGCCGACTACGTCCACGGCGTCACCCGAGCCGCGCCCCACGCCGGCTACATCACCATAAACATCAGCTCCCCCAACACTCCCGGCCTGCGCGACCTCCAGCACGGTGCCGCCCTGCGCGATCTCCTCGCCGCCTGCACCGCCGCCAAGGGCACCACGCCGATCTTCCTCAAGGTCGCCCCCGACCTCGACCCCGCCGACATCGACGACATCGCCCGAGCAGCCCTCGACAACCGCATCGACGCGCTGATCGTCAACAACACGACGATCTCCCGCCCCGGCCTGCGCTCAGCCAATGCCAAGGAAACCGGCGGCCTGTCCGGCGCGCCGCTCGCTCCCCTGGCCCGCCAACGCCTGTCGGACTTCCGCAAGGCAACCGGCGCTGCGATCCCGCTGATCTCGGTCGGCGGCGTCGACAGCGGCGCCGAAGCCTATGCCCGCCTCCGCGCCGGCGCGAGCCTCGTCCAGCTCTACACCGCGCTGGTGTACGAAGGACCCGGCCTCCCCGCCCGTATCCTCCGCGAACTCGAGGCGCTGCTGACCCGCGACGGATTTGCGGCGGTCGCCGACGCAGTAGGGGTCGACGCCTAACGATCCTCCCCCGCCAGGGGGAGGTGGCTGGCTCTTGCCAGACGGAGGGGGCGGAAAAGGGCAACCTCTGTTCCGTGTCCTCCCCCTCCGTCGCCTACGGCGCCACCTCCCCCTGGCGGGGGAGGATCGCGAGGTCGACTGGCGAGACGGGTTGCCTAGTATTCGAACCACGCTACGCTCGCGCTCGATGAAGACCTCCCTCCTAGCGCTCGCCCTCCTCGTCCCCGCAGCCACCGTACAGGCGCGCCAACCCGCCCCAACGAAAGACCAGGGCATGGTCAGCGCCGCAGACCCGCGCGCAGCCGCGGCCGGCGTCGAGATCCTCCGCGCCGGCGGCAGCGCCACCGACGCCGCGATCGCAACGATGCTAGCCCTTAACGTCGTCGAACCGCAAAGCTCGGGCATCGGCGGCGGCAGCTTCTGGATCTCCCACGCGGCCGGCGGCGCGCTCAGCACGATCGACGCGCGCGAAGAGGCCCCCGCCGCCGCCGACGCACGCTGGTTCTACGCGCCCGACGGCACGCCGCTCAGCCACAGCGACGCGGTCCCCGGCGGTCGCAGCGTCGGCATCCCTGGCGCGCTCCGCGGCATGGCGCTCGCGCACCGCGCGTCGGGCAAGCTCCCCTGGTCGCAACTGTTCGCCCCCGCGATCCGGCTCGCGACCAACGGCTTCAAGGCCTCCCCCCGCCTCGTCAACGGCATGACCGCCTATGGCGACCACATCACCCCAGAGACGCGCAAGCTGTTCTCCGCCCCCGACGGCTCGCCGGTCGCGATCGGCGCGGTCATCAAGAACCCCCAGCAAGCCGCCCTCCTCCAGCGCATCGCCACCCAGGGCCCCGACAGCTTCTACGTCGGCCCCGAAGCACAGAAGATTGTCACCGCGGTCAACACCGCCGCACGGAATCCGTCGAAGATGACGCTCGGCGATCTCGCCAGCTACGACGCCAAGTCGCGCCCGCCGGTCTGCGTCAAATACCGCGTTTATCGCGTCTGCGGGATGGGCCCGCCCTCGTCCGGCGGCATCACCGTGCTGATGATCCTGAAGCAGCTCGAACGCTTCGACATGGCCAAGCTCGGCAAGGACAGCGCGCAGGCCTGGCACCTGTTCGCCGAATCCTCGCGCCTCGCCTATGCCGACCGCGATCTGTACGTCGGCGATCCCGATTTCGTCCGCGTACCGGTACAGGGCATGCTCGACGCCAAGTATCTTGCAGCGCGATCGGCGCTGATCTCGCCGGCGAAGACGATGGCAAACGTCGCTCCCGGCACGCCCCCCGGCGCCCCCGCACGCACCCGCGCACCAGTCAGCGAAGTCCCCGGCACCACCGACATCGCCACCGTCGACGCCCGCGGCAACGTCGTCGAGGTGACCACCACCGTCGAGGGCTATTTCGGCTCCGGCATCACCGTCGACGGTACGGTCCTCAACAACCAGCTCACCGACTTCGACATCGTCCCCGTCAAGGACGGCGCGCTCGTCGCCAACCGCGTCGAGGGTGGCAAGCGCCCGCGCAGCTCGATGTCTCCGACGATCGTCTACGGCCCCGACGGGAAGGTGCGCCTCGCGGTCGGCGCAGCCGGCGGCTCGACGATCATCGCGCAGGTCGCGAAGGCGATCATCGGCGTGGTCGACTGGAAACTGTCGGCACAGGACTCGATCGCGCTCGGGCTGCTCTACGCCCCCGGCCACGTCGCTGCTGCCGAAAAGGGCACGGAGCGCGAGGCGATGGTCCCCGCGTTGCAGGCGCTAGGCGAGACCGTCCAGGTGGCTGCACTCGGCCTGAAGGCAAACGCGATCGAACGCGTCGGCGGCAAATGGGTCGGCGCTGCAGACCCCCGTAGCGAGGGTGTCGCGATCGCGGAGGACGGTACCGTCACCCAGATCCAACGCGTCGGCAAACTCCAGCGTGCGCCGGAGTAACGACAAACGCCACCTCCCCGGCGGAGGCCGGGGTCCAGTTGGAAAGGTCGCAGTAACGACGCGCAAACCTCAACTAGCACCGTTTCCCAACTGGACCTCGGCCTTCGCCGGGGGGGTGCTTTGCTCGTGGCGCGGATGGGGTTGAGCCCCCGCCGGTTATGACGCACTAACCGACCAACGCCCAGCATCGCGTCGTACAAGGCGCAACGGCACAGCGCCCAGGGAGAGACAATGGCCCGCCAGCTCGAACGCTTCCCGAACCTCGTCACGATGTTCTTCACGCGCGCCACGGAGAAAGGCGACGCGCCGTTCCTCTGGACCAAGACAAGCGGCACCTGGGTCGCCACCAGTTGGGCCGAAGCCGCCCGTCAAGTCGCCAGCCTAGCCACCGCGCTAACCGCGATCGGCCTGAAACGCGGCGACCGCATCATGCTCGTCGCCGAGAACCGCCCCGAATGGTGCCTCAGCGACCTCGCGATCATGGCAGCCGGCTGCATCACCGTGCCGACCTACGTCACCAACACCGAGCGCGATCACCTCCACATCATCGAAAACGCCGGCGCCTGCGCGATCATCGTCTCGACCGCGAAACTCGCGAAGACGCTGCTCCCCGCGGTCATCCGCTCGAACCAGGCGCAGACCGTGATCGGGTTCGAGGACATGAAGGTCCCCGCCGGGATCGACTTCCACAACTGGCACGCGCTGATCGCCGCGCACCAGACCGCCCCCGAAACCGCCGCCGCCCGCGCCGACTTCGAACGCGAAGACCTCGCCTGCATCATCTACACGAGCGGCACCGGCGGCGCGCCGCGCGGCGTGATGCAGCATCACGGCGCAATCCTGCACAATTGCGCCGGGTGTGCGTCGGTCATCTCGGAGGATTTCGGCTGGGACGACGAGGTCTTCCTCTCGTTCCTGCCCTTAAGCCACGCCTATGAACACACCGGCGGCCAGCACTTCCCGATCTCGCTCGGCGGACAGATCTACTACGCCGAGGGCCTGGAAAAGCTCGCCGCCAACATCGAGGAGACGCGCCCGACGATCATGTTCGTCGTCCCCCGCCTCTTCGAAGTCCTCCGCACGCGCATCTCGAAGACGATCGAGAAACAGGGTGGCGCCTCGGCGTACCTCCTGCGCCAGGCCCTCGACATCGGCAGCAAGCGCTACGCCGGTCGCCTGCGGCTGATCGATCGGCCGATGCAGGCCGCCGTCGCCACGTTGTTCAAGCCCAAGATCTCGAAGAAGTTCGGTGGCCGGCTGAAGGCGATGATCTCCGGCGGCGCCCCGCTCAATCCCGAGGTCGGCCTGTTCTTCGAAGCGCTCGGGCTCACCTTCCTGCAAGGCTATGGCCAGACCGAAGCCGCCCCGGTCATCTCGTGCAACCGCCCCAAGGCCGGTGTCCGCATGGACTCGGTCGGCCCCGCGCTGAAGGACACCGAGGTCCGGATCGCCGAGGACGGCGAGATCCTGGTCCGCGGCGAACTCGTCATGCACGGCTATTGGCGCAACGACGCCGAGACCGCGAAGGTGCTGAAGGACGGCTGGCTCCATACCGGCGACATCGGCGAGATCGACGACCGCGGCCGGATCCGCATCACCGACCGCAAGAAGGACCTCATCATCAACGACAAGGGCGAGAACGTCGCCCCGCAGAAGGTCGAGGGGATGCTCACGCTCCAGCCCGAGATCGCGCAGGCGATGATCGCGGGCGACAAGCGCCCGTACATGGTGGCGCTGATCGTGCCTGATCCCGAGTGGACGCAGGAATGGTGCGCGGGGAATGGCGACGCCTGCAGCTTCGCGCGGCTGGCGGAGAACAGCGAGTTCCGGACGGCGATCGGGCATGCGGTCGAACGGGTGAACAAGGACCTGACGGTCACGGAGCGGGTGCGGCGGTTCGTGCTCGCGGATGGTCCGTTTACGATCGAGAACGAGCAACTGACCCCCAGCCTGAAGATCCGCCGCCACGTCCTGAAACAGGCCTACGGCGAGAGGTTGGACGCGCTGTATAAGCCTTAAAGAAAACCCCTCTCCCCCACGGGGAGAGGGAGGGCCCCACGCGCCCTTGCGCGTGGGAGGGTGAGGGGCGTGAGGCTCGCAACGCCTTCGCCAAAGCCCCTCACCCTTCCGTCGCCAAGTAGCTCCTCCCTCCCTCTCCCCCGTGGGGGAGAGGGACTAGTCGATCACTTCTTCGCGGAAGCAGCAGCTGGCACCACGGCCATCGTCCAGTCCTTCTCCGGCCGCAGATACTTCGCCGCCGTCGCCTGCAACTCCACCGGCGTCGTCGCCACCAGATCGCTCGCGATCCGCTGCGTCGCCGCGATCCGCCGCGGATCGAACGTCGCCCCGCCCAGCTGCTGCAACCAGAACTGGTTCCCGGTCGAGGCACGCAGGATATACTGCCCCATCGGCTTCTTGATCCGGTCCAGCTCGTCCGCCGCGATCGGCGTCGACACCAGTTCCGATGCGATCTGGCGGGCGATCTGGAAGAAGAACGACACCTTGTCCGGTGCGACCTGCCCGATCGCGACCATCCGGCCGCCGGTGGTCATGCCCACCGGCCACTGACTCGACACGTTGGGGCTGTAGCTTGCGCCTGCCGCCTGCCGAAGTCGCTCGAACAGTCGATCGCTGAACACCTGCGCCAGCACGTCGAGACGCCGCGCCTCGACGATGTTGTCGATCCCGCCACCGGTCGGCCACGCGATCACCGCCGCCGCCTGGTTCTCAGGCCCGGTATGCGCACGCATCACCGGCGTCGCATTATGCGAGGGGAAGCCGACCGGCGCGCCCACCGTCGACACCGCCGTCCGCGGCTTCATCGCCCCGAACGACTTGGCGACCGCCGCGATCGCGTCCTCGGTCTTCACGTCGCCGAAGATCGAGACCTCGACCGGCCCGGTCTTCAGGATCGGCTCCCAGAACGCGCGGAAGTCCTTCGCATTCAGTGCCTCGACGGTCGGCTTCGACGGCGTCCCCCAACGCGGATCGCCTGCGCGCAGCAGACCCTCGAGGTCACGCGACAACACACCGTCCGGCGACGAATCATACCCCGCAAACCCTGCCAGCGCCGCAACACGGGCACGGGCGACCGGCGCCGGATCCCACGCCGGGAACGCGAGCTTGGCCGCCATCAGCCGCAGCTGATCCGAATAATCCGCCGGCGACGTGATCGCGCTCAGCGTAAAGGCATCGTCGTCGATCCCGAAATCGAGCCCGATCCGACGCCCCGCCGTCAGCTGGTCGAGATCGCCTTGGTCGAGCTTGCCGATACCCCCTGCGACCAGCGCGAGATCACCCGCCCAAGCCGGCGTAGGCCGGTTCGACGGGATCGCGGTATAGCCGCCACCGAACCGCACGCGCACATACACGCGCCCGGTCTCGCCCGCGTTCGGGAACAGCAGCACGCGCGTGCCGTTGGCGAAGTTCACCTGCTCCATGTCGAACGCGGCAATCTTCTCGCGGCTCGCGACGACGCCCGGCTTGCCGAGCGACGGCAGCTTCGAAAAGTCGACCGCAGCCTGCGCACGCCGCTTGCCGGCAAGCCCCGATACGTCAGCCTTCAAAGCGGTCGCCAATTTGTTCGCAGCCCCCGCATCAGGCCTCTGCGTATTCACGAGAGCCCGGGTCGCGGTTCCCTCGAAGATCGCCTTGCTCGACGCGAGCAGCGTGGCGGGCGTGAACATGCCCTTCGCCTTCGCGTCCTGCAGAATCTTGTACGAGGTTTCCGGCCCGGCGACCGTCTCGCGGATATCGAGCGCGCCGACCATGTCGTCCGCCTGCTTCGAGCCCGCCTCGACCTTCGCCGTCTCGACGCTGGTCCGCATGATCGTGTCGAAATCGGCATATTCGCGGTCGACTTCGGCCTGGCTCGGCGCGTTGGTCTGCGCGTCGGCGATTACCGCGCGCACGTCCTTCAACGCCGATTCCCAGTCGGTGCCGATCGGCACGATGTTGACGCTGGTCAGGTTCGCCGAGCGCGACACGTCGTCGATCGATACGCCCGCCTGCAGGAAACTCCCGCCCGCGCGTGCCCGCGTCTCGAGCCGCCGACTGATCAGCCGCGTCGCCAGCACGTCGACCAGCCGCTTCTGGTTCATGATCGCGGTGTCGTCCTTATACTCCCAAGGCCGCACCACGCCGAGCGTCACCACCGCCGGAATCGCCGGCTCGGCGATCGTCGCGGAGACCGGCGCCTTCGGATCGGGCTTGCCGAAATCGGGCGCTGGCACGACCGGGCCGATGCCCTTCCAGTCCGCGAAGTTCTTGACGATGAGGCGCCCGAACAACGCCGGATCCATGTCGCCCGAAATGATGACGACAGTGTTCTCCGGCCGATACCAGCGATCGTGGAACGCCTTGACCGTGGCGCCAGTGGCGGCCTCCAGCGTCTTGATATTGCCGATCGGCGAACGATCCGCGAGCGGCTGTCCGGCGAAGAACGTCGCGCGGATCGCATCGCCGAACCGCACCTGCGGCCCCGGCTGTTCGCGCTGTTCCGCCAGCACGACCGGACGCTCGGCGGTGACCGACGCGTCGGTGATGACCGGCTTTTCCATCATCCCCGACATGATCTTCAGGCTCTCGTCGAGGCCAGCCTCGGTCGCCGACGGAAGATCGAGCTTGAACGTGGTCGAGGTCGGCGTCGTCTGCGCGTTGGTATCCGAGCCGAAAGTCGCCCCGAACCGCTGCCAGACGCGCTTCGCCTCGCCGTCCGGCACGTATTCCGAGCCGCGGAACGACAGATGCTCGATGAAATGCGCGAAGCCACGTTCGCTGTCCGTCTCGTTCAGCGACCCCGCGTCGATCCGCACGCGCACCGACACCTGGCCCGGTGGCACGCCGTTCTTGCGCACCGCAAAGCGCATGCCGTTGGGCAACGTGCCGAACTTCCACTCGGGATCCCGCGTAAGATCGCTGCCCTTGTAGAGCCACGCGGTCGTATCGATTCCCGGCAGCTCGGGAAGCGTCGGCGCTTCCTTTGCAGGGGTAGATACGGCCTGCTGCGTCGCCATCTGGCCGCTCGCCGGAATGGCGATGCCGAGGATGACGGGGATGAGGACGGGAGCGCGGTAAAAGCGCGAAAAGGACACCATGGTTCACCTGTAGCGGCCGCGGGCGTCGCTCGCCAGTGCCCTGCCTCCGCACCGGGCGCGCGGTGCCATCATTTCGTCCAACACTGCCGGTATATCGTGTCCGAACAAGGGGATCGGCGCCGCCGCGCGCCTGGATGCAGGGTAGAGATGACGGTCGAAGCCGAACTGGGGCACGAACTGGGGCAGTGTTCATTGTGGCGGGATTCGGGCGAACCGGCAGCACGCCGCGGCGTTCGGGTGCCCGATCTCAACGTCATATCCGGCGCGCCCAAACCCGGCGCACCAATGGTCGCCGAAGCCAACCGCCCGTTGATCATCCGCGTCGGCAAGCACCTGCGCGGCGTGTTCGACCGCATGATCGCCTCGTCCTCCCTGGTCGCCAACGATCCGGTGCTCGACGTCCGCGACTTCGCCTGGACCGCAGGCCTGCGCGAGAACTGGGCCGCGATCCGCGACGAGGCGGTCCGCGTCGCGCTGCAAGGCGAAGCGTCGCCCAGCCTCGCGACGATCTCGCCCGATCACCGCTCGATCGCCGAGGTCGACAAATGGCGCTCGTTCTTCCTCTATGGCTACGGCTATCCGATCGAGGAAAGCCTAGCCCGCTGTCCGCACACGGCCGCCGCCGTCGCACGCATTCCCGGCCTCAACAGCGCGTTCTTCTCGATCCTTGCGCCCGGCACGCACATCCCCGAACATCGCGGCGTGACCAAGGGCCTCATCACCTGCCACCTCGGCCTGATCGTGCCGCGCGACGGCGATGTCCGCATGCGCGTCCACGACCGCACCGTCCGTTGGGCGGAAGGCGAGACGCTCGTGTTCGACGACACCTATCAGCACGAGGTCTGGAACGACACGACCGGCACCCGCGTCGTGTTGCTGATCCAGTTCGAACGCCCCCTGCGCAACCCCGGCAAGTGGATCGCCGACCTGTTCCTCGGCGTCGTCCGCCGCTCCGCCTTCGTCCAGGACGCGGTCCGCAACATCGGCAACTGGAACGCCGCGGTGAAGGCAATGGACGTCTGAGTGATCCCGCGTCGGAGTCCGCGTGAGGGCCCCCGTAAGAGGTTGCACCGATCCGGACCGATCTCCGGACGTCGTTGTGATCGCCTATTGATAAGCTCGGCCCAGCAGTGGGAGAAGGCGCCGTGGACAGTGATCGTACGAAACCGAGATTCATCCTGACGATCGATGGCGGCGGGACGCGCGGGCTGATCCCCGCGCTGATCCTCGCCGAGCTGGAGCGCCGGATCGGCCGGCCACTGCACGACTGTTTCGATCTGATCGCCGGTACGTCGACCGGTGGAATCATCGCCGCCGGCCTCACCGCACCCAGCGAGGCGGATCCGAAACGGGCCGCGTGCACGGCGAGCGACCTCGTTGATCTCTACCGCAACGAGAGCAAGCGGATATTCCCGCACATCTTCGGCGTACCCCTTCGCGTACCGGGCTGGCCCTATAGCGCGCGGCCGCTCGAGCGGATCCTGGCGGCGCGGATCGGCACGCGCGTGACGACGCGCGATGCGCTGACGAATATCGTCATTCCGGCGTATGACCTTCTGGCGCGCAAGGCAGTGTTCATGGCCGGCGGCCCCGACTATAACCGGAAGCTCGGCACCCCCGAGCGAGTTTTCCCGCTGCATATCGCCGCGCGCGCGACATCGGCGGCCCCGACGTTCTTCAAGCCGGCCGCGATCGACGATCCCACCAAATTGGAGCCGGATCTGCTGATGGTCGATGGCGGCGTGTTCGCTAATGATCCGACGATCGCCGCGATCATCGAGGGGCGCAAGCTCGGCTGGCATCTCGGCGACATCGAGATCCTGTCGCTGGGTACGGGCCGGTCCGATCGCCCCTATCCCTCCGCGCGGAACTGGTCGTTCCTGGGCTGGGTGAACCCGTTCCGGGGCGTGCCGATCTTCTCGATCCTGATGCAGGCCGGTTCCAGTACGATCTCCTATCAGGCCCGGCGGCTGGACATCGCCGCATATGACCGCGCCGATTTCGCGTTGCCCTCTGGTGATGGCGGACTGGACAATTCGAGTGCCGCGTATCTCGCCGCTCTCACCACGCTGGCCAAGGACTGGATCGTCGCCAACGATGCCGTGCTCACCCGCTGGGCCGACAAGCTACGGACCAAGCAGTCGGATCCGCCGCTGCCGCTCGCAGCGTAAGTCCCTGACGCAATTTGCACGTTTCGCGTTGCCGGACAGCCAAAGCGCAGTACCGGCGCGAATGAGGTAGCCGGAATGCCCTCACCCCCCGAAAGAAACCGTTTCCCGTTCCGCGCTTGATCCCCCGCCCCCTTCGGGCCACATGCCCCTCATGCTCATCGAAACGGAATCCACTCCCAACCCGTCGACGCTGAAGTTCCTCCCGGGACGCACCGTCATGGAAGCCGGCACGCGCGACTTCGCCACCCCCGAGGAAGCCGAGGTGAGTTCGCTTGCCGACGCGATCTTCGGTCTCGGCGACGTCACCGGCGTGTTCTTCGGCCGCGATTTCGTCTCGGTCACCGCCGCGCCCGGCACCGCCTGGTCGGACCTCAAGCCCGACGTGCTCGCGATCCTGCTCGATCACTTCTCCGCCGCGATGCCGCTGTTCAAGCCCGCGCGCGCCGGCTTCTCGGTACCATCCGATGAACCCGCATTGTCGGACGATCCCGCCGATGCTGACATCGTCGCGCAGATCCGCGAGCTGATCGACACGCGCGTCCGCCCCGCGGTGGCGAACGACGGCGGCGACATCGTCTATCGCGGCTTCGACAAGGGCAAGGTGTTCCTTCAGCTCCAGGGCGCCTGCGCCGGCTGCCCGTCGTCGAGCGCCACACTCAAGAACGGCATCGAGCAGCTGCTGAAATACTACGTCCCCGAAGTCACCGAAGTGAGAGCCGTCTGATGCGTCAGAAACTCGACGACACCGTCCTCGACGCCGTCTTCCGCGATGCCCGCAGCTATAACGGCTACACAGACCAGCCGGTCGCCGAGTCCGAACTGCACGCGATCTGGGACCTGATGAAGTGGGGCCCGACCTCCGCCAACCAGCTCCCCGCGCGCCTGATCTGGGTCACCAGCGACGAGGCCAAGCAGAAGCTCGCCGATGCGTGCAGCGCGCAGAACCAGCCGAAGATCCTCAACGCCCCCGTGTCGGTGATCATCGGCATGGACACCAATTTCCACGAACATCTCCCCGAGCTGTTCCCGCACGCTGATGCGAAGTCGTGGTTCGACGGCAACGCAGAACTGCGCGAGGCGTCCGCGTTCCGCAACTCGACGTTGCAGGGGGCGTATTTCATCATCGCCGCGCGGATGCTCGGGCTCGATACCGGGCCGATGTCGGGCTTCGACGCGGGCGAGGTCGATGCGGCGTTTTTCCACGACACGCCCGCGGTGCGGACCAACTTCATCTCGACGCTCGGCCACGGCGACCCCGCGACGATCTACGCCCGCTCGCCCCGTCCCGACTTCGCGAAGTTCAACAGCATCGCTTGAGGCGGAACCTGCTCCCTCTCCCCTGCGGGGAGAGGGTTGGGGTGAGGGGCAGTTGGGAAGGGCAGCGCTCGCGGCGCCCCTCACCCTTCCCTCTCCCCCCGAGGGGAGAGGGTAAGAAGTAATGCGCACGCTAGTAATCGAAACATCCACCACCGCCTGCTCGGTCGCCCTCATCGAGTCCGGCGCCGTCATCGCCCACACGCACGAAGTCGTCGGCCGAGGCCACGCCGAGCGCCTCATCCCAATGATCGCCGAGCTGCCGGAAGGCGGCCGAGCCGACCGCATAATAGTCGATTGCGGCCCCGGCAGCTTCACCGGCGTCCGCGTCGGGATCGCCGCCGCGCGCGGTCTCGCGCTCGGCTGGAGCGCGGAAATCGCCGGCTTCTCCTCGCTTTCGCTCATCGCCGCCGCCGGTTTCGCCGCGCGACCAACCCACGATATTGCAGTGATCATGGAAGGCGGGCATGGCGAGGTCTTCATGCAAGCGTTCTCCGCCGATCTGTCGCCGCGATCCGACATGGTATCGCTGAAGCCCGACGCCGCGCTCGCCGCGTTGGCGGGACGGCGCGCGGTCGGCAACGGCGTCCGCTGGCTCGCCGCACTCGACGACAGTTTGGACCTCACCGAAGCGCTGCCCGACGCGGCCTCCGCAACCCTGCTGCCCGCGACACTGACCGCGCTCGCACCAAGCCCGATCTACGGCCGCGCGCCCGACGCCAAGCCGTCGGTCTCGAAATAATGGCCACGCGCCAGGCCGCCACGCGCACCGTCACGCTCCGCACCGGCGACGCGCGCGATCTCGCGATCGTCGACGCGCTGATGACCGAGGCGTTCGATCCGCGTTACGGCGAGGCCTGGACGCGCAGCCAGTGCCTCGGCGTGCTCGCACTGACCGGCGTCCACCTCACGATCGCGTTCGTCGATGACTTCCCCGCTGGTTTCACGATGACCCGGTCGGTCGCCGACGAGGCCGAACTCCTGCTGATCGCGGTCGCGCCCGACTATCGCCGTCGTGGCGTCGGCACGGCGCTGATCCGCGCCGCCATCGCCGATTGCTCTGTCGGTAGCATCGCAAAGCTCCACCTCGAGGTCCGCGCCGGCAACGACGCGGTGAAGATGTACGACGCGCACGGCTTCACCAAGGTCGGCGAGCGCCGCGCATACTACCGCGGCAAGACCGGCGTCGCGTATGACGCACATACATATTCGAAAGATATCAACAGCTAAGGCTTATTGCGAGTCACTATCCCTTTTCGCAACAGCGCGGAGGCCCTACATGGCACTCAACGAGGGAACGACACATGCCGCGCAAAATCGATCTGGAAGCACTCTGCAACGAGAAGGGCCTGCGCATTACCGAGCAGCGCCGCGTCATCGCGCGCGTGCTGTCCGAGGCTGACGACCATCCCGACGTCGAGAAGGTCTATGAGCGCGCGTCGCAGATCGACCCCGGCATCTCGATCGCGACGGTGTACCGCACGGTTCGCCTGTTCGAGGAAGCCGGTATCCTCGACCGCCATGATTTCGGCGACGGCCGCGCTCGCTACGAGCCTGCGCCCGAGGCCCATCACGATCACCTGATCGACGTCGAGAGCGGCAAGGTGATCGAATTCGTCGATCCCGAACTCGAGCAGTTGCAGAAGGCGATTGCGGAGAAGCTCGGCTTCCGGCTGGTCGATCACCGCATGGAACTCTACGGCGTCGCGCTCACCCGCAAGGACTGACGCGATCGGCCGAATCCGCTTTGGCGCGCGGTTGGCGGCGCTGCTGGTCGCGCTGGTCCTGGCGCTGCCGTTGCATGGGATGTGGCGGCTATTCGGGCGAAAGTCGCCATGGCCGCCTCGCTTTCTCGGGTTGGTCGCGCGGATCGTCGGGGCGCAGTTCAGGGTGGTCGGCACGCCACTCCCCCGCGACGTCGTCTTCGTTTCGAACCATCTGAGCTGGATCGACATCCTCCTCCTGTCCGGCGCGACGGGCAGCGCGTTCGTGGCGAAATCGGAACTCCGCAGCGCCCCGCTGGTCGGCTGGCTCTGCACGCTCAACCACACGATCTTCGTAAGCCGCGCCGACCGCATGGCAGTAACCGCCCAGATCGCCCAAATCCGCGACGCGTTGGCGGCCGACTGGCCCGTAACCCTTTTCCCCGAGGGAACGACGGGAGACGGCACCACCCTCCTCCCCTTCAAGGCCGCACTGCTGGCGGCCCTGGACCCGCCCCCACCCGGCGTCCGCGTGCAACCCGTCCGCATAGACTATGGCTTGGCCACGGACGAACTCGCCTGGGTCGGCGACGAGCCCGGCCAACACCACGCCGCCCACGTCCTCAAACGCCGGGGCACATTCGTCGCGACGCTGCACTTCGCCGAACCCTTCAACCCCGCAGACTATGGCGACCGAAAAGCCATAGCCGCCGAAGCCCGCCGCCGCATGGAAGCGCTGTAAGCCACGAACAAAGAATGTCCCCCCGCGAAGGCGGGGGCCCAGTCTGGACTCCCGCCTTCGCGGGAGAACAAGGGAGGGAAGCTCCACTCATCCCCAACAGGAACACCACCCCGCAAACTGAAACTCCACCCCGGCGAAGAGGTGCCCGGGAACCGTGGGAGGCAGCCCTAACAACGCCCCCTCCCCCCACGCGCACAAATTTGGTAGGGCCTCTCGCATGTCTCCCCCCAAAACCTTCCACATAAAATCCTTCGGCTGCCAGATGAACGTCTACGACGGCGAGCGCATGGCCGAGCTGATGGCCGCCCAGGGCCTTACGCAAGCCGACGCGGTCGACGCCGACGTCGTCGTCCTCAACACCTGCCACATCCGCGAACGCGCCACCGAAAAGGTCTATTCCGACATCGGCCGCCTCCGGAAGGATCAGCGCCGCAAGTCCGGCAAGACCCCCATGATCGCCGTGGCCGGCTGCGTCGCGCAGGCCGAGGGCGAGGAGATCTTCACCCGCGCCAAGGTCGACATCGTCGTCGGCCCGCAAGCCTATCACAACCTCCCCGAGCTCGTTGCGAAAGCCGCCGCCGGCACGCCCTCGCTCGACACCGACATGCCGCTGCTGTCGAAGTTCGGCGCGCTCCCCTCGCGTCGGAAGGTTGCCCCCTCGGCATTCCTCACCGTGCAGGAAGGCTGCGACAAATTCTGCACCTATTGCGTCGTCCCCTACACACGGGGGGCGGAAATCAGCCGCCCGTTCGCCGCGATCGTCGACGAAGCAAAGGCGCTGGTCGACGCCGGTGCACGCGAGATCACGCTGCTAGGCCAGAACGTCAACGCGTGGTCCGAGAACGAGCGTGGCCTGCACGACCTGATCCGCGACCTCGACCGCATCCCCGGTCTCGCGCGCATCCGCTACACCACCAGCCACCCCAACGACATGACCCAAGGCCTAATCGACGCGCACCGCGACATCGAGAGCCTGATGCCGTTCCTCCATTTGCCCGTGCAGGCCGGCAGCGACCGCGTGCTGAAGGCGATGAACCGCAGCCATACCCGCGACTCCTACCTCCGGCTGCTCGACCGTGTCCGCGAAGTCCGCCCTGACATCGCACTCTCAGGCGACTTCATCGTCGGCTTCCCCGGCGAGACCGATGCCGAGTTCGAGGACACGCTGAGCCTGGTCGACG
The DNA here is from genome assembly GCF_049887795.1 of Sphingomonas sp. NFX23. NCBI lineage: Bacteria > Pseudomonadati > Pseudomonadota > Alphaproteobacteria > Sphingomonadales > Sphingomonadaceae > Sphingomonas > Sphingomonas sp. NFX23. Next base: position 159,892 of record NZ_JAGEKH010000003.1, read on the forward strand.
CGGTCGGCTACGCGCAGGCGTACAGCTTCAAATACAGCCCCCGCCCCGGCACCCCTGCGGCGTCGATCGTCGAACAGGTCCCGGAATCGGTCATGGACGAACGCCTCCAGCGCCTCCAGGCCGCGCTCAACCGCGACCAGCACGCCTTCAACGCCGCCACCGTAGGCCGCACCTGCTCCGTCCTGCTGGAGCGCGCGGGGAAACTCCCCGCCCAGCTGATTGGCAAGTCTCCCTGGCTGCAATCAGTCCACGTGATCGGCAACCACGCGATCGGCGATCTAGTCGAGGTGACGCTCGCGGCGGCTGGCCCGAACTCCCTCACCGGGATCGAACGGATCGCAGAAGCAGCCTGAGCCTCCTTACGATCCTCCCCCGCCAGGGGGAGGTGGCAGGCACTTGCCTGACGGAGGGGGAGGACACGGAACAGCGGTTATCCCTTCCTCCCCCTCCGTCACCTACGGCGATCCTGAGGCATCAAAGCAATACGCGCGGCTCTCGAAACCACCCCCCGCGATTTTGCTGTCCTACATCCGGATCGCCTGTCACACTCGCTCTCGATGCAGCTTCGCCCACGCGACTCGAACCATCTCTCGGCCTGCGCTCCGGCGCGGCTTGAACGCGTCACCCGCGATACTCATCTTCCTCTCAAAGGTTACGGTTCGACGCTTCCAGGCGTAACCTTTGACACCCTGAAAGGACCGTATGAGCCGTAAACCCGTTCCCGCCCAGTCCGGTGACCGCGCCCGAGTCGAGCTGCTGTTCGACAAGCCCCAATTGCTCGTCCGGCTCTTCGGCCAGTACGACCAGAACCTGGTAGCGCTCGAAAATCGCCTCGGCGTCTACATCACCGCACGAGGGAACAAGATCGGCCTGGAGGGCACCGCCGAACAGGTCGCGAAAGCCCGCGACGTCCTCCACGATCTCTACGCCCGTATCCAGCGCGGCGAAGACGTCGATGCAGGCTTGGTCGACGCGTCGATCGCAATGGCGGACGAACCCGTGCTCGAAGGCATCATCCGCGCCGATGCCGGCGGTGGCGCCGCGCCCCCGATCATGATCCGCACGCGGAAGAAGACGATCGTCCCGCGCACGCCGGCGCAGGCGCACTACATGCGCGAGCTGGCGAACAACGACATGATCTTCGCGCTCGGGCCGGCAGGTACGGGCAAGACCTATGTCGCGGTCGCGCAGGCGGTGCAGCAGCTCATCAACGGCAGCGTCCAGCGGCTGATCCTGTCACGTCCCGCGGTCGAGGCGGGCGAACGCCTCGGATTCCTCCCCGGCGACATGAAGGAGAAGGTCGATCCGTACCTCCGCCCGCTCTACGACGCGCTCTACGACTGCCTCCCTGCCGAACAGGTCGAACGCCGCATCGCGAGCGGAGAAATCGAGGTCGCCCCGATCGCCTTCATGCGCGGCCGCACATTAGCCGACGCGTTCGTCATCCTCGACGAAGCGCAAAACACCACGCCCGCCCAGATGAAGATGTTCCTCACCCGCTTCGGCCAGAACAGCCGCATGGTGATCTGCGGCGATCCGAAGCAGGTTGACATCCCCGGCGGCGTCGCAGCGTCCGGCTTGGCGGATGCGGTCCGCCGGCTCGAAGGCGTCGAGAGCATCTCGATGTGCCGCTTCACCGTCGGCGACGTCGTCCGCCACCCGATCGTCGGCCGCGTCGTCGAGGCGTACGAAGGAACCGATGGTTGATGCTCGGGATATCCTGGAGTACATCTTCAGGATATCCCCGGAGTCGAACGATGGCATCGCTCTATATCGAGAACGCCGATACCGCCGATCTCGCGCGGGAGGTTGCTGGCCTGCTCGGCACCAGCAAGACAGCAGCCGTCCACGACGCTCTCCTGCACCGCAAGCGTATGCTCGAGACGGAAAAGCGCACGAGTATCCATGACCGGTTCGCAGCTTGGCGCGCGGCTCATCCGCTGGGCGAACCGACGGGGTTGGAAGCGGACAAGGCATTCTACGATTCCCTCAACGACGAGGATGACGATTGATCGCGTTCATGGACGCCTCCGCAATGGTCGCGATCATGACGGGCGAGCCTGAAGCCTTCTCCCTCGAGAAGCGGTACGGTCAGGCTGAAGCGGTATTGTGTTCGGCCATGTCGATATGGGAAACGGTCTGCGCCGTAGCACGCAAGCGCAACGTTGGCGTTGCCGTCGCGCATGCTGAAGTCGAGACGTTCATAGCCGACTTTGCACTCCGCCTCATCGCGATCGGCGAGAGCGAGACCCGGGAGGCCATCATGGCGCATGAACGCTATTGCAAAGGAAACCACCCCGCGAAGCTCAACATGGGCGATTGCTTCGCTTATGCCTGTGCAAAGACCAATGGCGCGGAACTTCTCTACAAGGGTAATGATTTCGCCCTCACCGATCTCGCCTGAAGGACCTGCATGCTCGAAATCGCGCTCTCTTCCGACGCCCCCTGGCCTGAGCAGGATTGGGACGCCCTCGCTCTCCGTGCGGCAACGGCAGCTATCCAGCGGACCCCGCACGGCGAACTGCTGACCAGCGCCGCGACGGTCGAGATCTCGATCCGCCTCGCATCGGACGACGAGGTCCACACCCTCAACAAGCAATACCGCCAGAAGGACAAGCCGACCAACGTCCTGTCCTTCCCGATGGTCCAGCCCGATCTGCTCGCCACGGTCAGCCAGAATTCGGATGACGGCGAGGTGCTGCTCGGCGACATCATCCTCGCGCACGGTGTCTGCGTCGCGGAAGCGGCCGAGCGCGGTATCTCGGTCGAGGATCATGCGATGCATCTGATGGTGCACGGGACGCTGCATCTGCTAGGCTATGACCATATCGACGACGACGAGGCCGAGGGCATGGAGCAGATCGAACGCGACGCGCTCGCCGCTTTGGGCCTCCACGACCCCTATCTAATAACAGAGGACTGACGACCACGATGGCCGATGGCCCCAATGCCGGTAACGGCGATAGTAGCGACAGTATCTGGCGCGGGCTCAAGGGCCTGATCTTCGGTGCTCAAGACGAATCCCTTCGCGACCAGCTCGAGGACGCGATCGACCGGCACGAGGGCGATCCTGCCCCCGATGCGAAGGGCGATCTCACCCCGCTCGAGCGCCAGATGGTCCGCAACCTGCTCCACTTCAGCGAGCGCGACGCCGGCGACGTCGGCGTGCCGCGCGCGGACATCATCGCGGTCGAGGAAGACACGCCGTTCGCCGATCTCGTCAAGCTGTTCGCCGAAGCGGGTCACAGCCGCCTGCCGGTGTACCGCGACAACCTCGATACGATCATCGGCATGGTCCACATCAAGGACGTCTTCAACATACTCGCGACCGGCGCCGAGCATCCGACGTCGATCGCTGGGCTGATCCGCGAACCTCTCTACGCGCCGATGTCGCGCGGTGCGCTCGATCTGCTTGCCGACATGCGCCAAAAGCACGTCCATTTGACGATCGTGCTCGATGAATATTCGGGCACCGAGGGTCTGGTGACGTTCGAAGACCTGATCGAGGAGATCGTCGGCGAGGTCGAGGACGAGCATGACGAGGCGCCCCAGGTACTCATGACGCCGATCGAAGGCGGCGCCTGGGATGCCGACGCCCGCGCCGAGCTGGAAGACGCCGCAGAACTGATCGACCCCCGTCTGGCGGAGGTCGATGGCGATATCGATACGCTTGGCGGTCTTGCCGCGCTGCTCGCAGGACACGTCCCACAGATCGGCGAATGCGTCGATCACCCGAGTGGCTGGAAGCTGGAAATCATCGACGCCGACGAACGCCGCATCAATCGCCTGCGCCTCCATCCGCCGAAGGTCGAATTGATCGAAGACTGATCAATCTCCTCGATCTGCAAAACCCCGTTCATTTCGATCCGGCAATGATCGTCACTCCATAGGGAGATTGGCGATGCGGTATGCAATGGGTCTGGCGATGATGACGATCGCGAATGGGGTTGCGGCACAGACTGTTGACCGTCCGTTCACCGGTCCGTCGATCGGGGTCGAAGCGGGGCTGCTCGAGCATCATTTTGCGCTCGAGTTCGAAGAATATGAGAACGATACGCTCGTCTCCCGGTACGACCGCTATTATCGTGCCAATGGCTTGGGAGGTGGCGTATTCGCCGGCTACGATATCGCTGCCTCACGTAACTGGCGACTGGGCGTCGAGATCGCGGGGACCGCTGGAGGCCGCGACAACAGGGCGACGTTCGAAGGCCTCGTCTACGACCAGAAGCCGAAGTTCGGCGTCCGGGGCACCGTGCGCGCCGGCTACGTTCTGACACCGCGCCTGATGGCATATGGCTCGGTCGGCTATGGCGCTAACAAATACCACATTCGCGACCAGATTGGGGTCGGCGATGAGTTCGCGTGGGGAAGCAGCTTCGTCGTAGGCGGTGGTGCGGAGTATCGGATCGATCGCCGCTACGGGCTGCGTATGGACGTCAAGCACGTCGACAACCAGACCTGGCAGGCGTTCGTGGGCGTGCCGATCCGGTTCTGACCTCCACAAGCTGACGTGGTCTGCAATAGTCGTAGCTGAGCAATGTCGACGTGATCTATTGCCGGTGCGTGCGTTGGCGGAGATGCATACGCCCATGATGCGAACGAGACGTCGCGGGTGCATTCGTGAAGGTCTGGAATAACGTGATCAACGCCGGCCGTTTCCCGTGCGGGGGAGGATTGCCCCGGCCCCCTCGTCCCCCTAATCTCCTCCCATGCGCAAACACATTCTCATCGTCCTCGGGCTGATCCTGCTCGTGATCGCCGCGGGCGTCACGTATCTCGCCTGGCCCGATACGGCGGAACTGTCGGTCGACCAGGTCGCCGGCAAGCTGCCCAAGATCACCGATCCCCGCATCCAGACGATCCCGACCGTCAAGGTCGCGAAGGTCGTCGGCTGGCAGAACGGCGCGATGCCGACGCCTGCCGCCGGACTGAAGGTTCAGCCGTTCGCCACGGGGCTCGATCACCCGCGCTGGATGTACCGCCTTCCCAATGGCGACGTGCTGGTCGCCGAGACGAACTCGCCACCGCGCGAGGGCGGCGGGATCACCGGCTGGGTGATGAAGATCCTGATGGGCCGCGCCGGCGCCGGCGTGCCGTCGGCCAACCGCATCACGCTGCTTCGCGACGCCAACGGCGACGGCGTGGCAGAGACGAAGTCGGTGTTCATGACCGGACTCAACTCGCCGTTCGGCATGACGCTGCTCGACGGCCAACTCTACATCGGCAACACCGACGCGCTCGTCCGCGTGCCGTACACCGATGGCGCGACGAAGATCACCGCCAAGCCGGAGCTTGTCATCAAGCTCAATCCCGGCGGCAATCACTGGGCGCGCAACGTGATCACCGCGGCGGACGGCAAGACGTTGTATGTCGGTGTGGGCTCGTCCTCGAACATCGCCGAGAACGGCATGGACGCCGAGAAATACCGCGCCAACATCCTGCAGGTCTGGCCAAAGGACAAGAACTGGCGGATCTACGCCGCCGGCCTGCGCAACCCCAACGGCATGGCGATCAATCCCAAGTCGGGCGGGCTGTGGACCGTCGTCAACGAGCGCGACATGCTCGGCTCCGACCTCGCGCCCGATTACCTGACTCAGGTCGAGTTCGGCGATCACTTCGGTTGGCCCTGGTATTATTGGGGCGGCTATCCCGACACTCGCGTCGAGCCGAAGAACCCCGCGCTCCAGCAATATGCGAAGCGCCCCGACTATGCGCTCGGACCGCACGTCGCCGCGCTCGGCCTGACCTTCTCAACCGACGCGAAGCTCGGCGCAAAGTTCGCCAACGGTGCGTTCGTCGGCGAGCACGGCTCGTGGAACCGCAAGCCGGTGTCGGGCTACAAGGTCGTCTTCGTGCCCTTCAGCGATACCGGCTTCCCGGCCGCGAACGCGAAGCCGGTCGATGTGCTAGGCGGGTTCCTAAACAAAGACGGCGACGCGCAGGGCCGCCCGGTCGGCGTCATCACCGACAGGACCGGTGGCCTGCTGGTGGCGGATGATGTCGGCAACGCGATCTGGCGGGTCAGTGCCGGGGGATGATCTTGGCGGAGGGCGTCGAAGGCCCCGCTCTCTATACCAAAGGTGTACGATCCCAACTTGTCGTCATCCCCGCGGAGGCGGGGACCCATATGCTCAAGGGCTATCGATTGACTCGCGAGCATTGCCAGTATGGGTTCCCGCCTGCGCGGAAATGACAACACGGAGGGTTAGGTAGGCAGTCTTCTATCAGCGCCTAACGCACCCGCTCACCCCGCCAAAATCCCCCGAGCCTCGTCGAGATCATCCTCGTCGACCATCACCCGGACTGGGATCAGCAACCAGCTCCCCTCCATGATCGACATCCCGCCATCGAATGCGATCGCAAGGATGCCTTCGCTCTCCAGCCGCCCGACGATGATGTGCGCCTCATTGCGTCCATACCGCCCCAGTTCGACCAGGCTCATGCGCCGACGCGGTCCGGCAGGACGGTGCCGAGCCGAACCGGCAACCCGTCGATGCTCGCGGTCGGCCCCGCCAGTTCCTCGATCCGCTGGGCGTCGGTCTGCTTCGCGTGATATTTCGACAAGGTCTGGCGTTCACGGTTCAGCGTCATGAACGGCACGCCCCATCCGCAACTCGTCTGCACCTCGTCGACCGCGATCACGAAGATCTGCCGCGTGCCCGGCAACGGCGTAAACTGCGCGTAGAGGTCAGCCCATTCCGCGTCCTGCGGCAACACCGCGCGGCCCTTGCCGTAGATGCGGAAGATCAGCGCGGGCTGGTCGAACGCGCAGAACATGATCGTGATGCGCCCGTCTGCGCCCAGATGCGCGTTCGTCTCGTTCCCAGAACCGCCGACGTCGAGATACGCGACCGTGTTCGCATCGAGCACGCGAAAGCTGTCCATGCCCTTCGGACTGAGATTGATCCGCACGTTCGCGGCAGCGGTAGCAACGAAGAATACCGGTTGCCGCATCACGAACGCGCGATGATCGTCGGTTAGCGCGGGGAAGAAGTCCATCGGTCGGCTCCGAATTGACGCGCTCTATGGACGCGCATACTCTGTGCGCATGAGACATGATCCTATCGCCACGGGCAAGCGCAAATCGGTTAATATGTCGCTCGATACCGGCATCGTAACGGCGGCACGGGAAGCAGGGCTCAACCTCTCCCAGATCAGCGAACACGCTATCAGGCACGCAACGAAAGTCGAACAGGAGCGGCGCTGGAAGGAAGAAAATCGCGAGGCGATCCAGGGCTGGAACCACTGGTACGAAAAGAACGGCGATCCGCTCGCCCATTTGCGGTCGCTCTGAATGGCACAGTTCGACGTCTACCGCGTTCGCGGCAACGTGCTGGTGATCGATTGCCAGTCTGATCTTCTGGCTGATTTGCCGACCCGCTTCGTGGTGCCTCTTCGCCCGATCGACACCGTCGCACTCAAGCGGCTGACCCCGACCTTCGTTATCGACGGCACGGCGCTGACCATGATCACGCCGCTAGCGCGCGCGATCGATGTCCGCGATATCGAAGATACCGTCACTACACTCGACGCAGCACAGTTCGAGATCAAGGCTGCGCTCGATATGTTGATCTCCGGGTTTTAAGCCGCCGTCCCCCCGACCGTAAGCCCATCGACCAGCAACGTCGGCTGCCCGACACCAGCTGGCACCGACTGTCCGCCCTTGCCGCAGATTCCGATGCCCTCGTCGAGCGCGAAGTCGTTGCCGATGCCGCGGACTTTGGTCAGCGAACTCGGGCCGTCGCCGATCAGCGTCGCGCCCTTGATCGGCGCGCCCAGCTTGCCGTCCTCGATCAGATACGCCTCGGTGCAGCTGAACACGAATTTTCCGGACACGATGTCGACCTGCCCGCCGCCAAACGCCTTGGCGAAGATACCCTTCTTCACGCGCGACAAAAGCTCCGCGGGATCGTCGTTGCCGGCCTTCATGAACGTGTTGGTCATCCGCGGCGTCGGCGCATGCGCGTAGCTCTCGCGACGGCCGTTCCCGGTCGCCTCGACGCCCATCAGGCGCGCGTTGAGGCGGTCCTGCATATAGCCCTTGAGGATGCCGTCCTCGATCAGCACGGTCTCCCGCGTCGGCGTTCCTTCGTCATCGATCGTCAGCGACCCGCGGCGGTCCTGAAGCGAACCGTCGTCGACCACGGTCACGCCCTCGGCCGCAACGCGCTCGCCGATGCGACCCGAGAAGGCCGACGTACCCTTGCGGTTGAAATCGCCTTCGAGGCCGTGGCCGATCGCCTCGTGCAGCAGGATGCCGGGCCAGCCATTGCCGAGCAACACCGTCATCTCGCCCGCAGGAGCGGCGATCGAATCGAGGTTCACCAGCGCCTGCGACAACGCCTCGTCGATCGCGCGGTTGTACGTCGCGGGCTCGAACAGGTCGTTGTAGAGATAGCGGCCTCCAATCCCGTAGCTGCCCGTCTCGCGGCGGCCATTCTGCTCGGCGACGATCGAGACGTTGAGGCGGACCAATGGCCGCACGTCGGTCGCAACAAAGCCGTCCGCGCGAACGATCTCGACCACCGACCATGTTCCCGAAAGGCTAACCGATACCTGCGCGACGCGAGGATCACGTGCACGCGCCTCAGCGTCGATTGTCTGGCACAGATTCACCTTGTCGGCGAACGGCACCAAATCGAGCGGATCGGCGGCGGTATAGCGGCGCTGGTTGGTGCCCTGCGGCGGACCGGCCTTCGCGGCAACGCCAGGTTCGATCAGCGCCATCGTCTCGGCGGCGCGCCGGATCGCGGCGGGGGTCATCTCGTTCGAATGAGCGAACGCGGTCATCTCACCCGACACCGCGCGCAGGCCGAAGCCCGAGCTCGTATCGTAGGACGCAGTTTTCAGCCGGCCGTCGTCGAACCCGAACGCCTCGGCCTTGCGGTACTGGAGATACAGCTCGCCGTCATCGGCCTCGCCGAGCGCCTTGGCGGTCAGCGCCTGCGCCTGTTCGGGGTCCAGGGTATCGCGGTAGAGGAACGAACGGGGGTCTGCTGCTATCGTCATCCGATAGATATAAGAGGCTTAGCGCCCTGCGCCATCCCCGTGATCGCGCAAAGTCGATTGGTCCGCGCCATCGGCGGCACCGCCGACCAGGATGAAGCGGCGGTCGCAATAGCCGCAATCGACGTAGCCGGTCTCGTCGATCTGCAACCAGACGCGTGGGTGGCCGAGTGCCGCACCGCCGGGAATGTCAGTGGCGCCGTCGCAGGCGACGCGGTTGTGGGTGACACGGGTGGTTTCGAGCGGCGGATGCATGAGAGCGCGATAGCAAGCGCGCGCGGGCCGGGCAATTGGTTCTTCCGTCTCCCCACGCAAGTGTGATTAATAGAAGGAATGGTTCGCGCAGAGGCGCAGAGGCGCGGAGATGGTTCGCTCGGAACGAGCGCCTGATACCTAACCCTGATACCTGACATCGTGCATTGGAATCGGAGACGCTTCGCGACGAGCGCAACATCTCCGCGCCTCGGCGCCTCTGCGCGAACCAATCTTCTTTGATCGTCGGGGGATGACCCGCCTTGCGGCCCCCGCTATGCCGCAGCCATGACCGAAGCTGCGATCGCAATCTCGAACCTTTGCAAAACCTACGCTGGTGGCAAGCGTGCCTTGGACGACGTGACGTTCGACGTCCCCCGCGGCCAGATTTTCGGGCTGCTCGGCCCCAACGGCGCAGGCAAGTCCACGCTGATCAACATCCTCGCCGGCCTCGTCAACAAGACCGACGGCAGCGCCGCGATCTGGGGGTTCGACATCGACGAGCACCCGCGCAACGCCAAGGCGTCGATCGGCATCGTCAACCAGGAGATCCTGTTCGACCCCTTCTTCTCGCCGTTCGAGACGCTGGAGATCCAGGCCGGGCTCTACGGCGTCCCCAAGGCGAAGCGCCGCACAATGGAACTGCTCCGCGCGGTGCATCTGGAGGACAAGGCGCACGCCTATGCCCGCACGCTGTCGGGCGGGATGAAGCGCCGCCTGATGGTGGCGAAAGCGATGGTCCACTCGCCGCCCGTCCTCGTCCTCGACGAGCCGACCGCGGGCGTCGACATCGAACTGCGCCAGCAACTCTGGACCTATGTCCGCAGCCTCAACCAGGCCGGCGTCACGGTCGTCCTCACCACGCATTATCTCGAAGAAGCCGAAGAACTCTGCGACCGGATCGCGATCATCAACAATGGTCGCCTGATCGCGAACGAGCCGACGCGCGAACTGGTCGGCAAGGCGCAGGAGAAGATCGTCGCCGTCACCGTCGATCGCGACGTGACCGACATCCCGGCCAACGCGTGCTTCCAGAAGATCGCGCTCAAAGGCACGCGTACGCTCGAAATCACCTACAAAAAGGATCGCGTGAACGCCGGCGAAGTCCTCGCCGCGATCCAATCCGGTGGCTTCGGCATCGTCGACGTCTCGACCAAGGAGCCCGACCTCGAGGACGTTTTCCTCAGCTTGACCCGCGCCGCCAACGCATGACGAGCGACATCCTGATCGTCGGCTCGGGCGCCGCAGGTCTCACCGCGGCGCTCAACCTCGCCGACCGCTTCAAGGTCACGGTGTTAGCGAAGGGCGCGCTCAACGAAGGCTCGACCGCCTGGGCGCAAGGCGGGATCGCCGCGGTGCTCGAACCCGGCGACACGTTCGAGAACCATGTCGAGGACACGATGGTCGCCGGCGCCGGCCTCAACGACCGAGCGATCGTCGAGATGGTCGTCGAAGGCGCCCCCGCTGCGATCGAACGCCTCACCCATCTTGGCGTGCCGTTCGAGACCGAAGGCAACGCGCTCCACCTGACTCGCGAAGGTGGCCACAGCCATCGCCGCATCGTCCACGTCGCCGACGCGACCGGCTGGGCGGTGCAGGAGGCGTTGCAGAAGGCCGCCGAAGCACACCCGAACATTACGCTCGTGCCCGACCAGATCGCGATCGACCTCGCGACCGGCCGTCACGAAGAACGCTATTCTGGCTCGGGCAACGTGTGGGGCGTCTACGCGGTCGATCGCAAGACCGAGCGCGTCGCCCTCTACACCGCCCGCGCGACGATCCTCGCGACCGGCGGCGCGGGCCGCACCTACCTGTTCTCGACCGCCCCACGCGGCGCGACCGGCGACGGCATCGCGATGGCATGGCGTGCCGGCGCGCGCGTCTCCAACATGGAGATGATGCAGTTCCACCCGACCTGCCTCTACAATCTGGAGGTCAAGAACTTCCTGATCACCGAGGCGGTCCGCGGCGAAGGCGGGCGGCTGATCAACCCGTCGACCGGCAAGCGTTTCATGACCTATTACGATCCCGCGCGGATGGAACTCGCCCCCCGCGATATCGTCGCACGCGCGATCGACGCCGAGATCAAGCGCTACGGGCTCGACTACGTCCATCTCGACATCAGCCACATGCCCGCCGAGTTCATCCGCCATCACTTCCCGAACATCCACGAGAAGCTGCTCGGTCTCGGCATTGACATGACGACGCAGCCGATCCCGGTCGTCCCCGCGCAACATTATACGTGCGGCGGCATCGTCATCGACGAACACGGCAAGACCGATCTTCCGGGCCTGTATGCGGCAGGCGAGTGCACCGAGTCCGGCCTGCACGGCGCCAACCGGCTAGCGTCAAATTCGCTGCTCGAATGCTTCGTATTCGGCGAGGCGGCGGCGGACAGCATCGCAGCCGCCTGGGACTCGCTGCCCCCGCCCCCGCCAATCCGCCCCTGGGACGAAAGCCGCGTCACCGACTCCGACGAAGAGGTCGTGATCAAGCAGACCTGGACCGAAATCCGCCGCTTCATGTGGAATTACGTCGGCATCGTCCGCACCACCAAGCGGCTCGAGCGTGCCAAGCATCGCATCGAACTGCTCAACGACGAGGTCGCGGAATATTACCAGCATTTCCGCGTCACGCCTGATCTGATCGAGCTGCGCAACCTGCTCCAGACCGCCGAGTTGATCGTCCGATCCGCGCTGCATCGGCACGAGAGCCGCGGGCTGCATTTCACGCTCGACTACCCCGAGACGCTGCCCGAGGCGGTCGATACGGTTCTCGTTCCCTAGCGTGACGGCGGCTCGGCGCATGGTCGGCGCGCTTCGTCGCAGCGAAGTGCTGCCGCAGTTTCGCGTGGCCGATCAACGGATAAGGATCGATGCTTCAGTGCAGGGCGTTCAATCCATCATGACATCGGCGAGTGCGTTCAAGCGTCTTCTGGCAACCGGCCTGTTCGGCACGGCGCTCGCCGGATGTGGATCGGCGTCGCGGCCCACCCCGCCCGCCGTTTCCCCGGTGCATCAGTCCGAGGGGTTCGTGTCGATCCCGGTGCCGCCGCCCCTGCCCCGTACGCCGCGCCCCGCGCCCGCCGGTCTCGTCAACGCGATCTCCGAACTGCAGAGCGGGTTCCAGGGCAAGGCGGGTATCGCGATACGCGCGGTCGACGATGGCTGGACGGTCGAGGCCGGCGGGCGGCAGTTGCTGCCGCAGCAGTCGGTCAGCAAACTCTGGGTCGCGATGACCGTGATGGACCTGCGCGACCAAGGCAAGATCCGCCTCGACGAGCCGATCGTCGTACGGCCCCAAGACCTGACGCTGTTCCACCAGCCGATCGCGATGCTGGTAAAGGGCGACGGCTATCGGACGACGGTCGGCGAGCTGCTGACGCGCGCGCTGACGCACAGCGATAATACGGCGAACGACCGGTTGCTCACACGTGTCGGCGGGCCGTCTGCGGTGCGGTCGATGATCGCGCGCAAGCAGTTGGGTGCAATCCGGTTCGGGCCGGGCGAGCGGCTATTGCAGAGCGGCACGGCGGGGCTGGTCTGGCAGCCGTCCTACGCGGTCAATGGTGGCTTCATGACGGCGCGCAACCGGCTGTCGCCCGCGGTGCGCGAGGCTGCGCTGAACGCGTATGTGCGCAATCCGCCCGATGGCGCCGCGCCGATCGCGATCGCCGATGCGATTGCGCGACTGGCGAAGGGTGATCTCTTGTCGGAGACCTCGACGAAGATCCTGCTCGACACGATGGGTCGCTCGGTAACCGGCCGCGCGCGCCTGCGCGCCGCGCTCCCCGGCGGCTGGGAGATCGCGCACAAGACCGGCACCGGCCAGGACCTCGGCCGCCGCAACGCAGGCTTCAACGACGTCGGCCTCCTCACCGCCCCCGATGGCCGTCGTTATGGAATCGCAGTGATGATCGGCGACACTATCCGGCCGATGCCCGAACGCCAGAAATTGATCCAGGCGGCCGCGGCGGCGGTGGCGAACTATGCCGGGACCACACGGCCGAGAGGCTGATGTTTTCGTGCTGCAGTGCAGCATAGAGTGACCGAGACCGGGTGCCAGTACGCTACTCGGACGCAGGCCCTGACACCGTCTTGGTGTGACTATATCGTAACCTTTGGGACTGCGCGGGACAGCCAACCGCGAGCGGCTCGCCCTAAACCGCTACGTCCAGCCGTTCCACACAGACCGCCGGTCAGTCGAACCCGTTCGTCAGGAACCGCTCCGCCACCGCGCAGTGCATCGCGATCCCATGCGCCATCACGCGTTCGTCGATCGTCATCTTCGTGTTGTGCAGCGGCGGGTTGGTACGCGGATCGCTGCCCTCGGGCGCGGCACCTATGAACGCCATCGCCCCGGGCAGCTTCTGGAGCACGTACGAGAAGTCCTCCGCGCCCATCATCGGCGGCATCACCTGATACGCACCCTCGCCGCCGATCGCCGTCGCGCACGCCTTCATCAGTTCGGACGCGCGTTCGTCGTTGACGGTGACCGGATAGCCTTCCTCGATCGTCGGCGTACCGACCGCGCCATGCGCCGCGGCGATGCCCTCGACCATACGGATGAACGCCGCGCGGACCTGTTCGCGCGTGCGCTCCGACAGCGTCCGCATCGTGCCGAGCATCTCGACGGTCGACGGGATGACGTTGTGCGCGCTGCCGGCGTTGAGTTTGGTGATCGACAGCACCGCGGGGTCGGTGACCGCGACCTGACGCGCGACATAGGTCTGCAGGGCCGTGACGATCTCGCAGGCGATCGGCAGCGGATCGAGGCAATCGTGCGGCATAGCCGCATGGCCCCCGCGTCCGGTGATCGTCGCACGCAGCGTATCGGTCGACGCCATCAGCGTGCCCGCGCGGCTGACGACATGACCCATCGGCATGTTCGGCGAGATGTGGAGCGCGAAGCCCGCCTCGGGGAGCGGCGAGTCGAGCAAGCCGTCGGCGATCATGTGGCGCGCGCCGTGATGCCCCTCCTCACCGGGCTGGAACATGAACACGACCGTACCGGGCAGTTCGTCGCGGCGCGCGCACAGCGCCTTCGCCGCGCCGACCAGCATCGCGGTATGCGAATCGTGCCCGCAGGCATGCATCGCGCCGTCGATCTTGGAGGCGAACGGCAGGCCGGTTTCCTCCTGCATCGGCAGCGCATCCATGTCGCCGCGGAGCAGGACGGTGCGGCCGTTGCCGCCGGCATTGCCTGCACGCCCGCCACGGAGGATCGCGACGAAGCCGGTGGTCGAAGTGCCTTCGCGGATTTCGAGCGGGAGGCCAGCGAGCGCCGCCTTCACCTTGTCCGAGGTGCGGGGGCAATGGAGGCCCACTTCTGGGTCGGCGTGGATCGCGCGCCGGAGCGTGATCGCGTCGTCGAGGCTGTCCTCGCCGACGGCGGTCCAGTCGGTGACAGATTCGAAATCGAAAGACATCTGCTATCTCCATGTCCCCGCGAAGGCGGGGACCCAGTCTGGGCACCCGCCTTCGCGGGTGAACACGCTATTGGCGGTAGTCTACCCCCGGAAGAGCCCGCCTAAAACCCCGCGCAGCACCGTGCCGACCAAGCCACCGCTCGACGACGATCGCCGCGACTTCGTTCCAAACACCTGCTTGCCGATCTCGTTGGCCACCTGCCGACCGATCGACGAGCTCACGGCCCTCGTCGCCGAAGACGCCATCTTGGTCCAGGGCGAATTTGCCGCCTCGGCATCAGCTTCACGCTGCTGCCGATCAGCCTCGCGCTGGTCCGCAACGCGAGCGCGCTCCGCCTCTTTCGCCGCCTTGGCATCGAGCTTCGCCTGCGCCGCCGCAGCCTTCTCCGCCACGGTCGTCGCCTTGGCCTCGGCCGCCGCAGCGCTCGCCTCCTGCGTCTTCGCCGCCAGCAATTCCTCGGCAGACTCCCGATCGACCAGCGTGTCATACTTCGCCCCAACCGCATCGGTCTCGATCATCACCTTCCGCTCGGCCGGCGTGATCGGGCCGACGCGTGACGCTGGCGGCTTGATCAGCGTGCGTTCGACCGGCGTCGGCGCGCCATCCGCCTGGAGTAGCGACACCAGCGCCTCGCCGACCCTCAGTTCGGTGATGATCGTCGCGACGTCGACGCCGGGGTTCGCCCGGAACGTCTCCGCCGCCGAGCGCACCGCGGCCTGATCCCGCGGGGTGAATGCACGCAACGCATGCTGGACGCGGTTGCCGAGCTGTCCTGCGACGGTGTCGGGAATGTCGATCGGGTTCTGCGTGATGAAATACACGCCAACGCCCTTCGAACGGATCAGGCGGACGACCTGTTCGATCTTCTCCAGCAGCGCCTTGGGGGCCTCGTCGAACAGCAGATGCGCCTCGTCGAACAAGAAGCAGAGCACCGGCTTGTCGGGATCGCCGATCTCGGGGAGATGCTCGAACAGCTCGCTCATCAGCCACAGCAGGAACGTCGCATACAGTTTCGGCGAGGCCATCAGCTTGTCCGCGGCGAGGATGTTGACGATCCCCCGCCCCTTGTCGTCGACGCCGATGAAATCGTTCATCTCGAGCGCAGGCTCACCGAAGAAATTCTCCGCACCCTGCGTGCGCAACTGGAGCAGCGAGCGCTGGATCGCGCCGATCGATTGCTTCGAGACGTTGCCGTACGTCACCGTCAGTTCGTCCGCACGGCCAGCGCATTCGCTCAGCATCGCCTGCAGATCGTCGAGGTCGATCAGCAGCAACCCCTCCTTGTCAGCGACGTGGAAGGCGATCGTCAGCACGCCCTCCTGCACCTCGTTTAGGTCCATCAGCCGCGCCAGCAGCAGCGGGCCCATCTCGCTGATCGTGGTCCGGATCGGATGGCCCTGCTCGCCGAACAGGTCCCAGAACTGCACCGGGTTGTCGGCATAGGCCCAGCTATCGTCGCCGATCGCCTTGGCACGCTCGGCAAAACTCGCATGCGTCTTCGCCGTGGGCGAGCCCGCCATCGCAAGGCCTGACAGGTCGCCCTTCACGTCGGCGACGAAGCACGGCACGCCGTTCGCCGAAAAGCCCTCGATGATCCCCTGCAACGTCACCGTCTTGCCGGTGCCGGTCGCGCCCGCGATCAGGCCGTGGCGGTTCGCGCGCTTCAGTTCCAGCGTCTGCGGCTTGCCGTCCACGCTCGCGCCGATGAAGATGCCGTCGGTCATGGGTCTCGTCCTCTGTATCCGACACCGACCCTAACCCCGCGCGCCGCAAAGAAAAAGGACCGCCGCTCAGGCGAGCGACGGTCCTCTTGGATCAGTCGTGTC
The DNA here is from genome assembly GCF_049887795.1 of Sphingomonas sp. NFX23. Taxonomy (NCBI): domain Bacteria; kingdom Pseudomonadati; phylum Pseudomonadota; class Alphaproteobacteria; order Sphingomonadales; family Sphingomonadaceae; genus Sphingomonas; species Sphingomonas sp. NFX23. The sequence continues at coordinate 176,405 of NZ_JAGEKH010000003.1, forward strand.
GGCCGTGGATTACTTGATCTTGACCGGCAGGAACGTTGCCGGGCTGCGGCCGCGCTTGACCTGCAACAGGACCTGCGGGCGACCGGCTGCCTTGGCGACGTTGACCGCGTTCTGGACGTCGACCGCGGTGCGAACGGGCGTGCCGTTGACCGAGATGATGACGTCGCCGCGCTTGAGCTTGCCATACGCATCGCTGGTCTGCGCGACCACGGCGATGACGACGCCCTGCGTGCTCGCCTCGACGCCGACCGCCTGTGCGATCGCCGGGGTCAGCGGCTGGACGCCGATGCCAAGCGCCGCGCCCGCCGTGGGTGCGGCGGGGGTAGCCGAATCGTCGCCGTCATCGCCGTCGTCGCTGCCGAAGCCCTGCGCATCGCCGCCGACCACAGCCGCCAGCTTGTCCGCGCTTGGACGCGGCACCACGACCACGTTTGCCGAAGTCGGCTTGCCGTTGCGAAGGATGTCGAGACGTGCAGTCTGACCAGGCTTCACGTTCGAGACCAGGTAGGACAGCGACTGGTCGACCGTCACCGGCTGACCGTTGACCTTGGTCACGACATCGCCTGCGCGTACGCCGGCCTTGGCCGCCGGGCCGCCTGCCGTCACGTCGTTGATCAGCTCGCCCTGGTTCTTGGGTATCCCCAGCGCCGCGGCGGTATCCTCGTTGATCGTGCCGCCCGGCTGCAGCTGGACGCCGATATAGCCGCGCTCGATCGTGCCGCCCTTCATGAAGGTCGCGATGATCGGCTTAGCGACGGCCGCGGGGATTGCGAAGCCGATGCCGATATTGCCGCCCGACTGGCTGAAAATCTGCGAATTCACGCCGATCACGTTGCCGTTGAGATCGAACATCGGGCCACCCGAGTTGCCCTGGTTGATCGACGCATCGGTCTGGATAAAGCGGTCGTACGCGCCGCCCTGTCCCGTGACGCGGTTGATCGCCGAGACGATGCCCGCCGTGACGGTACCGCCGAGCCCGAACGGCTCGCCGATCGCGACGACCCAGTCGCCGACGCGCGCGCCGTTCGAATCGCCGAACTTCACGAACGGCAGGTTCGCCGCATCGATCTTCAACAGCGCGAGATCCGATTCCTGATCCTTGCCGATGACCTTGGCGACATATTCCTTCTTGTCGCTCAGCGTCACGGTGATCGAATCGACCGTCGCGCCCTGCGCGCCCGGCGAGATCACGTGGTTATTCGTGACGACATAGCCGTCCGGCGAGATCAGGAAGCCCGAGCCGAGCGAGGCGCCTTCACGCTTCACCGGCGCGCCACCCTGGCCGCCGCCGCCCATGCCGCCGAACAGGTCGCCGAACGGCGTGCCCGCGAACGGATTGGCCTGCTGCTTCTGGACGATCGTCTGCTTGGTCGAGATGTTGACGACCGCAGGCTGGAGCCGAGCGACCATGTCGGCGAAACTCATCGGCGCGCCGGGCTTCGGCGAGACCGCCTGGATCGCACCGGGTTCGTTCTGCGCGACCTGCGCACCGCTCGGCTGGAGCGCGAGCGTCGCGGTCGCGCCACCGAGGAGAAGAGCACTGGTAATGGCGTAGGCGTAACGCACTAGATGTTGTCCTCTCGTTTCATCAATCGAAACAGGTACCCCGTAGGGACGCCGTCCTGAATGATGCTTGAATATGGTCTTGAATATGGCTCGGCGTTCAAAGGTTCCGCAGGCTCAACGCCCGCGGCCCTCGAATTCCCTCAGGTAACTGTTGTTCGGCGACAGAATGATCGAAGTCGATCCTTCCGGTGCCGGGCCACCGTCGGCACCAAACGTGTGCCGATACGACTGCATCGCACGGTAGAAGTCGTAGAAATCCGCGTCCTTGCCAAAGCTCTCGGCATAGATCTTCGCGGAATCCGCATCCGCCTGCGCACGAACGATCTGCGCCTGCTTCTGACCCTCGGCACGGATCGTGATCGCCTCCTGCTGACGCGCGCTCGACATACGCTTGAGCGCGCTTTCGAGTGGCAGGCCGACGGGAAGATTCGCCTGCTTAATACGGACATCGACGATCTCGACACCGTATTGGCTGGCGACGCGCTGGAGACCCTTCTGGATGTTGTCCATCAACTCGGACCGCTCCGGGCTCAGCAATTCGACGAAGCGCCGCTTGCCGAGTTCGTTACGCAGCGCAGACCCGAGGATCGGACGAAGCTGATCCGGAATCCGGTCCTCGCTGCCGACCGCATTGCGCATCTTGCGCGGATCGACGATCCGGTAGCGCGCATAGGCGTCGACCTCAAGCCGGAGCTGGTCGGTCGACAGCACCAGCGTGTTGTCGAGTTCCAGATCCTGCACCCGCTTGTCGATCCAGACGATGCGGTCGACGAACGGGATACGCGCGATCAGGCCGGCGCCGGTCTGGCCGAACGGCGTGTTCGGCTGCCACGCGTTGACGGTGCGGATCGGCTGGCCGAAGCGCAGAATCACCGCCTGCTTGGTCTCGGGCACGATCGCGAACGTCGATGCGGCGAGGATCACGAGTAATAGCGCGATGATCCCGGCGACGATCGGGTTGCGGAAACTCACGGCGTTCACTGGGCAGCTCCAGGCTGGGGGGCAGCAGCCGCCGCAGCAGGCGCTGGTGTCGACTGGACAGCCTCGGGGTTCGGCAGACGCTTGGCGTTCGACAGCGGCAGATACGGCACCACCCCGCCCGGCGTCTCGACGATCGTCTTGTCGCTCTTGGCGAGGACCGCCTCCATCGTCTCATAATACATGCGGCGACGCGTCACTTCCGGCGCAAGCTTATACTGCTCGTAGACCTTGTCGAACGACGCGGCTTCGCCCTGCGCGCGCGCCACGACCTGCTGCGCATAGGAGCGCGACTGGTTGAGGTTGGCAATCGCCTCCTGCTGCGCGGCTGTGACGGCGTTGAAGTCCTCGACGATCCGTGCGGGCGCCGCGGCCTGCTTGATCGCGACGCCCTGGATACGGACGCCCGACTTATAGTCGTTGAGGATCTGCTGCGTGAGTTCAGCGACGCGCTGCTCGATGACGGTACGGCCAGTGCCGATCGCCTGATCGAGCGTCGTCGTGGCGACCACCGCGCGCATCGCGCTCTCGGCAGCGGCACGGACGGTGTCGTTCGGCTCGGCAAGCTGGAACACGTAATCGCGGGGGTCCGAGATATCCCAGCGGACCGAATACGCCAGATCGATGATGTTCTGGTCACCCGTCAGCGTCAGGTTCTCGCCGTCACCGACGGGGAAGTTGTCGGTGCGGATCTTCTGCACGTCGACCACCGTCACGTCGGCGATCGGCGCGGGCATCGTCAGGCGAACGCCCGGATCGAGCGTGCCCGCGTATTTACCGAAATAGGTGACGACACCGCGCTGCTGCGGGCCGATCTGATGGACCGAGGTAAACAGGATCCAGACCACCGCGATGATCGCGACGCCGATCGCCCAGAGCGCGCGGGCGTTGGCGCCTGACGGCAGGCCACCGAAGCCGCCAGTGCCGCCGCCGCCACCACCCGAGCCGCGCGCTTTACGCAGGAACTCGTCGAGCGCGGTCGGCTTGGCGGCAGGCTTGCGGCCACCTGGAGGTTGCGCCCAGGGATTGCGCGGGCCGCTGTTACCGTCGTCGCCCGAGCCGCCCCAGGGGCCTTTCGGTGTTTCGGTGGCGAGGATATCGGGGCGCCGGAACCAGCGCGAGAAGATCGTCATACCAACCTTTATAGGTGTGCGCTGGCGGAAAAACAGTGCCAAGCGCCCTTAGCGGCCCTATCTGGCCACGATGATCGATATCGAAGCGGTAAAGGCGGCGGTTGCCGCAGTGGCGGGCAAGCGGGCGACCGTCCGGCTCGAGGGAACCCGGGCTGGCATCATCATCGATGCGACCGGGCTCGACCCGCAGGCGCGCGACGCGCTGGAGGCGACCGTGCGGATGGCCGCGACCCAACCCGGTGTGTCTGAGGTGCGGATCGCGGTGACCGCGGAACGCTCGACCCGCCGGCTGATCGCAGTCGCCAGCGGCAAGGGTGGCGTCGGCAAATCCACGCTCGCTGCCAATCTCGCCATCGCGATGTCGCGTGCGGGGCGCCGCGTCGGGCTGGTCGACGCCGATATCTACGGCCCGTCGCAGCCACGCCTGATGAACGTCGAGGGCACGCGACCGACCGCGAAGGACAAGGTGCTCGACCCCGTCCCCACCCCGTACGGCGTACCGCTATTGTCGATGGGCCAGCTCGTCGAGCCGGGCAAGGCGATCGCGTGGCGCGGGCCGATGGCGGCGGGCGCGCTCGGCCAGCTGGTCGAGGCAGATTGGGGCGTGACCGATACGCTTGTGCTCGATCTCCCCCCCGGCACCGGCGACGTCCAGCTGACGATGGTCCAGAAATACCGCCCCGCAGGCGCGGTGATCGTCTCTACCCCACAGGATCTCGCGCTGATCGACGCACGCCGCGCGATCGACCTGTTCGAGAAGGCCGGCATCCCGATCATCGGCCTGGTCGAGAACATGGCCGGCTATGTCTGCCCACATTGCGGCGAGGCGTCGGACCCGTTCGGCAATGGCGGCGCAGAGGCGGCGGCGCGCGAGCTCGGCATCCCGTTCCTCGGCCGCGTCCCGCTGACGATCTCGATCCGCACCGCATCCGATGCCGGCACGCCGCCGGCCTCGAACCCGGACGATATGATTTTCATGCCGATCGCGGCTCAGGTCGTCGCATGGCTCGGAAAACTGTGAAACTCGGCGGCCTGATCTACGTTATCTGATTACCGGTCGTACCCGACGCGTAGAGTCGCGGTACGAGCGGACCAGGTTTCTTCTTTGCAGGAGGCATCGATGCCGTTGACCGCCGATGCCGACATCAAGTCTTTGCTCGAAAACGCCCGCACGATCGCGATGATCGGCGCCTCGGACCGCCCAGATCGCCCGTCGTACGGCGTGATGGCCAAACTGCAGGGGCATGGCTACCGCGTGATCCCGGTCAATCCGCAGATCACCGGCGAGCATGTCCATGGGGAGTTCGTTTTCCGAGACCTGTCGCAACTCGGCGACCCGATCGACATCGTCGACATCTTCCGCAACTCGGCGGCTGCTGGCGAAGCGGTCGATCAGGCGATTGCAGCAGGTGCGAAGGCCGTCTGGATGCAACTCGGCGTGGTCAACGAAGAGGCCGCGGCGCGCGCCGAAGCCGCCGGCCTCCAAGTTGTGATGGACCGCTGCCCGGCGATCGACATCCCCCGGCTCGGGGTCGCGAAGATCGGGCAATGACGCTTGCCCTCCCCGGCGATCGCGGCCAGTCTGCGTGTCTGTCCGGGAGGTGCCGATGCTCGCGATGCTGCTGTCGATACTGATCGACGACCCGCTGATGGCAACTGCCAAGGCCCGCATGGCTGCCGAGCAACCCTGCATCCAGAGCGCCGACGAGACGGACATCACCGTCTGCGGGATGCGCACCGCAGACCGATTTCGGGTGCCCTTCGTAGTACATGACGCCGGCGACCCCAAGCATGAGAGCGTCCGCAACGAACGTACTCGCCTGCTCAACCGTACGTCGCCACTCGCCGATCTCAGCCCGTTCCAGGTTGGCGGCGGGATGGCGGGCGTTACGATGACGGTAGGCGGCGAAGGCGGCACGTCGTTCCGCAAGCCCGCACCGTAAGGACCTGATCATGTTCGCCATAATCCTGTCCTCGCTGCTCCAGGCGTCCGCCACTACCGCTGCGCCTGCGGCACCGCCGGTGCCGGGGCGCTTTTCGATCCTCGTCGACCCGTGCGCTACGCAGACGAAGGACGGGAACGAAGTTGTCGTCTGCGGCAAATCCGCGACGACCACCCCACGCCTGCCAATGCGCGACGATCGCGGCCCGCCCGATCATGCGGTCGCCTCCAACCCCAACCTCACCGCCGTCCGCGCCTTGGAGTTGTCGGATACACCGTGCGCCGCGCGGCAGGGAGGATGCCAGGTCGGCTTCGGCCCACTGATCGCCCCAATCGCGAAGGCCGCGGTCGGACTGATCAAAAGCGCCCTAGCAAAGAAACCCGACAAACGCGGTCGCGTACCGATTGATCTCGACGGCCCCGTCGGCACGGTGAATTAGGCGGCAGGCAGAAGCCGTACCATTCAAGCGCGTATCGACGTGCTGGATGGAGTCGATGAAGTAAGTCGTCTCAACACGCTTCGCCGTAATCGCCCGGCCGATGTTTCCCCGCGAAGGCGGGGCCCCAGTCTGGACTCCCGCCTTCGCGGGAGAACAGGGAGGTGGTTGCCTCGCTGTCCTCCACCCCGGCGAAGGCCGGGGCCCAGTTGGGAGACGGCGCTAACGAGGCGTGCGCGTCCTTACTGCGACCTTTCCAACTGGGCCCCGGCCTCCGCCGGGGTGGTAGCCTTTAGACGGGTGTGGCAGTCATTACCGGTCGCACTCGCCTCAATCCAGAATGTGCATCCACATCGGCTGCCCCACGAGGCTCTGCGACCCCCGCAGTTTCTCCAACGCCTGCGCAATCGACCGCTCAGGGCTCTCATGCGTCACGATCGCCACCAGCACGCTGCCGTCCGCGATCGCTCCACGCTGGATCAGGCTCTCGATCGACACACCCGCATCGCGCATCGCCGCTGCGATCTCCGCCAGCACGCCGACCCGGTCCGCGACGGTGAACCGCAGATACGCGCGGCCCCGCCGCTGGCCACTGTCGGCCTTGGGCGCTGCCGTAAGCGACACCACCGGCATCGCGAACGGCGGGCCGAACTCGCCGCGCGCGATATCGATCAGGTCGGCCACTACCGCGCTCGCGGTCGGACCATCGCCCGCACCCGCACCCTGGAACAACAGGCGACCGACGAAATTGCCTTCCGCCACGACCGCGTTGAGCGAGCCGGTGACGTGCGCCAACGGGTGATCGATCGGCACCAGATGCGGATGGACGCGCTGGAACAGCCCGTCGGCCCCCGCCTCCGCCAGCCCGAGCAGTCGCACGCGATACCCCAAAGCCGCCGCCTCGGCGATGTCCGCACCCAGCAGATGCCGGATACCGCTGATCGCGACATCGTCGAACGCCGGCTGCGTCCCGAATGCGACCGCCGCCAGGATCGATAGCTTGTGCGCCGCATCGACGCCGTCGATGTCGAAACTCGGATCGGATTCCGCGAACCCCAACGCCTGCGCTTCTGCCAGCACCTCGGCGAAATCGCGCCATTCGGATTCCATCTTCGACAGGATGAAATTGCAGGTACCGTTGAGGATTCCGTAAACGCGGGCGATCTCGTTCGCCGCAGCACCTTCCCGCAGCCCCTTGATGACCGGAATGCCGCCCGCGACCGCCGCCTCGAATTTCAGCGCGACGCCTGCCCCTTCGGCTGCCTGCGCGAGTTCCAGCCCGTGATGCGCGATCATCGCCTTGTTCGCGGTGACGAAACTCCGCCCCGCCCCCAGCGTGCTTCGCGCGAGCGTCAGCGCCGGTCCGTCGGATCCCCCGATCAGCTCGACCACGACATCCGCCCCCGGCTGTTTCGCCAGCGCGGTCGTATCGTCGACCCACGCGAACCGCGACAGATCGACGCCGCGATCCTTGCCCCGATCACGTGCCGAAACCGCGACGATCTCGATCTCGCGCCCGGCCCGCCGCGCAATCAACTCGCGGTTCGCATCCAGCAATCGGATAACCCCGCCGCCAACGGTCCCCAGGCCCGCAAGGGCCACGCGCAATGGTTCGCTCATTTTCGTCCTCCACTCGCGCGTCCGGTTACGTTTCGCGGACGTTTTGCGCAATCCTGATGACGCACGCCTCCGGCGCCCCTATCTGAGCGTCATGTCCGGCCGCTTCGATCACCTCCCCAACCGTCGCACGATCATCGATCGCCGCGCCGTCGCCGAAACCATCGCCGCGTTGGAGGGCGTCGACCCGACAGCGCTCCGCCGCGACGCGACCATGCTGTTGAAGGCGGCGCTGGAGAAAGGTCGGGTCGAGGTCGAACGTCGCCTCGTCGAACACCCATCGCGCGGGTTGGAAGCATCGAGTGCACAGGCGTACCTGATCGACGCGCTGCTCCGCATCCTGTTCGATTTCACGACACAGCGGCTCTACCCCCTGCCCAATCCCACCTCGGGCGAACGCCTCACGCTCATCGCGGTCGGCGGTTACGGCCGCGCGGAAATGGCGCCGCATTCGGATGTCGACATCGGCTTCCTGACCCCCGGCAAGCAGACGCCCTGGGCCGAGCGCGTGATCGAGTCGATGCTGTACGCGCTTTGGGATCTCGGGCTGAAGCTCGGCCAGTCCAGCCGCTCGCTCGACGAGATGGTCCGCCAGGCCAAGAGCGACGTCACCGTCCGCACCGCGCTGCTCGAGGCGCGCTACGTCTGCGGCGACACCGAACTGTACGAGCAGGCGTCGCACCGCTTCAAGACCGAGGTCCAAGCCGACACCGCGCGCACCTTCATCGCCGACAAGCTCGCCGAACGCGACGCACGCCACCGCAAGATGGGCGACACGCGCTACGTCGTCGAACCCAACGTCAAGGAGGGCAAGGGCGGCCTGCGCGATCTCCACGCGTTGTTCTGGATCGGCAAATACATCTACGACGTCCAGCGCGCCGCCGAACTGGTCGAGGTCGGGCTGTTCACCAAGGCCGAATACCGGCTGTTCCACCGCGCCGACAATTTCTTCCAGGCGGTGCGCTGCCACCTCCACAGCATCACCGGCCGCGCCGAAGATAGGCTGACGTTCGACCTGCAACGCGAGATCGCCGACCGGATGCGGTTCTCCGACCGACCCGGCAAGTCGAAGGTCGAGCGCTTCATGCAGTTCTATTTCCTGCAGGCAAAGACCGTCGGCACGCTCAGCGGCGTCTTCCTCGCGCATCTCGACGAGAAGTTCGCCGCGCGGGGCCGGCGCTTCGGATTGCCGACGATCCGCCGTAGTCCGCGGAAACTCAACGGCTTCGTACTCGATCGCGGGCGGCTGGCACTGCCAAGTGACGACTTCTTCCGGGCCGACCCCGAACGCCTGATCGAGATCTTCCAGCTCGCCGACAAGCACGGCGTAGAGATCCACCCGCTCGCGATGCGCGCCGCGGCGCGGGATGCGAAGCTGGTCGACGACGTCCGCAACAGCCCGACGGCGAACGCGCTGTTCCTAGACGTTCTGACCTCGCCTCGCGATCCCGAACTCGTGCTGCGCTGGATGAACGAGGCGGGCGTATTCGGCCGGTTCGTGCCCGATTTCGCGCGCGTCGTCGCGCAGATGCAGTTCGACATGTACCACCACTACACCGTCGACGAGCACACCATCCGCGCGATCGGCCTGCTCGCGCGGATCGAGAACGGCACGCTGAAGGAGGACCATCCGCTCGCCAGTGCGATCTTCGAACAGATCGTGTCGCGACGCGCGCTGTACGTTGCGGTGCTGCTTCACGACATCGCCAAGGGCCGCGGCGGCGATCATTCGATCCTCGGCGCGGAGGTAGCGCAGCGTCTGTGCCCACGCTTCGGCCTGACGCCTGCCGAGACCGAAACCGTCGCCTGGCTCGTGCGCTGGCACCTGCTGATGTCGGCCACCGCGTTCAAGCGCGACCTCAGCGACTTCAAAACGATCCTCGATTTCTGCGACGTGGTGCAGAGCCCGGAGCGCCTCCGCCTGCTGCTCACGCTGACGATCGTCGATATCCGCGCCGTCGGGCCGGGCGTGTGGAACGGCTGGAAACGCCAGTTGCTCGGCGATCTCTACGAATCGGCTGAGGAAGTCCTACGGTTGGGTCACAAGCAAAAGGGTCGTGCCGAGCGGATCGCGGCCAAGCAGCAGCATCTGCGGGACGCGCTAGGCTGGAGCGAGGAGTCGTTCGGGACGCTCGTTCACCGGCTCCCCGAAGCCTATTGGATTGCCGAACCCGAAGACGTGCTGGCGCACAACGCCCGCTTCCTGGCGACCACGGGCGACGCGCAGCTCGCGATCGACGCACATGTCTATCCCGGGCGCGGGGCGACCTTGGTGACGATCTATGCCGCCGATCATCCCGGGTTGTTCTACCGCATCGCGGGCGCGATCCACGTCGCCGGCGGCAACATCATCGACGCGCGCATTCATACCACGCGCGACGGGATGGCCGTGGACAACTTCCTTGTGCAGGATCCGTTCGGGCGGCCGTTCGACGAGTCCGGGCAGCTTTCGCGCCTGAAGACCGCAATCGAGGACGCGCTCGCTAACCGCGGCAAGCTTGCCGACCGCCTCGTCGCGAAACCGCTGCCGCGCACTCGCGCAGAGGCCTTCGACATCGTGCCGAATGCGCTGGTCGACAACAAGGCGTCGAACCGGTTCACGGTGGTCGAGGTCAACGCGCGCGATCGGCCGGCGCTGCTGAATCAACTCGCCAACGCGCTGTTCCAGTCGAAGGTGACGATCCACTCCGCGCACGTCGCGACCTATGGCGAGCGGGCCGTGGATACCTTCTACGTCACCGACCTGACCGGCGATCGGATCACCCAGCCCGCGCGGTTAAGGACGCTGGAGCGGCGCCTGCTGGCGGCGGCGGCAGGCGAAGAGATCGATCTGGCCGCTTAGCGCGCTTCCGGTTCTCCCGCGAGGACAGGAGCCCAGGGTAACAGAGCGTAGCGCCTGTAATCCTGGGCCCCTGCGTTCGCAGGAGAACCGGGGTTTTCAGGTAGCACGAGCAAAAAAGCCGACCCGCAGCGAACTGCGGGCCGGCTTTTCATTCAGTCACCCGATCAGAAGCGCGAGCGCAGCGTCAGGCCGTAGGTGCGTGGCTCGGCGAGGAATGCCGAGTAGAGCGCGTTGCCGGTGCCACCATAGGCTGCGACGTTGGCCGAAGACCCGGCACCCTGGAACGGCGTGTTGAACGCGACCTGGATGTAGTTCTTGTTGAACACATTCTGTGCCCAGAACTCAAGCGCCCAAGCCTGGTCCTTGCCGCGCAGGCCAACGCGGGCATTCACGACGGCGAAGCCGTCCTGCTTCTTCTCCGGCGCTAGATCGGAACCGGTATTATAGTCCGACGACAGGCGGCTATCGACATAGATCAGCCCCGACATGCCGTTCGAGCCGAGATCCGGCGTCCAGGCGAACGACGTCGTGACGACGTTCTTGGGGGCGTTCGACAACTGGCTGCCCGGCAGCAGGAAGAGTGCGCGGTCAAGCGGCTCGCCGGTCGTCGAGCTGCCGATCAGGTTCTTGCGGAAATGGGTATCAGCATAGGTATAGCCGGCCGTGAACGTGACCTGCTTGATCGGCGACATCGTCGCTTCCAGCTCGACGCCCTGCGAGATCACGCCCGGCTTCTTCGAACGGTTGGTCGGGCACCCTCCCGTCTGCGCACCGGTGACCGGATTGAACCCGTTGTCGCTATCGAGGCCGCCCAGGCTGTCCTTGCACGCTTCGATGTTCTGCACGACGAAGATCGAGCCGTTGAAGGTGTTGAGCTGGAAGTCGGTGAACTCCTCGCGGAACGCGGCGACGTTGAACGTGAAGCCGCGCGTGTTGAACTTCGCCCCGAGCTCGTAATTGTTCACCTTCTCGGCGTTGAAGCGCAGGCCCGGTGCGTCGGCATTGGTCCGCGGCGTCAGCACGCCGTTTACCCCGCCGAGATCCGAACGGTCGAGGTTGTAGCCGCCCGCCTTGTAACCCTTGGCGAACGACGCGTAGGTCAGCAGCTTGGTGAACGGCTTCCACGACAGGACCGCCGTGCCGGTGAACTCGCCGTCGCCGAAGCTGTCGTTGAGGCTGAGCGCGTTCAACGCCGGGCTGGAGTTGCCGGTGCAGGTCAACGTCACGATGCCCTGCGCGAACGCCGTGGCGCCGCTCTGCGACTGCGTGAGGGGAGCGAGAGCCGCCTGCTGGATCGGGCAGACCGTGTTGTTGTTGTTGAACTTCGCGTTGAACTTCTTCGTTTCGTGCGTGTAGCGAAGACCGCCGGTCAGCGACAACGTGTCGGTCAGATGCAGGATGTTGTGTGTGAAGAACGCGTAGTTCTCGCTCTTCTGGCGGTAGATCGAGCCGGAGTCGCCAACGTTGTTGACCCCGCCACCGAGACCGACCCCACCGGTCAGGCGGTCGAGCGCCGACGTGATCAGGCCGCCAGCTGGGCCAAAGGCGCCGGCGATCGTCGCGCGTCCGGCCGCGCTCATGCAACCTGGGTTGTTCTGGTTCTGCAGCACGGCATTCGGGCTGACCGTTGCGACGAGGCGGCAGGCAGCAAACTGCCCGTATTGCGCGCCGAAGACGACGTTATCGACCAGCTTAAGCTTCTCGTTCGAGTAGAAGCCGCCGACCAGCCAGTCGAGCTTGTCGTTGAACAGCGAACCTTGGAGGCGCGCTTCCTGCGTGAAGGTCTTGAACTGGCGGTAGGCATTGCCGTCCGCCGCGCGGTGCGTGAGATCGATGTTGGTATAATCGACATCGCCCGCGTTGCCCGACTTGTACTGGCGATACGCAGTGATCGACGTCAACGTCGCGCCACCGAGATCCCAGTCGGCCTGCAGCGAGCCGCCGTAATCCTTGGTCGTATTCCGGAAGGTCTGGCCGGGCGTGATCGCGACGTCTCGGCTGAACGGATCAGGCGTGTTGCCGGCCAGCGGGAACACCGCACCCTGGCGACGCAGGATGTCGACGATGCGGTTCGTCGTGTTGTTCGCGACCGCGCCATCGGTGTTAACCGTGGCGAAGAACGGCGCGACGCCGGCTGCGGTCGGGGTGGGATCGATCGTCTCGACCTGGTTGTAATATACCGCGCCGCAGCAGCTTTCCTTGCGGTGCGAATAGTCGCCGATCAGGCGGAAGCTCAGGGTATCGGTCGGCTTGAACAGCAACTGGCCGCGGACGAAATACCGATCGCGGTCGTTGACGCGGCTCTCGCTGCCGTTGGCTGCGGCGACGTTCTTGTAGAAGCCGTTGCGATTCACGTAGACGCCGTCGACCCGGAAGGCGAGCGTGTCGGCGATCAACGGGCCGGTGATGCCGCCCGCAATCCGCTTCTGGTCGTAATTGCCGTAAGTCGCCTCGGCGTTGCCATGCCAGTCGAACTCCGGCGACCGTGTGATGATGTTAATCAGGCCCGCGGAGGCGTTGCGACCGAACAATGTGCCCTGCGGTCCGCGAAGAACTTCAACCCGGTCGATCTCGCCCAGTTCGTTAAGACCGACGCCGGTGCGGCTGCGATAGACACCGTCGATGAAGACCGCGACCGAGCTTTCGAGGCCGGGATTGTCGCCGACCGTACCGATTCCGCGAATACGCGCGGACGCGTTCGATTCGTTACCGGTCGACGAGATCAGCAACGACGGCGCAAGCTGGTTGAGCGAGCGAATGTCGCTGCCGCCCGAATTCTGCAGCGCTTCCTGACCGACCGCCGAAACCGCGATTGGCACGTTCGACAGACGCTCGGAACGGCGCGTCGCAGTGATGACGATGTCGCTGGCGTTACCCTGAATCCCGGCGTTGGCGCTCGCCGCCCGCGTGGTGTCGGCGTCCGTTGCAGCGTTGGTCTGGCCGGCAACCGATGCGTTGGCGGTACCCTGCGAGGGCGATGCCTGCGCTTCGACGGTGGACGTCGCCTGTTGCGCGAATGCCGGCGTGACGATGGCCGCAGTCGCGACGGCGGACAACAGATATGCGGTCATACGCATCGGCATTCTCTCCCTGACGTGTTCGAATGTTTTCGAACTTATGGTTTGGCCGTTAGGTAGAGATATTCCACCGTTCACGTCTAGTGATTTCCGCATACGGAAGTCTATTTTTGAACATTGTGTCTCCAAACCGCCACATAGTGACAGGCACCAAACCCTAGTTTCAAATCGCAACTGTTTCAGGAAGGGAGAGCCCAAAGATGGCTCTAGTGATTTCGATGTCGGTCGCGTCTCGCCGGCAACGCGGGCGAGATCATTTCCACGGCGATGGCCGGCCGGGGTGGGAGAAGTCGCCGCGATGACCCCATCCGCCGCCATTCTGCATTCGCAAATTTGGAGAGCAGGCCCTGTCGAGATGGCCTGCTCCAAGCCTCTAGCCACTCCGCCGATACCCATGTCGTTGCCGTCACCAAGCTGCTGGATCGTAAGAGACGGCGGACTTGAATGCGTGAGGGCGCGTCACAAACATGCCATACAAAAAAGAGGCCGGCCGATCCCTCGGGACCGACCAGCCTTCAATCTCACAAAATAGCAGCCTGAGGCTGCTCAGCCGTTACTTCGGTGCGAGCACCATCAGCATCTGGCGGCCTTCCATGCGGGGATACGCCTCGATCTTGGCGATCTCCGCAACGTCGTCCTGAACGCGCTTCAACAGGTTCATGCCGAGCTGGCCATGGCTGAGTTCACGGCCGCGGAAGCGCAGCGTGATCTTGACCTTGTCGCCTTCGCCAATGAAGTCGTTCACCTTCTTCATCTTCGTGTCGTAGTCATGGTCGTCGATGTTCGGACGCATCTTGATCTCCTTGATCTCCTGCGTCTTCTGCGACTTGCGTGCGAGGTTCGCCTTCTTCTGCGCCTCGTACTTGAACTTGCCGACATCGAGGAACTTGGCGACGGGCGGATCGGCGTTAGGCGACACTTCGACCAGGTCGAGGCCATGCTCGGCCGCCTGCTCGATCGCTTCGCGCGTGTACATCACGCCCAGATTCTCGCCCTCGTGATCGATCACGCGGACCTTCTGGCTCTGGATGAATTCGTTGAATCGCGGGCCGTTCATTGCGGGCGTCTGCATCGGCCGGCGCATCGTGGGAGGACGTATGGGGTTTGCTCCTGAAGTTTCTGACAAAGTATTTGGGCCGGCTTATAGCGCAGAAACGCATGCACGGAAAGCCAGCCCCGTTGGATCACATATCGGGTGCGCGTGCCTCGTCCGCAAGACGCGCGATCGCTTCGTCGAGCGTCAGGATGGTCTGCGCCTGGCTGCCGAGCGTACGCAGCGCGACCTTGCCCTCCTCGGCCTCGCGCTTGCCGACGACCAGCAGGTTCGGCACCTTCGCCAGCGAATGCTCGCGCACCTTGTAGTTGATCTTCTCGTTGCGCAGGTCCGTTTCGACGCGAATGCCCGCCGCCTTCAGCTTAGCCGCAACCTCAAGTGCATAGTCGTCGGCATCCGACACGATCGTTGCCACGACCGCCTGCACCGGCGCGAGCCAGAGCGGGAAGCGGCCGGCATGATGCTCGATCAGGATGCCGATGAAACGCTCGAACGTACCGAGGATCGCGCGGTGGAGCATCACCGGGCGATGCCGCTCGCCGTCCGCGCCGACATAAGATGCGTCGAGTCGTTCGGGCAGCACGCGGTCCGACTGGATCGTGCCGACCTGCCACGTCCGGCCGATCGCGTCGGTCAAATGGAATTCGAGCTTCGGGGCATAGAAGGCGCCCTCACCCGGCAGTTCCTCGAAGTTCGCCTTGATCGTATCGCTCAGGCCGGACTGCATCACCGCCTCGCGCAATTCCGCCTCGGCCTTGTCCCACATCGCGTCGTCGCCGAACCGCTTCTCGGGGCGCAGCGCGAGCTTCACCGCATAGTCTTCGAAGCCCAGGTCCTTGTAGACGCTGTTGAGCAGCTCGCAGAACTTGCGTACTTCTTCGACCAGCTGATCCTCGCGGACGAAGATGTGCGCGTCGTCTTGCGTGAACTGGCGGACGCGCATGATGCCGTGAAGTGCGCCGTGCGGCTCGTTGCGGTGGCAGCAGCCGAACTCGGCCATCCGGATCGGCAGGTCGCGATACGACTTGATCCCCTGCTTGAAGATCAGCACGTGCGCGGGGCAGTTCATCGGCTTGAGTGCCATCAGCTCTCCCTTGCCGGACAGGACTGCGCCCTCATCCTCGCCGTTCGGGATCTCGTCGGGGACGACGAACATGTTCTCGCGGTACTTGCCCCAGTGGCCCGACTGCTCCCACTGCTTGGCGTCCATCAGCTGCGGGGTCTTGACCTCGGCATAGTCGGCAGCGTCGAGGCGACGGCGCATATACGCCTCCAGCTGGCGCCAGAGCACGAAGCCGTTGGGGTGCCAGAACACCGACCCCTGCGCCTCGGACTGGAGGTGGAACAGGTCCATCTCCGCGCCGATCTTGCGGTGATCGCGCTTGGCGGCTTCCTCGAGGCGGAAGAGATGCTGGTCGAGCTGCTTCTTGTTGAGCCAGCCGGTGCCGTAGATGCGTGACAGCATCGCGTTCTTCTGGTCGCCGCGCCAATACGCGCCCGACACGCGCGTCAGCTTGAACGCGGCCGGGTCGAGCTTCCCGGTCGACGCCATGTGCGGGCCGCGGCACATGTCGAGCCACTCGCCCTGGCGGTAGATCGTCAGTTCCTCGCCCTCGGGGAGTTCGGCGGCCCATTCGGCCTTGAAGCTCTCACCCTGCTGCGTCCAGCGGTCGATCAGTTGCTGGCGCGACCAGACCTCGCGCAGGAACGGCTCGTTCCGGGCGATGATCGCGCGCATCTCGGCTTCGATCGCCGGGAGGTCCTCCTCGGTGAACGGGCGGTCCTTCGGCGCGAAGTCGTAATAGAAGCCATCGTCGGTGGCTGGGCCGAAAGTGATCTGAGTGCCGGGGAACAGGTGCTGCACCGCTTCGGCCATGACGTGCGCGAGATCGTGGCGGACGAGTTCGAGCGCTTCGGCCTCGTCGCGCGCGGTCACCAGCGCGAGTGCGGTGTCGCCCTCGAACGGCCGGTTGAGATCGCGCACCTGCCCGTCGATCCGCGCGGCGAGCGCGGCCTTCGCGAGGCCCGGCCCGATCGCGGCGGCGACATCCGCGGGGGTAGTCCCGGGCGCAACCTCGCGGACGGAACCGTCGGGCAGCGTGATTCGGAACATGGCGGACATGGAGGACTTTCTGGTGTTGGAAGAGGCGCGGCTTATGCAGTCGCGCACCCTATATAGGCAAGCCGGCGTCGAACGTCACGCTACCCCAAAAGGGACGACGTGGTTTGCCTGCGTGTGGCCGACCTCCGCGCGACCGAGATACGGCACGCCCATGTCGCGGCTCCACCGCACCATCATGTAATCGAGCGTCTCGCCCCAGGGCGGATCGTTCTCCTGCACCGCCGTCACGGCGCCGAGGCGCAGGCCGGCGATACCCTTCAACTGCGTGGCGTTGGCGACTTTGAAGAGCATGCGGTCGATCGCGTACATTGGTTCGGACACCTCCTCGACGATCAGGACGTGGTCGGTAAGGTCGGGCAGCCACGGCGTGCCGATCAGCGAGGTGAGGATGCTGAGGTTGAACGCCGCCGACGGGTGCGCGTTCAGTCCCGGCTCCAGCCCCGCCCGATCACCTCGCACCATCCAGCCGAGCGATCGCGCGACCGTCGCTTCACCGTCGTGGCGGTTGATGTCACTGACCATTGGCCCGTGGACAGGCCGGCCGATCCGCCGGGCGTAGAGTGCGCCGAGCAGGAAGCCTACGTCCGAATAGCCGAGATAGGTCTTGTGACGAGCGGCGCGGCCGAGTTCGGGCATGACCATCGCCAGGATGCGGTTCGAGCCATAGCCGCCGCGCAGGAACCAGATCGCATCGAACGCCGGATCGTTGGCGTATCCGAGAAACGCCGCCGCCCGCCGAAAGTCGGAGCCGGCGAAGTGACCATCGGTCTCTAGGCATTGCGGGTGGAAGACGAGTTCGACCTCCGGGAACGCAGTGGCCGCGTAGGCGGTGATCTTGGCGATCGCCGCGGGATTGGTCCGGCTCGACGCGGCGAGGACACCGATGCGCATTGTTCGTGTTCCCGACCTTGCCCCGTTACCAAACCGCCCATATCGCGGGCCGATGGATATCAGCAAACCCTGTTTCTTCGTCGGCATCGGCGGCAGCGGCATGATGCCGCTCGCGATGATCCTCGCGGGCCGCGGCGCGACCGTCGCGGGTTCGGATCGCAACCTCGACCAAGGCCGCGTGCCGGCGAAGTTCGACGACCTCGCCGCCAAGGGCGTCGCACTGTTCCCGCAGGACGGCAGCGGGATCGTCTCGGCCGACCAGCTCGTCATCGCCTCGGCGGCGATCGAGGCGACCGTGCCGGACATGATCGCGGCGGATGCGCTCGGCTGCACCCGCTCGACCCGCGCTGCAATGCTGGCGTCGCTGTTCAACGACAGCCGCTTGCCGATCGGGGTGGCGGGGACGAGCGGCAAGTCGACCGTCACCGGCATGATCGGCTGGATCCTGCACGCCGCAGGGCGCGATCCGACGGTGATGAACGGGGCGGTGATGAAGAACTTCGCCACGCCTGACGCCCCGTTCGCGAGTGCGCTGGTCGGCGAAGGCGAGGCGTTCGTCAGCGAGGTCGACGAGAGCGACGGGTCGATCGCCGGGTATGCGCCGAAGATCGCGGTGCTGAACAACGTCAGTCTCGACCACAAGTCGCTGGAGGAACTGCGCCTGCTGTTCGGGGACTTCATCGCGAAGGCCGAGACGGCCGTGGTGAACGCGAACGATCCCGATGCGTCGGCGCTCGCGTCGCGGCTGCCGCGCGGTCAGGTGACGACGTTTGCGATTGATGCGTCGGCCGATCTGCGTGCCGAGAATCTGAAGCCGGAGCCGTTTGCTACCCGCTTCGACGTTGTCTCGCGCGGCGTGCGGACGCCGGTGAAGCTCGCCGTGCCTGGGCGGCATAACGTGTCGAATGCGCTCGCGGCGATCGGGGCGGCGATGGCGGCGGACGTGCCGTTGAGCGATGCGGTGAAGGCGATTGCTGGGTTCACCGGTTTGCGTCGTCGCTTCGACCTCGTGGGAGAGGCCGGAGGGGTCGCGGTGATCGATGACTTCGGGCACAACCCGGACAAGATCGCGGCGACGCTCGACACGCTCCACGCGTTCCCTGGGCGACTGCTGCTGTTCTTCCAGCCGCATGGCTATGGGCCGTTGAAGGTCATGGGGCCCGAGTTGGTCGCTACGTTCGTCGAGCGGATGGCGGAGGACGACGTGCTCGTCCTGCCGGACCCGGCCTATTACGGCGGGACGGTCGCGCGGGAGGTGACCAGCGCGGACATCGTCGGGCAGATCGTCGAGGGTGGTCGCGATGCTCGGCACATCGCCGACCGCGCCGACGCGGCCGCAGCACTGGTCGCCGAGGCACGGCCGGGCGACCGGATCGTGGTGATGGGCGCGCGCGACGACACGCTGAGCGTGCTGGCGGCGGGGATGGTCGGCGCGCTCGCCACCTGATACGGAGCAAGCAGGAGACCGCCCATGTTCCGCCGCCTGTTCCTCGACCACCCCGCCACCGTCGGGGAGAGCTATGTCGAACATTTCGGTGTCGCCGGACGCTTCGGCATGACGATGATAAAGGGCGGCCTCGGTGCGCTTGTGCATGCGTTCGTACCGGCGCTGTGCAAGACTCGCGGGAGCGAGACGGTCGCCGAGCTGCACCGCCAGATGGTGCTGAAGCGCGGCGCGGTCGCAGCCGATCAGACGCAGATGAAGACGGTCGAATTCATCATCTGACGATCTTTATGAAGCCCGCCGGCTTCCAAAGGTTAGGATAAAGTCACGCCCAGGACGCGTTCGCGGCCGGGTTGAGGGCGCGTGCCCTGCGCCATCTCGGCGCTCCCCTACCGACGATTAGGCAAGCTTGTGTAAAGCGACATTGACTCGCTCGTTATGAAATGACAAGTTTCCTTTGCTGATTCGAAAGGACACTTGACCATGCATAAGAGTCCCGCTCTCCGCCGTTACAATTACACCGTGTTGGGCCTCAGCCTCGCCTACATGGGCGCGCTGTTTGGCATCGTTGCTCTGTTCAGGACCCGTCCGCCCCACGGGGCCCTCGCGTATGCCGCCGCCATTCTGCCGGCGCTGCCACTGGTCGGAATTTTTCTGGCCTGGGGTCGCTATCTCACTGACGAGCCGGACGAATATATCCGAATGCTCACGATCAGAAAGACGCTGATCGCGACTGGCTTCATGCTTTCGGCGACGACGATCTGGGGATTTCTAGAAAGCTTCGGCTTGGCTGTGCACATCCCCGCCTATGCAGCCGGTATCCTATGGTTTGCCGGACTAATGCTGGGCGGTTGTGTCAATATCTTCGCGGTGCGGACCGGCCGCTCATGAAGAACCGCCTCAAGGTGCTGCGCGCCGAGCGGGACTGGAGCCAGGGCGACCTCGCCGACCGTCTCGAAGTCTCGCGGCAGAGCGTAAACGCGATCGAGACGGGGCGCTACGATCCGTCGCTGCCGCTCGCGTTCAAGATCGCCGAACTGTTCGACCTCGCGATCGAGGATATCTTCACCAGCCCGTCGAAGGAGCCGTGACATGATTTCGCACTTCAAAGCTCGCCTTGCAGCGACCGCCGTGACGCTGATGATCGTCTTGAGTCCCGCCGCGGGCCACGCACAGGCTGCGACGGCCGCCACGCCGAAGGTCGATGCGGCCGAGACTCAAATGCCGCATATCTCGGTGCAGACGATCGGCAAGGGCACGCCGGTGATCCTCGTTCCAGGGCTGTCGTCGCCGCGCGCGGTATGGGCGGGCGTCGTTCCTACCCTAGCAAAGTCGCACCGGGTGTATGTCGTGCAGGCCAACGGCTTCGGCGGCGACGATCCGCGCGCGAACCTGTCGCCTGGCATCCTCGATGGGATCGTCGCCGACCTGCACACGCTGATCGCCCAGTCGAAGCTCGGCAAGCCGGCCATCGTCGGGCATTCGATGGGTGGGCTGGTCGCGCTGATGCTGGCCAAGGCGCATCCCGAGGACGTCGGCAAGCTGATGATCGTCGATTCGCTGCCGTATATCGGCGAGATATTCGCGCCTGGTGCGACGGTTGCGGCGCTCGAACCACAGGCCAAGGCGATGCGCGCCGGCATGGCGGCGGCGTACGGCAAGCCGGCGAACCCGGCGGCGAACGTGGCGCTAGCCGCGCGCATGGCACTGAAGCCCGCGTCGCGCGCGGCGGTTGCCGATTGGGCGGCCAACGCGGATGTGCGCGTCTCGGCGCAGGCGATGTACGAGGACCTGACGACCGACCTGCGTCCCGACATGGCGTCGATCGCAGCGCCGATTACGCTCGTCTATCCGTGGAACGCGGCGGGGCCGACCAAGCCCGTCGCCGATGCGCTCTATCGGAAGGCTTACGCGACGGCACCGCACGTGACCTTCGTCGATATCGGCGACGCGGCGCATTTCGTGATGCTGGATCAGCCTGCCGCGTTCCAGGCTGCACTCGACGCCTTTCTCCGCGACTGAGGGGCGGCTAAGGTGTCGGCATGACCGATACCGCCACCCCGCCTGCACCGACGCCGCCCGCCAAGGAGCGCCCTCGCCTCGCCTATCATCACACGCCTGCGGCCGAGGGCGTGACGGGACCGACGATCGTGTTCCTGTCAGGCTATGCATCCGACATGATGGGGACCAAGGCCGTGACGCTTGAGGCGTGGGCGAAGTCCGAGGGGCGCGCGTTCCTGCGGTTCGATTATGGTGGCTGCGGGCAGAGCGAAGGCGCGTTCGAGGATCAGACGCTGGTCGACTGGCGCGACGACGTGCTGGCGATGATCGATGCGCTGGTGGAGGATTCGGCGATCCTCGTCGGATCGTCGATGGGCGGCTGGCTGATGCTGCTGGCGGCCAAGATGCGGCCCGACCTGGTCAAGGGGCTGGTCGGGATCGCGCCGGCACCCGACTTCACCGACTGGGGCTTCACCACCGACGAAAAGATGGCGTTGCTGAGCAATGGCCGGATCGAGCGCAAGAACCCGTATGGCCCTGAGCCGACGGTCTATACGCGGCCGTTCTGGTCGTCGGGCGAGGCTAATCGGCTAATGTTCGGCGAGATCGCGTTCGATGGTCCGGTCCGGCTGGTCCAGGGGCAGCGCGATCCGGACGTGCCGTGGCATCGTACCGCGCGCCTTGCCGAGCTGTTGCGTTCAGCCGACGTGCAGACGTGGCTGGTCAAGGACGGCGACCACCGCCTGTCGCGCGATAGCGACATTTCCCTTATCATCCGGGCGGTCGAGGATGTGATCGCCGCCTTATGATCCTGATAATGTTGCTTGCCGCTGCGCAGGCCGCCGCCCCCAATGCCACCACCGGTCCCGTCGATGCGCAGGGCGATCGGTTCGCCCGGTGCGTCGCCCTGACACAGAGCGATCCCGCCGCTGCACGCGCCGAGGCGGGCCGCTGGCGGATCAGCGGGGGACGGTATTTCGCGCGGCAATGCGCCGGGCTCGCCTTCGCCGCCGAAAAGAATTGGCCGTCGGCAGCAGCCGAATTCGAGGAAGCGGCGCGGGAGGCTCAGATCGCGAAGGACACGCGCGCAGCCAATTATTGGGCACAGGCGGGCAATGCTTGGCTCGCCTCGGGGCAGCCCGCCAAGGCGCGTGTCGCGCTCGATTCGGCGCTTACCGCCGGGTCGCTGACCGGACTGCCGCTGGGTGAAGCGCAACTCGATCATGCGCGCGCGCTGGTCGCGGCGGGCGAGCTTGATGCGGCGCGGAGCGATCTCGATCTGGCGCTGACCACCGCCGGCGCCGACCCGCTCGCGTGGCTGTTGTCGGCGACGCTAGCCCGTCGGATGAGCAACATTCCGCGCGCCAAAGCAGATATCGCACAGGCGTTGAAGCGCTCGGCCGACGATGCGTCGGTTCAGTTGGAAGCGGGGAACATTGCGGCGTCGGCTGGCGACGAAGCGGCTGCGCGGGAGGCATGGGGAACGGCTGCGAAATTGTCGCCGACGAGCGATGTCGGACGCAACGCGGTCATGGCGCTCAAGCAGTTCGACGCTGCGAAATAATCTCGACGGTTGGGCCGGTCGTTCGCGACCGGCCCGGCATTCTGATCAGCGGCGGACCATCGTGCTGCGTGCGATCTTACTCACCAGATCGGGCAGACCGGGATAGCTCGCCTTGTGATACGGCGAGAGCGCGTCGAGTTCGGCGGTAATCCGCCGGTGAGCCTCGCCGAGTGCGTGGTAGGGTAGACCCGGCAACAGGTGATGCAGCGCGTGGTAGCGCAGACCCACAGGTGCCCAGAGCGCGGGCAGCAACGCCGGCGGCGGGACGTTGACCGTGTCGAGATACTGCGCGGTCACCGTCATCGGCTCGCCGTCATTCTCCCAAAGATGCGCGACCAGCGTGCGGACCTGGTTAAGCACCGCGAACGCCGATGCGACCGCGAAGATCGTCACGAACGCGCGCAGGGGCAAAACGCCGGTCACAGTGATCGCGATCAGCGTGATCGCCCACAGGCTCGCGGCGATCTCGAGCCGATCCCAATATACCTTCGCCTCGCCTTCGGGCGCGCGACGGCGGAACTGCGGGTTGATCGCAAGCGCCGAATAGCGCTCGACGATCATCGTCCGCAGCTTGGGCGACAGCAGCGAGATCGGCGACAGGATTGCGAACCGGATCAGCAGCGCGATCGGTGCGAGCGCCGACACGACGATGAACAGGGGCAGCGTCCACGGCTTCATGAGCGCGAGCGGCAAATATTCGGGATCCTCGACCGTGCCGTAGCGAGTCTTGGCGTGATGGAGGTTGTGGACGCCCTCGTACATGAAGGACGGGGTCAACAGCGGAATGCCGACCAGAACGTTCCAGCCGAGCCGGAAGTTCGGGACGGACGCATGCTTCATGTGGCTGACTTCGTGGATGAAGCTCAAACCACGGTAGAGCCCTAGCATCGCCACGATGCCGGCAACGATCACCACTGGCGTCGACGTCGAGGTGGCCGCCACTGCCAGTGCACCGTAGCCGACCACCATCGATGCGATCAGGTCGGCCCAGTAAATCGCCGGGCGCGGCTTCACCAGATCGCGCGTCAGGTCTGCGGCTGCACGCAGCATCGCCTTGTCGTCGGCAACGCGCTCCACCCCTCCGACAGGGGGCGAACCCGCGGGAGTGGAAGCTGGAGCGGCCGTGCCGCGAGCGAGGCTGAGCGATGTGTCCATGGGCATATCCATTGCCCGAAGATAGTGGCGGTACCGTGGCATTTACAGGCCGCACGGATGCCGCCGTGGCGGAGGAAACCCGATCACTCTGACAGGGTCTTGCGATGACGCACGTGTCACTCGCCTTTATTCGCTTCGCTGGGTAGACACGCGCAACTGCGTATTTGGGAACACGACATGGCCAAGCTCATCATTCGACCGGTCGAGACCAAGAAGGACCGCAAGATCTTCATCGATCTGCCGTTCCGTCTCTATGCCGACGATCCCAATTGGGTGCCGCCCTTGAAGTCGGAAGCGCTGGGACTTATCACGCCCGAGAAGAACGGCTGGTTCAGCCATGCCAAGGCGCAGTTGTTCCTTGCAGAAGAGGACGGTCGCGTGGTCGGGCGGATCTCGGCGCATATCGATACACTCGCGCTGACGATGCCGCCCGAGCAGGGGTTCGGGCCTGGTGTCGGCCAATGGGGGCTGATGGAAGCGGAGCGGCAGGACGTGTTCCAGGCGCTGCTGGAGCGCGCCGAAACGTGGCTGCGCGAGCAGGGCATGACGCGGGCGCTCGGGCCGATCAGCATGTCGATCTGGGAGGAGCCGGGCCTGCTGATCGACGGATACGACCATCCGCCGACGATCATGATGGGCCACGCCAAGCGCGAATATCGCGGCTGGATCGAATGGGCGCAGTACCGCCCGATCAAGCAGCTGATGACCTATGAGGTCGACGTTACCAAGCAGTTCCCGCCGATCGTCCAGCGCATCATCAAATCGGGCGAGAAGAACCCGCGGATCAGCGTGCGCAACGTCGACAAGGCCAAGTTCGAGGAGGAGGCGGCGATCATCCTGTCGATCCTCAACGACGCTTGGCGCGACAATTGGGGTTTCGTGCCGCTGACCCCGCCGGAGATCAAGGACGTCGGCGTGAAGCTGAAGCCGATCGTGTTCAACGACCTGATCCGGATCGCCGAGCTGGACGGCAGGCCGGTCGCGTTCATGATCACGCTGCCGGACCTCAACGAGGCCATCAAGCCGCTGAACGGCAGCCTGTTGCCGTTCGGTTGGGCGAAGCTGTTGTGGTGGCTGCGCAAACCCAAGGTGCGGACGGTGCGCGTGCCGCTGATGGGGGTGGTGAAGGAGTTGCAGGCGTCGCGCATGGCGAGCCAGCTGGCCTTCATGATGATCGAATATATCCGCCGTGCCTCGGTCGAGAATTACGGGGCGCAGCGGGCTGAAATCGGCTGGATTCTCGACGACAACCAAGGGATGCGGTCGATCGCCGAGACGATCGAGAGCCGGGTGAACAAGGTGTACCAGGTGTACGAGCGGGCGCTTTAGGGCAGGGCGGCGACATTCTTTCACCGAAAAACAGGGTGTTTCCCCGCGAAGGCGGGGATCCAGACTGGGCTCCCGCCTTCGCGGGAGAACAAGGAGGCTGGACCCGACGGTTGTTGCTGCCCCCTACTCCCGTTTCCCATTGCCGAACGGAAGCTTGAGGGTGACTGCAGCCCCCTGCCCGCTTGCGCCGGGTAGCTGCGTTCGGATCGCGTGGACATTCCCCTTGCCGCCACCCGGCAGCCGGAACGACAGCGGGTCACCCCGCGGCGGCTGGACCGGTTCGGGAAGCGTCGCCAGCCTTTGGTCGGGCGAACGTGCGCAGACGACGATTTCGCCATCGGGATCGATCTGGACCGGACACGGCATCGTCGGCTTAATAGTCCGCTTGCGCAATTCAGGTGGAAGCGGCGGCCCGGCTACCGCTTGGAGCAGGAGCAGGCCGGCCAGCATCTAGAAGCGCCGGGATATGCCGGCGTAGACCCGCGCATCCGGGGTGTTCCCGTTCAACCCCGCTGCGCCGAATAGGTCGAACTGGAGATTGTCGTTCGCCATCCATGCGAGCGACAGGGCCGCGACGGCTTGCGTCTCATGCTCCTGCGGATCGTCGTCGCGGAGCGCCTGCATTTCGCCGGTCAGCGTGAAGGCCTTGTCGAGTTTCACCGCAAGGCCAGCCGTCGAACTGTACGCGAGATGCCGGCCGTTGCCGTCCTGATCGACCGCCGCGTCGATCTCCGGCGTCAGGTCGAGCGAGACCGTGTCGGAGATTTCGTAGGTCACGGGAACGAGGAACCCTGCACCCCAATCACCCGCGCCGATCGACGAGCGGCCGACCGGCAGCGTCACGAACGGCAGCACCGATACCGACAAGCCGGCGCCGTCGGGATTGTGGAGGTTCGCCTTCATCCCAAGCGACACGTCACCGACCCCGTTGACCGAATCCACGCCGGTCGAATCACGCATCCGGTCGTGCCCGAACGGCGTCCAGCCGATCCGCGCCTCGATCGAGTCGCTGACGCCGACGCGAACCAGCGTGTCGCCGAACAGGATATTATCCTCGCGCGAGCCGGGCTGGTCGTCGCGCGTCCAGTCCGCGATCGACGTCTCGACCGAGATCTTGCCCGGCGCGATCGTGCAGGCCGGCGTGTCGATGCCAGGACGATCGGGGCAATATTCGCGGTCCTGCGCCATCGCCGCGCCGGACAGGCTCGCCAAGGCGATAACGAGAAGCAGGCGCCTCATCGCAGGCGGACCCAGGTCGGCGCGTGATCGCTGGCCTTTTCGCGCCCGCGATAGGCCTTGTCGACGCCGGCATCGATCATCCGGTCGGCGGCCTGCGGGCTCAGCAGCAGGTGATCGATCCGGAACCCGGCGTCGCGCTGCCAAGCACCCGCTTGGTAGTCCCAGAACGTCCAGACGCCGCCCTTGGGGAATTGCGTGCGGAGCGCGTCGGTCCAGCCCTGTGCGACGAGCGCGCGGTAATGCTCGCGGCTTTCGGGCTGCATGAGCGCGTCGTCCTGCATCGCGCGAACCGAGAAGGTATCGTCGTCGTTGGCGATAACGTTGTAGTCGCCGGCGAGGATGGCCGGCTTTTCCTCCGCGAGCAGGACGCGCGCGCGAGCCGCGAGGCGGTCCATCCAGCGGAGTTTATAGTCGAACTTCGGGCCGGGTTGCGGGTTGCCGTTGGGCAGATAGAGCGCGGCGACGATCAGGCCGTCGATCTCCGCCTCGATATAACGGCTGTGCTCGTCCTCTGGTTCGCCTTCGAGACCGCGCTGGCGGACGACGGGCGTGCCGCTCTTCGCGAGGATCGCGACGCCGTTCCAGGCCTTCTGGCCATGCCAGACC
The DNA here is from genome assembly GCF_049887795.1 of Sphingomonas sp. NFX23. NCBI lineage: Bacteria > Pseudomonadati > Pseudomonadota > Alphaproteobacteria > Sphingomonadales > Sphingomonadaceae > Sphingomonas > Sphingomonas sp. NFX23. The sequence continues at coordinate 203,402 of NZ_JAGEKH010000003.1, forward strand.
GCGCCGTAGCCGGCGGCCTCGATGTCGGCGATCGGGAAGGTGTCGTCGCTCGACTTGAGTTCCTGGAGACAGACGATGTCGGGCTGATCTTCGGTGAGATACTCGATCAGCCGCGGCAACCGCGCCTTGATGCCGTTGACGTTGTACGTGACGATTTTCATGGCAGTCTCAAACCGAGAAGCTGGAGCCGCAGCCGCAACCCGATGCGGCGTTGGGGTTCTCGACCTTGAATGCGGCACCGGCGAGCGACTCGACGTAGTCAACCGCGCAACCACGCACGAGATCGATGCTGACGCTGTCGACGACGAGCTTCACGCCATCATGCTCGGCGATCACGTCGTCGGACTCGACCGAATCGGCGAACCCGAACTTGTACTGAAACCCGGAACAGCCGCCGCCGTCGACCGAGAGACGCAGGATCGCCGGCTTCCCCTGCTTGACGGCGATCGCCGCGACGCGCGCCGCAGCGGAGGGGGTTAGGATGATGTCTTGAACCAGCGTTGCCATGCTGTGGAGATAGGAGGTTGCGGAACCTGCGGCAACCTTGGGTTGATCAGTCCTGCGCGGCGGGGCCACCGGTGGAGACCGGGATCGCGTTTACCGAGCGATCCTGTGCGGCGAGGAGGTAATCCGCGGTCGTCAGGAACGGCACCGGGTTGACCGCGTGGCCGTCGATGCGGACTTCATAGTGAAGGTGCGAGCCGGTCGAGCGGCCGGTGGAGCCCATCAGTGCGATCAGCTGGCCGCGAACGACGCGGGCGTTGTCGCCGACGAGGATCTTCGACAGATGGCCGTAGCGCGTCGCGATGCCCTTGCCGTGGCTGATCTCGACCATGTTGCCGTAGCCGCCCTGGCGACCGGCGTGCGCGATGATGCCGTCGGCGGTGGCGTAGATCGGCGTGCCGACCGGGCCGGGAATGTCGACGCCGGCATGCATCGCCGCGGTGCCGCGAAACGGATCGGAGCGAATGCCGAAATTGCTGGTGAACGAAAGTGAGTGGACCGGCTGAACCGACGGGATCGCGATCACACCCTGCTGCGTCGCGTCGAGCTTCTTCCAGGTCTGGAACAGCGTGCGGAACTGCGCATCGGCGCGGAGATCGGCGGTGGCTTCCTCAGTATTCGCGGCGATCATCGGACCACCGGTTGCAGCGACGTGGTGCGCTATTTTGGAAGCGACGACCTGAGCCTGGGCGGTCGTGCCGACCGTGGTCATCCCCATCATGGTTGCGGCGATCGCCAACCGGCGGAACGTGAACGACTTGGACACCATCGACACGGCCTTGAGGCGCGTCACGATGGCTGCTGCGGTAAATTCGACCATTGGTCCCCGACACAAAAATGCAGGGCCGTTCGCTTCAAGGCGGACGGCTCCGAAACTCTGTCCTGACTCGCAGCCCCTCCGCGCACCAGACACTCTGGGTTAGGCCGGATACCGCCGTTCCGGGCAATAGCCCCGCACGGTCGGCGCGGCGGAGCGGCAGGTTGATGCGGCGAGTTGATGCGAATTGGGACGATTGCGAGGGAACAGGAAGCCAACGACGACATCGGACGTGAAATGTCGGCGAATCTCCAAACGTTACTGCGGGCTGTTCAGAGCGCCTTGGCGGCGGCCAGAACCGCCTCGGCATGCCCCGCCACACGGACCTTGTGCCAAGCCTTGGCCAGCGTGCCGTCGGCGCCGAACAGGAACGTCGCGCGCTCGATGCCCATGTACTTGCGGCCGTACATCGCCTTCTCGACCCACACGCCGAAAGCCTCGCAGGCAACACCTTCGACATCGCTGGCAAGCTGGACCGCAAGTCCATGTTTTGCGGTGAATTTTGCGTGCGATGCGGCACTGTCTTTCGATACGCCGACGACGGTTACGCCCGCCGTTTCGAACGCGTCGGAAAGTGCAGAAAAGTCCTTCGCTTCAGTGGTACAACCGGCTGTGTCGTTCTTCGGATAGAAGTACACCACCAGCGGCGTGCCGAGGCTTGCCAGCGAAACCACCGCGTCATCGATCGTCACCGACACGTCAGGGATCTTCGATCCTTCATCCATCCTGCTCTCCCGTCACCTGTGCCCAGAACTGGCGGACCTCCTGCCGCCTCGTTTCGAGCGTGGCAACCACCGCCGGCCAGTCCGCCACCCCGATCGCGCGGGCGATGAGATCCTCCGTGGCATGCCCTGGCGGCGCGGCATCGGGTGCGACGAGCCGCAACGTCACGAGCAAACGCGTGAGGACGTCGTGCGCCGGTCGAAGTGACGGCGGGACCAGCCCTTCCCGGATCAACGCATCGATCGCGCAGCCTAGATTGGGATCGAAGCCGGCCTTGTTTACAAGCTGAACCACGTGGGTGGCGAATTCGAGATCGACGAGGCCACCGGGGAGCAGCTTGGCGTCGAGCGCGCCCTGGGGCGGCTTGTGCGCGGCCATGTCGTTGCGCATCGTCCGCGCGTCGGCGATCACGTCGCGCGCCGGTCGATCGCCTTCGAGCACGCCGCGGACGATCGCCGCCACAGCATCCCGAGCGTTGGCCGATCCGAACACCGGGCGGGCGCGAGTGAGCGCCATGTGCTCCCAGGTCCAGGCATCCTCGCGCTGGTAGCGGGCGAAGCTGTCGAGCGTGACGACCAGCGGCCCCTGCCCGCCCGATGGCCGCAACCGGGTGTCGATCTGGTACAGCGGGCCCGCGGCGGTCGCGACCGACAGCGCGCCGGTCAGCCTCTGTGCGAGACGATTGTAATAGAGCGTTGCGCCAAGCGGCTTCGGGCCGTCGGACTCGGCTGCGAAATCGCCCGTAAACAGATAGATGAGATCGAGATCGGACGCGTGGGTGAGCATCGCGCCGCCCATCCGACCTAGCGCCAGCACGACGAGTTCGCTCTCCGGCACGCGGCCATGGACCTTGGCGAATTCGTCGATCGTCGCGGTTGCAAGGACGCCGATTGCCGCCTCCGCGACGCGTGCATAGCCTGCCGCGACGTCGAGCGGATCGGACGCACCGGCGACAATCTGTGCCCCGAGCGCGAATCGCAGCTCGCCGACGACGCGCCGGACATGGTCGAGCCGGGACTGATAGTCGCCGCCCGCCTCGCCCGCGCGCATGATCGCTTCGAGCGCCGCGACATCGCCGACCCGCTCGAACGCCGTCGCATCGATCAGCCCGTCGAGCAGATCGGGGCGGCGGCCGAGATCGTCCGCGAGCGTGGGCGCATGGCTCAGGATGGCGGCAAGCAACGTTGCCAAGCCCGGACGCGCCTCCAACAAGCGGAAGATGTTGATCGCGCTAGGCAAGCGTTCGAGCAGCGCATCGAGCCGGAGCAGCGCCGCCTGCGGAACGGGCGCAGTCGCCAGCGCGGGGACGAGCGTGGGCAATACCGCCTCCAGTGCTTCACGCGCGGCCGGACTGCGCAGCGCAGGATAGGCGCCCCCTCGCCATGCCTCGATCCGCCGACGTGCCGACTCGGGCTCATCGAAGCCCGCTTCGGCTAGGTCGGCTTCCAGCGTTACAGCGTCATGCGAGAATGCGGGGCGGACGGTGTCGTCGAGCGCGTCGTAGATCCGGCCGGTCGCCGTGACACGCGGTTCGAGCAGAGCCAACAGGGCGCCCGAATCGTCCAGCCCGTGCAGTTTCGCCACGCGGTCGAGCGCGTCGCCGGTCGGCAAGGCGTGCGTCTGGCGATCGTCGATCATCTGGACGCGGTGCTCGATCGTTCGGAGCAGCGTGTAGCCGTCGATCAACGCAGTCGATTCATCCGTGCCGATCCAGCCTGCTTCGGCCAGCCGGGATAGAGCATCGCGGGTGGCGGGCGCACGCAGGGCGGGATCGCGACCGCCGTGGATCAGCTGGCGGATCTGCGCGAAGAACTCGGCCTCACGGATGCCGCCGCGCCCACGCTTGAGATCATAGCCGGGGCCGAATGCCTGGCCTTGCGAATGATGATCGCGGATCCGGGCGGAAATACCGCGGATTTCGCCGATCGCGCCGAAATCGAGCGCGCGACGCCAGACGAACGGACGGATCGCGTCGAGAAATCGCTGGCCTAGCGCGATGTCCCCTGCCGCCGCACGTGCGCGAATGAAGGCAGCACGCTCCCATGGCAGCGCCTGCGCCTCGTAATAGCCGATCGCTGCATCGACCGGCAGCGCGATCGGCGTGATCTCGGGCGAGGGTCGCAGGCGGAGGTCCACGCGCAGGACGTAACCGTCGCCATCGCGCGCCTGGAGCAGTTCGACGACGCGCTTGCCAATCCGGACCGCCGCCTCTTCCGGTTCCTCGCGCGGACGTCGGGGCAGCGTCGCCGGGTCGAACAACAGGATCGGATCGATGTCCGACGAGTAGTTGAGTTCGCTGCTGCCCTGCTTGCCCAGTGCGATCGCGACGAAGCCGCGTGGTTCGGCGCCGGGGGTCCGCTCCTCGATCGCGGTGCGGATTGCGGTGTCGAGCGCATAGTCGGCAAAGCGGGTCAGCGCGCCGGTCACTGCGGTAAGGTCGAGAACGCCTGCCAGATCGCCGATCGCGACGTTAAGCGCCATTGCGCGCCGTTCGATCCGTAGGCGACGCGCGACCGGCATGTCGGCTTCGGCACTCGACAAGGAGAGGTCCAGCTTTCCGGCTGCCAGCGATCGCGCCAAGTCCGGCTCACGGTTGAGGACCATCGCCAGGAATGGGGACCAAAGTCTTGCGCGGTCCAGCGCGGCGTTTATCGCCAGTTCAGGTGAGACTAAAGCCATGCGACATCGCTATAATCCGCTGCCGACGCGTGTCACGACAAAGCAACGAAAACGCTATTGGCCCGTTGTAGCGAACATGACTTACGCATTCCTCACGATCAGGCGCGAAGAGAACGGCCAACAGGTCGTGCGCCGCCCCCGCGCGACCGACGTGATCGGTCACGCGCTGCGTGGCGCGTTCGACGACACGCACTCGGTACCCGATGATATGATGATGATGTTGCGCCGTCTGGACGCCATGCCGCATCGCCTCAATTGAGCAATGCGGCATTCGTTAGTTGGGTTTAGCGACCGCGGCTTAGTTCTTCGACATCGCCCATGATCGAATCAAGTGCGGTCTTGCTCGTGTCCGTCTCATGATCGCGTCGCGATGGTAGCGAACCATCGGTGAGGATCGTTTCGAGGGCAACGCGACCACGCGCAACGCGGCTTTTGATAGTCCCGACGGCTACGCTGCAAATTTCCGCGGCTTCTTCATACGCGAAGCCACCCGCGCCCACAAGGATCAACGCCTCGCGCTGCGGCTGAGGCAAATGCATCAACGCGCGCTGCATGTCACCTAGCTCGACGTGACGGTCCTGGCTAGCAGGAGCGGCCAGGATGCGGTCGGCGACCAGATCATCCCACTCGCCCTTGAAGCGCGCCCGGCGCATCTGTGACAGATACAGATTGCGAAGAATGATGAACGTCCACGCGCGCATGTTCGTCCCAGCCTGGAACCGAAGACGGGCGGCCCATGCCTTGAGCAGCGTTTCCTGTACGAGATCGTCGGCGAGATCGCGGCTACCCGACAACGAGCGACCGAATGCGCGCAAATGCGGGATCACCTGGGCAAGCTGAACCTTGAACTCGGCATCCGACAAGGAAACATGCTCAACCGGCTCGACAACGTTCTCGATTTCGTCATCCACGGGCGAAGCAGGCTGGGTCATGGTAATCCGATCAATCCCGATAAAACACTGCCGTACACGGACGACAGACATAGGCACAGGCCGCGGGAAATACCAGCGACCCGTTCATAATGCAGCTCAGCGCAGGATTATAAAGCCAAAGATAACAATGACCAAGACCAGGGAGATCGCCAGGATGTACCGGGTCATGTGCGGCGTGGCGCCAGCCCGTGCATCCTCGGTATCGATATGAATTGGTTCGTTCGGATCAGCCATAATCACCAAACTCACGAAAAACGTTTTGGGTCCGTAACCGTCTTGCGGTCACGAACCCGATACGCGCCGCCGCCTTCAGGCGGTCGGGACGGTCGCCTGGTCGAAGAACAGTGCCTGGCTGATCGCGGCCTTCACGGTCGACCGCTGGAACGGCTTGGTGATCAGGAACGTCGGCTCGGGACGCTCACCGGTCAGCAAACGCTCGGGGAACGCGGTGATGAAGATCACCGGGACCTCGAATTCGGCCAGGATGTCCTTGACCGCGTCGATGCCCGAGCTGTCGTCGGCGAGCTGGATGTCCGCAAGAACGAGACCGGGACGCGTTTCCATCGCCAGCGCGACGGCTTCGTCACGCGTGACCGCAACGCCAGTGACGTCGTGGCCGAGATCGCGGACGATCGTCTCGATATCCATGGCGATGATCGGCTCGTCCTCGATGATGAGAACCTTGGCGCGAGTCTGGTTTTCGATCTCGGACAACGCATCCGCAACCAGATCGTCGACCTCGCTGGTGTCGACCTCGATCAGATACGCAGCGTCCTCAGGCGTGAAACCTTCCATCGCGGTCAGCAGCAGTGCCTGACGCGACAGCGGAGTCATCCGGGCGAGACGGGCACGAGCAACGGCTTCGTGACCCTCCGCATCGCCGACGCTCTCGTCACCAACCTCGTCGAAGTTCGCCGAGTTCCAGATCGCCTGGAACATCCGGTACAGACCAAGACGGGGATCGACGTCGCGGGGAAATTCTTCGGGTGCGGCGACGATCGCCTCGAGCGTGGCGCGCACGTATTTGTCGCCGTGCATCTGGCTGCCGGTCAGGGCCCGGCCATAGCGCCGCAAAAATGGAAGGTGCGGTGCAAGTTGCTGTCCAAGAGACATGGGTAACGAATACTCCCTGATCCTACGCGGCCCCTCATGTGTCGGGTGGCTCGCGTCATTGCAATGGTGTCGGTCGAAAATGCCCCGTGTCCACGCCATCGCCGCCAGGTATCGGCCGCGATCGAGCGGAGATGCGTATTTTTCGCTCGGGTGTGGAACCATCCAGACGCTATTTGGTTTCACGAACATCTTTCGCGAGTATGTAGTCCGGTGCCCATGGGCGCAGTTTTGCTCGTCATCACATATTGGTTTGCGTCGTGCAGGGGGAAATTTTGAGTTTGGGCCACGACACGGAGAAGACAGTGCCTGCAACGAAGCCCGCCAAGGTCCCTGATAAGGACCAACAAATGGGTTCGGCGCTGCGTTCGGTGTATCAGAAGACCGTGGACGAGACGATCCCGGACGACCTTCTCGAACTCCTCGGCAAGCTGGACTGACGGTGGGCCGCGAGCCCATAGCGACCGCTTCAGATACGACCTCCCCGGAGCCAGCGCCGCTAGATAAACGCCGCTTGTTGTCTGCGATGGGCAGTTTGCCTACCGGCGCCAAACTTTTCCTGATTATCAGCGCGGCTCTTCTGCCGCTGGCCCTGATCGCCGTGTTTGCCACGTTGCAGACGACGCGACTGGCCGACGCGGAGGCGCGTGCTCGGTTGCGCGTGACGGCGGACGAAAGCGCGCGCGCCATCGCGATCGAACTCGTCGGCGACATGACCGCGCTTCGGGTTGCGGTGAACGCGCTGGGGACCGATCCTGCCGATGCCCCGAGTTGCGCGCGCGCTCAGGGCGTGTTCGCCCAGCAGTCGTCGGCTGGTACGCGCTTCATCATCACCGACCGCGCCGGCCATGTCCTGTGCGGCGTTCCGCTGCCCAACCCGGTGACCGTGCGGCAGGACAACATGCCCGTCGCCGCAGCGATCGTTCCCGACAACGGACTCATCCTCGCGATTTCCGGCCCTAGCGGCGACACATCCGCCCGCGCCTTCTTCCCACGCGCGTTCCTGGAGAAGATCGGACGTCCCTCGACTCGAGCGTCGGCATTCAGCAGCGCGATCGTACTCGACGAGGACGCGCTTCACCTCGAGACGATCGCCGACGAGCGCCCGCTCGATCGCATGGAGACGATGCGGACCGAACTCGGTGTCGCCGGGCTCGCCCTGCGGACGAGCATTCGCAGTGCGCCTGTGACGTCGTCGCTGATCGTGGCGATGCTGTTGCCGCTGCTGATGTGGATCGCCGCGGCGAGCATAGCGTGGTTCGTGGTCGACCGGCTTCTGATCCGCCCGCTCCGTCGCCTGCGCGGGGCGGTGGCCGCCTTCACACCCGGCGAGGAACTCGACTTCGGCACCGTCCACACGTTGCCCGCACAGGAAATTCGCGAACTGGGAGAAACTTTCCAGTCGATCAGCCGGACGGTTGCGCTGCACGAGGCCGGCCTTGCCGAAGGACTCGTGCGCCAGACCAAGCTTACGCGCGAGGTGCACCACCGGGTGAAGAACAACCTTCAGGTCATCTCCAGCCTGATCAACTTTCACGCCCGCAGCGCCCCCAGCCCCGACGCCACCGCCGCCTATTCGTCGATCCAGCGCCGCGTCGATGCGCTGGCCGTGGTTCACCGCAATCACTTCGCCGAGCTCGAGGAAAACCGGGGCCTGAACCTGCGGACGATGATCGGCGAGCTTTCCGCCAATATCCGCGCGACCGCGTCGGATCGCTCGCACGGCCTGGGCATCACGCTCGATATCGATCCGTATCTGGTCAACCAGGACGTCGCGGTCGCGCTGGCATTCCTGGTGACGGAGACGATCGAACTGGCGATGAGCTGCGATCCGGCGGCTCAGATCAGGATCGTGGTGAAGCCGGCCGACAAGCTTGCCGACAAACCCGACCGGGCTGTTGTCCGCGTTGTTTCGCGTGCGCTGGTCGAGAGCGATGCGTTCCGAGAGGCCCTGTCGCGCTATGGTCGCGTGATGGAAGGCCTGTCCCGCCAGTTGCGGTCGCCTCTCCACCACGATCCACTGGTTGGCGCGTACGAGATTGCCTTCGCTATTACAGGGCGCGACTAAGTCCGCCTCCAATCGTCTGATCGAAATCAAACGACGCATTTAATTGAATAGATTCGAAGAAAAGCGGGAACCGACCATCGCCCTTGCCGTTCTACACTTCGGATAGCGACTTTATGCCCCCCCGCTCTCGCTATCCAGAACACAGGCCCGGTAGCACACCCTCCCCCCCTGGTGATGCTGCCGGGCCTTTATTCCGAAAATTGCCTTTTCATGCCGGGCGTTGGTTCCAGCGGCGGAACGAATGGCGCCCCCGAACATTCCCCCTCCCGTGGCATTCAAGCCCTTCTAGGAGGAAGTATCATGCGTAAGTTGGTTGGACTGGCGATTGTAGCCAGCGCTTTGATGGTGTCGGCATGCAACACGGTCGAGGGCGCAGGCAAGGACGTGGCTTCGGCGGGCAAGACCGTCGCGAAGACCGCGGACAACGCCAAGTAAGCCTTTGCGCTTATGATAATGAAACGGGGCCCGGTGCACATGCACCGGGCCCCGTTTTCGTATTAGCACTGCTATTTGTCTAAGCGCCGTGGCTCGGGTCAGCTCTCGACGATGTCGGTGGACTCACCTTCGACCGCCTTGGCCTTCGCCCGGCTACGCTCGGTGAACCAGATACCGATCAGCGCCAGTTCGTACAGGATCACCAGCGGGATCGCGAGCAGCAGCTGCGAGCCGATATCCGGCGGCGTCAGCACCGCCGCAATCGCGAACGCCGCGACGATCGCATAGCGCCGCGCGCCGATCAGTTGCTTGCGCGTGACGATCCCTGCCCGCTCCAACAGCATCAGCAGGACCGGCAACAGGAACGAGATGCCGAAGCCGAACAGGAACTGCATCGTGAACGAGAGGTAGTTGCCGATCGCCGGCAGCGCTTCGCGATGGATCCCGCCGACCATCCCGTCGAAGCCGAGCAGGAAGTGCAGCGCCATCGGGATCGCGACGTAATAGGCCATCGCGGCACCCGTCAGGAACAGCACGGGCGTCGCGAGGATAAACGGCAGCAGCGCGCCGCGTTCCTTCTTGTACAGGCCGGGCGCGACGAACTGCCACACCTGGTTCGCGATCACGGGGAACGACAGCATCATCGCGGCGAAGAACGCGACCTTGATCTGGACGAAAAACGCTTCGAAAATCTCGGTATAGATAACCTTGTTCTGGCCTGCTGCGAGCAGCGGGTGAACCAGAAAGCCGAAGATGTTCTCGGCGAAATACATCGCCACTGCGAACGTCACGACCAGCGCGGCGATGCAGTAAAGCAGCCGGCGCCGCAGCTCGATCAGATGGTCGAGCAAAGGCGCCCGGCTTTCGTCGATCTCGCTCATGTCTGGCTTTCGGCGTTATGAAGGGTAGTCGCGGGCGCTGCGTTCACGATGACGCCACGTCGGACTTGCCGGTCTTGTCGTCGGGATGGGGCGCGGTCGCGGCCGGCGTATCCAGCGGTCCGTCGAACAGGTCCGGACCGCGATCCGCCAATGGCTTATGCTCTTGCTCGGACGGTACCGGCGAAGAGTGCCCGGACGCGGCAGTCACTACCGGCTTCTCGACCATTACCGGCTCGTCGGTATGATCGACGGACCGATAGTCACGGCGATGCTCCTCCGTCTCCGGCGAGTGCACCACCTGCGTGGTATCGGCCGTCGAGTCCGTGCCCGTCTGCGGATGCTCGCGCATGATGCGTTCGTTTTCCGACGCCCAGCGCTTTTCCATCTCTTCGAGTTCTGCCTCGCGAACCATCGAATCGAAGCCCGAGCGGAACTGCCGCGCGACGCCGCGCGCCTTGCCGACCCAATAGCCGACCACACGCATCGCCTTGGGCAGATCCTTGGGACCGATCACGACAAGCGCGACGAAGGCCACGAGCAGAAACTCGGAGGGCGCGATATCGAACATTCAGCCGCGCCTATCTAGGGTCGTCAACTCTGCCGGCTTCAGGCAGGACGGTCGTCGCGGACGCGATTGCCGTCGCGATCGAACGCGGGATCGGCAGTCTTCTGCGCTTCGATCCGGGCCGATGGCTTGGCCGGCGTCTCGTCGTCGTTCTCGGACATGCCCTTCTTGAAGTTCTTCACGCCCTTGGCGACGTCGCCCATCAGGTTCGAGAATCGGCCACCGCCGAGAAGGAGGATCGCGACGACCGCGAGAACAAGCAAGTGAATCGGGCTAAAACCGCCCATGGCAATTCTCCTGGAAACTGAACCCTATCTAAGCCTCATCCCGCCGCTTTGCCAGCCACCTCGCCATCTTCCCGATCGTCTTCGCCATCTTCGAGACGATCGAACGCCAGATCGACCGGATCGAGCAGCCCGGCGGCGCGCAAATCGTCGATTCCGGGCAGGTCGCGGCGGCTCTGCAGCCCGAAATGGACGAGGAACGCAGGGGACGTCGCGAACATCAGCGGGCGGCCCGGCACTTCGCGCCGCCCAGCCGGCTTCACCCAGCCCGCTTCCATCAGGACGTCGAGCGTCCCCTTCGAGATCTGCACCCCGCGAATCGCCTCGATTTCCGCGCGGGTCACGGGCTCGTGGTAGGCGATGATCGCCAGCGTCTCGATCCCTGCGCGGCTGAGCTTGCGCGGTTCCTCGCGGTCGCGGCGGAGCATGTGCGCCATGTCCGGTGCGGTCTGGAACTGCCAGCGCTCGCCGCGTCGGACGATGGCGATACCACGGCCGGCATAGTCGGCCGTCAGCTGATCGAGCGCCGCGCGGACGTCACCGCTGCCGACATGCGCGCGAACCGCGTCGAGCGTCAGCGGAGTCTCGGCCGCGAACAGCACCGCCTCGACGGCGCGCGTGAGGTCATCGGGCGGGGTCACGCGCGGGCTCTCAGATACAGCGGCGCGAAGGGTGACGCCTGGCGCAGTTCGATCCTGCCCTGCCGTGCGAGTTCGAGCGCTGCGACGAAGCTCGATGCCAGCGCCGACCGCCGGAGACCGTCGCCGGCTTCGGGGAGGAAGCTTTCGATCACGCTCCAGTCGATCCGTTCGCCGACTAGCATCGACACGCGCTCAAGCGCCGCCTCCAGTGTCATCACCTCGCGGTCGGCAACCACATGCATGACCGGACGAGTCCGCGCGGAAATGCGACCGTACGCGGCGATCAGGTCGAAGATCTCGGCCTGCCATGCGGCCTTACGCACCGTCCGCAGACCCTCGGGCGCGCCGCGCAGGAACACGTCGCGCCCGGTCCGGTCGCGCGCCATCAACCGCGCGCCGGCCTCGCGCATAGCGCTCAGGCGTTCAAGCCTTAGTTGCAGTCGCAGCGCGAGTTCCTCCGGGTCGGGCTCGGCGAGGGGGTCGCGTGGGAGGAGCAACGCCGATTTCAGATAGGCGAGCCATGCTGCCATCACGAGATAGTCGGCGGCGAGTTCCAGCTTCAGCGCGCGCGCGGAGTCGACGTACGCCAGATACTGCTCGACCAGCGCGAGGATCGAGATCTTTCGCAGATCGACTTTCTGCCCGCGTGCGAGCGAGAGCAGCAGATCGAGCGGGCCCTCCCATCCGTCGAGATCCAGGGTCAGTTGCGCATCGTTCATCGCCGGACGCTACAGCGCACGCTGCCGGGCATCCACCCTCCACGTTTGACGACCGACCATACGGACCGTAAACGTTTCATATGGTCAGGGTGAACGTGAGGCTTGAGTGGGTATCGTGAAGATCGACGACGCGCTGCACGAGGATGCACGGCGGGCAAGCCAGGTACTGTGCCGGTCGATCAATGCGCAGGCGGAGTTCTGGATGAAGATCGGCATGCTCGCCGAGGCCAACCCGACTCTGTCGTTCAACGATATCGTCACCGCGCAACTCGCCGCTGCGTCGGTCCGCGTTGCCGACAAAACGGCAGCCTGAGATGGTGAAGACGCCGGCAGAACTGGCGCTGATGCGCGTATCGGGTGCGTTGCTGGCGTCGGTGTTCGAGATGCTTGACGAGCAGGAGTTGGCGGGGCTGTCGACGTTGCAGGTCAACGACATGGTCGATCGCTACATCACCGACGACCTCGCCGCCCGGCCCGCGAGCAAGGGGCAATATGGCTTCGAATATGTCCTGAACAGCTCGATCAATCACGTCGTCTGTCACGGCGTGCCGAACCTACGCGACGTCATCCGTGACGGCGACATCGTCAATCTGGACATCACGCTGGAGAAGAACGGCTTCATCGCCGATTCGAGCAAGACGTATATGGTGGGCACCGTTCCGCCCGCCGCGAAGCGCCTCGTGCGGGTCGCACAGGAGGCGATGTGGCAGGGCATTCGGCAGGTCCGGGCGGGCGCGCATCTTGGCGATATCGGCTTCGCGATCGAGCGGCACGCGAAGAAGCACGGCTATGCGGTGGTGCGCGACTATTGCGGGCACGGCATCGGCCGCGAGATGCACGAGGAGCCGCAGGTGCTCAATTTCGGGCGCGCCGGGACCGGCATGACGCTGCGCGAGGGAATGGTGTTCACGATCGAGCCGATGATCAACCAGGGGACGCGCAAGGTGTCGACCGAGGATGACGGTTGGACCGTAGTGACCGACGACGGCAAGCTTTCGGCGCAGTTCGAACATACGGTGGCGGTGACGCGCGACGGGGTCGAGGTGCTGACTTTGCGGGGGGACGAGCGGGCTCGGGGGTTGGGGTGATCGCGGGGTTCGCAACCGTTCAACCCATTCCGTTCGTGCTGAGCAGACTCATTAGAGCTGTACCGAAGGTGCGTGTCGAAGCCCGGGATCCACGCGCCAACCTGTCCTTCGATACGCCGCTTCGACAAGCTCAGCAGCTACTCAGCACGAACGGGATGTCCCTTCACCAACACCACCCCGGCGCAGGCCGGGGCCCAATTGGAGGACGGTGGTAACGGAGGATCGCGCCCCGTTACCGCGACCTCTCCAATTGGACCCCGGCCTTCGCCGGGGAGGTGCGAGAAAAGACGCGCGCTACTCGTACCAAATCAGGTCATGCGCGCGCCAACAGCGCATCGCGCGTTGCGGTCAGTTCCGCGAAATCACCCTTGGCCGCGCCGACCGACTTCATTGCCCGATCGAGCCTCGCGCGCGACGCTTCCGAGATTTCGCCAAGCCGCCCGGCGATCTCGACCATCTCGTCCATGCGCGCCCAGCAATCGAGCACCAGATCGCACCCGGCGGCGATCGCGCCCGCCGCCTTGTCGCCGGCGGTGCCCGACAGCGCCTTCATGTCGATGTCGTCGGTCATCAGCAGGCCGTCGAAGCCTATCCGTCGACGGATGATCTCGTCGATCACGATCGGCGAGAGCGTCGCGGGGCGGTCGGCATCCCAGGCGTCGAAGACTATGTGCGAGGTCATGCCCATCGGCGCCTGGTTGAGCGTGCGGAACGGTTCGAGGTCGATCTCGAGGTCGGCGTCGGTCGCAGTGACGGTCGGGAGGTGATGGTGCGTGTCGACCTTCGCGCGGCCGTGGCCGGGCATGTGCTTGACGACACCGACCACGCCGCCTTCGGCCAGCCCTTCGAGCGTTGCGCGCCCGAGGGCTGCGACGCGCATGGGGTCGGAGCCGAACGTCCGCGAGGCGACGGCTTCGGTGGTGTCCGACTGCGACACGTCGAGCAGCGGCAGGCAGTCGACGGTGATCCCGACCTCGCTGAGCATCACGCCGAGCGCCTGCGCGTTGGCACGTGCCGCGTGGATCGCGGTCATTGGCGCGCGTTCATAGGCTGCATCGAACACCGGGCCTGCCGGGAATTCGGGCCATTCGGGCGGCCCCATCCGAGCCACACGCCCGCCCTCCTGATCGATCAGGATCGCCAGATCCTGGCGTCCAGCCAGCGCGCGGAGCGAGTCCGTCAGCGCGCGCACCTGCGCCCGGTCGACGATGTTGCGCTTGAACAGGATGTAGCCGGCCGGCTCGCATTCGGCGAAGAATGCGCGCTCGGCGGGGGTGATTACGGGGCCGGACAGGCCGAAGATGACGGGCTTCATGCGTTCTTCCTAGCGAAACCGGCGTGCGCGATCATCCGTCAATAATCCTTCGACACGCGGACGTTGGCGCTCTGGCGGCCGAGCGTGGAGATGCTCGACAGCAATGACAGCCAGCGGGTAACCTGGAACTCGACCTGCGTGGCGGAATAGCCCTGCCCGTCGGTGACGATCTCCGCATACAGCCGCCGCGTGACGTATTTGCCCGCCGCGATCGAGGTGCCCTGCCCGGTCTGCGGATCGGCGGGGAGGATGCGGAGGCGATCGAGTCCGGCGGCGCGGCGCACCGCGTTGATCGGGTTGAGACCGCTGCCGCCGCCCTGCAATGCCGCGACCGCCGCGGCCAACTGGAGAGCCTCGGGCGCGGACAGGTTGGTGATCGAGGTGCCGAACAACAGCCGCGAGAGGAGCTCGTCCTCGGGCAGCGCTGGCGTGCTGGTAAAGCCGATCTCGGGCTTCAACGCGTAGCCGGTGACGCGGATCGATGCGCTCAGGCCCGTCGAGTCCGCATTCGCCTCGATATCCAAAGCGGGGTTCGCCGGGACCTGACCGTCGAAGCGTATGATGCCCCGCGCCAACTCGAACTGCCGCCCCGCGAACTCGTAGTCGCCGCGGATCAGCGTGGCGCGGCCGGTGATCGCAGGGTTCTCGGGCTGGCCGGCGATCTGGAGGTTGGCCGACCATTCACTGGTGAGGCCGAGGCCGCTGACCATCACCTGGTTCGGCGCGCGGGCCTTGATCGCCAGCGTCCAGGGCTTGGTCGGGGTAGCGACTTCCTCGCCGCCGTCGGGCAGGTTGATTTCGCGGATGTTGAGCTGGGGCACCGCGCTGGCCGCGGTGGCCTGGCCGAGGCGATAGCGGCTCTTGTCGAGCACGACGTCGCCGGCGATCGTGCCGCCCGAGCCGTTCGACTTGAACGTCAGCAGCCCCGTCACGGTCGCGCCGATGTCGTCGCGGTTGATCATCACCGCCTTGTCGGCCTGTAGCGCGAGGTCGAGGCCGATCCCGGCGGCGGCGGCGAATTCGAACTGACCGGTGCCGGTGACGCGGCCGCCCTTGCCCGCGTCCGCGCCGAACCGGTCTATCACGAGCCGCGAGCCACCGAAGCGCCCGGTCGCCTGGACGTTGGTGAGGACGGTGCCGGTGGTCGCGCTCTCGATCCGCGCGCCGTTGGCCTGGACGACGCCGCGCAGGGTCGGGTTGGCAAGCGTGCCGACGACGTCCGCGCCGATCGCGACCGGGCCGGACAGGTCGAACAGCTCGACCCCGGTGAGGCGCCAGAGCGTGTCGGCCGGGCCGCTGTACCGCAGTTGTCCGAACAGGCGGGCGTTGCTGATTCGGGAGGCCAAGTCCCCCTGCCCCAGCGGCGCGAGTTGGACCTGGGCGCGGCCGATGGTCTTGCCGGCCGATGCGATGACGGCGCGCAGGCCGAGTTTGTCGGGGGAGAGCACCGCCGCGATGCCGACGTCGATCGGGCGCGACGAGAGGACGAGGCCGGCGCGGCTGAGCCCGCGGATCGTCACGTTCGCCTTGCCGGTCGGGGCTGCACCATTTGCGGTCGCGATCGTGAAGCTGCCCGACGCGCTGCCGCTGAGACCGAGGCCAGGATAAGCGATGTCGAGGATCGCGAGCGGCATGCGCGTCAGGCTGGCGTCGATCGCGGTGCTGGCGGCAGTGAAGCGGCCGCCGACCTGGGCCTCGCCGCCCGAGAAGCTGAGCTTGGTCGGCGCGAGGTGCCAGCCATCGTCTTCCTGGGTCAAAACCGCCGGCGTGAGCAGTTTCAGCGGGCGGCCGTCGAGCGTGCCTTGCGCGGAGATCGCGTAGCTCGTGGCGGTCACCTGCGTGACGCTCTGGATATCGAACGCCCGGCCGCGGGAGCCGGCGATCGATGCCTTGATCGTGCCGACGCCGCCGCGCAGCGACGCGGACCCGTTGAACCGCGCGAGGCTGAACGTGCCGCGGCGCAGGCCGAGGCCGGTCGCGGTCGCCTCGATCGAGGTGCCGGCGGGATCGAGCAACGTGACGAAATCGAGCTTGCCCTGGCGCAGCGCGATGCCGTCGAGCGTCGCGGCCTTTGCGGCGAGATGCCCTTCGACGCGCTGGATCTGGCCGACCGGGCGGAACAGGAGTTCGCCCGAAATGCCGCCGCCGGCAACCGCGAGCGCGCCGTTGAAGCCGCCATCGACGACCGCGATGTTCCCGCTCGCCTTGGTGCCGGCTACGTTCAGCGCGGCGATGGTGATCGTCGCACCGGCGCCCGGCGGCAACAGGATCGCGCCGTTGGTGGTGAACGGCCCGAGCCGCGATCCGCCCGCTGCGGTGAACGCGAAACCCTGCGGCGTCGGATCGAGATGCGCGCGGACGTTCGACAGCCCGAGCGTCGCGTTCGGGCTGGCGAAGACGAGATCGAGCGTCGGCTTCTCGATCTGGCCGTCGAGTTTCAGCGTCACCGGGCCGTAAGTCTGCTGGCGTCCGCCGCCCTCGAAATGGAAGGTCCCGTCGCGCCGCCGATAGCCGTTGCCGGTCAGCCGGATTTGCGGCGCGGTCAGCACGAGGTTGGTGAAGTGCATCACCCCGTCGGTGGTGCGTTCGAGGTTGGTGGTGATCCGCGGCAGTCCGCCCGCGAGGCTGCGGAAGAACGCGTTGTCGAGCCGCACAATCTGCGCGCTGCCCTGACCGATCACGCGCGTGCCGTGGCGGTTCGGGCCGGGGACGACACGTAAGGTCGATTTCACGTCAACGATGCCGAGACCGGGTATCAGATAGCGGCCGAGCCCGCCGTTGATGCCGACCTCGAACTGGCCGTTGCGCAGGTCGACCGCGAGATTGATGCTGCCGGTGAGTTTGTCCGAGCGGAGCTTGAGCGCGTCGCCGGTGAGCAGCGTCGGCGTCACGCGGAGCAGTCCGTCGACCGACAGGTTGCGCAGGATCCCGCCCGCGACGGTGCCAACGCCAGTCACACGCGCGGCGGTGAAGCGGATTGGGACGGTTACGGGTGCCGCGGACAGGCGGCCCTTGCCGGCGGCGTGCGCGTTCTCGAACCCGGTCTGGTCGAACGCGAAGCGGCTGGCATCGAGGCGGTAGTCGAACGCGGCGGTCGCGAACGGGCCGTCGAGGATCGCGCGAAGCTCGACCATGTTGCCGGTCATGTTGTTGAACAGCGCGGGGGGTCGGAGCAGTCGTGCCTTGATCCGCACGTCGCGGTAGGCGTTGGCGGCGAGATCGATGATGCCGGTCGTGTCGACGGCCAGCGCGGGCGTGCGCAGCGAGAGCTGGCCGTCGAGGCGGCGGTTGGCGAACCCGGCGCTGCCGTTGACGAGGATGCGCGGTGCGGTCAGCCGTTGCAGCCGGCCCTTCAGCAGCGACGACGGCGCGAGCGTGCCCGACAGCGTGTAGCGGCCGGCGACCTGCGCGAGCGCGAGATCGACGACTCGCGTCGTGCCGACGATGCCGTTCGCGCGGCCGTTCCACTTCGCCCAGCTGCCGTCGCCGGTGACCGCGACCGCGACCGCGACCGGGCCCTTCGCCTTGACCATCCGCGCGAGCACGCCGCCCGCAGCCCCCTTTGCGGCGACGTCGAGGTCGAAGCGGTCGCGGGCGGGCTCGGCGTCGATCCGGAGCTTCAGGTCGTCGCTGCCGGCAACGCGGGCCTTGAGGTCGACGAGTGCGCGGCCGGAGCGGATGTCCGCGCGGCCTTCGAGCGTCCCAATCCGCTCGGTCCCGAGCACGCGCTTGGCCAGCGTGAGGCGGCCGACCGAAAGCTTGCCGATATGGATGTCGAAGTCGGGCAGGATCGGGCCGCGCGTCTTCGACGGGCGCGTGCGCGGGGTATGCGTCAGGATCGCGCGATCGACGATCAGCCGGCGGATACTCAGGCGGTTCGAGAACCAATCGAACGGCGACCAGTCGAGCGTGACGTCGGGCGCCTGGAAGACCAACCCTTCGAGATCGTACACGCGGAGATCGGTCAGGCGGGTGTCGCCGTACAGCGAGCCGTCGATCCGACCGACCGTGAAGCGCAGTCCGTTCGCGGTCTTGATCGCCGCGATGCGGTCCGCGACGAAACGGTGGCCGACATCGGTGTCGACGATCAGCAACGCCGCTCCGACGATCGCGAGAAGCCCCAGGACCGCGCCGACGATCCAGCGCCACCAGGCTATCCGACGCTTCGGTGCGGGAAGGTCCTCGGTCAAAACGCCTGCCCCAGCGAGACGTAGACGGCGATGCGGCTGTCGCCGGGCTGCGGGTTGATCGGTGTGCCGACGTCGAGCCGAATCGGGCCGAAGTTCGAATAATAGCGAACGCCGATCCCCGTGCCGTATTGCAGCCCGGTGAACTTCGGCAGCGGCGAAGTGTAGATATTGCCCGCGTCGAGGAACGGCACGATGCCGAAGCTGCCCAGAACGCGGACGCGCGCCTCGATCGAGAATTCGGTGAGGCTGCGGCCGCCGATCGGGTCGTTGTTGGGATCGCGCGGGCCGATCGACTGGTAGCCATAGCCGCGCACCGACGCGCCGCCGCCGGCGTAGAAGCGGCGTGACGGCGCGACCTGATCGCGTGGGGCGCCGACGATGGTGCCGAGCCTGGTGCGCGCGGCGAGGACAACGCGGTCACCGAATGGTTGGTACACGCTGCCGTCAAACTGGGTGCGGGCATAACCGAATACCGAGCCTTGCAGCGACACTTCGGGGCTGATCCGGCCGCCGAGGCGGAAGCCCTTGGTCGGGTTGAGCAGATCGTCCGAGCCGTCGTAATTGAGGCTGGTCGGCAGCGCACCGATGAAGAAGGTGCGGCGCCGTGGAGCGCCGGTCGAGAGGATCACATCCTGCTCGTCCGACGCGAGCAGTTCGGCACCGACGGACCATGTCCAGGTCTTCTGGAAGAAGATGTTGGTCTGGCGCTCCAGCGTACCCGCGAGCGAATAGGTCTTCGCGTCGTAGGCGTCGCGGTTGGTATGCGCGGCGGACGCCTGAAGCGTCAGCACACGGTCGCGCGCCTTGAAGTTGTTGCGGCGGAAGACGACCGAGCCGAGCTGTTCCTGCGTTCCCAGAACCCCGCGCAGCGTCAGCGCGCCTTCGGGCGGGAACAGGTTGCGGTGCGTCCAGCTGAGTTCCGCCCGCGCGCCTTCGCCGGTGCCGTAGCCGAGTTCGCCCGCGACGGTGTGCGGCGGCGCGCGATCAAGCTTTACGGCAATGTCGACGGTATCGGGTGTCGCGCCTTGCACCGGTTTAAGATCGACCGCGGAGACGAGGCTAGTCTGGATCAGCGCGCGGCGGAGGTCGTCGAGCTTGGCGGCATCGTACAGGTCGCCGGGCGAGAAGCGCGCGATCTCTGCGACATGGTCCGCGCCGAACACCCGATTGCCGGGTAGCGCGACGACCTGTCCGAACTTGCGCGCACCGCCGGGTTGGACAGACAGGTCGAGCGTCGCGGTGCGGGTGGCGTGGTCGACGACGATGGCCGGATCGCCGACCTTGGCGAACGGAAAGCCCTCGCGCCCGATCTGCGTCGTCAGCTTGGCCTGCCCCGCAACGATCGCATCGGAATTGACCGGGTCTTCGGGCTTGATCCCGAACGCAGTCGTCAGCCCCGGTGCCTTGTCGCCTGCCGCGGCGATGCCATCGATCGTCACGCCCTTGAACTTGTAGAGCGTGCCGGGGGTGGCCGAGAGCACGACCATCGGCTTGGCACCCGGCTCGACGCGCGTGACGACGTTGGCGTCATAATAGCCTTCCGCGCGGAGCAGGCTGTTGAGCAGGTCGGCATCTTCGCGGGCGCGGCGATCGAGTTGCGCGGCGTTGGCGGCCTGGTGGTCGTTCGCGTCGAGCGTCGATAGCTGCGCGAACCGCTGTCGCAGCAGCGCGTCGTTGACCCCGTCTATGCCGTCGATCCGCCAGGCGTAGCGGCTCTCCGCATTGGCATCGACCGCGGCGACGGTGGCGGCCGGGTCCATTGGCGACGTCGCGAGATCGGGCCAGGCGACGCCGATGTCGGGGAGCGGGGCGAGCGGCGAATTGGGGTCGAGCGACATCGGTGTGTCGGCGGTCGAGCTTGCTTGCGTTTGCGCCGGCACGGGCGCGGTTTGTGCTCCTGCGGCACGTATGCCCGCGCAAGGTAGGGCACCCGCTGTCGTCAGAACGAAAAAGGCGGCGGCCGGCCCGGCTCGCCCGACGCGGAACACCATGTCCGGCTCCTAGCCGGGCTTGTCGTTGCGGAACAGTATCTAACGCCGTATTTCCGCCACGTTTCGTCCGGGCGGCGGATCAGATGTGGCGTGTGGCTGGCGTCCCATGGCTGCGCGTGGCAGGACATGGCGATGGCCGAACCGACTTCCCGCGACACCCTGCCCCCCCACAAGGACCCGAGCGCTGCGGGCGGGTTCCTTGTCGCGCTGGGGATGCTGGGTGGTGCGGGGGTGGGGTTTGCAATCGGGCAGGCGACGCCGGGGTTTCTGGTTGGGACGGGCGTTGGCGTGTTGGCGGCGGTGTTGGTTTGGTTGAGGGACCGGCGGTAGAGGGCGTTCGCCCGCCCATCTCCCGTTCGTCCCGAGTAGCCGTCGAGTAGCTCCAACGGAGCGTATCGAGACGGCGGATCGAAGGACAGGTTGGCGCGTGAGACCCATGCTTCGATACGCGCCCTCGATACGCTCCTGACGGAGCTACTCGGTCGCTACTCAGCACGAACGGGATGTGGGGTGGGCTCCCGTACCATGCTGATTTACCCGTGCCATGCTTATTTAGCGGCCACCTACCTCGTCTAGACTACCGACTCCCACGCCAGATCTGAAGCGGTGCGCTCGGGTTCAGCCCGCCCTGATGCACCGGACAACGACGATACCGAAAGCGGCGATCCAGGCAGATCCAGACCTCGTCGAGCCAGCCCTGCTTCGTCGCGGTAACCCGCATCATGTCAGCCTTCAGGCCGGGGTTCACGCCCGTCATCTCAGCCGCGAACCGGCCTGCAGTCAGTGGCGCACGCGACAACGCGTCCATGTCCGGATAGCGAAGCTTACCGTACAACCCGGCGGACTGGTTGAAATACTTCGCCGGACGATAGCCGGGCATACAGGTGCCGTGCTTGGCCCATTCGTGCTGGAGCAACTGCGCGGACGGCGTCGTGCAGAGATGCGCACGGATCACCGGAGGCGGTACGAACTCGGCGTCATGACAATATTGCGGCCAGTCCTTGCCGACCCCGTCCGGCCAGAGCCCATGCAGCGTGAAGCCGAACCGATTCCCCGCCCCGCACTGGAAGGTCGAGCCCGTCCGATCGCCATTCTCACGGCAATATTGCGGCGCCCAGGTGATCGCGAGCGTATAGCTGCCGATCGGGATATCGCGCTTCGGCTGGCTCTCCGACGGCAGGTCCGGGCGGACGCGCTCGACCGACGTGGGAGTCGAGCATTGATAAGCCTGCGCCTGCACGACGCTCGGCAGTGCGATCGCGACGGCGGCGAGGGTCAGCCTGGAGATCATGCGACGTTTCCTCTGTCGGTATCCGTGTCGAAATCGGCGTCGTCGTCCTGACCGAACCAGGCTTTGCTGCCGGGCCGGAAGAGGTGGACGGCGGCGGCGACGTAGAGTGCTTCTGCGATGAGCGAGAGGATCGATGCGGTGCCGACAATCGCACTTCCGGTCGCGAGCGTCGCAAGCGCCTGGACGGCGGCCCAGGTCGACAAGGCCGCGAGGATCACGACCACCCATTTCGCGACGACGCTCGGCGCACGCGCGGTGAAGTACCAGAGCAGCACCGTCACCGCGATCCCGATCGCCTGGAACGTCGGCAAAATCCACGTCGCCTTGGCGAGTACCGGATAGGCGGTGACGATCGCCTCGCGCTGCGTCCAGGTCATCGCCGCGACGATCGTATCCAGTATGAACGCCGCCCAATAGAGGCGCTCGTAGCGAACGATGGCAACCGGCCTGATCATGGTCCTACTCCCTGACCTGGCCAGCCGAAGGCCCGCGCCGGATCTGGCGGAGCTATTCGACGGTCGCGAAGTCCAGCCCTATATCTGCTGCGGGCGCCGACTGCGTCAAGCGGCCGACCGACACATAGGTCACGCCGGATTCAGCAATCGCGCGGATGGTGTCGAGATTGACACCGCCCGATGCCTCGGTGGGGACACGACCGGCGACGAGCGTCACCGCCTCGCGCAAGATCGCGGGCGGCATGTTGTCGAGCAGCAGGTGCGTTGCGCCCGCTTCCAGCGCCGGTTCGATCTGGTCGATGCGGTCGACCTCGACGATGATCTGCGCGATCCCCGCCGCCTTGGCGCGCCGGACCGCCTCGGCAACGCCGCCGGCAACCGCGACGTGATTATCCTTGATCATCGCCGCATCCCACAGACCCATGCGGTGGTTCTGTGCGCCGCCCATCCGCGTCGCGTATTTCTCCAGTACGCGGAGGCCCGGGATCGTCTTGCGCGTGTCTAGCAGGATCGCGCCCGTGCCCGCGATCGCGTCGACATACGCGCGCGTCATCGTCGCGATTCCCGACAGATGCTGGACGGTGTTGAGCGCGGATCGCTCTGCCGTCAGCATCGCGCGCCCTGCCCCTTCGAGCCGCATGAGTTCGGTGCCGGCCGTCACCTGCTGCCCGTCGCGGACGAGGCGTTCGATCCGCACGCCCGGGTCCAGCGCGCGGAAGAACGCGTCGGCGAGATCGAGCCCGGCGACGACGATCGGATCGCGGCTGTCCATCACCCCGGTGAACCGTGCGTCGGCGGGAATCACTGCGGCCGAGGTTATGTCGCCGATCGTGCCGAGATCCTCTGCCAGCGTTGCCGCGACGAAGGCGTCGATATCGAACGACTCGGGCAATGCTGTCTTCACCTGTCGTCTCCGGATTGTTCGTCGAAAATATGCTCGGCGCGCGGTGCCAAAAAAGAGACGGTCGGAACAGTGACTTCACGGTTCATTCGACTCATCGAATTATTTTTCCGGTATAGGAACCATTCGAGACGTCGAGGGTTTGCCGATCACTACCGAGGATATTCTTATGCCCACCACCACGATGGCCGATACCGCACGCCTGCATGCCCTGCTGGACGAAGCTCTTACGCTGGCCGACACGCTACAGCTGCCGCTGGCTGCCATTCATATCGACCAGGCACTCGCCCAGTTGAGCGGTGCCGACGTCCCGGCGCTCTGAGCGCCCCCTGATCTTAACGCTTCGTGATCTGACCGCGTCGGGCTGGCATCATCCAGCCCGATCGACGACCAACCGAAACGGGCCTTCACTTCGGCCCGAGATCACCCTTCCCCACGGTATTCGATGCCATCGACAGCATGCGGTCGAGGCTTTTCTTTGCCTGTAGACGAAGGCCCTCCTCGATCTCGATCCGCGGCGAGAGATCGCGTAGCGCGACGTACAGCTTTTCGAGCGTGTTGAGCGCCATGTACGGACAGATATTGCAGTTGCAGTTGCCGTCCGCACCCGGCGCACCGATGAAGCGCTTGTTCGGGAGCGCCTTTTCCATCTGGTGGATGATGTGCGGCTCGGTAGCGACGATCAGCGTGTCGCCGGGCATCGCGAGCGCATAATCGAGGATGCCGCGCGTCGAGCCGACATAATCCGCGTGATCGAGGATGATCGGCGGGCATTCGGGATGCGCCACGACGGGCGCGCCGGGATGCTGCGCCTTAAGCTTCATCAGCTCGGTCTCGCTGAACGCCTCGTGGACGATGCACACGCCCGGCCACAGCAGCATGTCGCGGCCGGTCTTCCGCGCGAGGTAACCGCCCAGGTTGCGGTCGGGGCCGAAGATGATCTTCTGCTCGGGTGGGATCTGCGCGAGGATAGTGTCCGCCGACGAACTCGTGACGATGATGTCGGAGAGCGCTTTCACCTCGGTCGAGCAGTTGATGTAGGTCAGCGCGATGTGATCGGGGTGCTTCGCGCGGAAGGCGGCGAACTGCTCGGGCGGGCAGCTGTCCTCGAGGCTGCACCCGGCGTCCATGTCGGGAAGCACGACGATCTTGTCGGGCGACAGGATCTTGGCGGTCTCGGCCATGAACCGTACGCCGCAGAAGGCGATGACGTCGGCGTCAGTCGCAGCCGCCTTGCGCGACAGGTCGAGACTGTCGCCGACGAAATCGGCCAAATCCTGCAATTCGGGCTTCTGATAATAATGCGCGAGGATGACGGCGTTCTTTTCCTTGCGGAGCCGCTCGATCTCGGCGCGTATGTCGATGCCGGCGAAGTTCTGCTTCAATTCCATGGTCGTATCCCGAGTTTAGCGCCCGTCTTCTAGCGACGATTCCCTAGCACGTCCTGCAGCGAGCGCGAGGTGTCCCAGCGTTCGGTATTCGCGGTCGGCTCGTCGGCGAAGCGGACCGCGACGGTCGCGTCGATTCCGGCAGCCCGCAGCGGCATCGCGAAACTCCGTTCGACCGCACGGCGGGTGGCGTCGCGCGCGAGCTTGATCATCGCGGGCTCGCGCGCCTGGCGGATCAGTTCGATCTGGCCCGCACGGCGGTTGGCGGCGTCGAGGCGCTTTTCGGCATCGGTGAAGGTCGTCAGCACGCCGCCCGAGCCATATTCGCGCACCGCGTTCAGATCGACCTGCGGGCCATCGGCTTCGACGGCGGGCAAGCGCACGGACAGCGTCTTCGAAGTGCCGTCCCACGCGACATCCGACTGGGTCAGCTTGGCCATGTCGACTTCGTACCGGACCATCCCGGGCATGATCAGCGTCTTTTCGGTCGTGAAGCCGAGCTGCGATTGCTTCGAGGTGACGACCGCGACGTAGCGCGCGGCGAACGCGGAGAGCCGGTTCTGCTCGCGCAGTCCTTCGAGGCTCGCGCTGGCGATCGTCGTCGGATCGGGCGTGAGCCGGTCGCTGACGTAGCGCTGCACCCCCCAGAGCACGAGCAGCCCCGCGAGGACGAGAATCAAGACGATTCCGACGGCCTTTGCCAGGAACGGGGCCACCCCGCTCTTGCGTACGGGTTCGGTCACGCTGTCGTTCGCCATGTCTCGCCTTCCTCAATAACCAGTCCGCGGGTTTGCAGGTCGTACAGATGCGCCAGCACCGATCGTTCGGCGGCGGGCACGAGTTGCGCGCCGAGACCAACATACATGCGCTCGACCATCGCCGGGATCGCCAACGCGCCTTCGCGAAGCAGGCGAAGGATCTGCCCCTCGCGTTGCTTGCGGTGGCCGAGCATGCCGCGGACGAGCCGTTGCGGTTTGTCGATCGCCTCGCCGTGGCCGGGATAATAGACGCGGTCGTCGCGCCCCATCAGCTTTTCGAGGCTGGCCATGTACGCCGTCATATTGCCGTCGGGCGGCGAGACGATCGTCGTGGACCAGCCCATGACGTGATCGCCGGAGAACAGCGCCTTCGTCTCGGGTAGCGCGTAGGCGAGATGGTTCGAGGTGTGGCCAGGCGTCGCGATCGCCTCCAGCGTCCAGCCTTCGCCAGTAACGGTATCGCCCTCGGAGAGAACGCGATCGGGTGCGTAGGCGACATCGAACGACGCGTCTGCGCGCGCACCCGCGTCGGCGAGGTCGAACGGCGCAGCGCCGACGATCGAGGCGCCAATGAGCGACTGGAGCGGACGCGTGGCGGGGCTATGGTCGCGGTGGTGATGCGTGACGACGATCGCCTCGACCGGCCGCCCGTCGATCACGCGCAGCAGCGCGTCGATATGCGCGGGATCATCTGGACCGGGATCGATCACGGCAAGATCAGTCGTGCCAACGATATGCGTCTGCGTACCCGTATAGGTGTAGGGGGAAGCGTTGGGCGCGAGCACGCGAACGACGAGCGGCTCGAGCTGGATCGGGATACCGGTCGGATGCTCAGCCATGGATGCGAAATGGCGGCTCGACGCGGCGATGGCAAGACCTCGTTAGTCGCGGAGAGCTGTCGGAAACTCTTACAGGCCGACGTCGGGCCAAACCTGAGTTAACTATCGAACGTCGCCAAAACTGCGAACGGCGGGTTGTGGCACAGGCCATGCAACTGCTGCTCCGTCACCGAACGCGAACGCGTTCACAGGGTGGATCGACCGCTTTCCCTTCCGGTCTCGCGTCGATCCACCCACCCGGTGCCTTGATCAGTTGGCCTTCTGCGTCTCGAACAACTGCGCCAGCTCGCCGCTCTCATACATTTCCATCATGATGTCCGAGCCGCCGACGAATTCGCCATCGACGTAAAGCTGCGGGATGGTCGGCCAGTCGGAATAGCTCTTGATACCCTGCCGGATGCCCTGATCCTGCAACACGTCGACGCTCTCGAACTCGACCTCGAGATGGTTGAGGATCGCGATCGCGCGGCTGGAAAAGCCGCACTGCGGGAACAGCGGGCTGCCCTTCATGAACAGGACTACCGGGCTGGCTTTTACCAGGGCGTCGATGCGGGCGTTGGAATCGTCGGTCATGTCTTCGGTCCTCAGGAGATTGCGGTCGTAAGCTGTAGTGCGTGCAGGACGCCGCCCATCCGACCGCCGAGCGCGGCATAGACGGCCTGGTGCTGCTTCACCCGGCTCATCCCGGCAAAGCTGGCGGCGGTGACCTTGGCGGCATAATGATCGCCGTCGCCCGCGAGATCGGTGATCTCGACCTGGGCATCGGGGATCGCGTCCTTGATCATTGCTTCGATATCGTTGGCAGCCATCGGCATATCAATGCGACTCCAGCAATTGGCGACGCGCCTCGATCATCTGCTGCGCCAGCGCGCGGCGGACGGTGGCCTCGTCATGGTCGAGACCGGCCGCGGTCAGGTCGCCGACCAGTTTTCGCACGACATCGTCGTCGCCGCCGCCTTCCATGTCGGCATGCACGAGCGCAGTCGCATAGGCGTCCGTCTCTTCAGGGGTCAGCTGCATTTCCTGCGCCGCCCATCCCCCGAGCAGGCGATTTCGGCGCGCGGTGATCCGGAAGGCCATCTCTTCCTCGCGCGCGAAATTCGCCTCGCTGGCGCGTTCGCGGTCGTCGAAAGTGGTCATGTCGCGGGTCCCCGTTCAGTCTCGTCGTGGGCCCCGAGATAGGTCGGACGGAGCCCCCGCGCAACAATCGACGAAAACGTACAAAAACTACTGGAACTATGGTCTGGTTGTAACGATATATAAGTCGATCACGTGACACAGTGCACGGATAGGAGAGTGATATGACGACGCTATCCCAGCCGACATCCGTTTCCGTGGCCAAGACGCGCGCTACACCGCCGGTCGTGCACGGGCTTGCCTACGGAATTTTCGCGTCGATAGCGATGTGGGGGGCGATCGCCACCGTTGCGTATAACGTGTTTTGAACCCCCTGTAGAGGCGGCTGTACTCAGCCGACCTCTACGACGAGTTTCCCGATAGCACCACGAGCGGCCATCTTCGCGATGGCCTTGCCGCCGTCCTCGAATGCAAATGTCTCGGTTACGCGCGGCGCGATCCTTCCCGCTTCCCACAGATCGAACAGCGTTTCGATGTGCGCCTGGTTCGCCTTTGGATCACGCGCCGCGAACGCCCCCCAGAATACGCCGCACACGTCGCAGCTTTTGAGCAGCGTCAGGTTGAGCGGGAGTTTCGGGATGCCGGCGGGGAAACCGACGACGAGATACTTGCCCTCCCAGGCGATCGATCGCAGCGCAGGCTCGGCATAGTCGCCGCCGACCGGATCGTAGATCACGTGCGCGCCGTCGCGCCCGACCGCGGCCTTGAACTGCTCGGCGAGCGCCTTCGACTGGTCTTTGTCGAACGGGGCGCGGGCGTAGATCAGCGTTTCGTCGGCACCCGCGGACTTGGCGGCGGCGGCCTTCTCCTCTGACGAGACCGCGGCGACGACCTTTGCGCCGAACGCCTTGCCGAGTTCGATCGCGGCGAGCCCTACCCCGCCGGCTGCGCCGAGCACGAGCAGCGTCTGCCCAGCCTCGATGTGGCCGCGGTCGAGCAGTGCGTGGATCGTCGTGCCGTAGGTGAGGATCAGCGAGGCACCCTCGGCGAAGCTGCGGCCTTCGGGGAGGCGGTAGAGCTTGGCGGGGTCGGCGATCACCTTTTCGCACAGGCCGCCGTGGCCGAGCATCGCGATGACGCGGTCGCCGATTTCCCAACCGGTGACGCCCTCGCCGATCGAGTCGATCGTGCCGGCGATCTCGCCGCCCGGTGCGAACGGGCGTTGCGGCTTGAACTGGTATTTGTCCTCGATGATCAGGACATCGGGGAAATTGATCGCGCAGGCCTTGACCGCGACGACGACCTGGCCGGGGCCGGCTACCAGATCGGGCAGCTCGACCATTTCCAGAGTTTCAGGTCCGCCGACTGCCTTCGACACCAATGCTCGCATACCCGCTCTCCACCGTCGTCCAGGGGCGATTCGATGCGACCGCCTCCTCGAATTTCGAAATCTGGGTATCCCTTGCCAGCGTCAGGCCGACTTCGTCCAGCCCTTCCATGAGACACTGGCGACGGAATGCGTCGAGTTCGAAGGTGAAGCGGTCCTGGAACGGGGTGGTGACGGTCATCGTCTCGAGGTCGACGGTCACGGTCTGATCCTTGGCGACTTCGAGCAGGCGATCGATCGCCTCCTGCGGCAGAACGACGGGGACGATACCGTTCTTAAACGCGTTGCCAGAGAAGATGTCGGAGAAGCTCGGCGCGATGACCGCGGTGATGCCCATGTCGGCGAGCGCCCACGCGGCATGCTCGCGACTGGAGCCACAGCCGAAATTATCGCCGGCAATGAGGATCGGCGACCCGGCGTAGCGCGGGTCGTCGAAGATGTTGCCGGGTTGCGCGCGGACCGTCTCGAACGCACCGCGACCGAGGCCGGTGCGCGTGATCGTCTTCAGCCAGTGCGCCGGGATGATGACGTCGGTGTCGATGTTCTTCGCGCCCCAGGGATAAGCGCGGCCCGAGACGGTCGTGACGGGAGTCATCGCTGTTCCGTGCGCTCCGGAACCACACGCGCCGATGCGACATAGGCCGCGACGCCGCTGAGCATTGCGCCAGCCGCCAGCAATACGAAAACTTTCTTCACGCTCTTTCCCCCATCAACTCTCTGACGTCGCTCAGCTTACCGGTGACCGCCGCTGCCGCCGCCATCGCAGGTGATACCAGATGCGTGCGCGCTCCGGGACCCTGTCTGCCGACGAAATTACGGTTCGACGTGGAAGCGCAACGCTCCCCCGCAGGGACTTTGTCCGGGTTCATCGCGAGACACATCGAACACCCCGGTTCGCGCCATTCGAAACCGGCGTCGATGAAGATCCGGTCGAGCCCTTCGGCTTCGGCTTGGCGCTTGACGAGGCCCGAGCCGGGGACGACGAGCGCGCGCACGCCGGTCGCGACATGGCGACCGTCCGCGATCGCCGCAGCGGCGCGGAGATCCTCAATGCGGCTGTTGGTGCAGCTGCCGATGAAGACGTGCTTTATCGGCACGTCGCGCATCGCGGTGCCCGCCGTCAGCCCCATGTAATCGAGCGACTTCTGTGCGGCGGCCTGCTTGGCGGGATCGGCGAAGCTCGACGGTTCGGGGACGACTCCGGTGATCGGCACGACGTCCTCGGGGCTGGTACCCCAGGTGAGACCGGGGGCGATATCGGCTGCGTCCAGCACGACGGACTTGTCGTAAGTCGCGCCGGGGTCGGTCGCGAGGCTGCGCCACCACGTCACGGCCTTGTCCCAGTTCTCGCCAGTCGGGGCCATCGGCCGGCCTTTCAGATAGGCGAAGGTCGTGTCGTCGGGTGCGATCAGGCCGGCACGCGCGCCCGCCTCGATCGACATGTTGGCGATGGTCAGGCGACCCTCGATCGACATGTTGCGGATGACGCTGCCGGTGAACTCGATGACGTGGCCGGTGCCGCCCGCCGCGCCGATCTTACCGATGATCGCGAGGATGACGTCCTTGGGGCTGACGCCGAAACCGAGTTCGCCGTCGACGCGGACTTCCATCGTCTTGGCCTGCGACAACAGCAATGTCTGCGTGGCGAGGACGTGCTCGACTTCGCTGGTGCCGATCCCGAACGCCAAAGCGCCGAGCGCACCGTGCGCCGAGGTGTGGCTGTCGCCGCAGACGAGCGTCGTGCCGGGGAGCGTGAAGCCCTGCTCGGGGCCGACGACGTGGACGATGCCCTGCTCGATGGCGGTCGCGTCGATATAGTCGATGCCGAACTCGCTAGTGTTGCGACGGAGCGCGTCGAGCTGTTGCGCGCTTTCGGGATCGGCGATCGGCAGGACGCGACCGGCGGCGTCCTTGCGCGCGGTGGTCGGGAGGTTGTGATCGGGGACGGCGAGCGTCAGGTCGGGGCGGCGGACCTTGCGGCCTGCCACGCGGAGGCCTTCGAACGCCTGCGGACTGGTGACTTCGTGGACGAGGTGGCGGTCGATATAGATCAGGCAGGTGCCGTCGTCGCGGCGTTCGACGACGTGCGCCGCCCAGATCTTTTCGTACAGCGTTTGCGGAGTGGCCATGATGGAGCACGCGTTAACCGAAAAGGGGTGCGGCGCCAAGGTTGTATGTAATTTTCGATCGTTCAGACGGGCGTCAGGCTACAAGGAAGCTTGTTCTCCCGTGAAGGCGGGAGCCCAGTCTGGGTCCCCGCCTTCGCGGGGAAACAAGGTGGATTACCGCGCGGGCATCGCCTTGTTCAGAAACGCGACGCTATCGACCAACACGGGCGCCTTACGGCGGAACGGTTTCGACAATGCCATCGCGACATTCTCGTGACTCAGACCCGGATAATCGATGTACGTCACCGGTGCCCCCAGCGCCTTAAGCCGCGCGGTGAGGTTGATCGCGTTGTGCGGCTTGACCTGCGTGTCGTCGCCGGCGGTGATCAGCAGCATCGGCGGGGCGTCCGCGCGCGCGAAGTGGATCGGCTGGGTCATCACCGGGTCGGCGGCGCCCTGCATCGCGTCGATCGCGCGCTTGGCGGTGAAGGGGTAGAAGTCGTACGGCCCGCACAGGCCAACCGCGGCCTTGATGATGTGCGGGTCGACGCCTTCGGCCTTCAGCCAGCGCTCGTCGAGCGTCAGCATCGCCACGGTGTAGGCGCCCGCGGAATGGCCGGCGACGGCGATCCGGTTCGGGTCGCCGCCAGCCTCTGCGATGTGGTCGCGGGTCCATTTCACCGCTTCGGCGCCGTCCTGGAGGAAGGCGGGGAAGCGCACGTCGGGGACTTTGCGGTAGTCGGGCATGACGACGACGTAGCCCGCCTTCGCATAGGCGCGCGCCGCGAACGCGTAGGCGCCGCGCGAGCCGTGGACCCAGCCGCCGCCATACCAGAAGATCAGCACCGGCAGGCCGGTCTTGGCGCCGCCGGATGGGCGCCAGACGTCGAGCTTCTGGCCGTGCGTGCCGAACGGGACGCCTTCGCGGATGCGGGCGGTGCCGCGACCGCCGCCCATCACGCCGTCGAGGACGCTGAGCGTGCCGGGGCCTGCGGTGAACGCGGTGCCTGCGATCAGGATGACGATCAGTGCTATGACGATCACGGCGCGGCGCATCAGCGGCGGAAGTCCGCAGTGATCGATCCGCATGCGACGAGGTCGGCCTCGTGGCTTTCCTCGCGCCACGTCTCGGCGAGCGCGGTCGCTTCCCATTCGCGCATCGCCGGGTGCGCGATGATCCGCTCGACCCAAGCGAGCCCAGCCGCACCGACGTCGATCCCGTAGGTCCGCACTCGGAACGCGACCGGCGCATAGAAGGCATCGACTGCCGCGAATTCGGCACCAGCGAGCCAGGGGCCGCCGAACCGGTCAAGTCCCTTGCTCCAGAGTTCAGCGATCCGCGCGACATCGCGGTCGAGCGCGTCGCTACCAGGGGCGGCGCTCACGCGGACGCCGACGTTCATCGTCCGCTCGTTGCGCAGCGCGGAGAACCCGCCATGCATCTCGGCCGTGGCGCAGATCGCCCACGCGCGTGCCTCGGCATCGACCGGCCAGACGCCGTCGTGACGGTCGGCGAGGTAGAGGACGATGCCGAGCGAATCCCACACCGTCCGCTCGCCGTCGATCAGCACCGGCACTTGGCCCGTCGGCGAGAAAGTGCGGAACGCCTCGTAATTCACGGGCGCCAGGAACGGCTCGATCCGGTCCTCGAAGTCGATGCCGAGCGCCTTCATCAAGGCCCAGGGGCGCAACGACCAGCTCGAATAATTGCGGTTCGCGGTGACGAGGGTGTAGCGCATCAGGCGGTGTAGCGCGCGGTGGTCTTCGCGGCGATCTCGTCCGCGGTGACGCCCGGCGCCATCTCGACCAGCTTGAACGGGCTGTCGTGATCCGCGCGCTGGAACACCGCCAGATCGGTGACGATCATGTCGACGACGTTCTTGCCGGTCAACGGCAGCGTGCACGACGGGATGAACTTCGGCGTGCCGTCCTTGGCGGTGTGGTCCATCACGACGATGATCTGCTTGACGCCCGCGACGAGGTCCATCGCGCCGCCCATGCCCTTGATCATCTTGCCCGGGATCATCCAGTTGGCGATGTCGCCGCCTTCGCTGACCTCCATCGCGCCGAGTACCGTCAGATCGATATGCCCGCCGCGGATCATCGCGAAGCTGTCCGACGAGCTGAAATACACCGACGAAGGGAGTTCGCTGATCGTCTGCTTGCCGGCGTTGATCAGGTCGGCGTCCTCCTCGCCCGCGTACGGGAACGGGCCGATCCCGAGCATGCCGTTCTCGGACTGGAGCGTGACGGTCATGCCGTCGGGGATATTGTTCGCGACCAGCGTCGGAATGCCGATGCCTAGGTTGACGTAATAGCCGTCCTTCAGTTCCTGCGCCGCGCGCGCGGCCATCTGGTTACGGTCCCAGGGCATCAGTGCATTCCTTCCTGGATGGTGGTGATGGTCGTGAATTGTTCACGGAGCTCGGTGCCGACGCCGTCGACGATCGCCTGCAACGCGGCGTCCTCGTCGAGACCCCAGGTGCCCGCATAGGCGCGCGCGGCGTGGCGGATCGTGTCGGCGAGGAGGTAGCCGAACACGGTCGGATCCTCGAGGATGCCCGCGTCGATCAGCACGTTGCTGCCGGCGCCGTTTGTGATCCAGATGCGCGCGACCTCGACCGATTCGCTGGTGAGTTGCGCGCCCTTGTCGAGCGCGATCGCGTTTGGGTGGTCGGCCATTAGCGTACGCCTCCTGTCGGGGCCCAGCGGACTGCTGGGGGGAATACCTCGTCGCGGTTGCCCTTCAGCGCGGTGCCGTAGACGGGGTTGGGGAGGACGAACCACCCTGCCCCCCATCTGGCCGCGATCGCGGGCGACTGGACCGCGGCGCGGCGCACGGCGGGGGTCTGGCCGGCGTTGAACAGGTCGCTGAAGTCGCCGAGCTGGTCGCCGCCCATCGCGACGACGCAGTATTTCGCGGCGATCATCTCGCGGCGGCCGTCCTTCTTCGAGCCCATCGCGTCGTCGCCGGCGAGGAACAGCGTCTCGCCGTGGCGCGCGGGGCCTAGGCCGGCGGCTTCGATCGTGGCCTCAGTTTGCGCGGCGTTGGCTGCGGAACGGTTGGTGTTGAAGATCACCGTGACGCCCATTGCGCGGAGTTGGCCGAGTGCGGCGAGGGCGCCGGGGACGGGCGCGACCTGCTTGACGCCGGTGCGCTCCCAGTCCTGCCAGCGGGGATCGGACCATGCTTGGCCGGAGGACGCGTCGTATTCGAAGCCGAGATTGAGGAGGATGGTTTCGTCGACGTCGAACACTGCAGCCTTAGGTTTGGTGCCGCAGTTGGTGAACGTCGGGGCAACGAGAGTGGCGCCTGGCGCAAGGACGACGGAAGTTGGCGCGCGTTGCGTACGGACGTAGCCTACGAGCGCGTTCCAGGCTTGAATGCTCACCGCGGCGGCTTCGCCCGAGGCGTAGAGATACTGCATCCCGGCTGGGACGCCATCGACGGTGATGGGCGCGGAAACAGTCGGCGTCGCTGCGATCGACGTCGGCGCGGACACGCTGACGCAGCCTTGGAGCGCCAGTGCCCCTGCGAACGCAGGGGTCCAGGATACCACCCGCAACGCTCGTGACCCTGGGCTCCTGCGTTCGCAGGAGAACGGGGAGCGTTTGCGATCAACCATCAGGCCTGACTTCACGCGGATACCCGCTCGCGGACGGTGCGGAATTCGATCTGCTTGTCGTAGGGCGCACCGACGATCATCCGTTTCACGTAGATGCCCGGCAGGTGGATCGTGTCGGGATCGAGGCTCCCGACGGGGACGATCTCCTCGACCTCGGCGACGCAGATCTTCCCCGCGGTCGCCATCGGCTGGTTGAAGTTGCGCGCGGTCTTGCGGAAGATGAGGTTGCCGCTTTCGTCCGCTTTCCAGCCCTTGATGATCGCGAGATCGGCGCGGATGCCGCGTTCGAGGATGTATTCCTGGCCGTCGAAGACTTTCGTTTCCTTGCCCTCGGCGACCTGCGTGCCGACGCCGGTCTTGGTGTAGAAGCCGGGGATGCCCGCCCCCCCTGCCCGGCAGCGTTCGGCGAGCGTGCCCTGCGGACAGAACTCGACCTCGAGTTCGCCGCTAAGATATTGCCGCTCGAATTCCTTGTTCTCGCCGACATAGGACGAGATCATCTTCTTCACCTGGCGCGAGCGGAGCAGTTTGCCGAGGCCCTGCCC
The DNA here is from genome assembly GCF_049887795.1 of Sphingomonas sp. NFX23. Lineage (NCBI taxonomy): Bacteria > Pseudomonadati > Pseudomonadota > Alphaproteobacteria > Sphingomonadales > Sphingomonadaceae > Sphingomonas > Sphingomonas sp. NFX23. Next base: position 238,719 of record NZ_JAGEKH010000003.1, read on the forward strand.
GTCGATCCCGGCATTGTTGCTGGCGATCGTCAGGTCCTTCACCCCAGACGCCTCGATCGCGTCGATCAGCCGCTCGGGGATGCCGCACAGCCCGAACCCGCCCGCGCAGATCGTCATTCCGTCGAACAGCACGCCTTCGAGTGCCTTTGCCGCATCGGTGTAGCGCTTGTTCGCCATGCATCCTCCTCAGGTCTTTCGCCTCGCATAAGCCGGTGGTTGGCGCTCGGCAACGTAGCGCGGATCGACTTTTCACGATCCTCCCCCGCTAGGGGGAGGTGGCTGGCTCTTGCCAGACGGAGGGGGAGGAAAGGGAAACCTCTGCTCCGTGTCCTCCCCCTCCGTCACCTTCGGCGCCACCTCCCCCTGGCGAGGGAGGATCGAGTCGTTCTCAGTACGCCAGCTTCAACCCCGGCCGCTTCCAGCGCGTCTTCACCAGCCGGCCGCTGCCCGAGCAGGTGATGTAGGCATCCATCATGTCCACGCCGCCCCAGCAGATGTTGGTAGTGAACACATCGTCGGTCGCGACGAACTCGACCAGTTCCCCGGCGGGCGAGATCACGCTGATACCGCATTCGCCGATCGTTGCGACGCAGATGTTGCCGCATGCCTCGACGCCGAGCGAATCGAAGAACTTGTAGCCGGCCGGACGGTAGAGCGGCGTGCCCGAGGCGCTGGCGACCTTGCCGGGCGCGACGATGTCGAACGCCATCAGCCGGCAGGTGAACGTCTCCGCCGCGTAGAGCCGCGTGCCGTCCGGCGAGAGGCCGATGCCGTTGGGATTTTCGGTCGGGAAGATCACTTCTTCGAGCTGGGTCCCGTCGGCTTTCGCGTAGAAGATGCCGGTGATGTCGCGGGCGCGGTCGCGCGATTTGCCGTGGTCGGTGAACCAGAAGCCGCCGTGCGAATCGAAGACGATGTCGTTGGGTCCTCGCAGCACGCAGCCGAAATCGCCGTCCTTGTAGAGTATCTCGACCGCGCCGGTGGCGATGTCGATCCGTTCGATCCGGCCGCCGGAATAGTCGTCCGGCTGGCCGTGCGGGGTAAGGAAGCCGTTCGTCTCGCGCCATGCGAACCCTCCATTGTTGCAGCAATAGAGCTTGCCGTCCGGGCCGATCGCGAGGCCGTTGGGACCGCCGCCGGGTTCGGCGACCGTCGTTTTCGTTCCGTCAGGGGCGATGCGCGTGATGCGGCCGGGCTCGATCTCGACGAGGATGATGCTGCCGTCGGGCATCGCCACCGGGCCCTCGGGGAAACGCAGGCCGTCGGCGACGGTGGTGAAGTCGGTCATGATCCTCTCCGGACGAGTCGGGTTGGTCCCGGCTTCGATGTCAGCGTAACCGTTTCTCGACTTCACGCACAACGGACGGCAGGATACGGGGATGATCACACCACGCACCGGCGGCCGTATCCTGGTCGATCAACTCGTCGCACAGGGCTGCGACCGGATTTTCACCGTGCCGGGGGAGAGTTTCCTCGCGGTGCTCGACGCGTTGCACGATACGCCGGCGATCGACCTTGTCGTGTGTCGGCAGGAGGGCGGCGTCGGGTTCATGGCGTGCGCGGACGGGACGCTGACGCATCGGCCGGGGGTCGCGTTCGTGACCCGCGGGCCGGGCGCGACCAACGCGTCGATCGGCGTGCACGTCGCAATGCAGGATTCGCAGCCGATGATACTTTTCGTGGGCGATATCGATCGCGGCACGCGCGACCGCGAGGCGTTCCAGGAGATCGATTTCCAGGCGATGTTTTCGCCGATCGCGAAGTGGGCGGCGCGGATCGACGATGCGCGGCGGATCCCGGAATATGTCGCGCGCGCCTATGCGACGGCGATGTCGGGGCGACCGGGGCCGGTCGTGCTAGCGTTGCCCGAGGATATGTTGTTGGACGTAGTCGATGCGGTCGATCGGCCGCGGGTCGAGCGGGTGGCGCAGGGGTGTGACGCCGATACGATGGACTTGCTGGCCGATCTGCTGACCACCGCCGAGCGGCCGGTGGCGATCGTTGGCGGGGCGGGTTGGGATGTGGCGGCGTCCGGGGCGTTCTCGACCTGGGCAGATCGCAACGGCATTCCGGTCGCCGCGGCGTTTCGGCGGCAGGATGCCATTCCGAACGACTGTCCGGTGTGGGCGGGGAACCTGGGATATGGGCCTAGTCCGAAGCTGGTCGAGCGGGTGAAGGCGGCGGATCTGCTGCTGGTGGTCGGGCCGCGGCTTGGGGAGGCGACGACCGATGGCTATGCGCTGATCACCCCCGATCATCTGGGGCAGCGGCTGATCCACGTCCATCCCGATCCCGACGAGTTGCACCGGGCGTACCGCGCGGATGTGGCGGTATGTGCGGGGATGACGGAGTTTGCTGAGGCTTTGCTGGCGGTTGATCTGCCGGCGCGGTCTGCCGGATCGGAGGCGCATGCGGAGTGGCTTGCGTGGTCTACGCCGGTGCCGCGCGATCTGGTGATGGACCTTGGGCCGTGCGTGGCGGCGATGCGCGAGCGGCTGCCGGCGGACGCAATCATCTGCAACGGCGCGGGGAATTACTCAGGCTGGTGGCATCGGTACTGGGCGTATGCCGGGCCGGGGACGCAGCTTGCGCCGACCGCTGGAGCTATGGGGTACGGCGTGCCGGCGGCGGTTGCGGCGTCGTTGCGGCATCCGGAGCGGACGGTCGTAGCGCTCGCGGGCGACGGGTGTTTCCTGATGAACGGACAGGAACTCGCGACCGCGGTTGCGCATGGTGCGGACATGCTGGTGATCGTCGTGGATAATGGCGGGTACGGGACGATCCGGATGCACCAGGAGCGGGAGTATCCGGGGCGGGTGTCTGGAACCGGGTTGCGAAATCCGGACTTTGCCGCGCTGGGGCGGGCTTATGGGTGCTGGGCGGAGACGGTTTCTCGGACGGAGGATTTTGCGGGGGCGCTGGAGCGAGCGATGGCGCGCGGCGGGGTGCGGATGTTGCACTTGGTGACGGATATCGAGGCGATTACCGCTGGGACTACGCTGGCGAAGGTGCGTGGGGGCTGAGCCTCGTTTATTCGCGCAAACCACTTACCCAGTATTAGCACCACCCCGGCGAAGGCCGGGGCCCAATTGGGGGACGGTGGTAACTAAATGCGGCCTTCCGTTACTTCGGACGTGCCAATTGGGCCCCGGCCTTCGCCGGGGTGGAGGTGGTGGTAGCGGGTGACTTCATCAGCGCAGCCTGTTCCCCCGAGAAGGCCGGGGTCTAGGAGCCACGTACGCTGACGGTACTTAGCTGGGCCCCCGCGTCCGCGGGGGAACATTGCTTGGGGTTTAGCGTGCGGCGATGACGAGTTTCAGGCGCCCGCCGCCTCCAGCTTTGCTCGCACCGCCACGACTGCTTCCGCAGCCTTGTCTCCGTCAGGACCACCGCCCTGCGCCATGTCGGGACGGCCGCCGCCGCCCTGCCCGCCCAGCGTCGCCACCGCGATCTTGAGCAGGTCGACGGCATTGTGGCTCGCCACTAGGTCCGCCGTCACGCCGACCGCGACCGAAGCGCGGCCGTCGTTGATCGCTACCAGCATCGCGACGCCCGAACCCAGACGCTGCTTGGCTTCGTCGACCGCGCCGCGCAGGCCTTTGGCCTCGAACTCGTTGAGCACCTGGCCGATGAACGCAACGCCGCCGACTTGCTCCGGTCCTGCCGCTTCGCCCGATCCACCACCGCCCAGCGCCAGCGCCTTCTTCGCGTCGGCGAGTTCGCGTTCGAGGCGGCGGCGGTCTTCGAGCAGCGATGCGACGCGCGCCGGGACCTCGTCGGGGGTCGACTTCAGGACTGCTGCGGCTTCGCGCAGGCGATCGTCGCGGCCGGTCAAATACACGCGCGCCGCTTCGCCGGTGAGCGCCTCGACACGGCGGATGCCGCTCGAGACCGCGCCCTCGCCGACCACCTTGAACAGGCCGATATCGCCGAGCGCGGTGACGTGCGTGCCGCCGCACAGCTCGATCGAATAGGTGCCGTCCTCAGTCGACCCCATCGACACGACGCGGACCTCATCGCCGTATTTCTCGCCGAACAGCGCCATCGCGCCCATCGCGATCGCGTCGTCGGGGGTCATCAGCAGCGTCGTCACCGCACCGTTGCCGCGGACCTGCGCGTTCACGTCGGCCTCGACCTGCGCGATGTCGGCGGGGGTCATCGCGACCGGCTGCGAGAAGTCGAACCGCAGGCGGTCGGGGGCGACGAGGCTGCCCTTCTGCGCAACGTGCGTGCCGAGGCGTTCGCGTAAGGCCTCGTGCAAGAGATGCGTTGCGGAGTGGTTCGCGCGGATCTGTGCGCGGCGGGCGACGTCGATCTGGAGCTTGACCGGGTCGCCGACCTTGATCTCGCCGGCGTCGACGATCGCGTGATGGACGAACACCCGGCCGAGCTGCTTCGAGGTCTCGGTGACGTTCGCGCGCAGGCCGCTGTCGTTGGAGATGTGGCCCGCGTCACCGACCTGGCCGCCGCTCTCGCCGTAGAACGGCGTCTGGTTGACGACGATCGAGACCGTATCGCCGGTTGTGGCGTGGTCGACGCGCGTGCCGTCCTTGACCAGTGCGACGACCTCGCCCTCGCCGGTATCGGACGCGTAGCCGAGAAATTCGGTGCCGCCGGTCTGCTCGACGATGTCGAACCAGATGTCGTCCGAAGCCTTCGCGCCCGAGCCCTTCCAGGCGGCGCGGGCGGCGCGCTTCTGCTCGGCCATCGCGGTGTCGAAGCCGGCACGGTCGACCGCGATGTTGCGTTCGCGCAATGCGTCCTCGGTCAGGTCGTACGGGAAGCCGTAGGTGTCGTAGAGCTTGAACGCGACGTCGCCGGCCAGCGTACCGTCGGTCATCCCGGTGGTCGCTTCGTCGAGCAGCTTCAGCCCCTTGTCGAGCGTCTGGCGGAAGCGCGTCTCCTCCTGCTGCAACGTCGCCTCGATCAGCGGGCGTGCACGCGACAGTTCGGGGTACGCGGCGCCCATCTCGGTGACGAGTGCGGGGACCAGCCGATGCATCAGCGGCTGCTTGGCGCCCAGAATGTGCGCGTGGCGCATCGCGCGGCGCATGATCCGGCGCAGGACATAGCCGCGGCCCTCGCTCGCGGGCAGTACGCCGTCCGCGATCAGGAAGCCGGCGGTGCGCAGGTGATCGGCGATCACGCGGTGGCTCGCGGTGTTGGCGCCGTCGGTCGCGGTGTGCGTCAGCGCGCCCGACGCCGCGATCAGCGCCTTGAACGTGTCCGTATCGTAATTGTCGGTGACGCCCTGCATGACCGCGGCGATGCGCTCGAGCCCCATGCCGGTGTCGATCGAGGGCTTGGGCAGGTTGCCGACGATCTCGGCGTTCTCCTGCTCGTATTGCATGAACACGAGGTTCCAGATCTCGACGAAGCGATCGCCGTCCTCGTCGGGGCTGCCGGGGGGGCCACCGAAGATGTGGTCGCCATGGTCGTAGAAGATTTCCGAGCAGGGCCCGCACGGCCCGTTGTCGCCCATCGACCAGAAATTGTCCTTGGTCGGGATGCGGATGATGCGGTGATCGGGGAGCCCGGCAACCTTCTTCCAGAGATCGAACGCCTCGTCGTCGGTGTGGTAGACGGTGGCGGTCAGCTTGTCGGGCGACAGGCCCCATTCGCGCGTGAGCAACGTCCAGGCGTGGACGATCGCCTGTTCCTTGAAATAGTCGCCGAACGAGAAATTGCCGAGCATTTCGAAGAAGGTGTGGTGGCGCGCGGTGTAGCCGACATTGTCGAGATCGTTGTGCTTGCCGCCGGCGCGGACGCATTTCTGGGACGAGGTCGCGGTGGTGTAGGGGCGCGATTCGAGGCCGGTGAAGACGTTCTTGAACGGCACCATCCCGGCGTTGACGAACATCAGCGTCGGGTCGTTCTGCGGCACGAGCGGCGCGCTGGGCACGATCTGGTGCGCCTGCGATCCGAAATAGTCGAGGAAGCCGCGGCGGATGTCGTTCGTCGATGTCATGCGCGGGGACTTAGGCGAGCGGGGCGGTTCGCTCAAGTGGAGGTGTGGGGCTTGCCTTGCACGCATCGCATTGAAACGAAGATAGCGTGTTTCCCCGCGAAGGCGGGGATCCAGACTGAGCTCCCGCCTTCGCGGGAGAACAAGGTAGGTAAGAGCGGCCGTTCGCCCCGATGTTCCACCCCGGCGAAGGCCGGGGCCCAATTGGAGAGGTGGAAATAATGGAGAGCAGCGCTTCGTTATCGCCGTCCCCCAATTGGGCCCCGGCCTTCGCCGGGGTGGTGGAGTGCGCGGCGAGGGCGACTGCCTCGTTGGAGTATTACCCTAGTGGCGCATCCAGCGACTTAGGCGGCTCGCTGAACCATTTCGGGCCCGCATCGGTCATGTGGAAGCAGTCCTCGATGCGGACCCCGTATCTGCCGGGAATATAGATCCCCGGCTCGTCGGAGAAGCACATCCCCGCCGCCAGCCTGGTCGTCTCGCCGCGGACGAGGTTGACGGGTTCGTGGCCGTCCATGCCGATGCCGTGGCCGGTGCGATGCGACAGGCCGGGGACCTTGTACCCCGGGCCGTAGCCGAGCGTCTCGTAATGCCGCCGGACCGCGTCGTCGATGCTGCCGGCGGGTGCACCGATCTTGGCCGCGGCGAACGCGATCTGTTGGCCTCGGGCGACCTGGTCCCACGTCTTGCGCTGGTCGGCAGTTGCCGCGCCGTGCACCCAGGTGCGCGAGATGTCGGACTGATAGCCCTGGACGGTGCAGCCGCAGTCCATCAGCACGACCTGGCCGTCGGCGACGCGGTGGATTTCGCGGCTGCCGTGCGGGTAGGCGGATGCCTCGCCAATCAGCGCCAGCGCGAACTCGGGCGCGCCGCCGAGTTTCTTGGTCGCGGCGTTCATGAGCGCGCCGATTTCCGGGCCGGTCATGCCCTTCTCGACGCGCGGCTTCGTCCAGCGATACGCGGCCAGCGTGACCTCGGTCGCCGCCTGCATCAGCGCGATCTCGGCGGGGGTCTTGACCATCCGGCAGGTGCGGACGACCGGGTCGGCGGACACGATCTTCGCCTCGGGCAGCACGCGCGCGAGTCCGGCATAGGCAAAGTACCGCACCTCCGCCTCCAGGCCGATCGGCAGCGCGGCGAGCTTGCGGTCGCGCAGGAACCCGGCGACCACGGCGAGCGGGTTCTCGTCCTCCTGCCAGACGCGCATCTCGGCGGGCACGGCGAGCGTCTCGCGCACCGAGGGCTCTTCGAAGAACGGCGTGACGATGCACGGTTCACCCTCGACCGGAAGGATCGCCAGCGTCAGCCGCTCGCTCGTATGCCAGCGGACGCCGGTGAAGTAGATCATCGACGATCCAGGCTCGATCAAGACCGCGCCGATGCCCGCCGCCTTCATCAGCGATTGCGCGCGGACCAGCCGCGCGGCGCGTTCGGTGGCGTCGATCGGCCTGGTGCCGCCGGTGATGTCGGACAGCGCCGACAGGTCCGGCTCGGCAGCGCGGAGGATCGCGGTGGTCGACAGCAACGGGGCCGCGATTGCGAGGCTCAGCAGGTCGCGGCGCGAGGGGCTGAAGGCGGGCTTGGGGCGTACGGTCGACATCGCCGGACGATAGGGTCCTTGACCCGGGCGCCGCAATCCCCTTCCCTGTCCGCACTTCTCGGGAGCGATTAATGGCCAAGCGGCTAACCTATTACATCTTGTTCGGCCTCGTCGCGGGGATGGTCGTCGGCTGGATCCTGAACGCGTCGATCGACAACGGCACGGCCGAGTCCGCCGAACGGCTGAAGGACATCGCCGGCTATTTCTCGATCGTGACAACGCTGTTCCTGCGGCTGATCAAGATGATCATCGCGCCGCTGGTGTTCTCGACGCTGGTCGTGGGCATCGCGCACATGGGCGATACCGGTGCGCTCGGGCGGGTCGGATTGCGCAGCCTCGGCTGGTTCATCTGCGCGAGCCTGTTGTCGCTCACGCTGGGCCTGATCCTCGTCAACGTGTTGCAGCCGGGCGTTGGCCTCGCGCTCGCGATCCCGCCGGCGACCGCGTCGAGTGGCGTCGACCGCGCGGCGTTCGATCTCGCCAAGTTCATCACGCACATCGTCCCCGATTCGATGATCGCGGCGATGGCGGGCAACGAGATCCTCCAGATCGTCGTGTTCTCGGTGTTCGTCGGCGTCGCGATCACCGCGGTCGGCGAGAAGGCCGCGCCGCTGGTCAAGGCGATCGAAGCGCTGGTCGCGGTGATGCTCCAGATCACCAACTATGTGATGCGGTTCGCACCGTTCGCGGTGTTTGCGGCGGTGACCGCGACGCTTGCCGAGCGGGGGCCGACCATCCTCGGCCAGCTCGGTTATTTCATGCTGAGCTTCTATATCGGGCTGGCGCTGCTGTGGGCGGTGCTGATCGGGATTGCGTTCCTGCTGATCGGTCCGCGGACGCGGTTGCTGGTGCGGTATATTCGCGATCCGCTGATTCTGGCGTTCTCCGCGGCATCGTCCGAGGCGGCATATCCGCGGACGCTGGAGGCGCTCGACCGGTTCGGCGTGCCCCCGCGGATCGCGAGCTTCGTGCTGCCGCTCGGCTATTCGTTCAATCTCGATGGGTCGATGATGTACATGACGTTCGCGTCGCTGTTCATCGCGCAGGCGTACGGCATCCACATGCCGATCGGGCAGCAGATCGCGATGCTGCTGGTGCTGATGGTGACGTCGAAGGGGATCGCGGGGGTGCCTCGCGCGTCGCTGGTGGTGATCGCGGGGACACTGTCGATGTTCAAGATCCCGGAGGCTGGGATCTTGCTGATCCTGGCGGTGGATCATTTCCTCGACATGGGGCGCTCGGCGACGAACGTGATCGGGAATGCGGTGGCCGCGACCGTGGTGGCGAAGTGGGAGGGTGGGCTCGATGAGCGCGAGCCTGCCGATCGGGATTTTCCGCATGCGCCGACGGGGCATGGGCCGAGGGTGGACGTGGATAGTTACGAGAAGATCGGGCCGGGGCAGGTTTGAGGTTGGACGGCGCTGTTGAACCGATGAGCCTTGAAAGATGCCCTTTTATGCTGGCGGTCCACTGAAGAAGTACCTCCCCGGCGAAGGCCGGGGTCCAGTTGGGAGACGCCGATGGTGACCGCCGCCCCTCGTTAGTCCAACCTTTCCAACTTGGCCCCGGCCTTCGCTGGGGTGGTGTTTAGGGGGGGTTGCGTTCTCATCCTCAATGCAGTTTCCGATCTGCAGCCCTCAAGCGTAGGCGTAGGGGCCGCCCTTTTTCAGGCCGGCCTGATACGCTGGGCGCGCGTGAACCTTTGCCAGCCATGCGATCGTCGCGGGGCGGGACTCGTTGAGGCCGCCGCGGCTGCGGGCGGCTTCGAGGGGGAAGCTCATCATGATGTCCGCGGCGGTCATCTCGGCGCCGGCGAACCAGGGGCGCTTCGACAGTTCGGCTTCGACATAGTCGAGATGGACGTCGATCATCGGCTGGATCTTCTTGGTCGCCGCCTTGCCCAGGATCGGGATGCGCGCGAGCACGAGCTTCAGCAGCAGCGGCGGCATCATCGAACCTTCGGCATAGTGGAGCCAGAACCGGTACCGCAGCGCGTCGGCGCGGTTGGCCGGGGCGCCGAGCTTACCGTCCGCCTTGTCGACGAGATATTCGACGATCGCGCCGGTTTCGGCGACCACCTGGCCGTCATCCTCGATCACCGGCGACTTGCCGAGCGGGTGGACCTGCTTGAGCTCGGGCGGGGCGAGCATCGTCTGCTTGTTCCGCTCGTAGCGCTTGATCTCGTAGGGGAGTCCGAGTTCCTCGAGCATCCACAGGATCCGCTGCGATCGCGAGTTTTCGAGGTGGTGGACGATGATCATGCGGGCTCCCCTGTTGGTCTAATCAGCCGATTTGCGCGCGGTCCAGATCCAGGCGGCGGCGGGGAATTCCACCGTGTCGCCGCTTCGGTACCGGTCGCAGACCTGGGTGAGACGCGCGATGTGGCGCTCGCGTTCCTCGGGGGCGGCGTCGCGGATGGCGGAGGCTGCTGGACCGATGCGGCGGAAATAGTCGATCGCGTCGGCTACGGGGTCGGTGCCCTCCCCTGCCCGGTAGGCGAATTCGACACGCTCGGGTGACGCGACGTGCCAGCCGGATTGCTTGAGGATGCTCGCGACGTAGGTCGGGTCGGCGAAGGCGAAGGGACCGGGTGCGGTGGTTGCTGGAGCGTCTGCATTGCCACCGGTCGCGGTGATGATTTCGGTGGCCCAGCGGTTGGCGGCGCGGTCGGCAAAGCAGGAGAAGACGAGCGTTGCGTCTGGGGCGGCGGCTTCGGCCAAAGTGGTGAGGGCGGCGACGGGGTCTGCGAAGAACATGACGCCGTGGCGGGAGACGTAGAGGTCGATGGGGGCGTGGTTCGGGGCGGCGGCGATGATGTCCGCGCACTCGAAGTTGGCGTTGGTTTGGGTTTTGGCGCGGTGTCTGGCGATCTCGATCAGGCTGGGTGAGAGATCTATGCCAGTCATCTGCGCGGTCGGGAGCGCTTGCGCGGTGGCTAATGAGGTCGCGCCGGCGCCGCAGCCTATGTCGATGACCTTGCGTGTTTGGGGGGTGGCGGCGGAAAGGATCGCTGCGTTCAAATGCGGGGTCAGGTTGGTGAAGCTGCGGTCGGTTCGGCGCCATTCCTCTGCCCAGACGTCGCCTATTCTGCCGGTCCAGTCGTAGGCGGTGGTCATTCGGTGATCCGTTTCATACTCGGGCGGGGGGACGATTGGACGGTCTAGAGGGCCTCACATAATCGGTACATTGGGTCCGAAGTGCACAAAGTGCAGACGCTGGCGCGGTATTTGTGACGCGGTGTTTTGCGGTCCGATGTAGGCGAGCATACTGACATCATTAGCGTTGTTTCCCGCGAACACGGGAATCCAGACTGGGCTGCCGCCTTCGCGTGAGAACAGGGAAGCATAAGAACAAGGGGAAGCAGGCTCGACGTCGAATGTGAGTTGCCGACTCGAACGAGCTTGGCCTGGCGCGGGCCTCTATTGCTGCATCATGCCAACTGGGCCCCGGCCTTCGCCGGGGTGGTGTTAGGGATAGGTTGGCACGGTTTCAGTTCGCTACGCGTCTGAACCGTCCGCCGTGCACATGCTTGGCCACCATGAGCCAAGCACTGGACACTACGTCCCGCGTGCCCTCACCCTCCCATTGCGGAGGCAACGGGTCCCTCTCCCCTGAGGGAGAGGGAAAGTAGGGTTACGCGTCGTCGCCTTCTTCGGGGCCGGCCATCATTTCCTCGGCGACCTTGTCGGTGCGCGCGCGGATCTGCTTTTCGAGGCGGTCGGCGGTTTCGGGGTTGTCCTTGAGGAAGGTCTTCGAGTTCTCGCGACCCTGACCGAGGCGCACGCTGTCGTAGCTGAACCACGCGCCCGACTTCTCGACGAGGCCCGCCTTCACGCCGAGATCGAGAATCTCGCCGAGCTTGGAGACGCCCTGTCCGTACATGATGTCGAACTCGACCTGCTTGAACGGCGGCGCGACCTTGTTCTTGACGACCTTCACGCGGGTCTGGTTGCCCGTGACCTCTTCGCCTGCCTTGATCGCGCCGATGCGGCGGATGTCGAGGCGGACCGAGGCGTAGAACTTCAGCGCGTTGCCGCCGGTCGTCGTCTCCGGGTTGCCGTACATGACACCGATCTTCATGCGAAGCTGGTTGATGAAGATCACCATGCAGCGCGAGCGGCTGATCGAGCCGGTCAGTTTCCGCAGCGACTGCGACATCAGGCGGGCCTGGAGGCCGACATGGCTGTCGCCCATCTCGCCTTCGATTTCAGCACGCGGCACTAGCGCTGCGACCGAATCAACGACGAGCACGTCGATCGCGTTCGAACGGACCAGCGTGTCGACGATCTCGAGTGCCTGCTCGCCGGTGTCGGGCTGCGACACAATCAGCTCGTCGATGTTGACGCCGAGCTTCTTGGCATAGACCGGGTCGAGCGCGTGCTCGGCATCGACGAACGCCGCGGTGCCGCCGCCCTTCTGCGCTTCGGCGATCACGTGGAGCGCGAGCGTGGTCTTGCCCGAGCTTTCCGGACCGTAGATCTCGATCACGCGGCCGCGCGGCAGGCCGCCGACGCCGAGCGCGATGTCGAGCCCGAGCGAGCCGGTCGAGATGACCTCGACCTGCATGGTTTCCTTGGAGCCCAGGCGCATTGCCGAGCCCTTGCCGAAGGCGCGGTCGATCTGCGCGAGCGCGGCGTCGAGCGCCTTCTGCCGGTCGTTGGTTGCGGTTGCCATGCCGGTGTCGATCACTTTCAGATTAGCGGCCATCGAATATGCTCCCATCGCTAAAGCAAGCGCGCGTGCCATTCAACGCGTCAAACACCATGTATTCTCTTTGTTCTTTTGGAACAAGTGGGGAACGATAGGTAATCCGGAAAAAGGTGTACGTTTGGTAACGCCCGCGGGTGGTTGCCAAGCCTAGTCATGCGGGGCTTGGTGAGCATGCGCCGTTCCGCGCTCGTCGACCATTGAGTACGCGGAGCGCTGGCCTCTGAACACGGCGGCGGCTGTCCCTTGCGCGTAAGTAAGACATGTCTCCCCGCGAAGGCGGGGATCCAGACTGGGCTCCCGCCTTCGCGGGAGAACAAGGCGAGGGCGTGGTGCCGTACGACTGCGGACTTACACATGTTCGAAGGAATAAGTGCCGAACACGTCGGGGTTGCGAAATACGCCGGGCGGAGTTTGGTCGAGAACGGTCCTGGTTGTTCGAGCGCGGGCTTGGCGGCGATCGACTCGTTGATGGTGTCGAGAACTGGTTGTGACCAGCGGTTTCGTTTGCCGCCCTGGATCCTGACTTTCGTCAGGATGACGGGTCGTGCCAATTGACGTGGTCGACCGTCAGATGCCTGCATTTTGGCGACGATCAATCAGGCGAGCTTTGTCGCGAGGATCCACCAGTCTTTGGCTTGGGCGGCGGTGGCGGCGGTGTCTCTGGCTTCGGGGGTTTCGAACAGGGCGAAGCAGGTGGCGCCGGAGCCGGACATTCTCGACAGGAGGGTGCCTTGGGCTGCGTCGAGGAGCGTGCGGACTTCGGCGATCACGGGAGCGAGGGTCAGCGCGGGGGGTTCTAGGTCGTTGCGGCCGGCTTTTGCACGGTCGAGAAGATTGCCTTCGGGGATCGGGCCTCGGTCGTGGCCGTCCCAGGTCTTGAAGACGGCGGCGGTGGAGACCGCGACACCTGGGTTTACGAGCAGGAGGGGGGTGCCGGACAGGCCTTCGAGGGTGGTGAGGGTGTCGCCTTTGCCGGTGCCTAGCGTGGTGCGGTTGGCGAGGCAGGCGGGGACGTCTGCGCCGAGCTTTGCGGCGATTTCGTGGAGGCGGGGGTCGGTTCGGGCTATGCCGTGGAGGCGGGCCAGCGCGCGGAGCGTGGCGGCGGCGTCGGCTGAGCCTCCGCCTATGCCTGAGGCGATGGGGAGGTGCTTTTCAAGGGTTATGGCGTGGTGGGCGTTTGGGGCGAAGGCGGTGGTGAAGGCGTCCGCTGCGGCGGTTACGAGGTTGCCTTGCCAGGGGGCGGCGCCTGTAGTGGCGCTGGACGAGTGCGGTGCTTCGTCATTGTCCGACTCCAATTGGGCCCCGGCCTTCGCCGGGGTGGTGTTGGGGATCGGGGTGGTGTTTTGGGCGGGGAGGAGTGCTGCGGCGAAGGGGCCGGTTATGGTGAGGCTGTTGGTTTGGGCGGGTGCTACCGTGATCAGGTCGCCGTCGGTGGCGAAGGCGAAGAGCGTTTCGAGGTCGTGGTAGCCGTCGGGGCGGCGGCAGCGGACGTGGAGGGCCAGGTTGATCTTGGCGGGGGCGGGTTCGATGATGGCGGGCATTGGGGGTCTCGGGGTTTGGCGGCGAAGGGGTCTAGCGCAGCTTAGCGTAATACGCGTGATGTCTGCGGGTTTAAGCGCGTCATCCTGACGAAAGTCAGGATCCAGGGTAACGATTGGTGCCGTGCTTGGCTCTGGATCCTGACTTTCGTCAGGGTGACGGGAGGGGATGCCGCACACCTCGCTAGTTGCTGGCGTTGTCACGATCACTTCCGCGGGTGCTCGGAATTAGTGGTGATCTCGCGAAACGGCCCCTTCGGCGTAAGCTCACCTTGCCCTCACCCTTCCCACGCCTGCGAGGCCCTTCCCTCTCCCAGCGGGAGAGCGGTTCTAGCGGCGGGCTTTTGGCGGGAGGCCGTTGGCGATCTTGGCGGTTATGCGCGGCGTGTCTGCGGGTTCGGCAGTCAGCAAGGCGGCGCGCCAGGCGTAGCGCGCTTCGTAGTTTCGGCCGGTGCTCCAATAGGCGTCGCCAAGGTGGTCGGCGATTTCGGCGTTGGTGGGTTCGGCCTGCGCAGCGGTTTCGAGCAGCGGGAGAGCGCGCGTGGTGTTGCCGGAGAGGTGATAGGCCCAGCCCAGCGAGTCGGTGATCGAGGCGTTGGTCGGGTCGATCCGGCTGGCGCGTTCCAGCAGCTTGATCGAGGCGGGGATGTCGTCGCCGTGCTCGACTTGCGCGAAGCCTAGATAGTTGAGCGCGAGCGGTTGCGCGGGGCCGCGGGCGACGGCTTTTTCGAGCGCATCGCGCGCTTCGGGCCAGCGGCCGGCCTGGTCGAGCGCGCCGCCATATTGCAGCCAGTTGCCCCAGCTGCCACCCTTCGCTCCGTCGGTAGCGATGATGCGCTGGTACCAGGTCGCGGCTTCGGCGGGGTTGCCGGTGGTCAGCAACAGGTCGGCGTAGCGTTGCCAGTCGGCGGGCTCAGACCCCTTCTGGTCGACGCGGTTCTTGGCGGCGGCAAGCGCTTCGCCGTTGCGGTCGGCGGTGGCGAGGATGTCGATGCGTTCGGCGGCGGCGGCCGGGGAGGAAGGGCTCTTTGCATCGATGGCGTCGAGGACGACCAGCGCGCGGTCGACCAGCTTGTTGCGGGCGAGCGCATCGGCGAGGAGGACGCGCGCCGCGTCGTAACTCGGGTCGGCGCGGAGTGCTGCCTGGGTCAGTGCGATCGAGAGTGGCGAGGGTTCGCCTGCGCTGAGGTCGCTGGCGAGGCGGGCGAGCAGGCGCGAGACGCCGATCGACAGCGTTTGCCTGCGCGGTGCCGCGGCGATCAGCGCACGCGTTTCGGTGGCGAAGCGGTTGGCGACGGGGTCCTTCGCAGCGGTCGCTAGCGAGGGTTCGGGGTCGCGGCCCTCGGCATGTGCGACCCACGCATAGAGCGAGGGTGCCAGGACCACGAGGGGACCGCTCGACAACGTGGAGATCGCAGCGCTCGCGGCCTTCGCATCGCCCCGTCGTGCAGAGTCGGAGAGCGGGATCAGCGCGGCGTCGGCGGGGGCTACGCCGGCCTTGTTCAGCACCGCGACGGCGCGGGTCGCGAGCGGCACGTCGCCGGCCTCCAGCGCCTCGCGATAGGCGCGGATCGCGACGACGGGATCGTCGGGCGATGCCGCCAGCACCCTAGCGTAGCTGGCGGCGGCCAGGCCCGTCTCGCCGGCAGCATCGGCGGCGCGGGCCTTCAGATAGGCGGAAAGGTCGGCCGGCGCCGCCGTGGCGGGCGCCGCCGCGGCGAGACCGAGTGCGATAAACAGACGCTTACATGTTGGGATAATTGGGGCCTCCGCCGCCCTCGGGTACGACCCAGTTGATGTTCTGGGTGGGGTCTTTGATGTCGCAGGTCTTGCAGTGGACGCAGTTCTGCGCGTTGATGACGAACTTCGGATCGGCCGTGTCCTCGCCGACGACTTCGTAAACGCCGGCCGGGCAATAGCGTTGCGCGGGCTCGTCGTACATCGGCAGGTTGTATTCGATCGGCACGCTCGCGTCCTTGAGCGTCAGGTGGACCGGCTGGTCCTCCTCGTGGTTGGTGTTCGAGACGAACACCGACGAGAGGCGATCGAAGGTGAGGACGCCATCGGCCTTCGGATAGACGATCGGCTTGACCAGATCCTTGCGCCACAGGCTTTCGTTGTCGGGGTGGTGGTGCATCGTGAAGGGCATCTTGATCCCCAGATGCTCGGCCCACATCGTGATGCCGGCGAGCCCCGAACCGACCAGGTCGCCGAACTTCTTGACCAGCGGCGCGACGTTGCGGACGACCGACAGCTCCTTCTTGACCCACGACTTCTCGAACGCCTCGGGATAGGCGGCGAGCTCGTCATGGCCACGCTGCGAGACGATCGCCTCGACCGCGGCCTCGGCGGCCATCATGCCGGACTTCATCGCGGTATGCGTGCCCTTGATCCGCGGCACGTTGAGGAAGCCGGCGCTGTCGCCGATGAGCGCGGCGCCGGGCATCACGAGCTTGGGGATCGACTGGAGCCCGCCATCGCTGATCGCACGCGCGCCGTAGCTGACCCGCTTGGCGCCCTTCAGCAGCGCGGCGATCTCGGGATGCGTCTTCCAGCGCTGCATCTCGCTGAACGGCGAGAGATACGGGTTGGTATAGTTCAGCCACGTGACGAAGCCGATCGAGACCTGGCCGTTCGCCTGGTGATAGATCCAGCCGCCGCCGTTCGAGCCGTCGGTCTCGGACAGCGGCCAGCCCTGCGTATGGATGACGCGGCCGGGGACGTGGAGTTCGGGATCGATGTCCCACAGCTCCTTGATGCCGAGGCCGTAGACCTGCGGATCGCTGTCCTTGTCGAGCGCGAAATTGCGGATCAGTTCCTTGGTGAGGTGCCCGCGGCAGCCTTCCGAGAAGAAGGTGTATTTGGCGTGGAGTTCGAGGCCGGGCGTGTAGTCGCCCTTGTGCGTGCCATCGCGCGCGACGCCCATGTCGCCGGTCGCGACGCCCTTGACCGAGCCGTCGTCGTTGAACAGGATTTCCGCCGCGGCGAACCCCGGGAAGATCTCGACGCCTAGCTCCTCCGCCTTGCCCGCGAGCCAGCGGCAGAGGTTGCCGAGCGAGCCGGTATAGGTGCCCTTGTTGTGCATGAACGAGGGCGTGACGAAGTGCGGCATCTCGCTCTTCTTCGTCTTGGTCAGGATCCAGTGATGGTTCTCGGTCACCGGCACCTCGGCGAGCGGGCAGCCGTCCTCGCGCCAGTTCGGCAGCAGTTCGTCGAGAGACTTGGGATCGATGACCGCGCCCGACAGGATGTGCGCGCCTACTTCGGAGCCCTTTTCGAGCACGCAGACGCTGATCTCGGCGTCCTTCTCGGCCGCCAGCTGTTTCAGGCGGATCGCCGCCGAGAGACCGGCCGGGCCAGCGCCGACGATCACCACGTCGTACGGCATCGATTCACGTGTCGTCATCATCGTCTCCCGGGGGATGTCCCCTCTTGCCTCAGCATTGCGCCCCACCCTTCGTTCGGGCTCGGGCGGGCACCGTCTTGTCCATTATGGCGATTGCCTGAGTTGACCGCCACGTCAACCGTGCAGCATAGGTTACTCCGTGGGGGCGGACCAAACCATCGACTGGCGAAATACAGCGGCGAGCGCGCTCGACTGGTGGCACGAGGCTGGCGTCGACACGCTGGTCGACGACGTCCCGCGCGACTGGTTTGCGGCACCTGAGCCGCTTGTCGTACCGGCCGTTGCACCCGCTGCGCCGGTCGTGGCACCGTCCGCCATGCCGCTTTTGCTGGCCGATTTCCTGGCCTGGCGGAGCAGTGCGGAGGTTCCCGAGGCGGACTGGAGCGGGGTTTCGCTCGCTGCCGTAGGTCCGGCTGACGCTACGGTCATGGTGCTTGTCGATTGCCCCGACCGCGACGACGGCGATGCGGGCGCGTTGTTGAGTGGCGCATCGGGACGGCTGCTCGACAAGATGCTCGCGGCGATCGGACTGACGCGCGACGAAGTGCATCTCGCGGCGGTCTGCGCGAAGCGGCCGACGGCGGGGCGGATCCAGAGCGAGGTCGAGGCCCGGCTGTCGGAAATCGCCAAGCATCACATCGGGTTGGTTGCGTCCAAGCGGCTGCTGCTGCTCGGCAATGCGGCGAGCCGTGCGATCCTCGGGATGGAATTACAGGCCGCGCGTGGGCGTTTACACGGATTTAACCATAAGACCGGACAAACGGGGTCCGGTTCGGCGTCTGACGAAGCTTCCGACGAGACGGGCGTGGTCGCGAGCTTTCATCCGCGGTTTCTGATCGAGAAGCCCGCGGCCAAGGCCGAGGCCTGGAAGGATTTGCAGATGCTGATGCGCGGACTGACGTCGCAAGAGGGTGTGAGATGATTCGGACTCTGGCTATCATTCTGGGGCTGAGCGCCCTCCCCCTTCCGGCTCTGGCGGCAACCGTTGCCGATGAGCCGGGCGGTAATGCGCGGCTCGGCACGACGCAGTTGATCGGCGCACCGACGATCGAACAGATTCCCGACCAGCTCGATGCCAGCCAGCGCGAGGCCTACAAGACGGTGTTCGCGGCGATCCGCGACGGCAAGTGGACCGACGCGCAGATCGGGCTCGACACGATGAAGCCCGGCCCGCTGCACGCGATCGCGCGCGCAGAGATGTATACGGCGAAGGGCTCGCCGCGCGTCGAGATGGAGCCGCTGGTCGCGCTGCTTAACGAAGCGCCCGAACTGCCCGAAGCCGCGCAGATCTCGCGCCTCGCGACGACCCGCGGCGCGGTCGACCTCCCTCCCCTGCCCGCAGCTCAGCGGCTGATCTGGCAGGACGGCGCGCCGCGTCGCGTCCGCGCCAAGAGCCTGCAGGGCGACATGATCGCCGCCGATCTGGCGCTGAAGATGCAGCCCTACGTGAAGGCGGACATGGGCCGCGAGGCACAGTCGCTGCTCGAGAGTACGCCGGGGCTCACTCCCGAGGCGCTGACCGAGTGGCAGCAGAAGATCGCGTGGATCTATTTCCTCCAAGGCGACGACGTGAACGCGCGCGTGATGGCGGCGAAGGCACAGGACGGCGTCGGCGACTGGGCGGTGCAGGGTCGCTGGGTCGGCGCGCTGTCGGCGTGGCGGCAGAATGATTGCGCGAATGCCGAGACCGGGTTCGAGGGCGTCGCGGCACGCGCTGGCGACGTCGATCTGCGTGCGGCGGCACTGTACTGGGCGTCGCGCGCGGACATGGTCTGCTCGCGCCCCGACAAGATCGAGGGCCGGCTGAAGGCCGCGGCACAGTTCGGCGAGAGCTTCTACGGCCAGCTCGCGCGCCAGCAATTGGCGATGAAGGACAAGGGCACGTCGGTCGGCGGGCTCGTGGCCAGCGACTGGAAGGTCGTCGGCAAGCGTCCGAACGTCCGCGTCGCGGCGGCACTGGTCGAGGTTGGCGAGACCGACCTGGCCGATACCGTCATCCGCCAGCAGGCGAAGATCGGCGATCCGCGCGAGTTCGCCAACCTGGTCCGGGTGGCGGAAGCGCTGAGCCTGCCCGCGACGACCGTCTGGCTCGCGCACAACTGCCCGCAGGGGGTCACGTCGACCGCCGAGGCGCGATATCCGACGCCGAACTGGACGCCCGACAGCGGCTGGCACATCGACAAGGCGCTGGTCTACGCGCACACGCTCGAGGAATCGCGGTTCCGCAACACGATCAAGAGCCCGGCCGGCGCGTATGGCCTGATGCAGATCATGCCCGCCGCCGCGACCGACTTCGCGCGTGAGCGTGGCACCTTGATCGACGTGAAGGCGCTGACCAAGCCGAGCACCAACATGGATGTCGGTCAGCGCCATCTCGAGCGGCTGCGCGACATGGCGGGCGTCACCGGCGGGCTGCTGCCGAAGGTTATCGCAGCGTATAATGCAGGCCCGCGCCCGGTCGGCGACTGGAACGCGATCGTCCACGATAACGGCGATCCGCTGATGTATATCGAGAGCATTCCGTATTGGGAGACGCGCGGCTACGTCACCACCGTGCTGCGCAATTACTGGATGTACGAGGCGCAGGGCGGCAAGAAGGCGTCGACCAGCCGCAATGCACTGGCGCAAGGCATGTGGCCCCGCTTCCCCGGCCTGCCGGGTGCGACCGCGGTGCGGCTGGCGGCCAAGCCGTACACGCAATATCGTGCCAGCACGGCGCCCTTGAATGCCACCGTCGCGGTGAATGCCAGCGTCGGTCCGCAATCCACCACTGTCACGCGCGCGGACTGAGTTTCATGCCGATCGATGAAAGCCGGACGTTCCTGCCGGTCCGGATCGCCGTGCTGACCGTGTCGGACACGCGTGGCCTTGCCGAGGATCGCTCGGGCGATACGTTGGTCGCGCGTCTGACCGAAGCGGGCCACGTTCTCGCCGACCGCCGGATCGAGAAGGACGACGTCGAGACGATCGTGTCCCGCCTGCACGCGTGGATCGGCGATCCGGAGGTAGACTGCATCATCACCACCGGCGGCACCGGCGTGACCGGGCGCGACGTGACGCCCGAAGCTGTGGAGCAGGTCGCCGAGAAGATGATTCCGGGGTTCGGCGAGCTCTTCCGGATGCTCAGCTACCAGACGATTGGCACCTCGACCGTCCAGTCGCGCGCGTGCGCCTGCGTGTCGCACGGCACCTACATATTCGCGCTGCCCGGCTCGACCGGCGCGGTGAAGGACGGCTGGGACGGCATCCTGCGCGACCAGCTCGACAGCCGCCACCGCCCCTGCAACTTCGTCGAGCTAATGCCGCGGCTGCTGGAGCGCTGAGCCTCTTGCTCGAGGGGTGCTGGTAGCTCCCCTGCCGTCCCGTCCCCGGCTAGCTGCTGCCCCCCTGCCTGGCGTGCGAAAGAGCGGCGGGCGCCGAATACCGCCCTTCCCAATTTGCTGCAATTTTTGCCAAGTTGTGGCGCATCCCACCAGTCAGAACGGACCGGAACTGCGTCAGGAACTGGCGAAAATATCTTGCTGACTGAACACCTTCACCGCTGTGTGCTGCTGTGTTACCTAACTGGCACGGTCGATGCAGTAGTCGAGATACCGCCCAGCCGGGCGCGTCTCAACTACTGAAGGACGCTACCATGACCTCGATGATCCTGAAGAGCCTGGCCCTCGCCACCGTACTCGTCGCCAGCGCGCCCGCCTTTGCAGCACCTGCCCGCCCTCAGCAGACGGTCCTCAAATACGATGCGAAGACCCACCAATATTGCCTGACCGAACCCGCTGTGACCGGAAGCCTAATCGGACGAAAAACCTGCCAGACCGCCGCGCAATGGTCAGAAGCCGGATTGAACATGCCGAAGTCGATCGAGCTTGCACAGAAGTGACCGGCGCGACGCGGCTCGCCGGGTGGCGGGCCGCGTTGCGGCGTATGCACGACCAGACGGTCAGCCCTTGGCGGCGTGGATCAGGTCGACGAGCTGTTTGTTGATCGAAGCCCCGTGCAGATGGAGATGCACCGCGTCATACCCCTCGCGCCGCAACCGTTGGCGCAAGTCGTTGACCGAGTTGCACGCACCCGATCTTGCTAACTCGAAGGCGCGTTCCACCGTGGTGATCTGTTCCGTCATCTCTCTGCCCTAGGCGCTCTGCCGCACCTCTGCGAGCGATCTTTCGCACCGGTGCAAACAGATCGAAAACGAATGTTTCACTACCGAATTAACCGTCTGGAAGGCACGTCGAATCCATGAACCCGGCGTGGGATCGGCCAGGGGGCCGGTCCAAAGGGGACATCGTCGAATGTACAAGTTCATGCTTATCGCGGCACTCGCCGCAACGCCGGCGGCGCCTGCGTTCGCACAGTCCGACACCGGGCGGGATTTCGGTCGCGATGCCGGACCGGGCTACGGCGCAACCGACGGCGTCAGCGGCTTTCGTGCCGAGCCGCGCATCGGGTACGACCGCGTGATCACCGAATTGAACGTCGAGACCGCGGACGATTCGGCTAGCGTGCGCGAGGGGAAGAGCGGCGTCACCTATGGTGGCGAACTCGGCTACGACATGGTCGTGAACACCGACATGATGCTGGGCGTCTATGGCGGCATCGAGGGATCGAGCGTCGAGCAGTGCTTCCCCGGCAACGGGCCGGAAACGTGCCTTACCCCCGGCCGCAACCTGACGGCAGGCGTACGCGGCGGCTTCCTGCTGAACCCCAACACGGTGTTGTACATCAAGGGCGGCTATTCGAACGGCCAGATCCGCATCGGCTATTCGGACCGTGACTTTCCCCAGGACAATTTCCGCGTGTCGGACAATCTGAGCGGTTTCCATGCCGGCGCAGGCGTGCAGACCGCATTCGGGCGCAATTTCTACGGCAAGCTCGAATATGTCTACACCGACTATAACGGCTACGAGATCACCGACGGCACCGACAAGGCCAGCCTGGATTTCAGCCGGCATCAGGTAGTTGCGGGGCTCGGCGTTCGCTTCTGATTTCGTTCTTGCTATGTTCCCGGGCGGCGCTTAGTTTCAAGTCATGAAACAGGCCCGTCCGGTTCGTGGTGCGACGCTAAATAGCGAGAGCCGGCGGTTCAATCTGCCGCAGACCGAAGCAGATGGCGACTGGCTGGACATGCGCGAGGGAATCGACGGGATCGCGCCGAAACTTCGGACGACGGTGACAGTCGAGACCCCGCGCACGATCATAAGCCGCAACGCGTCGCCCGACGTGCCGTTCGACCGCTCGATCAATCCATATCGCGGATGCGAGCACGGCTGCATCTACTGCTTCGCGCGGCCGAGCCATGCGTTTCATGATTTGTCGCCGGGGCTCGATTTCGAGAGCAAGCTGTTTGCTAAATCGTCTGCGGCTGGCTTGCTGCGAGCCGAATTGTCGAAGCCCGGCTATGCCGTCGCACCGATGGCGTTGGGGACGAACACCGATCCGTACCAGCCGATCGAGACCGACTGGCGGATCACGCGCGGTATTATCGAGGTGCTCAGCGAGACGGATCATCCGTTGACGATCACCACCAAGTCGGACCGCGTGGTGCGCGATATCGACTTGCTCGCGCCGATGGCGGCGAAGGGGCTGGCGGCGGTGGCAATGTCGATCACGTCGCTCGATCCGAAGGTGGCGTTGACCGTCGAACCGCGTGCACCGCATCCGGAGCGGCGGCTGGCGGCAGTTCGCAAACTCGCCGATGCGGGGGTGCCGGTCTACGTTTCGATCGCGCCGGTCATCCCGGCAATCACCGATCACGAGATCGAGCATCTGATTGCACGGGCGGCCGAGGCTGGGGCGACGCGGGCGTTCTTCATTCCGGTGCGATTGCCGCATGAGGTGGCACCGCTGTTCCGGGCTTGGCTCGACGAGCATTTTCCGGATCGCGCGGGGAAGGTGATGGCGACGATCGCATCGCTGCGCGGCGGCAAGGATAACGATCCGAACTTCTTCACGCGAATGCAAGGGCAAGGGCCTTGGGCGGACTTGCTCGGGACACGGTTCCGGATTGCGTGCGCAAAGCACGGGTTGAACCGGGAGCGGGTAGCGTTGCGGAGTGATCTGTTCCGGGCGCCGAGGGGGCCGCAGGGGGAGTTGTTTTGAGCGAAGGCTTGGCGGATGCGCGGTAGATGGCTCGGCGGGCGATCCCCGCGCTATCCCCCACGCGGGTCAGACGTGCCGTTCTGCTCCCCTCCCCTGGAAGGGAGGGGTTGGGGGTGGGTCAGCTTCCGCGCGTCCGAACCGTCATGGCTCAATTGGGCCAACCCACCCCCGGCCCCTCCCTTTCAGGGAGGGGGGAAGTCTTGGCGCTCGCCCGGTCGAGTTCTAGTACGCCACGAACCCGGCAGCTCGTCAGACCAACTTAGCGCTTATCGTCCTCATGCAGCGCCCTCGGGTTGCCAGAGTTCGATCGGGTTGCCTTCCGGATCGTGGATGCGGGCGAAACGGCCGAAGCCGGGCATGTCCCACTCGGGATTGGCGATCACCGCAATCCCGGCCGCGCGGAGCGTTGCGATCAGGCCGTCGAGGTCGTTGACGCGAAGATTGAGCATCCACGGGCGATCCGCGGGGAAATAATCGGCGTCGACCGCGAACGGCGTGAAGACGCTGGGTCCGGCCTGCGTCTCCCACGATCCATAGGGCACTGAGCCGACACCGAGATGCTCGACATACCAGGCACGTATCGCCTCCGGGTCCTTTGCCCGGAAGAAGAAGCCGCCGATCCCGGTCACGCCCATAGCCGCCCCCTTAGTGTCGCCCCGCCAAAGCCAAGGCGATGATAGCAGACGGAGCATGGCGACACAGCCGACAGACCGGTCCGTTTCGGTTGCTCTATGGCATCGGGTGTCAAGGCTACTTCCGGCACAGCGCCGGTAAGCAGCCTTGGACGTGACGCCGGTCCCAGCTTGTCAGCGACTAGTAGGCGCGGCCGATCAGGATGCGTTCCACCGCGGGATCGCCAGTGAAGATGCAGGCGCCATCGTCGCACCCGGTTTGCCCCATCGGTGCGTTGCGGATCGTGAGCTTGAGCGCCTTGAGACGCTCGACGACCTTGTCGAGTGCCGCCCCCGTCGGCTTCGACCAGCGCACGTCGACCCAGCCGGGGTTCTTCACGCCGTCCGCAAAATGCGCCTCGACTGCGGCGAAGTCGTTGGCGGGGACGATATTGCCCTTCACGCGGTTCATCGACTCGACGTGGAGCGTCGCCTGCACTTCGGCCAGCATGCCCGAGACCTCGCCGACGAACGCGTCGCGCGGTGTGGCGACGCTGTCGAGCTTGCCGTCCTCACGGTAAAGCCGGTCGCGGCGGATCACGGTGACGTTGCCGCCCGCCATGTCGCGCCCGCCGACCTCGATCACGATCGGGGCGCCCTTCTTGACCCAGCCCCAGCGCTTGGTTGCGGCCTTGGCGGGCTTGAGGTCGAGCAACGCACGGACCGGCTCGCCGAGCGCGGACTGCTTGGCCAGTTCGGCCTGGAGCGACTTGCAATACTCGACGATCGCCGCGTCCTCGGGGACGTCGCGCATCATCGGGACGATCACGACCTGCCACGGCGCGATCATCGGCGGCACGCGCAGGCCGTCGTCGTCGCCGTGGACCATGATCACCGCGCCGATCATCCGCGTCGACACGCCCCAGCTGGTGGTGTTGCACAGCTCGAACTCGCCGCCCGCATTCTGGAAGCGGATGTTCTGCGCCGACGCGAAATTGGTGCCGAGGAAATGTGAGGTGCCGGCTTGCAGCGCCTTGCCGTCCTGCATCATCGCCTCGATCGAATAGGTCGCGACCGCGCCGGGGAAGCGCTCGTTCTCGGGCTTCTCGCCGGCGATGACGTGGACGCCGAGGCATTCCTCCGCGAAGTCGCGATAGACTTCGAGCATCTTGAGCGTCTCGTCACGCGCTTCGTCGGCGGTCGCGTGCGCGGTGTGGCCTTCCTGCCAGAGGAACTCGCTGGTGCGCAGGAACATGCGGGTGCGCATTTCCCAGCGGACGACGTTGGCCCATTGGTTGATCAGCACGGGCAGGTCGCGCCACGACTGGATCCAGCGCGCGAACGCGGCGCCGATGACCATTTCGGAGGTCGGGCGGACGACAAGCGGCTCCTCGAGCTTGGCGTCGGGATCGGGGATCAGGCGACCATAGCCATCGGCCTTGAGGCGGTGGTGCGTGACCACGGCCATTTCCTTGGCGAACCCGTCGACGTGCTCGGCCTCCTTCTCGAAGTAGGAGAGCGGGATGAAGAGCGGGAAATAGCAGTTCTCGTGACCGGTCGCCTTGATCCGGTCGTCGAGCAGGCGCTGGATGCGCTCCCAGATGCCATAGCCCCAGGGGCGGATGACCATGCAGCCGCGGACGCCGGATTCCTCGGCGAGATCGGCCTCGGAGATGACGGCCTGGTACCAGGCGGAAAAATCCGCCTCGCGGGTGACGGGGAGTGCGCGCTTTATCATGGGGTGCGGATAGCGGGTGTGGCTGTGTTCGTCACGTGTGAGTTGCGGGGGTGGCGACGCGGCGGTGGTTTGCGTAGGGGTCGCGCATGCCCACCGACCGCATCCTTCCCGCCATCGGCATGCGGTTGCTGTCGGTCGTGATCTTCGCGCTGATGAATACCGCGATCAAGCTGGCCGAGCGGCACGGCGCCAGTGTGTCGGAAATCCTGTTCTTCCGGCAGTTCGGCGCGTGTCTGCTGGTGTCGGCGGTGATCGTCGTGGGGCCGGGCCTGCCTTCGATCGCGACCAAGCGGATGCCGGCGCATGTCGTGCGGGCGATCGTCGGACTGTCGGCGATGGCATTTACCTTCAACGGGATCGTCGCGTTGCCGCTCGCGGAGGCGACGACGATCGGGTTCACGGTGCCGGTGTTCGCGACGATCCTGGGGGCGCTGGTGTTGCGCGAGCCGACCGGGTGGCATCGCTGGGCGGCAGTGGCCACTGGCTTTGCGGGGGTGTTGATCGTCGCGCAGCCGGGCGGGGATCACTTTCCGTTGTGGGGCGCCGGGTGTGCGCTGGCGGGGGCGTTCGGGACGGCGAGCGTGTCGATCCTGTTGCGGCAGATCGGCAAGACCGAGAGCGCGCTGACGACGGTGTTCTGGTTCTCGGCGCTTTCGTTGCTCCCGCTGTCGCTGTTCTACGGGCGAGCGGCGCAGTCGCATGATCTGGTCGCGTGGGTGTGTCTGGCGAGCGTCGGGACCTTCGGCGGGCTGGCGCAGATCGCGATGACGACGTCGTTGCGGCTCGGGCCGGTGTCGGTGGTGGTGCCGATGGATTATTCGAGTTTGCTCTGGGCGACGTTGCTGGGGTGGCTGGTGTTCGACACGCTGCCGGCGAAGGCGACCTGGGTCGGGGCGCCGGTCATCGTGGCGAGCGGGTTGTATATCGTGTGGCGGGAGCATGTGCGACGGCGGGAAGAGACGGAGCAGGCGGTTGCTTGATGGCGAACCCCTCGATCCTCCCCCGCCAGGGGGAGGTGTCGCCGAAGGTGACGGAGGGGGAGGATACGGAACCAACGTGGCTCCTTACCTCCCCCTCCGTCTGGCAAGAGCCAGCCACCTCCCCCTAGCGGGGGAGGATCAGCACGTAGCGCGCTATCTAACCCGCGCTGTCTCCAGCATCCGCTTCGCGCGCAGGTACATCTCGATGCGCTGCGTAGTGAACAGGCCGAGCGCCAGCGCGACCAGCATGTCGGTGATCGCGAAGGCATCTAGATGGAGCGCGTGGCCGTCGCCGATCACCGCGCGCGCGCCGGTTCGGACTGCGACGATCGCTACGATGAACAGCACCGCTGCCGGGGACGACGTCATGTTGAGCGCGTGGCTGTCGGGATCGATCGTGATCCGCATGAGCTTGCCGCGCTGCCAGCCGAGCACTGCGCCCATGACCAGGGCCAGCGCGCAGAACAGCCAGGCGAGGCCGTGCGGGGGGTACATCACGAACATGTAGAGCGCGACGGCGGCGTAGAGCGCGGGGAAAACCCAGAGGCGTTCGAGCCTGAGCGGCTTCACCACGCTCATGCGGCGCCAGCGAACCGCGAAGACGATGCCGATAATGACCGCGGTGATCGCGTAGCTGATCCAGCCTTGTGCTTCGTGCGCCTGCATTGCGTCCCCCACGCGATCACCTTCAGTTGGTGTAGCATGGCAGCAATACAGCCGAGGTAAAAGAGGCGGCATTTTTGAACTGCCACCCCGGCGGAGGCCGGGGCTCAATTGGATAGGTGGCAATAACGACACGCCGCCATCCCTTAGCAGCGTCTCCCAATTGGACCCCGGCCTTCGCCGGGGTGGTATTATTCTTCGGGTGGAAGCGTCACATCCCGAATATCACCTGCTTCCCTTACTCCGCCGCCTGCGCCAGCGGAGCCGGGTCCTTCCAGACCAGCACCGGCTTGCGTGCCGCGAGCGTCTCGTCGAGGCGGGCGCGGGGGGCGAAGTGGGGGGCGGTCTTTAGGCTGGGGTCGCCGGCTTTCGCGCGTTCGGCGACCGAGCGGAGTGCGGCGATGAACTGGTCGAGCGCCGCCTTCGATTCGGTCTCGGTCGGCTCGACCAGCATCGCGCCGTGGACGACGAGCGGGAAATACATCGTCATCGGGTGGAAACCCTCGTCGATCAGGCCCTTCGCGATGTCGATCGTCGAGAAGCCCGCGGCGAGGCCCGAGTCCGAGAACAGCGCCTCGTGCATGCACGGCCCCGACGGACCGAACGGTGCGTCGAGCGTGTCGTCGAGGCTGCGCAGGATGTAGTTCGCGTTGAGCACTGCATCCTCCGACACCTGGCGCAGGCCGTCCGCGCCGTGGCTGAGGATGTAGGTCAGCGCGCGCGTGAACATACCCATCTGGCCATGGAACGCGACCATGCGGCCGAAGCTACCGGCGTGATGTTCGCCTGCGGTTTCTTCCTCGACGAGGACGAACTGGCCGTCCTGATTCTCGACGAACGGGAGCGGTGCGTAGGGGGTCAAAGCTTCCGAGAACACGACCGGACCCGAGCCTGGGCCGCCGCCGCCGTGCGGGGTCGAGAAGGTCTTGTGCAGGTTGATGTGCATCGCGTCGATGCCGAGATCGCCTGGCCGGACGCGGCCGACGATCGCGTTGAAGTTCGCGCCGTCGCAATAGACGAAGCCGCCCGCCGCGTGCACCGCATCGGAGATCTCGCGCATGTCGCGCTCGAACAGGCCGCAGGTGTTGGGGTTGGTGATCATCACGCCGGCGACGTCGGGGCCGAGCCGGGCCTTTAGCGCGGCGGTGTCGACGCGGCCTTCGGCGGTGGCGGGGATGTCCTCGACGCTATAGCCGGCGAAGGCTGCGGTGGCGGGGTTGGTGCCGTGTGCGCTCTCGGGGACGAGGATGATCTTCCGCGCGCCTTCGCCCTTGGCTTCGAGTGCGGCGCGGATCGCGAGGATGCCGCAGAGCTCGCCGTGTGCGCCCGCCTTGGGGCTCATCGCGACCGAGGTCATGCCGGTGAGCGTGACGAGCCAGTGCGCGAGCTGGTGGATGACTTCGAGCGCGCCCTGCACGGTGTCGACCGGCTGGAGCGGGTGGACGTCGGAGAACCCGGGCAGCCGCGCCATCTTCTCGTTGAGGCGCGGATTGTGCTTCATGGTGCACGAGCCGAGCGGGAAGAAGCCGAGGTCGATGCCGTAGTTCTGGCGTGAGAGGCGCGTGTAGTGGCGAACGGTTTCCGGTTCGGAAAGACCGGGGAGGCCGATCGGTGCGGTGCGCGACAGGCCGGCCAAGCGGCTTAGCCCTCTCCCCTCCGGGGAGAGGGTTGGGTGAGGGGCTGTTCCGGGTGCAGCATTGCTTGGCTGCCCCTCACCCCGACCCTCTCCCCGGAGGGGAGAGGGAGCAGCGAAATCTACGCCGGTGGTGTGCGCGTCGCCGATCTCGAAGATCAGCGCTTCTTCCAGCATCAGGGCCTTGTTGCCGGTTACCGATGCGGGGACGTTACTCGTATTCTGCTCCGGCGAGGTCGGGCGCCAGCCGCTCTGGTTGATGCTCATGCCAGTATCTCCTGGAGTGCGGACGCAAGCGTTTCGACGTCCTCCGCGGTGGTCGTTTCCGTCACGGCGACGACGAGGCCGTTCGCAAGGGCGTCCTGCCCGGGGTAAAGACGGCCGAGCGACACGCCGGCGAGGATACCGCGATCGGCTAGCGTGCGGACCACGGGGCGGGCTTCGACGGGCAACTTCAGCGTGAACTCGTTGAAGAAGCTGTCGTTGACGAGTTCGACGCCGGGGATCTGCGACAGGCGCTCGGCGGCGGATACTGCGCCTGCGTGGTTCACTTCGGCCAATTGGCGCAGACCGGCTTCGCCGAGCAGCGTCATGTGGATCGAGAACGCCAGCGCGCAGAGGCCGGAGTTGGTGCAGATGTTCGACGTCGCCTTTTCGCGGCGGATGTGCTGCTCGCGGGTCGACAGCGTGAGGACGAAACCGCGGCGGCCGTCCGCGTCGACGGTCTCGCCGCAAAGGCGACCGGGCATCTGGCGGACGTATTTGTCCTTGCAACCAAACAGGCCGACGTAAGGCCCGCCGAACTGGAGGCCGACGCCAAGCGACTGGCCTTCGCCGACGACGATGTCCGCGTCCATCTCGCCAGGCGAAGTGATCGCGCCCAAGGCGACCGGCTCGGTGACGACCGCGATCAGCAGCGCCTTCTTCGCGTGGCACGCATCCGCGAGCGGGCGCAGGTCGGCGATGCGGCCGAGGATGTCGGGGTACTGGACGACGACGCACGACGTATCGTCGTCGATCTTCGCGATCAGCTGGTCGAGGTCCATGTCGGCGACCAATTCGGGCGCGGTCGTGTCGAGCACGTCGCCGGTGAACTTGGCCATCGTGTTCGCGACCGAGACGTAATGCGGGTGGAGACCCGACGACAGGATCGCCCTGCCCCGCTTGGTGATGCGCCTAGCCATCACGATCGCTTCCCAGCACGCGGTCGAGCCGTCGTACATCGAGGCGTTGGCGACGTCGGTGCCAAGCAGCCGCGCGACCTGAGTCTGGAACTCGAACAGCATCTGCAGCGTGCCCTGCGCGATTTCGGGCTGGTACGGCGTGTACGCGGTGAGGAACTCGCCGCGCTGGATCAGGTGGTCGACCGACGCCGGGACGTGGTGCTTGTAAGCGCCGCAGCCGAGGAAGAACGGCGCTTCGCCCGCGGTGAGGTTCTTTTTCGCGAGCGCCGACATGTGGCGTTCGACCGCCATTTCGGAGGCGTGCATCGGCAGGTCGCGGACCGGGCCGTCGAGGCGGGCGGCTTCGGGGACGTCGACGAAGAGGTCGTCGATGGTCGAGGCACCGATGACGGCGAGCATTTCCGCACGGTCGGGCTGGGTCAGGGGAAGGTAGCGCATTCTAGTCTCCTCCCCTCCCGTTCACGGGAGGGGTCGGGGGAGGGAATGAGACGGGGAACGACTGTAACAGCCCCTCCCCCGACCCCTCCCGCAAGCGGGAGGGGAGCAGTTAGATCAGAGCCCTTCGACGAAGGCTGCGTAAGCGGCTTCGTCCATCAGGCTGTCGAGCTCGCTCGGGTCGCTGAGCGTCAGCTTGAAGAACCAGCCTGCGGCTTCGGCGTCCGAGTTCACCAGGCTGGAATCGTCGGTAAGCGCCGCATTGCCTTCGGTGACGGTGCCCGAGACCGGGGAGTACACGTCGGACGCGGCCTTGACTGACTCGACGACCGCGGCTTCGTCGCCCTTGGTCAGCGTCTTGCCGGCTTCGGGGACGTCGACGAACACCACGTCGCCGAGCTGGCTCTGCGCGTATTCGGAAATACCGACGGTGCCGACGTCACCATCGACGTCGACCCATTCATGATCCTGCGTGAAGTAACGGCTCATATCACTTGGCTCCTGCGCGGACGTAGCGGTGGGGAATGAAGGGCATCGCGGTGACGGTGGCGGTGTGGACCTTGCCGCGTTGCGCGATCTCGATACGGGTGCCGGGCGTCGACAGCGCGAGCGGCACATAGGCCATCGCGATTGGCTTCCCGAGGGTGGGTGCGAAACCGCCGCTGGTGAGGCGGCCGATCGTCGCGCCGGTGTCGTCGATCACTTCGGCGCCCTCGCGCGCGGGCTGGCGGCCCTCGACGATCAGGCCGACGCGCTTGGTGGCGGGGCCATGCTCGCGCTGGGTAAGGATACGCTCGGCACCGGGGAAGTCGGCGGCTTCCCGGCGACGCTTCGAGAGCGCGAAACCGAGGTCGGCCATCACCGGCGTGATCTCGGGATCGAGGTCGTGACCGTAGAGCGGCAGGCCGGCTTCGAGACGCAACGAGTCGCGTGCACCGAGACCGATCGGCTTGATCTCGGGGAGCGCGAGCAGCGCGTCCGCGAACGCGACGGCATGTTCGGCGGGGAGCGAAATCTCGACGCCGTCCTCACCGGTATAGCCCGAGCGGCTGATCCAAAGCGGTACGTCGTTCCAATAGAACGCACCGGCGGTCATGAACACGAGGCCGTCGATACCGGGGACGATCCGCGCGACCGCCTCGACCGCTTTCGGACCCTGCACGGCGAGCAGCGCCTGGTCTTCGAGGATGTTGATGGTGACGTCGTCGGGCAGATACTCGATCAGATAGCTGATATCGTCATACTTGGTCGCGCCGTTGACGACGACGTAAAAGCTGCCGCTCGCGGTCGGCGACGGATGCAGTGGATCGTACGCTTCTGGCTCGACGTCCTGCGCGGAGAAGGGCGAAGGCTGATCGTCGGGCAGGCGCGTGGCCATCAAATCGTCGAGGATGCCGCCGTCCTGCGCGAGCAGCAGCGAATAGCGCATCTTGCCTTCGCCGAGCCCGGCGATGTCGCCCGGCAGGACGGTTTCGAGCGCGTGCGCGACGCCTTCGCCGGAGAAGACGAGCTGACCCATGTGGCTGACGTCGAACAGCCCGGCCGAGTCACGCGTCCAGGCGTGCTCGGCCATGATGCCTTCATACTGGATCGGCATTTCGTAGCCGGCGAACTCGACCATCCGCGCGCCCTGCGCGCGGTGCCACGCGTCGAGCGGCAACGGCAGAATCTCGGGCTCGACGTAGTCGTCCGCCTGATCGATGATGCTGGCGTAATCGCTCATAAACGGTCTCCGTCGAAGGGGCGCGCGGCACCCTGTGGTGCAACGATCCAAACCCCCTCTGTCACGGGACCTGAGAGCTTTCGCGCGGGACTTGTCCAGCGCTTACCCCTTCGGTGGCCCTCGGCGCGAACGCCAGGACGCTTTCCAGAGTGTCGATCAGCCCCGCGCGGTCTCTGGTGCCTGAGAGATTCCGGGGTGGTTGCTCCTTCGGCGGTTCCATCAGCCCTGAAAGGACCGGAAACGCTCTCCCGCGCGGTGCCATGCCGGTTGCCCGACATCGACGCCGCGGGTTGTGACGCGACGCACAATCTTAGTCAATCTAGGGTTTGGCGCGGCGGCAAGAAATCGGTGGATACCCCGCCATTAGCACCACCCCGGCGAAGGCCGGGGCCCAGTTGGCAAGGTCGCCGTAACAGCGGACCATCCGTCGTTACTACCGTCCCCCAACTGGGCCCCGGCCTTCGCCGGGGTGGCGGACTTATCTCGAGGTGTACGACCCGACGGAAAGCTGACCGTTATTCGACCGTCACGCTCTTCGCCAGATTCCGCGGCTGGTCGACATCCGTGCCCTTGAGCACGGCCACATGATACGCCAGCAACTGCACCGGTACCGCGTACACCAAAGGCGCGATCAGCGGGTGGACCTTGGGCATGGTGATCGTCGCCATGCAGCCTTCGCCGGCCGCCTGGATGCCGTCGTAATCCGAGATCAGCACGACCTTGCCGCCGCGCGCCATGACTTCTTGCATGTTGCTGACGGTCTTGTCGAACAGCGGACCCGACGGTGCGATGACGATGACGGGGACATGCTCGTCGATCAGTGCGATCGGGCCGTGCTTCATCTCGCCGGCGGCATAGCCCTCGGCATGGATGTAGCTGATTTCCTTCAGCTTCAGCGCGCCCTCGAGCGCCAGCGGATAATCCGTCCCGCGGCCCAGATACAGCACGTCGCGCGCGCCGGCGATGTTGTGCGCCATCGCCTCGATCGCCTCGTCATACGCGAGTGCACCGTTGAGCGCGGCGGGTGCCTCGGCGAGGTGGCGGACGATCTCGCGCTCCTGCTCCTTCGACAGCAAACCCTTCGCGCGCGCCAGGTTCGCGGCGAGTGCGGCGAGCACGGCGAGCTGGCAGGTGAACGCCTTGGTCGAGGCCACGCCGATCTCGGGGCCCGCGTGCGTCGGCAGCAACAGGTCCGCCTCGCGTGCCATCGAGCTGGTCGGCACGTTGACGACGACCGCGATCTTCTGGCCCTCGGCCTTTGCATGACGCAACGCCGCGAGCGTGTCGGCGGTCTCGCCCGACTGCGAGATGAACAGCGCGAGGCCACCGTCCTCCATCACCGGCGCGCGGTAGCGGAATTCGGAGGCGACATCGAGGTCGACCGGCACGCGCGCGAACTGTTCGAACCAGTATTTGGCGACCATGCCCGCGTAGAAGCTCGTGCCGCACGCGACGATCGTGACGCGCTTGATCGTGGACAGATCGAACTCGGGGATCGGCAGCGTGATCTCGCCTTCCATCCGCTTCAGATACGAGCGCAGCGTCTGAGCGACGACGATCGGCTGCTCGTAGATCTCCTTGAGCATATAATGCTTGTGGTTGCCCTTCGAGATCACGTCGCCGGTGATGCCCGAGATCGTGATCGCGCGTTCGACAGGCGTGTTGTCGCGGTCATAGACCTGCGCGCCATCGCGGGTCAGGACGACCCAATCGCCTTCGTCGAGGTACGCGATACGCTGCGTCAGCGGCGCAAGCGCCAGTGCGTCGGAGCCGAGATACATCTCGCCTTCGCCGTGGCCCACGACCAGCGGCGAACCGAGCCGCGCACCGATCAGTAGGTCAGGATGCTGGCGGAACAGGATCGCGAGCGCGAACGCACCGTGCAGGCGGGGCAGCACGTCGCGGACGGCGGCGATCGGGTCCATGCCCGCCTCGATCTTCTCGCTGACGAGATGCGCGACGACTTCGGTATCGGTCTCGCTGGTGAACGTCCGGCCGCGCGCGATCAGTTCGTCGCGCAGCGGCTTGAAGTTTTCGATAATGCCGTTGTGGACCACTGCGACCTCGCCGGTCGCGTGCGGGTGCGCGTTGTTGGTGGTCGGGCCGCCATGCGTCGCCCAACGCGTATGCGCAATACCGGTCTTGCCAGGCAGCGGATGCGCGGCGAGTTCGTTCGCCAGATTAACCAGCTTGCCCGACGCACGACGCCGCTCGATCGCGCCGTCATTGTCGGTCGCGATGCCAGCCGAATCATAGCCGCGATACTCGAGCCGCTTCAGCCCATCCAGGAGACGACCGGCAACATCCTCGCCGCTCAGGATTCCAACGATACCACACATTTACATCATACTCCGTGGAACGGGTCTTACTTGCCGCTTGCCTGCGCGGCCTTACGCGCGATCATGCCGTCGCGAAAGCGCTTGGCCCAGCCGGCCCTTGCGGTTTGCAGCGGGCGGACCAGCGCAAGGGCATCGGCCTCGACGTCCTCTGTCAGAACCGATCCCGCCGCGACGATCGCACCTGCACCGATCGTGACAGGTGCGACCAGTGCCGAGTTCGAGCCGATGAATGCGCCCGCGCCGATCACGGTGCGGTATTTGAAATAGCCGTCATAGTTGCAGGTGATCGTCCCCGCGCCGATGTTGGCGCCCGCGCCGATATCCGCGTCGCCGATATAGGTGAGGTGGCTGACCTTCGCGCCTTCGCCGATCACGGCCTTCTTTACCTCGACGAAGTTGCCGACCTTGGCATCCGCACGCAGGTCCGCGCCGGGGCGGAGGCGGGCGAACGGCCCTACGTTCGCGCCCTTGCCGACCGAGGCGCCCTCGATGTGGCTGAACGCGTGGATCGTCGCGCCGTCAGCGATGCACGCGCCGGGGCCGAATACGACGTTGGGTTCAATCACGACATCGCGGCCGAGCTGCGTGTCGTGCGAGAACCAGACGGTGTCGGGGGCGATCAATGTCGCGCCGTCCGCCATCGCCTGCGCGCGCCGCGTCGACTGCCACGCGGCTTCGACACCCGCAAGTTCACCGCGGCTGTTGACGCCGGCTACCTCGTCCGCGCCGGTTTCGATGACGGCGGACGAGCGACCGGCGGCTGCGGCAAGCTCGACGATATCGGTGAGATAATATTCGCCTGCCGCGTTGTCGTTGCCGAGCCGGTCGAGCAGCGAGAACAGGTCGGTCGAGTGCACCGCCATCAGTCCGGAATTGCACAGCGTCACCGCGCGTTCCGCCTCCGACGCGTCCTTATACTCGACGATCCGATCCATCCTACCCGCGGCGTCGGCGATGACGCGACCATAGGCGCCTGGTTCCGCCGGGCGAAAGCCGAGCACGACGACGGCAGGCGTGTCGTCGCCGTGCAACCGGTCGACCATCCGCTCCATCGTGGCGGCGGTGACGAGCGGGACGTCGCCGTACAGGATCAGGACGTCGCCTTCGAACCCCGCCAGCGCGTCGCGAGCCTGCGCAACTGCGTGGCCGGTACCGAGTTGCTCTGCCTGGAGCGAAGTGGAAATACCGAGCGGCGCGACCGCTGCCTCGACCTGTTCACGCCCTGCCCCCGTCACGACGACGGTCTTCGCCGGCTGCAACGCCGCCGCGCTTGCGACGAGATGCAGTAGCATCGGCCGGCTGGCGATCGGGTGAAGCACCTTGTGAAGATCAGATTTCATCCGCGTACCCTTGCCGGCAGCGAGGATCACGACTGCGATGGGGTGGGCTGGAATCGGTTGGTCGATGGAATGCGTCGTCATGGAAGGATCGCTGCCACGAAAGCCTTGCCAATTCCATAGTCTCGCTGGCAGGCCCGCATCCAATGACGCATTTTTTATTCGATATCGTCGGGTTCGACCTGGACGGCACGTTGCTCGACACGAGCGGCGACCTAGCCGCCGCCGTCAACCACGCGCTCGCTACGGTCGGTCGCCCGCCCCTCACCGTCGAGGAGGTCAAGCCGATGATCGGCGGCGGCGCGCGGCATATGCTCAAGCAGGGCCTGACCGCGACCGGCGGGTATGACGAACCGATGCTCGATGCGCTGCACGCCGAACTGCTCGCCTATTACGAGGCGAATATCTGTGTGCTGACAAAGCCTTATCCGGGGGCGATCGATGCGCTGGACGCCTTGGCTGCGAAGGGCGTGACGCTGGGGATCGTCACCAACAAGGTCGAACGGTTCGCGCGGACCGTGCTGGGCGAACTTGGGCTGGCCGATCGATTTGCCTGCATCCTGGGCGGCGATACGATGGCGGAGTCGAAGCCCTCTCCGATGCCGATCCACGAGATGGTGAAGCTTTGTCGTGAAAGCGGGGGCGGCGGAGACCGCGCTGCGTTCGTCGGCGATTCGATCTTCGACATCCAGGCCGGGCAGGCGGCGGGCTTACCGACGATCGCGTGCAGCTTCGGTTTTCTGATGCAGCCCGTAGCAGAGCTTGGCGCCGACGCGGTGATCGACGGTTTCGACGAACTCGTCCCGACGCTCGAAAGGCTCGGCGCATGAACCGGACGACGCTCACGCGCGTCGCGCTGGTCGTCGCGGTGGTGTTCGCGGTGACGATGGCTTTGCTGCCGAAGCCGCCGCACATGCCGATCGACCAGTTCGGCGACAAGTTCGGGCATATGCTTGCATTTGCGACGATGGCGCTGCTGGCGGCGCTGTCGTTTCCGACCGCGCGGCTGTTCCGGATCGGCGAGAGGCTATCGTTTCTCGGCGCGATGATCGAGGTCCTGCAGGCCATCCCATCGCTGCACCGCGATTGCGACATCTACGACTGGATCGCCGATACGCTGGCGATCACGGTCGTGTTGCTGATCGTCTGGGCCGTCCGACGCAGGCGTGGCGCGCGTCTCAACTAAGCCTTGCGCCACTTCGTCCACAAATGGCGGGCAAGCATCGCTGGCGGCATGCGTAACCAATGCGAGCGGACGTAGAAGGCGAGCCGGGCGACCGGTCGGGTCGGCCTGCCCCAGCCGTCTCGCGCGGTGATGCGGCGAATGTAGAGACGATCGGCCCCGCGCGCGGTTCCTTTGGCGAAAAGCGCATCGACGAGGCGCAAGGACCGGGCCACTTCGCGGGATAGGCCGTGACGTTCTGCCTCCTCGTCGAGGCCGTCGGTGCCGAACTCCTCGATCAGACAGCGGATGTCCCACAGGTTGCGGAGACCACCGGCGAGGTCTCCATCGGCGAACAGATGCGCCGCCGCGTGTATAAGCATTCCGTTGGGGGAGAGGGTCCGCAGGCCGTTCTCCAGTGTGAAACACCCGGCGATTAACGCCGCCGCATCAGGCGTGATCCGCGCGGTCAGTGGCAGGATGGTGTGGTGGACATCGATCATCCGGTCGCGGTCGCGGTGGATCAGCGGCGGGAGCTCGTGCATCCAGCGGCGATAATAGACATCGTCATACGGGTCGGGCTTCACCCATTCCCAGCTAGCCGCGAGCAGCGCCGCCTCGACCGCATCGAGCGATGCACGCGGCACAAGA
This sequence comes from Sphingomonas sp. NFX23, assembly GCF_049887795.1. Taxonomy (NCBI): domain Bacteria; kingdom Pseudomonadati; phylum Pseudomonadota; class Alphaproteobacteria; order Sphingomonadales; family Sphingomonadaceae; genus Sphingomonas; species Sphingomonas sp. NFX23. The sequence goes on from NZ_JAGEKH010000003.1 coordinate 276,493, forward strand.
ATGTCCAGATCGCCGATCGATCGCCCCTGCCCTGCCGATAAGCCTGCCGCGACGAATGCGGTGCCCTTTAGTAGGATGACAGGGCATTCGATCGCAGCCAGCGCTCGCCGTGCCATCTCGGCCTCCCATAGCGCGGCACGGCGGCCGTGTTCGGCGGCGGCGCGCGCGTCGGCCAGGATAAGCTTCACGCCATCCGGCATCGCCAAGCCGTCGAGACGCATCGCCAGCGTACCGATTAGCTGCTCCGCTCGCGCCATCGTCAGCAGTGCGGTCCAGCCGTCCGCATCGAGCCCGACGACGCTGCCCGGATCGGCGAGCGCGCGGGCTAGGATGCGGGCGTCGCTTACCGCGCGGACCATAGCGCCTCGACCTGCTCGATCGCGCTTGCCCCGTCCGGATAATCGATCGCGACCGAAGGGACGTCGGCGATCAGGCCCGTCAGCGCCCGAAAGCCGGCCTCGCCCAGCGCGACGTAATTGGTCGAGGCCTGCGTCATCCGCACGAACGCCTCGGCCGGCGGCACCGGTCGCGTCTCCGCCCCGAAACCATAGCGCGGAAACACCAGCAGCGCGGGGGTCGCAGGCACGTCCATCGCCGCGATCGCGCGCGTGTCGGGGACCATGTGGCGGATGTTGCCTTTCGGCGTCGCTGGCATCAGCGGCCCCATCCGCGCATCAGGCCACGCCGACTCGGCCGCAGCAATCGCTACGTTCTTGAGACTGATCAAGCGCGGGAACGCATGGATCAGCCCGGTCGCGGGATCGAGCAACGCGAACTCGTCCCCCATGAACCGCCAGCCCTTCGCCGCGAGCAAGGTTGCGAGCGTCGATTTCCCTGCGCCCGAGATGCCGGTCATCAACAGGGCACGACCATCGCGCTCGACTGCGGACGCGTGGAGCAGAAGATAACGACGGGCACCTAGGGCCATCTGGAGGTTCATCGCCATCTCGGCAGCCAGCAGTCCCTGGCGCAACGGCAGCGGTGCGGCTTCGGGAAGCATGTAATCGCCACCGATCTCGACAGATGGGCGTATGATCCTGCGCCACGGACGCCTCGCGAACAGGCGCACGGTGAAGTCCGGCACGCCGTCGTGCGGCTTAGGGTAATCGCGGTACAGGCTTTGGAGTTCGGTGATCGGCGCGCGCCAGTCGGAGCCGATGCGGAAACCGATCGGCCCGATGCGGACGAAAAAAACGTGCCTCATGCCCGCTCGATCAGTCCGGCTTCGACGAGTTCTTCGAGCCGTGCCGCCAAAGCCTCGCGCGTACCGTCATCGAGATCATAGTCTCGTCCAAGCCGCTCCAGGAGGACGTCCAGCGACGATGCTCCCTCACATAATACCGCCAGAATCTGCGGTGCGGGTTCGGTCAGCAGGTGCGTGATCCCCGACGCGCGATGATATACCGCGGTGAATTCATCGAGCGGCGCGATCAGCAGGCCTCCGTCGGGCGGTCCCCGAAAGATCGTCCCCGACACGGCTTCAGCCGCGCGGCATCTGCAACGATGCGAAGCAGGTGAAGCCGCCCTGGCCGCGCTGCAACCGACGGATATATTTGACGTACGCGCGGCTGCGGTCGGAGTCTGTGCCGGGCAGCGTGCTGCCGCTGGCCATCGCGCGCTTCACCTCTTCGCCCTTGAACGCGCGCGTCGAGGGTGGGAATGCGCCCTTGGTACGTGCCGGTACGACGCCGCCGTTCGCATCAATATAGCTGCCGGCGCGGCCCGGATCGGGCACCGGAATCTCGCAATTCAGCACCGAGCCCGCGGTCTGCGCGAGCGCCGGGCGAATCGACACTACCATGCCTGCGGTCACCGCTCCGAGCGCCAGCACGCGGCGACGCGTTGGAACGCCGGTGTCGGTCTCCGCGGTTGCGACCGGGTCTTGGTTGAGTTCGATGTCGTCCATGATGCCCCTGCTAGACCACAGCCCTTTCATAATCTTGAAGCGCTGACAACATCGCCGTATCGACGCTTGGGAGAGCGTGCCGGAGTAGGACGACTTCGCACGCCGTTCGATTCCGCGGTCGGCAAGTCGGCGGCGCCAACAGACGATACCGGTTTGCACCGTGCCGCTGTATGGCGCTGCGCATGGACGTCGATTCCGTCCCAGGAGACCGCAATGCTTTCCGGATTTGGCCTGCGTACGTTTTGGGCGATCGTCGTGGTCGTTATCGCTGCCGTGGCGGTGTTCGCGCTTACGCATGACGTGCAAAGCGCGATCGTCGCGCTTGTCGGGGGAATCGCAGCCGCGCTGGTGGCGGCCGGCACCGGGGACGAGACGCCTGCCATGGATGACGCGACGAGCGTGTCGCCGTCGGTGCTCGACGACGTTCTCGATGCGATCGTCGCGCCGGTGATGCTGGTCGAGGACGGCCGCGTAGTGGTCGCCAATCGTGCCGCGCGGACGTTGCTCGGCGCGCATATCCTTGGCGAGGACGCGCGCGTTGCGATCCGCCATCCTGCGGCGGCAGAGCGCCTCGGGACGCCGGGGCCGATCGACGGCGAGCGACCTATCGAGCTGGTCGGGCTCGGCACGCGGGATCAGCGCTGGGAAATGCTGCTCAGCGAGACGTCGGAAGGCCAGCGAATCGTCCACCTTGTCGACCAGACCGGCAACTATGCCGCCGAGCGGATGCGGATCGATTTCGTCGCCAATGCGAGTCATGAATTGCGCACGCCGTTGGCTTCGATTCTCGGGTTTATCGAGACCTTGCGCGACGAGGCGGGCGAGGATGCCGAGGTGCGCGCGCGGTTCCTGAAGGTGATGGACGACGAGGCGCGGCGGATGCAGCGGCTGGTCGAGGACCTGATCTCGTTGTCGCGCATCGAGGCGGAAAAGTTTCGCCTACCCGACCAGGCGGTCGATTTCGCGCAACTGGTCGAGGACACGCGCGAGGAACTCGCCGACGCCGCGGGTGATCGCGGGCATGATCTGGTCGCGACGATCGATCCGAACCTCTCCTCGGTGTCGGGGGATCGGGTGCAGCTGTCGCAGATGCTCCACAACCTAATAGGCAATGCGATGAAATACGGGCGTGCGGGGACGCCGGTGACGATCGAACTGAAGCGCGACGATGCCGGTATGATCCGCTTGTCGATCCGCGACGAGGGCGACGGGATCGCGGCGGTGCACATTCCGCGGCTGACCGAGCGCTTCTATCGCGCGGATGCGGGACGCAGCCGGTCGCTAGGCGGGACGGGTCTCGGGCTGGCGATCGTCAAGCATATCGTCGAGCGGCACCGCGGTCGGCTCGATATCGCGAGTCAGGTCGGCGTCGGTACGGTGGTTTCGGTCATCCTGCCCCCGAGCGGCGGCGCGACCAAAGGCGCTGTCATAAAAGGGTAACCCAACTGTCACACAGGATCGTCTTAAGTACCGCTAAGGCCGGTGCATGACGGGAATTCTGGTGCAGCGGTTCGTTCTTCTAGGGGTGGTTGGGGCTCTGGCCGCGTGCGTCGATCAGGCGAACGGCGGTGGTGCAGGGTCGCGCGACCAGATCACGGCGGTTGGGTCGTCGACGGTCTATCCGTTCACGACGATGATCGCCGAGCAGCTCGTCGCGAACGATCCCGATGCGAAGGCGCCGGTGATCGAATCGACCGGGACCGGCGCGGGGATGAAGCTGTTCTGCGCAGGCGTCGGTGCGGCGCATCCCGATATCGAGGATGCCTCGCGGCGGATGAAGGCGAGCGAGTACGCGACGTGCGCCAAGAACGGCGTGCGCGACGTGATCGAGATCCAGGTCGGGATCGACGGCATCGCCTTTGCCGAGGCGAAGAACGGCCCGAAGATGCAGCTTACGCCGACCGATCTCTACAAGGCGCTCGCCGCCAATCCGGGCGGCAAGGTGAATACCGCTCGAGTGTGGCGCGACGTGAATCCTGCGCTGCCCGCGGTGCCGATCCAGGTTTACGGGCCACCGGCGACGAGTGGCACGCGCGATGCGCTGGCCGAGCTGATCCTGACCAAGGGGTGCGAGGCGAGCGATCCTTCGGCCAAGGCGCTCGCGAAGTCGGATGCCGAAGCGCACAAGGCGCTGTGCACGCGGGTGCGCGAGGATGGGGTTTATGTCGATGCCGGTGAGAACGACAATCTGATCGTCCAGAAATTGCAGTCGAACCCGAATGCGATCGGCGTGTTCGGGTACAGCTATCTCGAAGAGAATAAGGACGACGTGAACGGGGTATCGATCTCGGGCGTGGCGCCGACCTATGCGACGATCGCGGACAATGCGTATCCGGGGTCTCGGCCGCTGTATATCTACGTGAAGAAGGCGCATCTGACCGCGATCCCGGGGTTGCGGAACTTGTTGAAGCTGTATGCGGCGAACTGGGGGGCTACGGGGCCGTTGGTGAAGCGGGGGTTGATTGCTTCGCCGGCGTCGATTCAGGCTCGGTCGGCGGCGATAATCGCGAATGAGACGGTGCTGGATCCGGCGGTGTTGTCGTGATGCCACTTCCGTTCAACTGCACGCCCTTGCTAGTTCCCCCGCGAACGCGGGGGCCCGTGAGCCGAGCGCACGATCGGAACTTAGCTGGGCCCCCGCGTCCGCGGGGGAACGGCGGCTTGGCGTCGGCAACATCACGTAACGGGGACACCACCCCGGCAGAGGCCGGGGCCCAGTTAAGCTGCGTTGCATTGGTGGGCGCTGCGCTCCGTTACCTCGACCTTTCCAACTGGGCCCCGGCCTTCGCCAGGGTGGTGGCTCGTGGGATAGCGCGTGCGCGCGCGACCAAACGCCACGGGCGAGAACTATAATGTCCCCCATCGCCCTCCTCTTCCTAGTCCTCGGCCTAGGCCTGATCGGCTGGCTCACCGCCCGAGTCCGCGCCACCCGGTTCCGCGCCGGCAGCACCGTGCGGTTCAGCTCGCTGCCGTCGCATCACGGCTGGTACGTCGCGCTATGGACCGCGATCCCGCCGCTCGTCTTCCTAGTGATCTGGTCGATGACCGCGCCCGCGCTCGTCACCGATGCTGTGCTCGCCACGCCCGCCGCGATCCAGCTCCCGCCCCCCGGCTTCGACCGCGCGTCGATCCTGTCCGAAGCGCGCAGCCTCGCGGACGGTCGCAGCTTCGGCGCGTTCCACGGGCTCGCCCGCACGCTCGCCCCGTCCTACGCCGCGGCGCAATCGCGCTACGACTGGATCGCCACCGCCGCCGCGTTGCTGCTCGCCTTTGCCGGCGGCGCGTTCGCCTTCACCCGCGTGAAGCCCGGGTTCGGCGCGCGGACTCAGGTGGAGCGGGTCGTGATGCTGATGCTGCTTGGCGCATCGCTGATCGCGATCCTGACCACGGTCGGCATCGTCGCCTCGCTGCTGTACGAGTCCGCGCGGTTCTTCTCGGTCGTGCCGATCACCGATTTCCTGTTCGGCACACACTGGAGCCCGCAGGTTATCGACGGCCGCGATCCGGGCGCGTCGCTCGGCGCGGTGCCGCTGTTCTGGGGGACGTTCTTCATCGGCGCGGTGATCGCGATGACCGTCGCCATTCCGTTTGGTTTGATGAGCGCGATCTACCTCACGCAATATGCAGCACCGAACACGCGCAAGTGGATGAAGCCGATCCTCGAGGTGCTCGCGGGCGTGCCGACCGTCGTCTACGGCTATTTCGCCGCGCTGACGGTCGCGCCTGCGGTGCGTGACCTCGCCGTGTCGGTCGGGATCAGCTGGGCGTCGTCGGAGAGCGCGCTCGCTGCGGGCCTCGTGATGGGCATCATGATCATCCCGTTCGTGTCGTCGATGGCGGACGACTCGATCGCGGCGGTTCCCTCTTCGATGCGCGACGGCAGCCTCGCGATGGGCGCGACCTCGTCCGAGACGATCCGCCGCGTGCTGCTTCCCGCCGCCCTCCCCGGCGTGGTCGGCGGCGTGCTGCTCGCGGTATCGCGCGCGATCGGCGAGACGATGATCGTCGTGATGGCCGCGAGCGGGGTCGCGACGCTGACGCTCAACCCGTTCGCCAGCACCACCACCGTCACCAAGCAGATCGTCGACCTGCTGACCGGCGAGGCCGAGTTCGACAGCCCCAAGACGCTCGCCGCGTTCGCGCTGGGCCTGACGCTGTTCGTGGTCACGCTCCTTCTCAACATCGTCGCGCTGCGCGTCGTCAAACGGTACCGCGAAGCCTATGAGTGACACGCTCGTGCCCCAAATTCCGGTGACCCCCTCCGTCATTGGCGCGGAGCCGGTGCGCCGCGTCCCGACCGACTGGACGACGCAGGCGATGCAGTCGCGCATCCGCCGACGCTATGCGTCCGAGCGCCGCTTCCGCTTCGCCGGGCTCGCCGCGGTGTGGTTGTCTGCCGCGTTCCTCGCCTATCTGCTGGTCACGATGGTGATGCAGGGCGCGAGCGGGTTCGTCGAGACGCGCGTGTCGCTCCCGGTCGATCTTGCTGCCGCCAAGCTGCCGATCGAGCCCGCCCGCCTCGTCGGTCGCGGCGCCGATCTCGCGCTTGCGGGTGCAGGGTTGGAAGGCACGGTCGACCTCGCCGCGACCAAGGCGTTCGGCAAGGACGGCACCGACCTTCTCTCCGACGGCGCCTGGGCGGTGGTCCGCGATGCGATCAAGGCCGACCCGTCGCTGCTTCAGCGCAAGACCGTGTTCGAGGTCCCCGTCTCCAGCCCGATCGACGTCGCCGCCAAAGGCAACGGCACGCGCGACGCCGAAGCGATCGTCGCGCGGCTGAAGGCGAGCGGGGCGTTGACCCGTGGCTTCAACGCGGGCTTCCTCACCTCGGCGGACTCGACCGATGCGACCCGAGTCGGGATTTGGGGGGCGTTCAAGGGGTCGCTGTTGACGATGATCGTCACGTTGCTGCTGGCGTTCCCGATCGGCGTGCTGTCGGCGCTGTACCTCGAGGAATATGCGCCGAAGAACCGCTGGACCGACCTGATCGAGGTCTCGATCAACAACCTCGCGGCGGTGCCGTCGATCATCTTTGGCCTGCTGGGGTTGGCCGTTTTCCTTGGCACGTTCGGGATGCCGCGTTCGGCGCCTATAGTGGGCGGCCTGACGCTCGCGCTGATGACGATGCCCGTGATCGTCATCGCCGGGCGCAACGCGATCAAGGCCGTGCCGCCGTCGATCCGCGACGCCGCGCTCGGCATCGGCGCATCGCCGGTCCAGGTCGTCTTCCACCACGTCCTGCCGCTCGCGTTGCCCGGTATCCTCACCGGCACGATCATCGGCATGGCGCGCGCGCTGGGCGAGACCGCGCCGGTGCTGATGATCGGCATGCGCGCGTTCATTGCCGCGCCTCCGTCCGGGCTAAGCGATCCCGCGACCGTGCTGCCCGTCCAGATCTTCCTGTGGTCCGATCAGGTCAGCCGCGGCTTCGTCGAGAAGACCTCCGCCGCGATCATCGTCCTGCTCGTGTTCCTGCTCGCGATGAACGGCGTCGCGATCTACCTCCGCAACCGATTCGAGACCCGCTGGTGATGCCAAAACATTCTAAGCCTCCGATCCTCAAGATGACGGCGCGCAACGTCTCCGTCGCCTATGGCAGCAAGCTGGCGATCAACGACGTCTCGATCGACGTCGACCAGGACGAGGTCGTCGCGTTCATCGGCCCGTCGGGCTGCGGCAAGTCGACCTTCCTGCGCACCCTCAACCGCATGAACGACACCGTCGCCAGCGCGCGCGTGACCGGCGAGATCAAGCTCGACGGCCAGGACATCTATTCGCCCGACATGGACGTGGTGCAGCTCCGCGCGCGCGTCGGCATGGTGTTCCAGAAACCCAACCCGTTCCCGAAATCGATCTACGAGAACGTCGCCTATGGCCCGCGCATCCACGGACTGGCCGGTGCGAAAGCGGACCTCGACCGGATCGTCGAGAAGTCGCTGCGGCGCGCCGGCCTGTGGGACGAGGTCAAGGATCGGCTGAGCGACAGCGGTACGGCGCTATCGGGCGGCCAGCAGCAGCGGCTGTGCATCGCGCGCGCGATCGCGGTCGATCCGGAGGTCATCCTGATGGACGAGCCGTGTTCGGCACTCGATCCGATCGCGACCGCCAAGATCGAGGAGCTGATCCACGAACTGCGCGGCCGCTACGCCATGGTGATCGTCACGCACAACATGCAGCAGGCGGCGCGCGTCAGCCAGAAGACCGCGTTCTTCCACCTCGGCACGCTGGTCGAATACGGCAACACCTCGGACATTTTCACCAATCCCCGCGAAGAGCGGACCAAGGATTACATCACCGGCCGTTACGGCTGAGTCGGGAAACGACCATGAACACGCATACGGTCAAGGCCTTCGACAACGACATCGGCGAGCTCCGCGGGTTGATCTCGCAGATGGGCGGGCTCGCCGAGGACGCGATCGACAAGGCGATGCAGGCGCTGCAACGCAACGACCTCGCGCTCGCGGAACAGGTGCGCGTCGCCGACAAGCAGATCGACGTCATCGAGGCGGAGGTCGAGCGGCTGGCGGTGCGGATCATCGCGCTGCGCGCACCGATGGCGGTCGATCTTCGCGAGGTGGTCGCCGCGCTGAAGATCGCCGGCGTCGTCGAACGGATCGGCGATTATGCCAAGAACATCGCCAAGCGCGTGCCGATGATCGAGAGCGAGCACCGGATCGAGCCGATCTCGATCCTGCCGGCGATGGGCCGAATGGCGAGCGAGATGGTCCACGACGTCCTCGACGCGTTTGCCGCACGCGACCCCGAGGAAGCCGTCCGCGTCGTCGAATGCGACAATGCGCTCGACGATTTCTACGACAGCATATTTCGCACGCTCGTCACCTACATGGTCGAGAACCCCCGGACGATCGGCCAGGTCGCGCATCTGCTGTTCGTCGCCAAGAACCTCGAGCGGATCGGCGACCACGCCACCAACGTCGCCGAGATGGTCTATTTCGCCGCGACCGGCACGCAGATGGTTGATCGCGAACGCGGCATAAAGAAGGAGCAGGCATAATGGCACGCGCAAAAATGCTGCTGGTCGAGGACGATGCTGCGCTGGCCGAATTGCTGGTCTGGCATTTCAAGCGCGAGGATTTCGAGATCGCGCATACCCCCGATGGCGAGGAAGCGCTGCTGCTCGCCAAGGAGAAGGTGCCCGACATCGTCCTGCTCGACTGGATGGTCGAGGGGCTGTCGGGAATCGAGGTGTGCCGCCGCCTGCGCCGCGCACCCGAGACGCAGAACGTGCCGATCATCATGCTCACCGCACGCGGTGAGGAAGAGGATCGCGTGCGGGGCCTCGAAACCGGCGCGGACGACTACGTGACCAAGCCATTCTCGCCGCGCGAACTCGTCGCGCGCGTGGGTGCCGTGCTGCGCCGGGTCCGCCCTGCCCTCGCCGGCGAAGCGCTCAGCTACGCCGACATCGAGATGGATACCGTCGGCCACAAGGTGCGTCGCTCGGGCGAAGTCGTGTCGCTCGGACCGACCGAGTTCCGGCTGCTCAAGCATTTCCTCGAGCATCCGGGCTGGGTGTTCTCGCGCGAGCGGCTGCTCGATGCGGTGTGGGGCCACGACTCGGATATCGAGAGCCGGACGGTCGACGTGCACATCCGGCGGCTGCGCAAGGCGATCAACGTCGGCGAGCGGCCGGACATTATCCGCACCGTCCGTTCGGCGGGTTATTCGCTCGATACGGGCGGATAACGACTCTGTCCCGCGATGGGGCGAATGGAATCGGATGCGAAACGAAGGACCCAAGCGCGACTTAGTGCGTTCAGACGTCGCGCTACCAAAATGGTGCACCCATTTAGGAGATTCACATGAAGTCCATCCTTCTCGCCGCTGCCGCTCTTCTCGCGTCGCCCGTGATCGCCCAGACGACGCCGCCGGCAGACCCCGCCGCGCAGACTGCGCCGGCCGATCCCGCGATGCAGACGGCACCGGCCGATCAGGCTGCCCCTGCCGACCCCGCAGCGCCTGCTGCACCGGCGGATCAGGCGATGGCCGCTCCTGCCGATCCGGCAGCGGCACCCGCCGCACCAATGGCAGGCGCACCGATGGCGCCTGGCGCGGGTCGCGTGACGTTCGGCCAGCCGACGGTAACGCCGCCGACGCCAGCACCGGCGACGTATCCGGTGTGCTCGAAGACGGTCAAGGACGGCTGCCGCAACCGCGGCGGCAAGTAACTGACGTCTGCGTAGGTGGCGGATCTATCCGCCGCTTGCACGGCTAGCTTTACGTTCTAGGAAAGGCGCTCCAACGATAAGAGAGGAGCGCCTTTTCCATGTCTATTCGCTTTGACGGCCGGGTTGCCATCGTGACCGGTGCGGGTGGCGGCTTGGGGCGCGAATATGCGCTCGAGCTCGCTCGCCGCGGCGCGAAAGTCGTCGTCAATGATCTCGGTGCGTCCCGCGACGGCACCGGACATTCCGACGCCGCGCTGAAGGTCGTCGAGGAAATCGAATCGGCCGGCGGCGAGGCGATGTCGAACGGCGGCAGCGTCATCGACTACGACCAGATGGTCGAAATGGTCGCCCGCGCCTCCGAGAAATGGGGCGGCGTCCACATCCTCATCAACAACGCCGGCGTGCTGCGCGACAAGAGCTTCGCCAAGATGGAGCCCGCCGACTTCAAGTTCGTCGTCGACGTCCACCTCAACGGCTCGGCCAACGCCACGAAGGCAGTGTGGGACACGATGCGTGCCCAGAATTACGGCCGCATCCTGATGACCGCGTCGTCGACCGGTCTCTTCGGCAATTTCGGCCAGGCGAACTACGGCGCCGCCAAGCTGGGTCTCGCCGGCTTGACCAAGACGCTCGCGATCGAGGGCGCCAAGAACAACATCAAGGTCAACACGATCGCGCCGACCGCGGGCACGCGGATGACGCAGGACATCTTCCCCGAGGAAGCGTTCAAGGCCTTCTCACCCGACAAGGTCGCGCCCGCCGCGGTGTTCCTCGTGTCGGAGGACGCGCCTACCAACATGATCGTCGGGGCCGGCGCCGGTGTTTTCCAGGCGGCGTACGTGACGCTGACGCAGGGTAAGTTGCTGACCGGCGACGACCTGTCGGTGGAGGGTGTCGCGGCACATTGGGACTCGATCATTGACCGGACTGGTGAGATCGTCCCGCAGTCGGGCTCGGAACAGTCGATGACCATCCTGAGCAAGCTGCAGGGGCGCTGACGGTCGCACTTAGTCCAGGTCGCAGAACGCCATCGTAAACGATCCTCCCCCGCCAGGTGGAGGTGGCAGGCGTCAGCCTGACGGAGGGGGCGGCATGAGATACGGTCCGTGCCGTGCCCTCCCCCTCCGTCACCTTCGGTGCCACCTCCCCCTAGCGGGGGAGGATCAGAGCATCGACCGTCACCCTTATCGTGGCTCGCGCATTTGCCAGACTACGCGGCCGATGACGGCGATCGCTCCGTCCGGCACAGCCGCCGCCGCCGGATTATCACTCGTCGCCACTAGCGCACCGCGTACCGAGGCCACGCGCTTCACCATCACCGCGTCGTCGATCCGGATGACATACACGCCGCCCTTCGCGCGCGGCGTACGGTCGGCGGTGTCGACCACGATGTGATCGCCATCGAACAATCCCGGCTCCATCGAATTGCCGCGCACGCGGATGATCGCCGCCCGCCCGTCCCTTAACCCGAGTTTCCGCGCGAGGCCGGGGTCCAGCGTGTCGGTGCCGAGCACGATCTCGCCATCGACCAGCGCGCCCGGCCCCGCCGACGCCGCGACGCCGAGCTTGCGGATGCGAAACCCTGCCGGCCCGTCGGCGGGTGCGCCCAGCGTTACCTCGCTCACCCCCAGATATTCCGACAGCAATCGACGGTCGCGTTCGCCGAGCACCCGCGGCGATCCACGCCGGACATATTGCTGAAGGTACGCCGCGTTGCGCCCCAGCATCGCCGACAGCGCCGCCAGACTGTCGCCACGCGCAGCGGCCAGCGTTGCCAGCGCGGTTCTTGGATCGGGATCGGACACGGTTCTAGCCACGCCCGAACCGTAGCGTAGGAATTTTCCTAGACAAGTAGGATTTGCCGGAACAGATCAAGAACGCAAACAAGGCTCGGCCAGGGACTCGGGGCCCAGAACAGGAAGGAGCGACCATGTCCGTTCTCATCAAGATCGACCGATATCTGCGGCAGACCGGCATGCCGACATCGAAGTTCGGCCGGTTGGCGGTCGGCGATCCGCGGCTGGTCCACGATCTCCGACTCGGCCGCCAGCCGCGTGCGCCGATGGTGGCGCGGATCGAGACCTTCATAGAACGGCACGGATCGTGAGGATGGACGCGATCCGTGGCCCCGATGCGGGCACGCTGCTTATCCGTGCGCTTCGCGGCCATGCGGCGGCGACAGGCCTGACGATGCACGTCGAGTCGATCGCGTGCACGCCTTGGGCGAGCGCTACGTTCGTCGGCACGCTGCATCGGTTGACAGTCGCGGCGGTGCCCGTACCCGGTCTTCGAGACTGGATCGACGCGTTGTTCGAAGCGGAGTTCGCGATGCGCGGGCATATCGTCGCCGATCTGGTGGTCGACCGCATCGAGTCGATCGGCGACCGCGAGCATGTGACGATCACGGTGCTGACGCTGATCGACGCGTAAACGTCTCGACAGGGGTGGACTTTCGCTGGCCGAACCACGAAGTCGGCGGTCAACGAAGGAGATTCATATGGCCGGGATGGGCAAGTTCGACTGGGCGGATCCGTTCCTGCTCGACGATCAGCTGAGCGAGGACGAGCGAATGATCCGCGACAGCGCGAAGGCCTATGCCGACGACAAGCTCGCGCCGCGGATCATCGACGCGTTCCAGCACGAGCATACCGATCCCGCGATTTTCCGCGAAATGGGTGCGCTCGGGTTGCTGGGGCCGACCATCCCCGAGGAATATGGCGGCGTCGGCGCGTCCTATGTCGCGTACGGGCTGGTCGCGCGCGAGGTGGAGCGGATCGACTCGGGGTATCGCTCGATGATGTCGGTGCAGTCGAGCCTGGTTATGTACCCGATCAATGCGTTCGGGTCCGAAGAGCAGAAGCGCAAATACCTGCCCAAGCTCGCGACCGGCGAGTGGATCGGCTGCTTCGGGCTGACCGAGCCCGATGCGGGGTCGGATCCTGGCGGAATGACGACGCGCGCAAAGAAGACGGCCAACGGCTATGTGATCTCGGGTGCGAAGACGTGGATCTCGAATTCGCCGATCGCCGACGTGTTCGTGATCTGGGCGAAGTCCGACGAGCATGGCGGCGGCATCCGCGGCTTCATCCTGGAGCGCGGGATGAAGGGGCTGGAGACGCCCAAGATCGAGGGCAAGCTCTCGTTGCGCGCGTCGATCACGGGCATGGTGATGATGGACGAGGTCGAGGTCGGCGACGACGCGCTGCTGCCCGACGTGCAGGGGTTGAAGGGGCCGTTCGGCTGCCTCAACCGTGCGCGCTACGGGATTTCCTGGGGTGCACTGGGCGCGGCGGAGTTCTGTTTCCATGCGGCGCGGCAGTACGGGCTGGACCGAAACCAGTTCGGGACGCCGCTGGCGGGGCGTCAGCTTTTCCAGAAGAAGCTGGCGGACATGGAGACCGAGATCGCGCTCGGGTTGCAGGCGTCGTTGCGCGTCGGGCGGCTGATGGACGAGGGCCGGTTCGCGCCCGAGATGGTCTCGATCGTCAAGCGCAACAACGTCGGCAAGGCGCTCGATATTGCGCGGATGAGCCGGGACATGCATGGCGGGAACGGGATTTCGGGGGAGTATCAGGTGATGCGCCACCTGATGAACCTGGAAACGGTCAACACGTATGAGGGTGCGCATGATGTTCATGCTTTGATCTTGGGCCGGGCGATCACGGGTATTGCTGCGTTTTGAGTTCAACCCCTACGTCCTACCACCCCGGCGAAGGCCGGGGCCCAATTGGGGAACGCGCATTGGCTGATGCAGTGCGCTGTTACTTCGACCTTTCCAATTGGGCCCCGGCCTTCGTCGGGGTGGTGTTATGACGGAGGAACGCAAACCCTCCCCCCTTGCCGGTCTCAAGGTCGTCGAACTCGCGCGGATTCTCGCAGGCCCGTGGGCGGGGCAAGTCCTCGCCGATCTCGGGGCCGACGTCGTCAAGGTCGAGAGCCCGGCCGGCGACGACACGCGCACTTGGGGTCCGCCGTTTATCGACAACCCCGACGGCACGCGTGATGCCGCCTATTTCCACGCCGCCAATCGCGGCAAGCGATCGGTCGTGGCTGACTTTACCACGCCTGAAGGACAGGCTGTCGTGCGCGAGTTGATCGCCGATGCCGATGTCGTGATCGAGAATTTCAAGGTCGGCGGGCTTGCGAAATACGGGCTCGACTACGCCGCGCTCTCTGCGATCAACCCGCGCCTTGTCTATTGCTCAATCACCGGGTTCGGGCAGGACGGCCCCTACGCGCCGCGCGCGGGCTACGACTTCATCGTGCAGGGCATGAGCGGGATCATGGACCTGACCGGCGAGCCGGACAGCGCGCCGCAGAAGATCGGCGTCGCGTTCGCCGACATCATGACCGGGCTGTATTCCGTGATCGCGATCCAGGCGGCGCTGGCGATGCGCGAGCGGACCGGCCGGGGTCAGCAGATCGACATGGCGTTGCTCGATACGATGACCGGGGTGCTGGCGAACCAGGCGATGAACTGGTTTGCGAGCGGCGTGTCGCCGACGCGGGTCGGGAATGCGCATATGAATGTGTGTCCGTATGCGGTGTTTCCGTGCGCGGATGGGTGGTTCATCCTGGCGGTCGGGAATGACGGGCAGTTCCGGCGGTTCTGCGACGCGATGGGCTTGCCCGAGATGCGCGACGATCCGCGGTTCGCGACCAATGCCGGAAGGTTGGCGTTCAAGGACATCTTATTCGCTGGGATCGAGGCGGCGACGTCTCTGGTGCCTAAGCTCGAGTTGCTGGCGCGGTTGGAGGCGGTCGGGGTGCCGGCCGGGCCGATCAATACGGTGGCGCAGGCTTTCGACGATCCGCAGGTTGTCGCGCGGGGGATGGCGATCGACGTCGCGCGGCCGGATGGGTCGACGGTTCCCGGACTGCGTACGCCGATCCGGTTTTCGGATGCGGATCTGGCAACCGGACGGGCGGCGCCGATGCTTGGGTCTACCGACTAAGCATGTGTCCCCGCGAAGGCGGGGGAACACGCTTAGTAGGCCGCTTCGACCACCGGCTTCCGGGCATACAACCCGTACGCGAGGATCAGCGCGTAGCAGATCGCCGGGAGCAGCAACGCGAAGTGCAGGCTGCCCGACTTGTCCGCCAGCATGCCCGTCAGATACGGGACGATCGCGCCGCCGACGATCGCCGTAGCGATCACGCCCGAGCCTTCCGCCGCGCGCTTGCCGAGACCTTCGGAGGCCAGCGAGAAGATCGTCGGGAACATCACTGCGTTCATCAGGCCGATCGCCAGCAGCGCCCAGCCCGACACTGCACCCTCGGTGTTCGCCGAGATCAGGATCAGCGCCAGCGTGCCCGTCGCCACACCTGCCAGGACCTTGCCCGGCGACACCTTGTTCAGCACGTACGCACCGATGAACCGGCCGACCAGTGCGCCGCCCCAATAGAACGGCACGTGCTTGCCCGCCGCGACGTCGCTCAGGCTCATCACGCTCGGCTGCATCAGATAGTTGACGATCAGCGAGCCGATCGCGACTTCGGCGCCGACGTACAGGAAGATGCACGCCGTCCCCATCGCGAAGCGCGGGCGCTTGAGCAGCGTGAACGCGTGGAAGATGCTGCCGGTCTGGTCCTGCTCCTCGTTGAGCCGGTTGCGGCGGGTCCACACGACCGCGGCGACGATCAGCAGCGCGATCGCGAGGCCGATATAGGTGTGCACAACGGTCCGCGAAGACTCGGTCCGGTAGGCGTCGAGCGCGGCGCCGGTGAGCGTCGAGGAGTCGACCGTCGCCAGCCCGCCGAGGATCAGCGCGGAGCCGACATACGGGAAGATCGTGGTGCCGAGCGAGTTGAACGCCTGCGCGAAGGTCAGCCGGCTCGATGCGGATTTGGGATGGCCGAGCGCCGAGATCAGCGGGTTGGCGACGACCTGCACGACGGTGATCCCTGCGCCGAGCACGAACAGAGCGAACAGGAACATGCCGAAGCTCGCCTGCCCTGCGGCGGGGATGAACAACAGGCAACCCGCGGTCATCGTCACGAGGCCGATCGACGCGGTCCGCATGTAGCCCGCTTTCCGCACGATCGCTGCGGCGGGGATCGAGAACAGTGCATAGGCGAGGAAGAACGCCGACTGGACCAGCATCGCGGTCGCATGGTCGAGCGTGAAGAGCTCCTTCATCTTGGGGATGATGATGTCGTTCAGCGAGGTGATGCCGCCGAAGATGAAGAACAGCGCGAACACGAACACGCGCAGGTCGGGCGCGTCGTAGCCGTGGCTGGCATCGCCTCCGGCTGCTGGTGTGGATTTGGTATCGACGTGCATCGTGGTGCGCCCCCTCGCGGTATTATCTGCGCGACATAAGCCGGGGCGACGGCGCGTGGCAATGCCGCGTGGTGCGATCCGTCCCGGCGAGCTAGGACGGCGGGCATGAGCCGCTTCACCGTCAACAACGAACCGATCGAATACAAGCTCGACAACGATACGCCGCTGTTGTGGGCGTTGCGCGATGCGTCGAACCTGACTGGGACCAAATATGGCTGCGGCACGGGGCAGTGCGGCGCGTGCACGGTCGATATCGATGGGCGCGCGGTGCGGAGCTGTCGGGTGCCGATCGGCTCGATCGAAGGCGCGTACGTCACGACGATCGAGGGGCTGTCGCGCGAGCGTAACCATCCGGTGCAGCTGGCGTTTATCGCGGAGTCGGTGCCGCAGTGCGGGTTCTGCATCCCGGGGATGATCATGGCCGCCGCGGCTTTGCTGAAGCGCAATGCCGACCCGAGCGAAGCGCTGATCCGCGAGCAGATCACGAACCTGTGCCGATGCGGGGTGTATCCGCGGGTGGTCGAGGCGGTGCAGCGCGCGGGGCGGGCAATGCGCGGGGAAGAGGTTATTCCTGCGGGTCCGCGGCCGGGGATCGACCCGGCGGACTCCGCGCGGCTGGTGCCGGCGCTGGTGCCACCGCCGGCGCGGTAGGGTACGCTTCAGTCCCAGCCAAAGCTTGTTCTCCCGCGAAGGCGGGAGTCCAGTCTGGGCTCCCGCCTTCGCGGGAGAACAAGGTTCGCGATGAACACGTCGGCGGTTTCCACCACCCCGGCGAAGGCCGGGGCCCAATTGGAACGTCCAAGGTGATAGAGCGCGCGCTTCATTACCTACCTTCCCCACTTGGGGCCCGGCCTCCGCCGGGGTGGATACTTCCGGGTGAGTAACAACCGGCCCAACTAAACCTGTCTAATCGCTGACGAACCCATTCAGCCTCGCCACACACCGCAACGTCTAGACCCTACACATCATAGGAGCCGGCTCGTGCGCCGGCAGTCGAGGACGACGGCGATGACGGGCAAGTTTCTCAAACTCTTGATGGCGGCTTCCGCGTTGGTGCCGGCAACCATGATGGCATCGACCGCGACCGCGCAACAGGTCGATCAGGACCGCGGTGATCGTGGCCAGCGGCCAGACCGGGGCCAGCGTCAGGATCGTGGCGATCGGGGCCCACGTCCGGACGGACAACCCTTCCAGCAGCAGCGCCCCGACCGCCCCGCCGCGCCCGACCAAGGCCAGCGCCCGCAACGCGCCGATCTCGGCACGCAGCCGCAAGTCCGCGGCGACCGACCGGATGGTCAAGGCCGTCCCGATTGGAACGGGCAGCGCGGCGGACAGGGTGGAGACCGTCAGGCTTGGAACGGCCAGCGCGGCCCCGGCCAAGGCTGGAACGGCCAGAACCGTCCCGACCCGCAGGCCGGTCAGACCCGCCCCGACTGGAACCGCGACCAGGGACGCCCCGGTTTCGATCGCGGCAGCCAGCAAGCGGATCGCGGCCAGTTCGATCGCAATGGTGGACGCGGCGATTGGCGCAACGACGGGCGCAATGACAACCGGGGCGACAACCGCGGCGACTGGCGCAACGGCGGCCGCGATGGCTACCAGAACCGCCAGCCCAACCGCGCCTACGGCAACGTCCAGGGCTATGGTCGCGGCGGCTACAACCAGGGGCATTACAACCAAGGCGGCGCATGGAACCGTGGCTGGCGTAACGACAACCGCTATGCCTGGAGCAATTACCGCGCATCCAACCGCGGCGCGTACCGCCTCCCACGCTACTACGCGCCGAGCGGCTGGGGTTCGGGCTATCGTCGCTTCGGCGTCGGCTTCTCGCTGAACAGCATCCTCTACAACCAAAATTACTGGATCCAGGACCCGTACACCTACCGACTGCCCGAGGCGTACGGCCCGTATCGCTGGGTGCGCTATTACAACGACGCGTTGCTGGTCGACCTCGACAGCGGCCGCGTGGTCGACACGGTGTACGACATCTTCTGGTAAGCTCCAGCTTACCGTCACGCAGTAACAGGGGAGAGCCCCGCGGTGGTCCAGATCACCGCGGGGCTCTTGCGTTTTGAAAACGTTTCGCCAAATCCTGCGACGTGGGTATCTTTTCAAAAGCCAAGAAGGTCGATCCGGCCGCGGCAGTCCGCCAAGCCTTCGGATCGCAGGTCGCCGCGCGCCTCGACGCCAATCCCGCGGTGCAGCGCATCGCGATGGACACGGTGCAGTTCTATTATCAGGACAAGTTCCTCGATCCCGCGACCTGCAAGCGGCTGATCGCGGTGATCGATTCCAAGCGGCGGCCGTCGACCCTGCTGTCCGATCGCCCGAACAGCAATTTCCGGACCAGCGAGAGCTGCGACATGGATCGCTGGTCGCCTGAGGTGCAGCCGACCGACGAGGCGATCGCGACGTTGCTCGGGATCGACCTGCTCCACGGCGAGACGATGCAGGGCCAGCGCTACGCCCCCGGCCAGCAATTCCGCGCGCACCATGATTATTTCCACGAGTCCGAGAGCTATTGGGCGAAGATGCAGGAGCAGGGCGGCCAGCGCACCTGGACCGCGATGGTGTTCCTGAACGACGTCCCCGAGGGCGGCGCGACCTGGTTCCCGCAGGCCGGCGTGAAGATCGCGCCGAAGCGCGGCATGTTGCTTGCATGGAACAACATGAACCCGGATGGGACGCCGAACGGGCTGACTTTGCACGAGGGCATGCCGGTGGTGGAGGGCGTGAAGTATATCGTGACGAAGTGGTTTCGCGAGCGACCGTGGATGAAGTGAGGGTTGCGTAGACCGTTGCGTCTCGTGCGCGGTCGCGTCCCCCCTTCCGTTCGTCCTGAGTAGCCGTCGAGTAGCTGCCTCAGCAGCGTATCGAGACGGCGTATCGAAGGACAGGTTGCCGCGCGGAACCCATGCTTCGATACGCGCCCTCGATACGCTTCTACGAAGCTACTCGGTCGCTACTCAGCACAAACGGGGGTGTCGGGACTTCGCCATCGTTAAGCCTCCGCCCTACCAACGACACCCCCCCCTTCACTACGTCATCCTGACGAAAGTCAGGATCCAGAGCCATGAGCGCCCGCCTGCCGTAATTCTGGATCCTGACTTTCGTCAGGATGACGGTACGAGCAGCCACCCCCTGCAAGGTCCGCTCGACAATCCCCCCAGAGCCACTACGTCCTAGGCATGACAGTTCTCGGCGTAACCTCCTCGATCCTCGGTCAACCCTGGCGCTGGCGCGCGCTCGCCGCAGACGGCCGTGACGGTTTCGGGATCAACGGTTCGGGCGACGACCTCGTCACCCAACTCCTCCTCGCCCGAGGCTGCCCCCGCGACGCGCTCGACGCGCACCGCACGCCGTCGATCCGCGCGTTCATGCCCGACCCGTCGATCTTCCGCGACATGGACCGCGCCGCCGATCGCCTCGCCGACGCGGTGCAAGCCGGCGAACAGGTCGCGATCTTCGGCGATTACGACGTCGACGGCGCCACCTCCGCCGCGCTGATGGTGCTCGTGCTGCGCGATCTCGGCATCGAAGCCCGCCCGTACATCCCCGACCGCCTGCTGGAAGGCTATGGCCCGTCGGGCGAAGCGCTCGTCCGCCTCGCCGGCGAAGGCGCCACGCTGATCGTCACGGTAGACTGCGGCGCCCAAGCGTTCGACGCGCTCGACACCGCCCGCGACGCGAAGGTCGACGTGATTGTCATCGACCACCACAAATGCTCGACCGCGCTCCCGCACGCGCTCGCACTGGTAAACCCCAACCGCCTCGACGAGACTGAAGGCGCCGCGCATGGCCATCTAGCCGCGGTCGGCATGTGCTTCCTCGCCGCCGCCGCGCTTGTCCGCACGCTCCGCACGCGCGGCTTCTTCAAGGACCGCGCCGAGCCCAAGTTGATCGACCTGCTAGACATCGTCGCACTCGGCACCGTCGCCGACGTCGCCCAACTCCGCGGCCTCAACCGCGCGTTCGTGTCGCAAGGCCTCAAGGTCATGGGCGCGCGCAAGAACATCGGCGTCGCCGCGCTGATCGAAGCGTCGCGTCTGACTCGCAACCCGACCTGCACCGACCTCGGCTTCGCGCTGGGCCCGCGCATCAACGCCGGCGGCCGGGTCGGTCGCGCTGACCTCGGCGTCCGCCTGCTCACCACCCGAGACCCCGACGAAGCCCGCCAGATCGCCACCGAACTCGACCGCCTCAACGAAGAACGTCGCGCGATCGAAACCGCGGTGCAGGAGGCCGCCGACCTCCTGTCCAGCCGCGACCGTGCAGTCGCCGTGGTCGCTGGGCGCGGCTGGCACCCCGGCGTGATCGGCATCGTCGCCGGTCGCCTCAAGGAGAAGCTAGGCCGCCCCGCGATCGTCATCGCGATCGACGAGAACGGTATCGGCAAAGGCTCCGGCCGCTCAATTCCCGGCGTCGATCTCGGCGCAGCGGTGATGGCCGCCCGCGAACACGGCCTGCTCGTGGCGGGCGGAGGTCACGCAATGGCCGCCGGCCTGACGATCGCCGAAGCCGCAATCCCCGCCTTCACCGACTTCCTCGAAGACCGCCTCGCCGCCGCGGTAGAACGCTCCAACGACGACCGAGCCCTGCTGCTCGATGCCGTCCTCGCGGCAGGCGGCGTTAACCCCGGCCTCGTCGAATCGATGGAAGCCGGCGGCCCCTACGGCATGGGCTGGCCAGCCCCTCGCGTCGCGATGGGCCCGGTCCGCGTCATCAAGGCGGACGTAGTCGGCAACGGCCACGTCCGCACGATCGTCGCGGGCGACGATGGCCGCAGCATCAAGGCGATGGCCTTCCGCTCGGCCGAAAGCGCGCTGGGCCAAGCCCTGCTAGGTGCCGCCCCCCACCGCAAGCTCTGGCTGGCGGGGCGCGCGAAGATCGACGACTGGTCCTCGCGCCCGTCGGCCGAGCTTCATGTCGAGGACGCGGCATGGGCGGACTAAATTCTTGCACCGAAACGCTTGACGCCCCGCCCCCTTCCCCTTAGTCGGCCTCCACCACGCAGGCCCCTTCGTCTAGCGGTTAGGACGCGGCCCTTTCACGGCTGAAGCACGGGTTCGATTCCCGTAGGGGTCACCATTCGCCACATTCGTGGCTGAGACGTGCGGCTAAGCCATTCCTTGCCCTTCGCTGGTACAGCAACCTGGTACAGCGAGCACCCAAAAATGGCCCTCATGGCGACATCCTGGAAGCACCCGACTACCGATTTTTATTATTTGCGTTGGCAGATACCGGCAAAGATGCGCCCAGCCTTCGGCGGTAAGGCGCTATGAAAGGTTCCGCTCAACACGAAGTGGGCCGCCGCAGCCCATATTCTGTTCCCGCAAGCCAACGCGGCTTTGAAGCAGGAGTTCGAGGAGATCCGGGTTCGGATCAAGACAACTGGCGAACCGCTTCCTTCACAGCGTGATCGGGCCGGCGACATGATCGCTGTGTACTTTAGGCGCCCCAAGCGCGATGCAGATGGATTGGATGGCACGGAACGCCTTCTCCTGGCTCGCCTGGAGATCGACCGCGGACTTTGGAACATGACGCCCACCGGGTGCTCTCCGGTTGCGGCGTCGACGACGTTCTCTCGATCGGTGGTTTGCAGCGGGCCGGTGCGTGCGCAGGCGACAATCCTCACGATCCTTCGGTTTTCCGATTGGGTTGGGCTAGCGTAAGGGCATAGTCCCGAACGTCTGGCGGCCACGTTGCCATTCGGCCCGCAAACGCTTTATCCTCACCAGCAAACGAGGCACGGATTGCTTCCTTGTAGCCGGGAAAATCGCCGGCCAGCCCAGACAGGAAGAGATACGTGCGCTCATGTGCGGCTTTGCGATCGGCCTGGCCGTCATCTGCACGACGCGCTTCGTCAACAAGGCGGCGCAACGCCTGCGAGGCTCCCCCCCGGGCTGCGTTGCAAGTCATTCCCGATGACGCGGCAGCAGCGTCACTTCGCGCGCAACCAGGCCAAGTTTTGGTCGGCGTCTCGATCGGATCGAGCTACCTGCCAGTTCGCGCCTCGCTGTCGCCAGCGCCTCGAGTTCGCCATGGTCTGTAGATCGCGTAACGATCTCCGCCGTAGTGCCTCGAAGGTCGAGGTCAATCACCGCGCCTGACGTATCATTGAAGGTAACGACAGGGCTCTGCGTGTCGGCTTCCGTCGATTGCTCATTCCGGAAATCGTCTATTTTTGCCTGAGAAACGGGAAAGATCGCGCTCAATGAATGGCCGCTATCAGGCCCCGGATCGGCACTCTGGACGTCCGGGCGTTGGCGAAACTACCCGGCAATGCGGGGCTTCGTAAGGGATTTACGAGCAGGCATTTACGCCCCCCTCCCCGCTGCCCGACTTCAGCCATTCGATCAGATTGAGAGGTGTCGGTTTCGGCGCCAAGCCGGCCTACTTCCGGCGATCAGGATACCTCGTCGCTTGAACGCGAATTGCGTAGGTCGGCCTGACCGTTCATAGCCCTACGAGGATGGTATCGACGCTCTGGAGTTCTGATGTCTGATCGCCTGCCGGTCCTACTCCAATACATATTGCCCAAGCAGAGCCTCACCACGCTGGCAGGTCACATCGCCAGGGCGCATGGGGGTGCGATGACAACGCGGCTCATCCGCTGGTTCGTTGGCAAATATTCCGTCGATATGAATGAAGCCGCGGATGCGGACATTCGGAGCTACAAGAGCTTCAACGAATTCTTCACCCGTCCCCTCAAAGCGGGGTCACGCCCTATCGCGGCTGCCGACTTTGTCTGCCCAGTCGACGGCGCAATTAGCCAGTTCGGCTCAATTGATGACCATCACATGCTACAAGCAAAGGGGCATCGGTTCACCACGACGCAGCTTGTTGGCGGCGACGCCGCACTGGCCAGTCAGTTTCGTCACGGCAGCTTCGCAAACCTGTACCTGTCCCCCAAAGACTATCACCGCCTGCACATGCCTTGCGATGGCAAGCTCACGCGCATGATCTACGTGCCCGGTAAGCTTTTTTCAGTAAACCCTGTCACAGCACGCGGCGTGCCGAACCTGTTTGCGCGCAACGAGCGAGTAGTTTGCGTCTTTGAATCGGTAGAGCACGGCTTATTCGTCATGGTGCTGGTGGGAGCCACCATCGTTGGAAGCATGGCGACTGTGTGGCACGGCGTGGTCAATCCTACGCGCATCAACAGGACGTCGGAGTGGGCATATACCGACCAGGACATCGTGCTGAAAAAAGGCGAGGAAATGGGCCGCTTTCTCCTTGGTTCAACGATCGTGATGTTGTGGAAGCGGGGCGCCATTGCGTTCAACGAAGACTGGATGCCGGAACGGAAGGTGCGCTTGGGCGAACTGATGGGACAGCGCGCGACCTGAGCTTCCTGCGCCGTTGGCCGGGATGGAAAGGCCCATTTCCCGACACGCAGGCGCGCTCTCCTACTTCCCGGATTCGGACGCTCGTTCATCTTGGCGAATTTACCGCTCTGACGTTCGGCTACCGGCTTACGAACGCCGTCATTTGGAAGCAGCGTACGTTCTCCTTAAGCGACGCGGATCGAGAAGGTCAGCTTAGCTGCTCTTCCAGGCTGCGGGTACGCAGGGTCATCTCATCGCCGGTGTGCTTGGTTTCGGCCGGCTCGATCAATAAGACCCAACACTCATCCAGTGCCACGGGATTATGCCGAATGCGGCTCGGCACTGTCAAAAAATCCCCTTTCTCGAGCTCAACCGCACAGTCTTCGAACTCGATCCGCAGGGAGCCTTTGACAATATAGAACAGCTCGTCTTGCCCGTCATGGGCGTGCCAGACCAACTCGCCTTTCAGCTTTGCAGCCTTTAGCAACTGGTTGTTGACCCGGCCGATCACCTTCGGCGACCAATAGTCGGTTACTCTATC
Organism: Sphingomonas sp. NFX23; assembly: GCF_049887795.1. NCBI lineage: Bacteria > Pseudomonadati > Pseudomonadota > Alphaproteobacteria > Sphingomonadales > Sphingomonadaceae > Sphingomonas > Sphingomonas sp. NFX23. Next base: position 300,740 of record NZ_JAGEKH010000003.1, read on the forward strand.
GAACGCGGCCGCGAGTGCTGTAGGGGACAACATACCTATCTCCAGGTGGATATCGGATTGGATGCAATATACTTGAAGCGATAGACATTGGCGATCGTGCCGTCGCTTTTGCTCGTCAGTTTGGTGAGCGAGGAGGAAAAAGAGTAGCCGATGGGGTGGACGCATGTGGGCTGCCTGATCCGCTCACGAATGTGACTGCCGATGGCGTAATCCATCGATGAGCAGGTTCAGGATGCGCCCGGCATGCGCAGAGCCATCCTCGCCTGTCGCCACTCCAAGATTCCCAATCGCTCGCAGCAAGTCGTAAGGCTCGACATCGTCCCGCACTTCCTTCGTCGCTGCTGCCGCATCGAGTAGGGAAGCAAGCGCAGGCTCGAAGTGCGCTCGAAAATAGGCTGGCAGCTCGTCGAACGCCGGGTCGCCAGAGTGGAGAGCTACTGCGAGGCCCTTCTTCGTGCCAAGGAATTGCGCGTACCGTTTCAGCCAACGCTCCAGTGCCTCTCCAGGCGTGTAGCGTGTCGCCAGTGTTGCCGCTTCCGCAGCGCAGGCATCGACTTCGCGCCGAAATACCGCAGCAATAAGGTCCGATCGCTTTGGAAAGCGACGGTAGAGCGTGCCCATACCGACACCGGCCCGATCTGCGATCTGCCTCACCGTCGCATCGACGCCCGCCTCAGCAAAAAGAGCTTTGGCCGCCTCCAGCACAGCGTCTTCACTGCGCTGTGCATCAGCGCGAACGCGCCGCTTTGGTGCTCCTTCCGCGCTAGTCGCGGCCTTCTCACGTTCCGTCAAAGTACCATCCATCATAAACGGCTTGTCATACGGAGCATTGCTCCGCATATGCATATACGGAGCAATGCTCCAGCTAGCGCGGAATAGCCAACCGGCGTTGGCTTGCAAACAGATGAAGCGAGATATGACGTGAACAATCTTATCGACAAAGCTCGGCGGCTTCCCGTGAATGCGGCAGTCACCACCATCTCGATCAGCCCGGTAACTCTGTCGATCCCGGATCACGAGAGAGAGCTCGAACTCCGTATTACCGCGCCGATGAGCGGTCGCGACCTCCCGATCATCCTGCTTTCGCACGGACACGGTCCCTCGCTCTACATATCGTCGAAGGACGGTTACGCACCGCTTGCGAACTTCCTGGCGGAGCACGGCTTCGTCGTCATCCAGCCCACGCACGCAAATTCGAGGGCGGGAGGCCTGGCACCTGACGCACCAGGCGGCCCCCTGTTCTGGCAGGAGCGCGTTCAGGAATTGACCTGCATCCTCGATCAGATGAAAACCATCGATGCATCGGTTCCAGCCCTTACCGGCCGAATTGATCACGATCGGATCGCGGCTGTCGGCCACTCACTTGGCAGCCACACCGTAAGCGTGCTGCTAGGTGCCCGCCTCAGCGACCAAAACGAGGCAGCTCGCGACGTCGACATGCGTGACCCACGAGTAAAGGTGGGCGTGTTGCTCGCTGGGCTAGGTCGCGGCGAAGACCTCGACGGACCGATGGGCTCGCGCTACCCCGCGCTCAGACTCGATTTTTCCACCCTCACCACCAAGACCCTGGTCGTATCAGGGGACGCCGATGTTAGTCCGCACCTGACGACCCGCGGTGCTGACTGGCATGCAGATGCCTTTTCCGATGCCCCGGGGGCCGACAGCTTGCTGACCTTGGCGGGAGCCAAGCATGGCCTTGGCGGCATCGCCGGCTACGACGCGAAGGAGACGGACGACGAAGATCCCGACCGCCTCGGCGTCTCGCAACGCATGGTTTGGGCATATCTGTGGTCGGCCCTAAACCCAGGCAATGCCACTTGGCAGGACGCAATTTCAGCTCTCGAGAACGAAGCGACGGAGTTCGGTAAAGTAGATAGCAAATGAGTTCTGCCCTGGCGTTTTTTGACAACGGGCGACGGGGCAAAATCTGAAAAGAACCTATCGAACTTGCCGAACAGTCGCGGCTGGTGGTCGAGAGGATCGCGGCGTAGCGTCTGGCCGGCGTCAGGCGTTCGCGACCGATCGCGCCATCCAACGCGGACGCGATGGATGCAACACCCGCGGCGGTTGATGATCGAGCCAAAGCGTCTGGCTCTCGAATATCGATTTCAGGCCGAATGCCGGCGCGCGGGCGCGGCGCGCGGGGGCGCTCCCGGCAACGCCGCGAATTCCAGCCGCACCTCGCGTTCCCTGGCCGCGGTGCCGGGATCGTCCGGAAGCGCGCCTTTCATGATCCCGAACGCATCCTTAAGCGTCCCGATCGCATCGTTGAACATTCCGAACGCCGCAGCGGTAACCGCCGATCCTTCGCCATCCACCGCGAAGGTCGCTGCCGCGGACCCGCCACCGGCCCCGTTGAAGATCGCGGGGTAGTTTATCGCGGCAAAACCTGCGTTGGTCGTTACCTCCGCCGCCTGTACTGCCATCTCGACAAGCCCGGCGCGGCCGTCACGTGCGCGCAGATCACGCAGCTTCGTCGCATACGTCTCGGCCGTCTTCGTGCGCTCCGCGCACATCGCGATGCCGACGGGGATCGTGTAACGCCCCCGAAAGCCGACAAGACGTCCGCGCGCCGTGCCGCGTCCCTCGAGTAGCGCCGCGATGCTTCGGGCCACGCGCTCGTTGTCCTGCACTTGCTGTTGATCGAGCAGTTCCACCAGCCGCATCGTCATCCGATCGAGGAACGCGTAAAGATGGGCGACCTTGCCGCGATACACGGCAATGTTGCCCTCGATCGATGCGATCGACGGCGTCAAATCGCGACCGCTGACGAGCGTCGCGGCCTTGCCCAAGCCACTGCTTCTAAGAACGCCGCCCCCGATCTGGGTGGCTCGCCCAGCGCCCATCCCCCGATCATAGGCCCGATCGAGCGACTTCACGTCGTTGTCGATGCGGACGCCCCATTCGTCGACGGTCTTCCAGCATTGTACGAGCTTTTCCATCCCGTCGATGATGCCGCGCACCAGCCCGATGATCGCCGCCGCGCCGCTCACCCCCATGGTAAAGCCGGAGAGGCCGAACGCCGCGGCGCTGAGTGAAAGCGTGACGGTGACGATGGCGCCGTCTATCGCGGTGTGCTTGCGGACGGCATGCCACTCGCCAAGAGTGCTGTAGTGCTGGGCGATCTGTGCTTCGATCGCTTTTCCGACACCCGGGCTGTTATCCGCCAAGATCTTGCTGACGCTTGCCCGCAGGATATCGTCCACAGGCCAGGACGAATTTATCTTCGGCGCGATCTTGTCTCGAATCATGGCCTGCATTGTCTTCGACACGTGGGCCACCACGTGCTGGTAGAGTTGCCCGTGCTTATTGAGGTCGGCGGCGACGCGGTTCGGCACCTCGGCGATGACAACCAGTGGGATTGCGTCGAAGCGATCGTCGAACTCGTGCTTACCCGCGCCACGCAGGGCGCCGCCGAGCGTGTGAGTGTACAATTTGATCTTCTCGCGCGGCGGGCCAGCTGGCACGATCCCATCTCCTCTCCTGGACGGTGGCGACGGGATCGTCGCGCCTGGGGTTACGAGGACGGCAATAGCTTTCGGTGCACTTCAGCCGGATTTCAGATGAGCCGCTCTACGCTACGAATGACATATTCGGCGGACGCGTCGGTCGGAGGCGGCGGGGGGCCGGGCACCGCAAGCAGCTCCTCGTCGCTCGACAGTCGCCGTATGTCGGTATTGACGATCAGCACCGTCTCGTTCTCGTCGCAACTCGCGCCGTCTGCGGGTACGGCGGCATGAGCGTCGATCGGTGCTGCCGACGTCGATCGCGCCATTATCACTTTCTAATCCTAGTGCTCCAATGACAACGCTACTAAATCGGGTCGAGGGCACTTATTTTTCATTTCCAAAGGATTATAGCTTTGCGCTGAGAGCGGGATAGTATTCCAATGAAACTCGTTATGCGATCTGTGGTACTAGCCTTTGGTTTGGCGGCAGGTTTCAACGCTGGCACCGCCAACGCCGAACATACATGGGGTCGCTACGTAAACGATCGGTATCGATTCCAAATCTGCTACCCGGCGGCGCTGAAGGCGCAGGCAGAAGCGCCAAACGGCGACGGCCGTGTATTTCGTGCCGCGGACGGTGGAACGCTCACCGTTTTCGGCCGCAACGACGTGCTGAACGCCGGGATCGACGCTACCGCAAAGGAGGTCGCAGCTGATCTTGCCGGTCGAGGAGGTCGAACGACCTATGCTGCGGGACGTGGCAATTGGCGCGTCGTGTCGGGTGCCGATAGAGCCGGAACGATATTCTACGGCAAGGTGCTGCAACGCGGCGACCAGTTGGCAATCTTCCAGTTGCGATACCCAAAGACGGCCAACCGGTATCAGTCGATCGCTGCCCGGATGGGCGCATGTTTTTCGATGCTGAAATAGGCTATCGCGAGACTGCTGCCGGCGCGTTGTAGCGGTACAAGTCCCGGCTGCGCATGATCGTCTTGAGCAATGTTCCGTAGTGGGTGTCAGTAGCGTAGCGCCCGGTCAGTGCGTCGGCATAGGCGTCGGGATCATCGCTATGGCGACGCGCTTCGCCATAGGCTCGGTGCGTGGCGAGCAGCCGGCCATGCGCTTCGAACGCCTCGGCCAGGGTTGCGAACCTTCGGAACGGTGCGCGGATGTGGAAGGATCGGCCGCTGCGAGTCTCTTCGCGCGTGCGCACCGTGACCGACGGCTGCCCCGCCGCCGCCTTGATCCCGAACGGGTTGTTCGACCCGGGCGGCATATGCCGGCCCTCGCCGCTTTCGAGTATCCACTGGGCAATGCTGATCGAGGCGGGAACGTGCCAGCGCTGTTCCGACTGCCGGGCCGCATCGATCACCTCGATGGGGGGCTCGCGGCCAGCACGCCGGGCCGGTACGGCGTGCGATACCGGTCGCGGCGTGGGTGGTAGGACAGCACGCGGTAATACCGGCGACGGCGTCGAGGTCGCGCGGGGTGCGGCGCGCGGCACGGAGCGCATGGCGTTGAGCAACCGCAAGGTGGGGCCATTCGGATCGATGCGTCCGTCGGAGCGCGGTCGACCGACGAGGCGGTACTGCGCCTCGGCGATCGCACGAAGCGTTTGGGTCCCGCACATCCCGTCCACGCGCAAAGGCCGCGACGACCAGGCGGATCGCCGAATGTTTAGCAATTGCTGGATCGCGCGCACATCCGTCGACCGATTGACGCCGCCCCGGCCGACCGCGCCGCCGATCGTGACATGAGGATAGCCCGCCATGTCCCGTCTACCGCGACGATGCCGCCGGGCGGCCGTCGGCCCGAGAGTCGAGACGCGCCCACTGCCCGTTTACCTTGGTTTCGACGTGACCGTCATACCGCCGCAGCAACGTAAAGCCGTATTGCGCATAGCCCGAGAACCCACGCTTGAGCGCGGCAGAAATGCAGGCGTCGCGGCTGCGTACCCCGACATCCTGCCAGCGCCCCTCTCTGTAGCGGCGACAAAACGCGGATGCCTTGGTCGGCGGGGAAACCGAAGATGTTTCCGTTCCGACGGAGGTCGCCCCCTGCACCGGGTAACCGTCGGCGATCGGCGTCGAGGACGTGCCGGGTAATCCCCGACCGATTCGTGTCTGGGCAGTCGCCGGAAGGACGATCCAGGACACGATCACGGGCCAGTTCTTCCGAACGGCAAGGCTGCGGTAGCGTTCGATGCTGGCTCCCGCCGACGCCGCCGGCAATACCGGCAACGAGGACGCGCCATCGAGAACCGCCAGGACCGCGTTCCCCGGTTCGTTCGCGCAAAGCCGTACGCGGTATCGTCCCGCACCATCCTGTAGAACCGTCCCACGCCGATCCGCGGATCGTGCCCATTGCTCCGCGCTGCCCGAAACGAGTGTCCGCGGCTTGCCCGACGGCGAGACAAACACCAGCGTTGCCGTACGCGTGTCGACCATGCCGTCGATCGTCGCGGTGATCGTCGTGCCGCCGTTCCTCCGGCACAGAGCGGTTCCCCGGCGCCGGACGGCGCTGGTAGCCGCAACGATCGACAAGGGTGGAAGCGCACTGCCGATCGGCGGGGATTGCGCAGCCGGTGAGGAGGACTGCGGCGGCGTTGCAGAGGGCGTTGCGGGCGGCATCGATCGAACCGACGCAATTGCAGGCCGTGATGTGGGAATGGCAGGCGCCGGCTTGGGACGAGACGGCTGCGAGTCCGTGCCGGGCCACGCCAGCCATACCAGCACCGACGCGACGATGACCGTGACGAGCGCAACGACCAGTTTCTTGTCGACCGATCGAGCCGGCCTGGACTTAGGGCGGCCTGCGCGTTTCGGCGTGGCGGGCGGCGCGACCGTCGGGCCGGCTGACGGCTTGGCCGACGGCGCGGCCGGCCGGCCGGCAGGTGGAGCGGCGGGCGACGCGGCAGGCGTCGCGGCCCGGACGATCGGTGCGCTATCGAGCGCTCCGACTACCGCATCCATCGACGCGGGACGCTCGGCCGGGTCCGGCTGCAGCATGGCGCGGAACAGCGGATGCAGACTATCGGGCAGCGCGGACAGATCCGGCACGCTGGATCGGCGCTCCATCGCCTCGGACATGGTCCGTCCCATGTCGATCGGTTCGGACCGCGCGAAGGCGAGCAGGACGAGCGCGGTGCTGTAGATGTCCGTCCACGGGCCGATGCGGTTGCCGTACAGGCCGAACTGTTCGGGGGCGACATACCCAAGTTTGCCGGCGAACCCCTCGATCACGACCGTCCGATCATCGGGCTCGACATATTTCGCGATGCCGAAATCGATGATCTTGGCCTCGTCGATCCGCCCCCCGGGAAGCAGGATGTTGTCGGGCGACATGTCGCGGTGGACGGCGCCGAGCTCGTGCGTGACTCGCAGTCCGCCCGCCAACCGCCGGATCAATCGCGCGACTTCGTCAGGCCCAGGAACCTCGCCATGCAAGCGCGCGGACAATGCGTCGCCGTCGATGAAGTCGGTGACGAGATAATGCACGCCGAGCGTCGCATCGCGCGCGAACACACGGTATTGAGCGACTGCCGGGTGCGCGACGCGGATCAGCAGTCGCGCCTCGCTGCGGAACAGCGACAGGATCTTCGGGTCTTCGGAGAGCCGCGGCAACATGACCTTGATCGCCACCAGCTCCTCGGTCTCGACATTGCTGCCGAGATAGACGTCGCCCATGCCGCCACGCGTCAGGAACCGGTCGATCCGGTAGATGCCGTTCAGGATGGTGCCCGCGCTCAACCCGAACGCTGCCGCGATCGCCGGCGAACTCTCGTGCGGATCGCGAATGCCGGTGTCCATCTATTCGGCCGCTTCCGCTCGAACGATCTGCGGTCCGGTCATCTCGATTGCGCGGAAGGCGAGTTCGTCGTCGTCGACCCACAGCGCGATCTCGGCAGGAAGGTCGCCGAGCGCCTGCGCACGGAGCACCATCGTCGACAGTTCCGGCAAGACGTCACCGGTCAGGATCGCATCGATCATGCGCCCCCCCGATGCCGATTCGCGACAGCGCGACACGATCAGGTCGACGACCGCCTCGTCCCAGCGCAGCCGGATCACGTGATTGTCGGCCATCCGCCGGGCAATCCGCCCAAGCTGGAGGCGGACGATCGCGGTCAGCGTGGCAGCATCGAGCGGCCGATAGGCGAGCACCTTGAGCCGACCGAGCAGGGCTGGCGGAAAGGTCTGCAACAGGTCGTCGCGGATCGCGTCGGCCAGCCTCGGCCCGTCCGGCGCGGTGAGATCGTCCGCACACAACGCCGCGATCGTGTCGGTGCCGATGTTCGAGGTGAGGAGGATCAACGTGTTGCGGAAGTCGATGAACCGCCCTTCCGCATCCTCCATATAGCCCTTGTCGAACACCTGGAAGAACATCTCGTGGACGTCCGGGTGCGCCTTCTCGATCTCGTCGAGCAGGACGACCGCATAGGGCCGCCGCCGGACCGCCTCGGTCAGCACGCCGCCCTGGCCGAAGCCGACATAACCGGCCGGCGCGCCCTTCAAGGTCGAGACGGTATGTGCTTCCTGGAACTCGCTCATGTTGATCGCGATCAGGCTGTCGTCGCCGGAATAGAGAAGTTCGGCGAGCGCGTGAGCGGTCTCGGTCTTGCCGACGCCGGATGGTCCGCAGAGCAGGAACACACCGACCGGCTTGACCGGATCATCGAGCCGGGCGCGGCTGATCCGGATGCGGCGTGCGATCGCGTCGAGTGCCGCGTCTTGGCCGACGACGCGCTCCTTCAGGCGGTCCTCGATAACAAGGGCCGCGGCGATGTCGTCCTTGACCATGCGGCCGACGGGGACGCCGGTCCAGTCGGCGACGACCGCTGCGATGGTGTCGGCATCGACCTCACCGAAGACCATCGGCTGATCGCTGCGCAACCCGCGCGATGCGGCGATGGCGTGGTCCAGCGCTGTGCCGGTGGCTTCGTTGTCCCCGAGTGCGTCCCTCGCCGCGTGGATTGCCGCGACGGCATCGCGCTCGGCGCGCCATTGCGTCTCGGTCTCGACGAGCGTGGCGCGGGCGAGTTCGAGCGTCTCGGCGAGCGGTGCCGCCGCCGCGCCGTCGGCGTAGCGCTGGCGCTGTTCGCGTTCGGCCGCCTCCAGCGCCGCCTCGACACGGGCGATCCGGCTGCGGGCGTCCTCGACCCGCGCAGGCGTCGCGTGCTGCGACACGCCGACGCGTGCCGCGGCGGTGTCGAGCAGACTCACGGCCTTGTCGGGAAGCTGGCGCGCGGGGATGTAGCGCTGTGACAGCCGCACCGCCGCGTCCAGCGCCTCGTCGAGAATGGTCACGCCGTGATGCCGCTCCATCGGTTCGCGTACCGAGCGGAGCATCGCCACCGCCGTCTCGTCGTCAGGTTCGCCGACCGCGACCGGCTGGAACCGGCGGCTGAGCGCGGGGTCCTTCTCGACATATTGGCGGTATTCGGCCCAGGTCGTCGCCGCGATCGTCCGCAGGCGACCGCGGGCGAGCGCTGGCTTGAGCAGGTTCGCCGCGTCGCCGGTGCCTGCCTGCCCTCCAGCGCCGATCAGCGTATGCGCCTCATCGACGAACAGGATCACCGGCCTGGCGGCGGTCTCGACCTCGTCGATGACCTGCCGCAACCGCTTTTCGAACTCGCCCTTGACCCCCGCCCCCGCCTGCAGGAGCCCGAGGTCGAGCGCATGGAGCGACACGTCGGCGAGCGCGGGTGGCACGTCTCCATCGGCGATACGGCGCGCGAGACCCTCGACGATCGCAGTCTTGCCGACGCCCGCTTCGCCCGTGAGGATCGGGTTGTTCTGGCGACGACGCAGCAGGATGTCGATCATCTGCCGGATTTCCGGGTCGCGCCCGACGATCCGATCAATCTCGCCGGCGCGGGCGCGTGCGGTCAGATCGACCGCATAGCGCGCGAGTGCCTCGCCGCCCGCGGTCGGCGCCGCAGCGGTGCCGCCAGTCATCGGACTATCCGCAGCGGCTGCCGACATCGTCCGCTCCGTGCTTCCCTGGACCAGCGTCTCGAACCGGTCGACGACCGTATCGGCGGAGAGGCGCCGGAAGGTCTCCGAGATCGCGAACAGATGCTCGCGCAGCCGCGGGGTCTTCAGGATCGCGACGAGGAGATGCCCGGTACGCACCTCGCCCGCGCCGAACAGCAGCGACGCGTAGAGCCAGCCACGCTCGACCGTATCCTCGATCTGGGGTGCGAAATCGCTGACCGCCGTGGCACCTGACGGCAATCGATCGAGCGCCGTCACGATATCCGCGGACAGACGCGCCTCGTCGAGCCCGCATGTCTGCACCAGCGCCGCGACGTCGGTATCGCGATCCTTCACCAGCATATGCAGCCAATGGACGAGTTCGACGTACGGGTTGCCGCGCAGGCGACAGAACCCCGTTGCGCTCTCGATCGCACGGGTCGCGGCGGGGCCGAGCTTCCCGAACAGCACCTGCCGTCTGATATCCGTCATGCCGGTTCCTTCCGTTGGGATTGCGTCATCGTCCGCGCGCCGGCGCCGAGCCGGATATCGGCGCGCGAGCCGGTCTCCAATCGCGATCCGAGCCACCCGGTCCATCCGAGCCGGGAGCCGCTACCGAGCCGAGCGGGCCGCATCGCGGCAGGCAACGTCTCGATTTCCACATCCCAATCGAGATGCGTCGGCACGAAGGCCGCGATCGCCTCCTCCAGCAACCGGTGGCGACCGCCGCCCGGCAACAGCGCGATCACCTCGCGGTGACTCCCGGCGGTGACCGTCACGCGAAACGCGTCGGCGACCGTGCGGACACGTCCGCCTGCCAGCGCCTCGCGACCGAGCACCATCATGCTACCGCCAAGCGTGGAGCGATCCTCCGGCTCGAGGTCGCGCCAGCGCGGCATGAATTCGGTGAGACGAACCGGCATCCGCATCAGATCGGACAGTGCGTCTGCGATACCCGCCGGGCTGCGCGGCGTGATGAACACCGGTGCATATCGGAGCCGCGCGCGCGCCGGGAAGGCGGAATCGTCGGTTGCGCCGTCCTGCGCGCCCGACAGCGCCGCGATCCGGTCAGCGGCGTAATCGTCATCGGGGCGATCGCCGCTCGCGGTGGGCGACGTGCTCGCCCAGGCGCGATAGAACAGCTGGAGCATCCGTCCGGCGATGACGTCGAGAAAGCCGTTGAACGGGCGCTGCTTCGAGTAGCGCCGTTCATACGACGCGAACTCGCTGATGTGCAGCGGTAACGGCGCCATGGGCCCCGTCAGGCCAAGCCAGTGCCCCTCGACGCGCGCGCGCTCGTCGTCCACCGCGATGCCTTCGATGGTCGCGGCAGGAAAGGCCAGCGACGGCGTCTGGGCAATCTCGACGACGTCTTGCTGCGGCAGCCGCGCGGTACCGATCCGCGGCAGCGCGCGCGCCCGCGCCTCCGCACCGCGCAGCAGCTCGAACGGGGCGAGTGCCTGCACGCGCTGGGCGCCAAGACGCAGGTACGTCAGATGGTCGGTCGACGACCGAGCCTTGCTGGCCATTGCGTCACGCCCTCCCTTCCCGTGGTTTCGAGTGCGGTTTCGGTGAAGCTGTTGATCGAGGCGAACTCGGCAAGGAACCGATCGATCACCGCCGCGAACAGCACCATCCGGCCATTGTCGAACCCGGCCTCGTCGAGACCCAGATGCAGGCGCTGGCCTCGCACGAACGCGCTGGGTCCCGCACCCGGAGCGCGCCGCGATACCGGTTCGGCACGTACCGTTTTGACCGCCTCGACCTGGCGCCGGGCGACGGCATCCTCGGGCCGCGCATACAGCGCCAGATGATGGCGCAGTGCGCCCGCGTCGCATTCGTCCGTGCCGCGGCCGGCAAAGCCGAACTGGTTGGGTGTCAGATGCGCGATCACCCGCCACGCCCCGTCGTTCAGCCCGAGCGGCGCACGCGGCGGCGTCGGCGGCCGCAGCATGGTGATGCCGCTGACCGCCACGCCGTCGATCGAGAAGGCGGTGCCGCGACCGCGGCCCATCCGTTCGGGCAGATCGCGGTTGGTGACCAGTGCGCGGATCGACAGTTCGTGGATGTCCTCCGTCCTGCTCGCGCGGGCGGGTGCAGATACGCTGATCCACGTTTCCGTGCCGACGTAATCGGACCGTCCATTCGCCCGGCGCTCGCGTGCGGGGAGACGTCGCGGCGTCAGGCGCGTGGCGTAGAACAAGGCGTCGCTCCAATCGTACGACAACCCGGCAAAGTCGTGCATCGGCACCACCGGCAGAGTACCACCGTCACGTCGGTGCGCGCGGACGTCGAGCAACCGGTTGACCTCGAAATCGAGCGGGCGCGTGCGATCGGCGATCGTCAGCCGCTCATGATCGAATGCAGTGACCGCGACCCGGTCGAGCTGCTTCTCGAACAGGTTGACCGCTGGGGTCGCGTACAGCCGCAGGTTGGCAGCGGTCACCGATCCGACGAGCGCGGTGGCGCGGCGGCGGAACAGGATGACCACGTCGCATTCGGTCGCCTCGCCGCACGCGGCGAAGCGACGAGCCAGTCCGTCGAGCGCAATGAACAGGAACCGTTCGGGACAGGCGAAATATTCGGACAGGAGACGGTATCCGCGATGCGTCCGTCCGTCGCTGGGGATCAGCGCGCACTCTTCCTCGAAGCCATGGGCACGCGGCAATGGCAGATCCGCCGAAGGAGCCCCAACGCTGTCGGTAGGGCACAATACGACCGACACCGCATCCGCCACCAGTTGCCGGTACAGCTCGCCCGGGATCGCCTGTGACCCATCGAGGTAGAGCGGGAGCGGACCGGGCGCGAGCTCCGACAATTTCGCGCCGCCCGTCGCGGTCAGGCGGATCCGAAGCCCGGCCTCGGCACCCTCCACGGCGCCCCTGCCCCCTGCGTCCCTGCCCCCAGCGTCCTTGCCCCCAGCGTTTTTGCCGAGGAACGGTGCCAGCGATGCGCGCGACGGGAGATACTCCGCCTGGGTCAGTTGCAACGGCCAGAGCGTCACGTCGTGCCCGGTCCGGAACGTGACGGTCGCGCCGTCCCGTTCGCCAGCGAGCGCATTGAGGTGACTGAGCCGCGGGATGTCGATGCCATCGGCCAGCGCGCCGTCATTCTCGCGCGGTTCGAACGCCACCACGCACATCGACGGCGTCGGCGCGAGGTAATTGGGCTGGAGCGCATGCAGCAGATGTTGGGTGAAATCAGGAAACTGATCGCGCAGCTTGAGTTGCACGCGCGCACCGAGAAACGCGACGCCCTCCAGCAGCCGCTCGACATGGGGGTCGACTTCGGCGGGAGACTGCAGGCCCAGCCGGCCCGCGACCGTCTGATGCTCTTCTCCGAACTCGCGCGCGGCCTCGCGCAGGTAGACGAGTTCGTCGTTATAGGCCTGGAGAAGACGCGGATCCATCAGCCGACCCTCAACGATACGCTGCCGGTGTCGATCTCGACCTCGGTCCGCAGTTCGACCGGCACCATGTCCGCAAGGTCCCCGCGGATCACGAAGCCGACGCTGTTGGGACGATCCGGATCGACGTCGACCTCGACGTCCAGGCTGCCATAATCGATCCGCGGCTCGAACCGGCCGATCGCCTCGCGCATGTCGCGCGCGCGCTGCTGCAGTTCCTGGCGGTAGAGCATCTTGCCGGTCAGATCGCCGAGGCCGTAGTTGAGCGTCGACAGCGCGACTTCGGGATATGCGGAAAGGTCGGCGACGGCGGCCAGATTGGTGGTGTTCAGCAACCAGTTCAGCTCGCGCAGCAGTGTCGCCCGCAACGCCTTGTCACCGAACCGATCAAGCCGCGGCACGGCATAATGCCGGAGCGCGCGGTCGAGATTCTCGACGTCGGAATCGTCGCGTAGCCCGTCGAGCGCGAGATCGCCCACCAGCTTGTCGAACAGCGTCGGTTGCGGACCACTCATGCGGTGTTCTCGAAGCTAAGGTGGCGAAACTCGAGGATCGGCACGTCATGCCCGGTTGAGGTCGTCCAGATCCGCTGGCCGACCCCGTGGATGCCGCCGCCATGTTCGCGCCATTCGGTGCGTCGAGCCAGCCGCAGCATGGTATCCGCTTCGGCGGCGGTGCCGGGGTAGGTCACGGGCAGGAGCGCGGCGAGCCCGCTGCCGTCGCGCAACCGGATCTGCGCGGGCAACCAGACCAGGTCGCGCAGGTCGACGGGGCCCTCGGTGTCGATCGAGAGGATGGTCGCGAACGGGATCAGCCTCCTCGTACCACCGACGACCGCCTCGAGATTCGGGCCGAACCGCGTGTCGCCGTCGAACAGGAAATCGAACCGCTGGCCGTCAACCTCGCCCGGCGTATCCGGCGCGTCGGTGAAATCGGCTTCCGCGATCTCGCCGTCGCGCGCCTTCATCGCCTCGATCGCCTGCGCATAAGCGCGTGCGAGCACCTGTAGATCGGGAGATTGACCGCCCAGCACGCAGAGCTGCGCCTGTGCGCGGTCCCAGTCCGCGCCGACGCAGAGGACCTGGAACAGGACCATGCGGGTATCGCGATCGCCGGGTGCGGCGCGCAGACGCGACGCCAACGCGGCCACCGCGCCGGACAGGTCGCCGGCGCGGACAACAGCCTCGATCTCGGGGCCAGCCAGGGTCGAACGCGTCATGCGAGGCCTTTCAGCGGCGCGATCATGCCGCAACCGCACCCTTCACCGCGCTGTAGGCGTCCAGCGCGCCCAGGCCGAATTCCTTCGACGTCGCGAGATACTCGACCTTGCAATCCTCCGAGATCGAAGACTTCGCTTCCTCAGGATAGTTGTGCCGCAGCGCGTTGATCACACCGCCGGCCGAGGCGCGCCATTCGTTGAGGGTGGTGGCAACACCGATGATGCCCGTCACGTTCGGGACCTCGCTGTCCGTGACGATACCGACCTTGCTGGCGAACCCCATCAGCGATCCACTCGTCAATGCTTCGGTCTGGCCCGCGAACCACATGCCGACTCCGAAGACGAGTGCGCCGCCCTGCTCGGCCGCATCCAACCGGTTCATCGTGGTTTCGCGCTGAAACTGCTGGACCTGCGTCCGCATCTTCTGTGCGATCACGCGCCCGACATCGTAATAGGTCTTCAGCCAGAGGATCGACACCTGGCCGCGAAATCCGTCTCGCTTGCGCGAGACGCCGGCCGTACCGCGCTCGTCGCCGATGATCCGCACGGCGAGCGCCTCGTTGGTCGCAAGCTTTGCCCTGTCGTTGGGGTCGGTCGACATCGCGAGCTCCTCGTCGACGTCCAGAAGGTCCATGAGGATCGCGGTGAGTGCGTTCGCCTCCTTGACGAGGTGCGACAGTTTGACCTCATATTCGGCGATCGCACTCTGAAAGCCCGATACCGATGGCCCCAGCGATCGTCCGTTGGCGAAGGGAAGCTGGTTCAGCTTCAGGTTGGTGGCCATGATGTTTGCAACGGCCTTCCCGCCGAGCGCAGCTTTCTTCGCCACGCCGCGGTTCGACTGAGCGCCGTGCAACTGGCTGCCATACGCCTCGCCCATCTTGCGCACGTGGCGCATGACGTTCGCCTCGGACGTCTGGACGTCTCGCCACGCGCCGGCGAGCGCGCCGATCGTGGTCGCGACCGCCGACCATGCGCCGAATATGGCGGGAATGGACGTCACGCCGAACGATGCGGCGGCACTGGCCAGTCCCGCGCCGGACGATACCAGCCCCATCACGCACTTGGCGCAAGTGAGCGCGTTTTCGACCTTCGCCTTGCGCCAGCGTCGCAGGCCGGCCTTCTGGCCCTGTCCCGCCTGCTGTACCCACAACGGCACATCGCTGGCCGCCTTTTTGAGGATCGGGCTGTTGGCGCTCAGCGTACCGGTCCGCTTGAATTCGGCGGCGAATTCGGGCGCGATCCTGGTCGACATCTGACGCCCTACCGCGAGCAGGATTTCGGTGTGAAGAAGAGGCGACCGCACGACCAGCTTGTACGATGCACGGTCGAGCTCTGCCGTGTAGACGACATCCTCCGCCTGCAAGCCGGGCGGTGCCGTGCCGCCGCCGGCCCGGAGCAGCGTCGCCGTCGTGCCGCGAAACACGACCAGCGGATAGGTCGTATTCGATGAGAAGATCGACATTCCTCGGCTCCGCTGATCAAAACGTCGTGGTCGCCGCAGGGCCCAAGCCCCGGCGGCGAACGTATCCATGGCGGGGATCAGGCGGCCTGATTCTTGCGGATGTCCCATTTGAAGGGAATGTCACCAGCCGAACCGCCGGTGGCGGACTGCGGCTTGTACTTGACGTTCACCTTCTCGAAGTTGAGCGTGACCGTCTCGGTGGTCAGCTCGTCGCCGAGGCTGCCGCCATGCTGGACACCGGATACGAACACCTGGTCCATCTCGATCTCCAGATATTCAAGCGGCGCGTCGCCACCGACCTTGCGGCAGAACAGCGTCGCCTTGGTGAAATGCTTGCCCTTGGCGCAGTTCTCGAGGATCGTGCTGGTCGCCTTGTCGACGTATTTGGTGATCGTCAGATCGTGGAAGCTCGCCTTGCCGGTGCCGGAGCCGCCGCCCAGATGGCCGGAGCCCTGGTTGGCGACACCCCAGTTCCAGGCGAGGATGTCGACCTGGTTCTCGTGACCATTCGCAATCGATTCGCCTTTGCACGCATCGAGATCGAGGAACATTTCGACGGCCATGATGATCTCCTAGACAGTAAAAAACGGAAACAGGACGTTGTGGATCAGTTCGACTTGGGGAGGCGCGAGACCATGCTCAGCGTCACGTCCATGCCTTCCAGCTGGTAGTGCGGCACCATCTGGAAGATGCCGCGGTAATAGCCCGGGTTCTCCGGGTCCGGCAGCACCTGGACGTTAGCCTGCTTGAGCGGCTTCCTGGCCTTGGTGTTCTCGTTCGAATGCTCGGGCTGCAGATCGACATACTGCATGATCCAGCTCTGCAGGTCGCGTTCGAGCTGCGGTGCCTCGCGGGTGCCGCCAATCCAGTCGCGGACCATGCATTTCAGGTAATGGCCGAAGCGGCAGCTGGCGAAGATGTACGGAAGCCGCGCTGACAGGTTTGCATTGGCGGTGGCGTCCGGATCTTCGTAGGCCTTGGGCTCGTGCACCGTCTGCGCGCCGATGAAGGTCGCGTGGTCGGTGTTCTTGCGGTGGATCAGCGCCATCAGCCCCGCCTTGGACAGCTCGGCCTCACGACGGTCCGAGATCGCGATCTCGGTCGGGCATTTGACATCGACGCCGCCCTCGTCGGTCGGGAACAGCGATACCGGCAGATCCTCGACCGTGCCGCCGGATTCCACGCCGCGGATGCGGGTGCACCAGCCATAGGTCTTGAACGCCTCGGTGATCCTTACACCCAACGCATAGGACGCGTTGAGCCAGAGGTAATTATCGTGGTTGCCATCGACCTCTTCCTCGAACGAGAAATCGGCGACCGGTTCGGTCAAGGCACCGTACAACGGGCGACCGAGGAACCGTGGCAGGGTCAGCGCGAGATAGCGGCTGTCATGCGAGGCGCGGAACGATCGCCACGCCATGTAATCCGTCGCATCGAACTGCTTGGCGATGTCGCGTGGATTGGCGAGTTGTCGCCAGCTGTCCATGCCGATCAACTGCGGGGCCGCCGCGGCGATGAACGGGGCGTGCGCCGCGGCGCCGATCTTGCTCAGGCCCTTCATCACTTCCAGGTCCGGGCCGTAGTGATCGAACTGGTAGTCGCAGATCACCGCACCGTAGGGCTGGCCGCCAAGCTGTCCGAACTCCTGCTCGTACAGCTTCTTGAACAACGGGCTCTGATCCCAGGCAGCGTCGCGATATTGCCGCAACTGCCGCCGCGTCTCTTCCTTCGAGATGTTGAGCACGCGGATCTTGAGATCGCGCCCGGTCGACGTGTTCCCGACCAGATACCAGAGGCCGCGCCACGCCGATTCGAGCGCCTGAAAATCGGGATGGTGCAGGATCAGGTTGATCTGCGCGGTAAGTTTCCGATCGATTGCCGCCTTCAGCGCGTCGACCGTGAGGTAGACGTCCTCGCCGATCACCGCGGTATCCGCCAGCGCCTGTTGCGCCATCGTCTTGACCGCCTGCTCGATCCGCGCCTGCTTGGCGTCCGAGCCGGATTTGAATTCGCGTTGCAGCAACGCGGTAAAATCGTCGACCACGGCGTCCTGCACGGTCGGCTGCAACGCGTGGTCCTGCACCATCTGTTCGGCCATCACCTGTCTCCAGTTTGCGAGTTCGCGGTCACTTCTCGGTGCCGTCGGGGTCGATGGCGGACACGGCGTCGGATGCTGCGGCCGCATCCTCTCGTGCACGCTCTTCAGCAAGCGCCTGCATCAGCGCAGGATCCTTCAGCACACGGTCGAGCAGGTCCTGCGCACCCGCCTTGCCGTCCATGTACAGCATGAGGTCGTTGAGTTGCTCGCGTGCTTCCAACAGCTTGGCGAGCGCTGGAACGGTGCGCGCGATCCTGCCGGGCGAAAAATCCTCGAGCGTCCTGAACGTGATGTCGACGCCAAGCCGGCCTTCACCGGTCAGGCTGTTCTCCACCGCAAACGCGGCACGGGGGGCGATCGAGTCCATCCGCTCCTCGAAATTGTCCATGTCGAACTCGAGGAAGTCGCGCTGTTCGAAGGGCTTCTTCTCAACGTCGCTCTTGCCCGACAGATCCGACATTACGCCCATCACGAAAGGCAGTTCGATCTTCTGTCGGGACCCGTAGGTCTCCACCTCATATTCGATGTGGACGCGTGGTTTCCGGTTTTCGCGGATGAAGCGCTGTCCGCTCTTGTCCATCAGCATGTTTGGCCTCGCCGGTTGCTGCGGGCACCATGCCGGTGCCGCCTGCGCAAGAGATGCGGCTGCCGGGCTTCACCCGGATTTCAGATCGGGCGTTCTATGCTACGATTGTCACATTCGACGACACCCGCGGGTGGGTCGAAGGACCTTCGGGGGTGTTTGGAACCAGGCTCAGGGCAAGCGCATGGGCAAGGTTGGCGGGCTGGAATGGGTAACGGACAACCGCTCCCCCCTGTACCACCTGCCCAAGAAACTCGGGTTGCGGCACCGCGACGAGCAAGGGTGCCGTAATGCCCGCGATCCGCAGACGCGCGGCAAGTTCATCCGCCAACCGCGGATCGAAGCTTGCTACGACCGCAACGTCGATGTCCCCCTCGATAGCGTCGAGCGTCTCGGGACTGGTGATGCCGATCGGCTCATAGCCCAGCGCGGCGAACAATTCCTCGTCGTTGGACAGCCGTTGCCCGTCTGTGTTCACGATCAGCACCGTTTCGCCCGTACCCCTGTTGACGTCGCCCGCCAGCGGAGCGTCGCCGTCCGCAGCCAGCGGGATCCAGACCGTGAAACGGCTGCCGACGCCGACGATACTGTCGATGTCGATCGCGCCGCCAGCTGCCTCGATGATCTCGCGGGCCGTCGACAGACCCAGGCCTGTTCCGCCCTGCCGCGTGGTATAGAAGGCATCGAAGATGTGCGGGATCGCTTGGGCCGGGATCCCGCGCCCTTCGTCGGACACCGCGATGGTCGCGTAGCGTCCTCGGCGCAGCACGTTGTGGCTCAACTTTATCGGATCGTCGAGCAAACGAAACGTCGACACACAGGCGATCGCGCCGCCGCCCGCCATGGCGTTGTCGGCGTTGCTGCACAGGTTGAGCAGTACCTGTTGCAACTGCCCGAAGTCGCCCTCGACGTGCATTGGCTCATCGGCAGTTTGCCAGTCCAGCGTCACGCCGCTCGGCAAAGCCGCCGTGACGAGTTTGTGCGTTTCGGCAAGCAGTGCGGCCAGTGAAACCGTCTCCGCCGGCCCTTCGACCCGGCGGCCGAAATGAAGCACGTCCGACACAAGGCCGCTCGCGCGTTTTACCGCCTGCCCGATCTCAACGAGGTTGGCGGATACCACGCCGTTCGCTGGCACGTGCAACGCGGCGGTCGCGCGAAACCCGTCGATCGCGGTCAGAATATTGTTGAGGTTATGCGAGAGCCCGCTGGCCAGTGCGCCGATCGCCTCCATTCGACGACCGAGCGCCATTTTCTGGTCGATGACCAGCCGTTCGGTCTCCAGCCGGTGACGCTGCTCGAGTTGCAACGCGGTCTGCAGCGCGGAGGCGAGCCCGTGGATCGTCTCGGGATAGACGACCCATCGATTGCGCGCGGTCAAGCACAGCAGCACAAGGTCCTGATGCTCTCGCGAGCGCATCATCAATGTCGTCGCCCAAGTGCCGCGCTGTCGGGTCATGACCTGGTTCCAGGAGGCTACCGACCGCGCGCCCGGTTCGACCAGGATCGTATTTTCGTCCCAAGGAAAGCGATCAACGATCCTGGCGGTTCGCGCCTCCGCGTCCTGCTGAGTGAGAGCCTGGTGAGACCCGTCTGCGGACCAGCCGTAGAATGCGTCGACATCGGCATCCCCACCGACCAGAAGCCATACCTGATCCACACCGATGATCGAGCCAAGGTCGGCAAGCGCATCCTCGATCCGCAGACCGAGCTCCGATGACGGCCCGTCCAGCAACAGCGTGAATACGGCCGAGTGCATCGCTTCCAGACGCAAACGACGGTCATGTGCCCGCCGGTGGAGGCACCAGACCACGGCCATCGCAACAGCCAAGCCCAGCAAGATGATTGCCGGACCTGCCTCGCTCGGCAAATGTGTTGCCATCAAGTCGGTCTACTTGGTTCTACCGGCGGCAATCGCGCCTGGACCCTATGTGACGCCATGGGCGGCGGCGGCGCAGCACATCGTGCCCGCTCGTCCACGTGTCGGCGTGCTCGAGCATGCACGGATTTCACGGCGCTCAGTGGATCGTTACATCGGCGTCGAGAAGATAGCCGAGGCCGCGCTCGGTCCTGATCAGTCTGGGCGAACGCGGATCGATCTCCAGCTTGCGACGCAGACGCAGAATCTGGACGTCGATGCTACGATCGAACACGTCCTCGTGCAGACGGGTCGCCTGCAACAAATGCTCGCGGCTGAGCGGCCGGCGAGGCGCAGTGACAAAAGCGCTGAGCAGCGCAAATTCATTCTTGGTAAGCGTGACCGTCTCGCCCGTCGGGCTGATCAGCCGCCGCGTCCGCTGTTCGAAACGCCAGCCTGCGAACGCGTAATCGAGCTCGGCATGCCGCGCAGGCGCACTGCGATCCATCGTTCGGCGGCGGAGGTTCGAACGAATCCGGGCAAGCAGCTCGCGCATGTCGAATGGCTTCAGCAGATAATCGTCGGCACCCAGCTCCAGGCCCACGACCCGGTCGATCTCATCGCGCAAATGCCCTGTCATCAGAATAACCGGCACGACACTCTTGCCGCGAATCTCACGCAGGAGATCCAGGCCATCCTCTTCGCCAAGATGAATATCCATGACGATCAGGTCGGGTTCGCGCACCGCGAGGGTATGGAACAGCCCCTGGCGACCGGGAACGGCAGACGCACGGAGGTTATGCTCGTTCAAATAATTGACCACTGAGCGTCGCATTGAATCTTCGTCATCGACGACCAAAACACGCGCGGAATGAAACGAATTATTCGTAGAAATCGCTTCGATAAACGACATGCGGTACCGCTCCGACAGCTCGACGCTCTTTTTAAGCGAGCGCCTTGTTATTACCGTAAGAAAAATGTCACAAACATCAGCATAGACTTGATACTGAATTGCTAAGCACATTCTTACAATACCTACGTAGTCGAACTTTAAACCTTACTGGCAGATGAACGTCCAGACGGGCGGGACGGCGTCATGTTTCAACCGTAACCCGCCGTGCAGTCCTCGACACGGCGTTGAAACCGGAACGCCGCAAGACGGTGGCCATGTCCATCGTTTCGCCCCTCGACGTTCCGCCCGACGACGCCCGCAGGTCGCAGTCATGGTAAGCCGCAGCCGGGTCGCATGGCGTGAGGGCCTGTTCCTGCGCCAGCAGCATTTTCAGCAGCAGGATCGGCATCTGGACGCGGCGATCGCCGCGCAGGGACGCAATGCCGGACCGTACCGCTGGGGCGTGACCGAGCTGGTGATCGACCGCGAGCTCGCCGGACTGGGCAAGTTCGCGATCGAACGTCTGCGCGGCGTGATGCCCGATGGAACGTATTTCGCGATTCCCGACGATCTGCCGCCGCCAGCCCCGATGGACATGCCGGCCGATGCGCGCGACGCGATCGTCTTCCTCACCTTGCCCGCGAACCAGCCCGGTGCGGTCGCGTTTCGCAACGACGCGCATCCCGCCGCGCACACGACTCGGTTCGTGGTGGTGGAGGACGAGGTGATCGACACGTTCTCCGAAGATCGCAGCGCCGAGGCGGTCGAACTCGCTCGACCCAACCTCAGCTTCGGCGTTAGCCGCGACCAGACCTATGGACGCGTGATCCTGGGGCTGGCGCGGGTACGCGAGATCGTCAACGGTGCGGTGCAGTTCGACGCGCGCTATGTCCCGCCGGTGCTCGACATACGCGCAAGCGACCGCGTGTCGGCGATGCTGCGCGATATTCTCGGCCGCGCCGCGCAACGTATCGACGAACTGGCACTGCGCGCGGTGGAGGCGACCGAGGGCGGAGCCGAGACCTTCGTCAACTTCCTCCTGCTGCAGACGCTCAACCGCTGGCACGCGCAACTGGCGCATCTTACCGCGCTGCCGATGGTGCACCCGGAACGGCTGTACGAAATGTTGCTGGGCATGGCGGGCGAGATCACCACGCTGACGCATGTCGACCGGCGTCCGCCAACGTTCCCGAGTTACGATCACGAGCGGCTCGCGGACAGTTTCGAGCCGGTGGTGGAGTCGATCCAGGCCGCCTTGTCCGCAATCTTCGACCGTGCCGCCTTCCAGCTGCCACTCGAACAGGCGGGCCCCGGTGCGTACACGTCGCGCATCACGGACCCCGCGCCCTACGTATCGGGCTTCCTCTACATCGCGGTGAGCGCACGGATGCCGCTGGAAGACGTTCGCACGCGTTTCCCTGCGACCGCCAAGATCGGTCCGGTCGGCAAGATGCAGCAGATCGTCGAGTCCGCGCTGGCCGGCGTCCCCCTGCGTCACGTGCCGACCGCGCCCCCGCAGATCCGCACGCTGCCGGGCTACGCCTATTTCGAGCTCGACCGACAATCGCCTGACTTCGCGGCGCTCGCGACCTCGCCCGCGCTCGGCCTGCATCTGTCGGGCGACTGGCCCGAGCTGCAGATCGAATTGTGGTGCGTCAAGCGGGGGCCGAGGCGGTGAGCCGGCGCGGCGACGAGAGCGAGCAGACGATCTTTCGGCCGAGCCCGCTGCAGGAGTTGCGCGCGCGGCAACAGGGCGCGACGCTGTTCGTCTCGTCGGATCGGAATGATGCGCCGCCGGGTGTTACGCACGACTCCCTGCCGCCCCTGCCCCCTTCGTCCCTGCCCCCGTCGATCGACGAGGACTTCCCCGATCCCGGGGTCGCGCGGACGGCGCGCAATCCGGTGCGCGAGGCGGCGACCCCGCTGCTCGCGCTGATCTCCGCCGTGCGGTCCGGGCGGATAGACCTGCCGCTGCCCGAGCTTCATCGCCGCGCCAGTGCCGCCGCCGCGCGGTTCGACCAGGCGTTGCTGCACATCGGCCTCGACGTCGAGGAACAGCGGCGCGCGCGTTATGCGGTCTATGCCACCGTCGACGATGTCGCGCAGACGCTGCCGGGGCGCGGCGCGGAAGGCGTCGAATGGGCGCGGCGCAGCATGGTGGTCCGCGGTTTCGGCGAGAATATCGGCGGCGACCGGTTCTGGATGCTGCTGGCGGACATGCTCGCGCATCCGGCTGGTCATGCCGACCTGATCGAGCTTTATCACGCCTGCCTAGCCGCGGGGTTCCACGGCCGCCACCGGGTCGGCAACACCGGCAGCGCCGACCTCAACCGGACGATGGCCGACGCCTATGCCGCTTTGCCGCATGTCCGCGCCGTGTCGGAGACCGAACTCGTGCCGGCGTGGCGCGGCCGCCCCACGCCGCGCCGTACCGCCGGGGCATGGGCGCCGCTGTTGCTGGCCGCCAGCGTACTTGCCGGGGGGCTGCTTGTGCTGCTGCTCGTGCTGCGGCTTATCCTGGGGCAGACCGGCCAGCCCGCGCTGGCGGCGATGGCGGCGATCAATCCCCAGACCCCGCTCCGCCTGTCGCGCCGCGCCGATGCCGCCGCCCAGCCGACGAGTGCCCAGCAATCGCGGATCGCGGGGCTGCTCGCACCGGAAATCGCCCAGCATCTCGTCACGCTCGACGAGGATGCGAACAGCGTCCGCGTACGAACCACGATCGGTCAGCTCTTCCGTTCGGGCTCCGACGTGCTCGAACCCGGGCGGCAGGCACTGTTCGAGCGGATCGCGCGCGCCGTCGCGCAGGAGCGTGGCGCGATCCGGATCGAGGGGCATGCCGACAGCGATCCGGTGACCAGCCTGGCCTTCCCGGACAATCAGGCGCTGTCGGACGCACGCGCACAGGCGGCTGCGACGGTGTTCCGCGGGTTGCTCCCGGATCCTAAGCGGGTGTCATCGCAAGGCTTCGGGGCGACCCGCCCCATCGCCACCAACGCCACCGCAGCGGGGAAAGCACTCAACCGCCGCGTCGAAATCGTCGTGCCGCGCACGGAGTAGACGATGAGCGGAATCGAAAAACTGCAGCGCAACTGGTACGTGATGATCGTGCCCGCGGGCGTCATCATCGCACTGCTGGGCTCGGTCGGCCTGCCGATGCTGTTTCCCGCACTCAACAGCTCGCGCTTCCGGTTCGGGCTGATCATCGCGGTGGTCGTCGTGTTCGGCGCGGTCGCGGGATGGCGCGCATGGCGGGGACGCCGCAACGCCGGCGCGATCGCCGAGGGCATCGCCACACCCGACCGGGGCGAGGCAGACGCGGCGGCGGTTTCAACGCGGCTGCGCGAGGCCTTGGCCGAGTTGCGCAAGGCGTCCGGGCGCCGCAAGAACTATCTCTACGCCAAGCCGTGGTACGTCATCATCGGCCCGCCCGGCGCCGGCAAGACCAGCGCCTTCCTCAATTCCGGGCTGCGCTTTCCGTACGCCGACGGTGCGCTGAAGGGGGAAGGCGGCACCCGCAATCTCGATTTCTGGTTCACCGACGATGCCGTGCTGGTCGATACCGCCGGCCGCTACACGACGCAGGACTCCGACCCGCGCGGCGATGCCAAGGGGTGGGAGCGATTCTTGACGCTGCTGCGCCGGACACGCCCGCTCGAACCCGTCAACGGCATCATCGTCACGATCGGTGTCGACATGCTGGTATCGGAGGATCGCGAGCGGATCGACGCGCACGCCGCGGCGATCCGCCGTCGCCTCCAGGAACTTCGGTCCACGCTCCGGATCGCCGCACCGGTCTATCTTTTGCTGACAAAGACCGACCTGCTCGAAGGCTTTGGAGACTTTTTCGCCGATCTCGCCGCCGATGGCCGTCGCGCGGTGCTGGGTGGCACGCTGGCGATCGACGAGCCCGTCACCGCCGCGACCATGACCGCGGCGTTCGATCGGATGGTCGAGGCGATCGACGCACGAACCGCCAAGCGCCTGCAGGATGAGCCCGATCGCCAGCGCCGTAGCCGGATCATCGGTTTTTCCGCGCAATTGCTGTCGCTGCGCGAACGGTTTGCCCGGCTGGTGGGCGGCATGCTGCCCGAGGACGACGCGCCGGGCCATCGCCTCCGCGGCTTTTATTTCGCCAGCAGCAAGCAGGAGGGATCGCCGATCGACCGGCTGCTGGCATCGCTCGCCACCTCGTATGATGGCATTGCCAGTCCGGCGGCCACCACGCGAACGCGAGCGTTCTTCCTGAACCGCCTGTTCGCCGAGGTCATGTTTCCGGAGGCGGGGCTGGTCGAAGCGGAGCCCGTCGTGCAGCGACGCCGGCACCTCGCCAATATCGGCGGTATCGCCGCGTTCGCCGCGGTTGCGATCGTCATGCTGTTCCTGTGGGATGGCTCGTTCCAGGCCAACAAGGGCTTGCAGGCGGCCGACCTGTCGGGCGCGCGAGCGGCAGCGGCGGCAATCACTGCCAGCGGCGCCGACCTGGCGGAGGTGCGTGCCGACGATCCCGACCTGGAACAGATGCTGCCCGTGCTCGATCGGCTGCGGGCACTACCGGGCGGCTATGCCGCGCAACTGTCGGGACGGCCGTCGTGGCGAATGCGGCTCGGCCTCTACCAGTCCGGCCATGCGCAGGCGGCACGCGCGACGTATCTGGAGGCGCTGCAACGGATCATGCTGCCCCGCCTGTTGCTCGAACTCGAACAGGCGCTTCGGACCGACGCGCAGACGCCCATCCGACTGTACGATCCGCTCAAGACCTATCTGATGCTGGGCGGCTACGGCCCGCTCGACGCGCGTGCCGTGGGCGCCTGGGTCCGGAACGACTGGGCGACGACCGCCTTGCCGGGCGCGGACCGGGAGGATGTCCGACGCCGCCTGGCGGAACATCTCGATGCGCTGCTTGCCGACGACGATCTAGGGCGGGTGTGGGCAAACCGTCGGGCACCGCTCGATGGCCGGTTGCTCGCCCAGTCGAGAGCGGCGGTGATCGGGCTGCCGCTCGCCGACCGCGCTTATGCGATGTTGCGCCAGCGTGCCGCCGCCTCCGGGCATTCCGACTGGCTGGCAAGCGCGGTGATGGCCGAAAGCGATGGCCGCGCATTCCGCAACGGCGACACGGTCATGGCGCTGTCGGTCCCGTGGTTCTTCACCCGTGACGGCTATAAGCGGGCGTTCGGTCCGGGACTCGCGGACATCGGCGCGGAACTCGACCGCGACCTGTGGGTATTGGGGTCCGACGGGGCCAAGGTGTCGGTTCGCGATCAGTTGACCGCGATCAACGATACCGTCGCGCGCAGTTACGCACAGGACAATATCGCCGCGTGGGATCACGTGCTGGCAACGCCACAGCCGGCCAATTATTTTGGCGATCGCCAGGCGCTCGGCAGCTTCACGCGGACGCCATCGCCGCTGCGGACGCTGTTGGATCAGACCGTTAAGAACACCACGCTCGGGACGTCGCAAGCATCGAGTGCGCGGTTCGATGCGGGAACCGCGATCCAGGCACATTTCCGGCCAGCAGCGGCCTTCACGCGCGGCGAGGCCGGAGCACCGCCGCCGGTCGACGCGCTCGTCCAGGCGGTCCGGCAGGCTGCGTCAGCCGCGTCGGCAGGCGCCATGCCAGGCGCGAACGTCGGCGGTGATGCGCTGCGTGGCCAGTTCGCCTCGGCGCTGGGCGATCTCTCCACCGCCGGCGTGTCCGCCCCACCACAATTGCAATCCTTCGTCGGTGGTATCGGCCGCAACGGTCGCGGTGCCGCCGCCAGGACAACGGAGACCATGCTGAACGACCAGTACAGCGCGACGATCCTCGCCAGTTGTCGCACGACCACGAATCGCCGCTTCCCGTTCGACGCCGCCGCCACTACCGAGGTGTCGCCGGCCGAACTGCAACGCGTCTACGGCAACAACGGCGAAATCGACGGGTTCGTCCGCGGCAACCTCCAGCCGCTGCTCGTACAGGCACCGGAGCGGTGGCGCTGGCGGACGAACGACACGGTCGCCAGCCGGTTCTCGCCGTCGAGTGCCGACTCGTTCCGCAAGGCCGCGGCGATCCGCGACCTTACGGCCGGCGGGCTGGTCCTGCAGGTCTCGCTCCAGACCGCGGGCGCCGATGTCACGACCGTCGACCTCGCGGTCGGCAACACCCGTTATGCGCTGGCGGCGCGCGATCCGGCCTCGTACCCGATCGTCTGGACCCCGACGACACTGCCGCAGGCGTCGCTCGCGCTGATGAACGGCACACAGACGCTGTCGCGGATCGACCGGCAGGGCAGCTTCGCGCTGTTCCGGTTG
This sequence comes from Sphingomonas sp. NFX23, assembly GCF_049887795.1. Taxonomy (NCBI): domain Bacteria; kingdom Pseudomonadati; phylum Pseudomonadota; class Alphaproteobacteria; order Sphingomonadales; family Sphingomonadaceae; genus Sphingomonas; species Sphingomonas sp. NFX23. The sequence continues at coordinate 327,975 of NZ_JAGEKH010000003.1, forward strand.
ATCGCCGCCGCCGAACGCATGCAGAATGCCGGCGCGCAGGCGATCGTCGTCTGGTTCGGCGACGCACCCCACCGCACCGCTTTGCGCGTGACCTACGCATCGGCCGCCAACCCGTTCGCGCGCAACGGCCCCTTCTCCTTCCGCTGCCCGGAGCGGTTATGAGCGAAACCCGCCCCTTCCTGTTCGGCAAACTGCCCGCGTTCGGCGATTTCCTGTGCCGTGGCCTGACCCTGGAAGCGCAGCGTATCTGGGACCGGCGCTGCATCGACACGCTAGCCACAACACGCGCGCGCGGCGGCGAGGCGTTCGACCGCATCCTCGAGACGACGCCGCCCCGTGGCTTCGTCCTGGAGCCGGGACGCGGCGAAGCCTATTGGCAAGTGGGGTGCGCGGCCTTTTCGTGCGACCGGGTCGGCCGGCCGTTCCTGTTCGTACTGGGCGTGGTCGGCGGTCGCGGACTGCGCGACGACGGCGAATGGATGGCGCCGAGCCTCGAACGCTGCCTGTACGACGCGTTCCTCCAGCAGCGTGATGCTGCCGCGATCCTCGACGACGCCGTCAACGCGCTGGCCAATATCCCTCCCAAGGCCGAGATCGCCTCCCCGCCGATGCGGGAATGGCAGGCGGACTGGACATTATGACGATGCGATCGCCGGCGGCCCTCCGTCTCGAGCAGGCATATCGGACTCATCCGGGCACGGTGCGTGCGGTCAACGAGGATGCAGGGGTGGTCCGTCTGCAAGCCGGGCTATGGGCCATCGCCGACGGGATGGGAGGGCATGAGCGCGGCCAATGGGCCTCGCGCACGATCGCCGACGCCCTGGAGCACATTGCGCTTCCGCTCGCCATAGAGGGCGCGGCCGATGCCGTGACGGAGGCCCTGAACGCTGCCAACGCCACGATCTGGGCCGCGACCCGCAAGAGCGGCGCACCGATCGGATCGACCGTGGCGGTATTGCTGATCCGCGACGACCGCTATGTAGTGTTGTGGGCCGGCGACAGTCGCGTCTATCGCCACCGGGCGGGTACGCTGACCCAGCTCACCACCGATCACACCGAGGTCGAACGAATGATCGCGCGGGGGCTGCTCGATCGGCGGGATGCTGCGGACCATCCCTTTCGCAACGTGCTCGCGCGGTCGGTCGGCACGTTCGAGGCCCTGCTGCTCGACCGGATCGAGGGATCGCTCGCGGGGGGCGACGTGTTCCTGCTATGCAGCGACGGGTTGAGCGGGATGGTCGATGATCGTGAAATTCGCCGTGCGCTCGTATCGGCATCTCCCGACCGGGTCGCGCAACTGCTGCTCGATCGCGCCCTCGAACGTGGCGCGCAGGACAATGTGACGGTGACGATCATCGGCTGCGAACAGGCGACCCAGATCGGCGCGCTGCTGCTCGAAATCTGATGGCGTGGGAACGGCGCTGTGACGATCGTTCCCCCTTTTGCGTTGGCGACCTGCGCCGATCTGCTGCCTATCGACGTGGGCGAGCAGCCGCCGCGGCATCCAGGCAGCGCGCGTATTCGGTGCGGAAGGCCCTGCTGAACAGGTCCATGAACGCTTCGTCGGCATCGCGCACCACGCCCTCGAATTCGTCTTCATAGGCATGCCACAACGCCGCGGCGCGCGCTTGCGGCAGCAGCTTCGCCAACCAGCCGCCACCCCGCCGCCGCGCGCGGATCGCGGCGGGCGAGAACCGCTTGATCGTCTGCTCGATCGCCGCACGCATCGCCGCCGCCGTCGCCATCTCGTGCAGCTGGATATCGCGGAACGCATCGTCGATCGCCAGCTCCGCCGGCATGAAACCCGGCTGCGGCGGCTGCAACAGCGTGTCCAGCATCCGCTCGGGCGACCGAATGAACTTGATCGGATTGTTGCCGTCGAGCTCGATCGTCGTCGACACGACGCCGAGATCCGCCTTGGCTCGCGCCCGTGCCTCGACCAGCGCGGCCAGGCCACCCAGCATCCGCAGCATCAGATCGGTGCGGGGCGGAACAGTGACGTCCGGCTCGGGATCGCGCGGTTCCGTGCTGTCGTTTCGCGGTTCGGTGCCGCGTGTCGGGACATCCTCCAACGCGCCCCAGCCACGCGCGACCTCGGGCGGCGGCGGAAGGACCGCATCGACCGGTTTCGTGCCGCGCTCCGCCAATTCTCCCCAGAGCTGCGCGGCGGACGGCGACAACTGTTCCGACGGTTCGCTCGCCCAGGCCGAGACCGAGAGCGGCGCCGGCGTGTCCCATCCACCCCCGTCGAACGGCAGCGGTACCGCCTCCTCGTTCGTGTTGGCGGTCGGTGAAGCCGACCGGGATGACGGTGCCGGCGCGACCTCGTTCCATTCGCTCCATCCTGGGCCGACGACCGCGGCGGGTGGCGATGCCGCGCCGGCACATTCCGCCAGCACCTCGTAAGCGCCGATCACGATCCGGTCGCCGTTCGCAATCCGGTGCGGCGCCGACAGCCGCTCGGTCGCACCGTTGACGAACGTCCCGTTGGTGCTGCGGTCGGTCAGTACATAGGTCCCGTCGCGGTAGCTGATCTCGCAGTGGCGCGACGACAGATGGTTCTTGCGGTCCGGCAAACTCCAGTCGGCATGGACCGACCGCCCGACGATGGCGCCGTGCCGTACCAGCCTCAGCATCGTCGGCGCACCATTCTCGAGCGTGTCCATGCCCTGTATCGACAAAACCAGCGTCATGCTGCGCACTCCATCGTTTCTGCCATCCGCGCACCGGCGTCGAGGACCGCGTCCAGCCCGGCATCGCCGTGCGGTGCCGCCGCCAGGATCACCGCCGCCGCGGCAAAGCGACCGGTCGCATCGCGCGGCGCGAGGAACGGCGCGGAACCCTCGGGGGCGACGGATCCGCCCGCCATGAACGCCGCCCAGGCGCATAGTCGCTCGGGTGTCGGCGTGCGCATGGTCCGCGCGATCGCTTCGGCGTCGCGACGGCGCACTTCCGACGGGTCGCGCAACCAGGCCGTGACGGTCGCCATCGCATCCGCGTCGGGCTGGCGCACGAGATCGTACACGCCCCGTGCCGCCCACAGCACCGCCTCGTAGCGCGGCATCGCCACCGCGAGGAAAGAGGCCGCGTCCGCCCCCCTGCGTCGTGCCCGCAGTCGCGCGAAGCAGTCATCGGGCGCCAGCCGGTCGTCGGCACCCGCCGGCCACTCCAGCAGCGATCGCACCTGCCCCGCCTCGGTCCATACCGATCCATGCCAGGGCTCATTCATGCGATGACCACCGCGCCGCCGAGCACGTTCACAGCCGCCTTGCCGTGGATCGTGCTGACGGTGCCTTCCCAGGTGAGCGCGGACAGGGCGTTGCCGGTGATGGTCGTGCCGTTCAACGTGATCCCGGCGGGCGTCAGGCTGATCATATTGGGGCCAACCGCGAGCGTGATGCTGGTCGAGGTCATCGTGATCCGCGACGTCCCCTGTGCAACGGTTATGGTCGCGGGGGTCATCAACACGCGGCTCGTGCCGACGCGCAGCATGATGCGCTGGCGTGCCTGCACGGTCGACGCGCCGCGGGTGATCGTCAGGCTGTGGTTGCCGGTCTCGACCGTCGTGCTGTCGTTGCGCCGGACGGCGGTCTCGCGGTCGCGGCCGACCCGGTTCGCCTGGTCGCGGTTCACGGTTTCCGCGTCGTCGTACAGCACGTCGGTGCGGCGATTGCGCTGCGCACGCAGATAGACTTCCTCGGCCCCGCCCTTGTCTTCGAAGCTGAGTTCGTTGAACGCCGGCGCGCGCGGCCTGGTCTCGGCCCCCCCATAGCTGCCCATCTTGCCGATCGTATTCGACCGGTACAGCGACCGCGTCCGATTGGCGGGCAGCGCGTAAGCATGTTGGTGACGTGAATTATAGACGCGGCCGGTCACGATCGGGCGATCGGGGTTGCCGTTGAGGAAATCGACGATCACCTCCTCGTCAAGCCGCGGCAGCGTCACGTGGCCAAAGCTCGCGCCCGCCGACGGATGCGAAACGCGCAGCCAGCATGACCGCGCCTTGATGTCGGCCTCGTCGGATTTCTTCCAGAGGAAGCGGACCCTTACCCGGCCCATGCGGTCGACGCGGCTGTCGTCGGCGCCGCCCTCGATGACGATCGCGGTCTCCGGCCCCGCGAACGGCGCCGGCGTCACGATCGGTGCGCGCCACTTCGTCTGGCTGGTGATCGCCTCGATCGAGACCTCGCGCCGTGCCATGTCGCCGTCGCTGCGCCACGGTTCCGCGTCCATGGCATAGTCTAGCGTGGTGACGATGAACTCGCGGCCACGATCAAAGGCGTCGGTGGAGTCAAGCTTGAACAGCCCCCCGCAGGCGATGCCGATCGTGTCGCCCGATCCCGTATAGACCCGTTGGTCGGCGCGCGCCGCCTCCAGCCGCACCTGCGCCCAATGCTTGGCCAGCGTCGGATCGACGAAGTCCCCAGTATAGTCGTGAATTTCCTGCGTATCGGCCGGGCCGCGCGTACCGCCGTCCGCGCGTCCATCGCGGACCAGGGTCTTCTCATAGTCGAAGCTCTGGATCAGCACGCGCCGTTCGCCGCCGCTCCGTACATGCTCGTGCCACTCCCACAGCGAGTCCTCGGTACCATGACCGCCGACGAGGTCGGGACGAAGCTTCACGGTCGCGGCGCGGGGCGAGGGCTTGTGAGCGGCCCGACTGTCGCACAGCACCATCGTGTGCTCGCCCTTCTCGTGGCGAAAGTAGAAATAGATCCCCTCTCGCTCCATCAGGCGCATGACGAACGACAGGTCGCTCTCGCGGTACTGCGCGCAGTAAGGCCAGGGCCGATAGGTCTCGGTCAGCCCGCCATAGTCGATATGTCGACTATGGGGCGCGAGCACATCGCGCAGCATCTGCACTACGGTCTTCTGCTCGAAGATCCGATACGCACGATTGCTGTCGAGCAGGTGCAGCCAAGGCCGCAGCACCAATGCGTAATGATGCCCCTCGTCGGTCTGTCGCAGGTGATGCGCCTCGATCACCAATCCATGGAAATACCGGACCGGCGCGTCCACCTCGTAAACCGTGATGCAGGCGGGCTTGCCCAGCGCAGGCAGGATGTCGACCCGGTCCTCCAGCACGACTTCCGCTTCGATCTGGAAAGGCTGGCTTAGCCGCTCGGCCGAATGGAAGCCAATCAACCGGGCCCTGGATCCCAGTGCCACATCGATCTCTGCCTGCCGCTTCATGCGACCGCTCTTGCGTTACGTTCGACATCATTGCGGCGATTGCTGCACGCCGATTGACGGGTTAGCCCGCATCGCCGCCATCGTGGCGTCACGACCGACACGGAGCGGCCTGCATGACGATCGATCTCGAACGCTTCCTCGCCCCGATATCTGGCGACGATCCCGCCGGACCGGACCTCGCCTACGACCCCGACCGTTTCCGCATCGAACAGGCGTTCGACACGACGTCCGGAGGCGATGGATCGACGGATGCTCCGGCTATTTCGGTCGACTGGCGCGAGATTGTCGCGCTGATCGTCGATCAGGCGGATCGCACCAAGGATATCTGGCTTGCCATCTATCTCGCCCGCGCCGGCGCGAGGTCGGGACGCCTGGACGTGACCGTTGCTGGCGTACAGGCGCTCGCCGGGCTTACCGACCGCTTCTGGGATACGGTCCACCCCCGGCTCGAGGATTACGGCTTTCCCGGCCGCCGCGGTGCCTGCGACACGCTCGCCAACTTCACGGCGTTCGTCAGTCCGCTCCAAGGTATCGCGCTGATCGAGCATGAACGTTTCGGACGCTTCGACGGCGCTGATCTGATCCGTTTTGCGCGTGGCGGTGCCAACGAGGACGGTTATGGTGCGTTTCGTGCCGCGCTCGACGATCCGGCGATCGGCCCGGAGAACTTGGTTGCAGCCATAGCGCATCTCGACGTGCTCACCGAGGCGCTCAGGGAGGTGGACGCAACGCTGGTTGCCTTCGCCGAGGGCGATACCGGCAGCAATTTCGCGCCTGTCTACGTTGCGATCCGCGCGATCCGGGCTGCGGCGAACGCGCTGCTGCCGGCGGAACTGCGCGACCATGCCGACACGGAAACGATTGTCGCGGTACCCGGCGGCAGCGCCCTCCCCGATGTCCTGAACGGTCGTGCCGACGTCGCCAAGGCGCTCGACCTGGTGATCGATTTCTATCGCCGGCAGGAACCCTCGAGCCCCATTCCTCTCCTGCTGGAACGCGCGAAGACGTGGATCCCGCTCGATTTCATCGAGATACTCGACGATATCGCCCCCCGTTCGATCGACGAGGTCAAGAACATCCTGTCCGCGCGTGCGCAACGTTGAAGGGCCAGGATCGCGCATGTTCGCCATCGTACTTTCCCGCGTTACCTTGACCTGCCAGACTGCTTAGGTCCGCGGGTTTGGCGGAGAAACATCATTTGAGTTTCAGACGAAACATCGGCCGCGCAGTTGCGAGTATGGGATCGACGTAGAAGGTATCGACACGAAGCCGCGCAGAGGCGAAACCCGTTTACCCGAACGAGGCGTCCATTAGCCAACTGCGGTGCGAACCAATTCACTGACAGGGCCAGCTTCAGCCCCAGCGCAAGCCCCAGCAACCGCGTGACGCGGGCATCGATCGGCTCGACCAACCCGCTCCGTGCCCGGACCGGCAGCCCATCTCCGTCGGTGCGATCGACGACAATCTCGCTCACCCGGGCCCTGCCCACTGGTCCGTTATCGAGCGCTACCGGCGAAGTGGCAGCCGCATCCTATGTTCGCGATCGTGATTGACACCGATGTGCTGGGCTCGTCCTGGCGATCGCTGACGACCTGGCGGCGTGCAAGATCGGGACGAGGTGTTCTCGATGGTGCGCGTCCAGAAAGACCTGATGAAAGGCAGCGTGGCACATCCTCAGTATATCAGGCCGTGGGCTACAGCGCTGACCCACAAGCTTGTGGGTATCGATCACGTCGACGCCGCGGCCACACCTGTATCGCTGCTGATCGCTTGGAAGTCCTGATCGAGGCAGGACACGACGCACCCGATCTATTCCAGGCGTTTCACCAGGAGCCGTGCCGCTCGAAGGCAAGACGGGGGTAGTGACGGCACCTGCGATAGGGTCGGCGACCGCCTCGTCCAGCTTGTCAGATGGCAGGGGACGCAGGTGGTCGCCGTCGCATCGACCAAGGACGGGGAGCTGATGCACCAGCTGCTACCGCTTCGTCGACTCTACCAAGGATGCGGCCAAGGATGCTATCGACGATGCGGAGCTTGTCGTTGACGCGGTCGGTGCCGCGAACATGGAGCGTTTGTCGCCTACCTTGAAACCGGGCGGTGGCCTTTTCATGGTCCAACCGCGCAACGGTCACAGTGCGTTTGCACAAAAAGGCGCATCGCCAGGTTCGAGGCATGCACTCGCTGCTAGCCAGCGGCGAGTGCCTCGGCAGTCTCGCGATAGGTGTGCAGTGGACGGCCCAGCAGTGTCGTGAGACGCTCGACGTCGTCTTCCTTCGGGATCATGCCGTCGCTGACGTAGCGCTCGGCCATCAGGCGCATTTCGTAGGCGCTCCACTTGGGCATGAAGGTCGCCATGTTGGACTCGAACCCGCTCGGATCGTCACCGCCGTACACCACGTGCCGGCCAAGCACGTCGGACCAGATCGCGGCGATCTGGTCGCCGGTGAGCGTCTCCGGGCCGACGACGTTGATCGTTGTCATCGGCAGTTTGCCCGGTGCCTCATCCCGACGGATCAGCTCTAGTGCGGCGAGCTCGGCTATGTCGCGCGCGTCGACCATGGCGACGCCCTTGCCGCCGATCGGTATTGGATAGACGCCGTGCTGCAAGATCACGTCCTTCACCATCACCTCGTTGTCGATGAAATAGGTTGGGCGCAAAATGGTCGCGCTGAAGTCCATTGCTTCGAGCATCCGCTCGGCACCGTATTTGACTGCGAAGTGCGGTACGTTGACCGCCCGGTCAGCGTCGAAGACCGACAGGTACACGATCCGCTCGACACCCGCCTCATGCGCAACGTTGAGGGTTACCAACGCCTGGGTAAACTCGTCGCCGGTCACGGCATTGAGCAGGAACAGCGTGCGGACGCCGACGAAAGCGGCACGCAGCCCATCGATGTCGAGCAGGTCTCCCTGGACGACCTCGACGTCGGCCGGGAAATCCGCCTTCGCAGTATCGCGCGTCAGGACACGAACACGGGCGTCGCGGTTCACGAGCTGGTCGACGACATGGCGGCCGACACGGCCGGTTGCACCAATCACGAGAATGGTCATTGGGTTACTCCTTCGATTTGTCTTGCTGACGAACCGAAGATGCGTGATCCATCCGCAAACGAATAGACGTGCAATCTGGACGCGCCGTCTCACCAGTGGAACGCTTATGGATCTGCTTGCGCTAGCCGACTTTACTCTTGTCGCCCGCCATGAGGGGTTCGGAAAAGCGGCGCGTGCGAGCCACCGCCCCAAGGCGACGTTGTCGCGACGCGTTTCCGAACTTGAAGCCGCGCTCGACGTGCGCCTGTTCGAGCGTGGTGCACGAACATTGAAGCTGACCGAAGAAGGCCGGGCGCTGTTCGCCCGTACTGGCCCATTGCTCGCCGAGTTGGAGGAGACCGCCGTCGCGATCGGTTCGGGTGGCGAGACGCCGCGCGGGCGGCTGCGGATCAGCGCGCCGCTATTGTTCTCGCAGACGGCCATGGGTCGGCTGGCCGCGGAATTCATCCGCCGTTACCCGGATGTTCGCCTGGAAGTGACCACGGACGACCGAATGGTGGACATGATCGAAGAGGGCTACGATCTCGTCATTCGGGTCAATCCCGCGCCAGACGATACGCTGGTCGGTCGTCCTTTCCTGCATGACCGACTGGTGGTGGTGGCTGGTCCCGGCATGGTGCGGTTGGCAGCGGGGATCATGCCCGCCGTGGTGCGCGGCAACGACCCTGAGCGAAGCTGGACCGTCGACACGACGGGCGGCCCTATCGAGATCGCGGTCAACCCTGTGCTGCGCCTGTCATCGCTGATCATGATCCGCGATGCAGTGCGTACCGGGGTCGGCGTGACCAAGCTGCCATTATCGCTCGTCAGCGAGGATATTGACTGCGGGCGGCTGGTGCCTTGGGGCAACGTTGCGAAATCTGAGATTGCGTTATGGGCGCTCTACCCAACGCGTCGGCTGCTTAACGCTCGCGTATCCGCCTTCCTGGATTTTCTGAGAAACTCCTTCCCGCGGGCCGCACCAGAAGAACTCGCTGCCTATCTAAAGAGGTAAGGCCGGCATCGACATGCTCCCAATTCGATCCCAATCAGAGATGCGTTACGCTGTTGCATGAGGCAGGACGTAGACGTCCGGATACCTTAGCAGTCGCTTTCCTACTTTATCGCTATGGCGGTGGGGACGCTAGAAAACGCGCAAGGCCTGATAGACCTGATCATGCCCCCTGTTCGAGCTTGTCTACGGGAGCAAGGCGCGCGCGCCTGTTGCACTTCGCCCGCTCAACTACGCTGATGACGAAGAACTCCCGATCATCTCCGCAACCTTGGCTGCCAGCCCTTGCATCGTGAAAGGCTTGGTGAGCAACGCCATCCCGGGTTCGAGATGCCCGTTACCGACCGCCGCATTCTCCGCATAGCCGGTAATGAAGAGCACCTTCAGGTCAGGGCGGAGAGAACGCGCCGCGTCAGCGACCTGCCGCCCGTTCATGCCGTTGGGTAAGCCGACGTCGGTGATCAGCAGCTCGATCTTGGCACCCGATTGCAACACCTTGATGCCTGCTGCGCCATCCGCTGCGCCAATCACGGTATATCCCTGCTCGTCGAGCACCTCGTCGATGAGATGTCGGATCGTCGATTCGTCATCGACCACCAGGATCGTCTCGCCGCTAGCCAAGGCAGCGGATGCGATCGCCTCTTCCTGATCACTCGGCAAGGCATCGCCCGCATAGCGAGGAAGATAGATGCAGATCGTGGTTCCCTGCCCCAGCTCGGAGGAGATCCTCACCTGTCCACCCGACTGGCGAGCGAAACCGTAAATCATCGAAAGACCGAGCCCGGTGCCCTGACCAATCGGCTTGGTCGTATAGAAGGGTTCGAAGGCGCGCTCGATCGTTGCCGGCGACATGCCCGTGCCGGTGTCGGTGACGCAGACCGACAGATATTGGCCGGGCGGCAGGTCGCGCTCCAGAGCCGCGCGATCGTCCAGCGATGTCTTCGCCGTATCGATCGTGATCCGCCCGCCTTCGGGCATGGCGTCCCGTGCGTTTATGCAGAGATTGAGAATCGCGCTTTCGAGTTGCGTCGCGTCGATCATCGCGGGCCACAGCCCGGCCGCGCCCACCACCTCGATATTGGCGGTCGACCCGACCGTCCGGCGCAGCAGATCCTCCATTCCCGCGATCAGGCGATTGACGTCGGTTGGCTTGGGATCGAGCGTCTGCCGACGCGAAAACGCGAGCAGCCGCTGCGTCAGGGAAGCGGCCCGCCGTCCGGCACCTTGGGCAGCGTTGATGAAGCGCTCGGCGTCGTCGAGCTTGCCACGTTCCAGGCGCAACTGGAGCAACTCCAGGTTGCCCATCATGCCGGTAAGGAGGTTGTTGAAGTCATGCGCCAGACCACCGGTAAGCTGGCCGACCGCTTCCATCTTCTGTGCTTGGCGTAGCTGATCTTCGATTTGCCGCTGCCCGGTCATATCGACGCCGACGCCGGTTCGCCGGACAGGTTTGCCGTTCTCGTCGAAATAGGTGTGTCCACGGGACAGCACCCATCGGACCGATCCGTCCGGATGAACCAATCGATATTCTAGCTCCAGATCTCCCGAGCGTTGCAGACCGCCAGACATTGTCTTCTGCAGCGAAATACGGTCCTGCGGATGAACGTTGGCGAGGAACTCCTCGCGAGGCAGGCCGGCGGCACCGCGCTCGGGGTCGAGTGCGTACAACGCCGAGACCGCCGCGTCGCAAAAGAAGAGGTCGGTGGCGACGTCGTAGGTCCACACGCCGACGCCCCCCACGGCCGACAGGGCGAGGCGCGCGAAATCCTGCTCGTCGTGCAGCCTCGCCTCCATCTCGCGCTCGGCCGTGACGTCGCGGCCGGTAGCGTAGGTGATGTCACCAGCCGGTGCGGCGACCCATGAGATCGTGCGGTTCGAGCCATCCTTGTGCCTATACCGGTTTTCGATTCTCAGCTGGTTCCCCGCCGCGGCCGTCTCATAGGCGTCGACCGTCTTGTCATGATCGTTCGGGACGACGAACTCGTTGACATGGTGTCCAATCAGCTCGTCGGGCTCATAGCCAAGAACCGTGGTCCAGGCCGGATTGACCCGGCGGAACATACCGTCGAAGTCGACCGCCACGAGAAGATCGGGCGAGGTGTCCCACATGCGGTCGCGCTCGGCCGTACGCTCATTGACCTGCCGCTCGAGCGTCGCGTTCAGCTTACGCAACTTCGCCTCGCTCGCTTGAAGAGCGGCCTCTGCATCGCGCCGGGCACTGATGTCGCTTGCCGCTCCGAACCATTCGATGATCTCGCCTGCCGCGCCCAGCAGCGGAACGGCGCGCGACTGCGTCCAGCCGACAGTGCCGTCCGAACGGACGACGCGATGTTCGAGATCGAACGTCGTCTTGAGCCGGATCGCGTCATCGATGGCTGCGGTCACCGCGGCGTGATCGGTCTCGGGAATATAGGACAGCAACCACGAACGATTCGGCTTCGACGAAGACGTGCTCGGCAGGAAGCCGCCGCCGTCGAGCTCCTTCATCTCTCCCCAGTCCGGACTCATTCGGTAGAGGACGTCCGAACTCGCTTCGGTCAGGAGGCGGAGGCGGGCTTCGCTCTCGCGCAAGCGCTGTTCGACGCTAACCGCATTCTCGGTCCGATCTGTCATAACGTCCTTAGCGCGCCGATCTATTCCAGCCATTTACCAACTGCCGAACACAGTGCAAATCGCACCTGATTACCTACGCAATTGAGGTGCTCCGATCGTTCCATAACGCGCCCGACCTCGGGCGGGTTCGAGCTGCGGCTTTGCGACTTTGCCGCGTATGCCGCTATTCGGATACGCGGTGTTTCAGCATGCTGGCTTTGTACAGAAGGCGTTCCATTTTTCCTATCGCGGCGCCCGACAACGTCAGGGGATCGTCGAGATCACCGGTGCCATCGCCGACGATCAGGCCCTCGACGGTCAAATGCAGGAGCCAACGGGATGCTACTGCGGCTGGAATGCGGTGCAACTCGCTGATGTCTCGCCCGGTCATGCGGACACTGCGCGCGTCGGCAATGAACAGTTCGAGAAGAAAGTCCCAGCTGGGTTCGCCGAACAGCGATGCGGGAAGTTCCTCGGTACGGCTGCGCCGGAAGGCCAGCATGAACGCCGCCAGATCGGCAGCTTCGTCATGATCGATCACCCCACGGCACTCCGATCTTCGCGTCTCTTCACAAACAACACCTACACGACGTGGTGGTTGCGACGGTTCAAGACGAAGGAGGAGTGGGCGCGTCCGCGACCGGTTCAAGGTGGTCACGCGCCCTACACATTTGGCAGCCATCACGGTCAAGTGTTCTCATCCCCTCGACCGACAGGCTGATATATCAACAGCCCGACCAGATCGTCCGCACCTGTCCGCCCCTGCCCCGCGCTTTCGTCCAGGTCGGACGCCAAACCCTCTGAAGACAGCCCCCTGAAAAGGCTCAGGGCTGCTCCCCGACCGGTGCGACATACTCGCCCATGTCGGGAGCCTCATCCTGCAACTCGCCGCGCTGCAGGTTCGAGTGGCGGATGCCATAGGCGAAATACAGCACCACCCCGCCCGCCAGGTACCAGAGGAAGAACATCAGGACCTTCATCGGCACCGTCGTGATCAGGTAGACGCACGACGCGATGCCCAGCAGGGGCACAACCGGATACAGCGGTACGGTGAAGCCACGCGGCAAGTCTGGCGCGGCGCGGCGCAGATAGATGACCGACAGGCAGACGATCGAGAACGCCGACAGCGTCCCGACCGAAGTCATGTCACCGAGCACGTTGATGTCGAAGAACCCCGCCGCCACCGCGGTGATGACGCCGACCAGGACCGTGTTGACATAGGGCGTCTTGAACGTCGGATGCACGGTCGCGAACACCCGCGGCAACAGGCCGTCGCGCGCCATCGTGTAGAAGATCCGAGTCTGGCCGTACATCAGCACCAGCACCACCGACGTCAGGCCGATGATCGCGCCGATCTTGATGAGCTTGGCGAGCCAGCTCCAGGTCGGGCCGAAACTGTCGACTACCACAGCGACCGGATCGGGCACGTTGAGCGCGGTATAGGGCACCAGCAGGGTCATGATCGCTGCCACGAGCATGTAGATCAGCGTGCAGACGACCAGCGCCCCGATGATCCCGAACGGCATGTCCTTCTTGGGATCCTTCGCTTCCTGCCCCGCCGTCGAGATCGCCTCGAAACCGACATAGGCGAAGAACACGATCGAGGCGGCGCGCATCACGCCGTCGACGCCGAACTTGCCGTCGCCCTGGCTGGCGGGGATGAACGGCGTCCAGTTGCGCGCGACCAGTTCGTTGAAGTGCGACAGCACGATCGCGCCGCCGACCGCGATGAAGGCGACCAGCACGCCGACCTTGATCGCTACGATGATCGTGTTGACCTTGGCCGATTCCGCTACGCCCCGCACCAGCAGCGCGGCAAGTGCGAGGCAGATCAGGAACGCCGGCAGGTTGAAGATCGTCGTCACAGGGTGTCCGTCGACCAGCACCGGCACGCCGCCCCGCATAAGCGGGTAACCGGCCGGCCCGGTGAACTGCGGCGGAATGTGCACGCCAAAATCGCCCAGCAGGCTGACGACATAGCCCGACCACCCGACCGCCACCACCGACGCCGCCAGCCCGTATTCGAGCATCAGCAGCGCACCCATCATCCAAGCGACGAACTCGCCGAGCGTCGTGTAGCCATAGGTGTAGGCCGACCCCGACACCGGCAACGTCGACGACAGCTCGGCATAGCACAGCCCGGCGAACGCGCAGACGATACCCGCCACGACGAACGACAGCAGCACCGCCGGTCCGGCATGCAGCGCGGCCGCCGAGCCGGTGCGCACGAAGATGCCCGCGCCGATAATGCAGCCGATGCCCAGCATCAGCAGGTTCCATTTGCCCAGCGTTCGCTTCAGCTCGCTCGCCGCGGTTTCGCGTTGCACCTGCGCAATGGATTTGCGCGCGAACATGCGCTCGACGATGCCCCTCGCGGCCTTGGTTGCCATATTTCCCCCGGGGTCAGATAAGCCAGCCAACGCGTCTAAGCGCAGCGACCAACCGGGACAACGCAATCTTCCTACTTTCTAGGGGGTTAGCGTTTCGAAGCCCGTGCCATTCACACAGCTGCCCTACGCTCCGTTACGCGACACAAGGCCAGTGTTGGTGATCGACTGCTGTCATCAATCGTATCCGAATAATCGATTGGACAAATGTCGGTCATTTCCTGCATCTTCCGATCACGCAGGTAACACTGATTGAGAGAGGACGCCGACATGGCCGATTACGAACAGCCCAAGAGCAGCGGTTGCCCGATGGGCCCCAATGGCGGCGGCGAGGTCAAGGCCCGCTCGCTGCTGGGTCGCACGAACAAGGATTGGTGGCCGGATGCGCTGCCGATCGACATGCTGCATCAGCATGGCGTCTCCCCCGACCCGATGGGCGAAGAGTTCGATTATGCCGAGTCGTTCCAGCAGCTCGACTATGGCGCGCTGAAGGCGGACCTGACCGCACTGATGACCGACAGCAAGTCCTGGTGGCCTGCCGATTACGGTCACTACGGCCCGTTCATGATCCGCATGGCGTGGCACGCCGCCGGCACCTACCGCGTGACCGATGGTCGCGGCGGGTCGTCGTCGGGCCAGCAGCGCTTCGAGCCGCTCAACTCGTGGCCGGACAACGGCAACCTCGACAAGGCACGTCGCCTGTTGTGGCCGCTGAAGCAGAAGTACGGCAAGAACATCAGCTGGGCCGATCTGTTCATCCTCGCCGGCAACGTCGCGATCGAGAGCATGGGCGGACCGGTCTTCGGTTTCGCCGGCGGCCGCAAGGACGTCTTCGCCTCCGAGGGCGACACGTTCTGGGGCGCTGAGGAGCTCTGGGTCAACGAGGGTGCGCAGACGCGCATCAGCGAGGATATGCCCGAGCTCGAAGGCCCGCTTGCTGCGATCCAGATGGGTCTCATCTACGTCAATCCGGAAGGCCCGGGCGGTGATCCGAACCCGCTCCTGTCGGCACGCGACATGAAGGCGACGTTCCTGCGGATGGCGATGAACTCCGAGGAAACCGTCGCGCTGACCGCCGGCGGCCACGCGTTCGGCAAGTCGCATGGCGCCAAGCCTGCCCCGCATTTCAAGGCTCCGTCTTCGGAATCCGTGCACATGCAGGGTCTCGGCTGGCTGACCGACAGCGAGGAGATCGGCCAGGGCCACATCACGACCTCGGGCATCGAGGGCGCATGGTCGAACAACCCGACCAAGTGGACCGGCGATTACCTGCGCCTGCTGTTCAAGTACGACTATGAACTGACCGAGAGCCCGGCCGGCGCAAAGCAGTGGCAGCCGGTCAACCCGGCACCGGAGGACATGGCACCCGACGCACGCGATCCCAACAAGCGCGTGCCGACGATGATGACCACCGCCGACATGGCACTGAAGACGGACCCCGAGTTCCGCGAGATCGCGCTGCGTTTCCGCGACGATCAGTCGGCGCTCGACGACGCGTTCGCACGCGCCTGGTTCAAGCTGACGCACCGCGACATGGGTCCGCGGGTTCGCTACCTCGGGCCTGAGGTTCCGGAAGAGACGCTGATCTGGCAGGATCCGGTTCCCGAGGGCACCGCGCCGTCGGACGCCGACGCCGCTGCGTTCAAGGACGCCGTGCTGTCGAGCGGGCTGACGATCGGCGAGCTGGTCAAGACCGCCTGGGCGTCGGCATCGAGCTATCGCCGGTCGGACCACCGCGGTGGTGCGAACGGTGCGCGCATCGCGCTCGCCCCGCAGAAGGACTGGCCGGTCAACGAGCCAGAGCAGCTGAGCAAGGTCTTGGCCAAGCTCAACGAACTTCGCGGCGATATGTCGCTCGCCGATGCGATCGTGCTTGCCGGTTCGGCAGCGGTCGAGAAGGCGGCGCGCGATGCCGGTCACGACGTTTCGGTGCCGTTCCTCGGTGGACGCGGCGATGCCACGCAGGAGTGGACGGATGTCGAGAGCTTCGTGTGGATGGAGCCGCAGGCTGATGGCTTCCGTAACTACCTGAAGACGCGTCACCCGGTGAAGACTGAGGAGCTGTTGCTCGACAAGGCGTCGCTGCTCGGCCTGTCCGCGCCGGAGATGACCGTGCTGGTCGGTGGCTTGCGCGTACTGGGTGCGAACTTCGGCGACGCGCCCGAGGGCATCCTCACCGAGCGTAAGGGCCAGCTGACCAACGACTTCTTCGTCAACCTGCTCGACAACGACACCTTCTGGGATCTGGTCGACACGTCGAGCGACGAGAAGTTCATCGGCTATGATCGTGGTGGTCGCGAGAAGAAGTGGCAGGCGACCCGTACCGACCTGATCTTCGGCTCGAACTCGCAGCTGCGCGCGACGGCCGAAGTCTATGCCGAGAACGGCCACGAGCAGAAGTTCGTTCGCGACTTCGTCAAGGCGTGGGTCAAGGTCATGAACGCCGATCGTTTCGACGTCACGGCCAAGCCTGTTTCGTCAAACCAGGCGACCTGAACTTCGGTGACATGAATATAAGCCGTGGTGGGTCGGACAATGTTCCGGAACACCACGGCTTAGCTATGACTGGCCTATGTAGTTCATAGGCAATTACACGGTACCCGCCCTCGCTCGTCGTCTGGGGCCATTGCGCTACACACGTATGCGAGGCGGTCTGCGAAAGCGCCGGTTATCAGATCTTCGCGAAGATGATCGCATTCGTCACGCCACTTCAGGAACGCCCAAAGTCACCCGTTTCGGCGGTAGACAGACGGATCGCGTGATCGTGACAGCGCCAGCCAGAGAAGCCGATTTTGACAGGTTCCTGGTAAAGCTCATCGACCCAACCAAAGTTACGCGGATGCCTTAGCTCACGGCGCAGTCCGTATGAGCATTTCGCGCTAAATCTTATAACTCTCGGCAAAGGCTCGGGAGGAGACGGAACCCTAACGTCTCGCAATTCTCGACGATGAGTTGAAGATCACCGTGCGAGCCAGCCGCCATCGACGGCAAGGATGTGGCCTTGCACGTAGTTGGCTGCCGCCGACGACAGGAACACCGCCGCACCGCCGAGATCGCTCGCGTCACCCCATTTGCCTGCCGGTATGCGGTCGAGGATCGAACGGTTGCGGGTCTCGTCCGCCTGGAGTGCAGCGGTGTTGTTCGTCGCGATGTATCCCGGTGCGATCGCGTTGACGTTGATGCCCTTGGCCGCCCATTCGTTCGCGAGGAGCTTGGTGAGGCCGCCGATCCCCGACTTCGATGCAGTATAGCTCGGCACGCGAATGCCGCCTTGAAACGTCAGCATCGAGGCGATGTTGACGATCTTGCCGCCACCGTTCGCGATCATGTGGCGACCGGCCGCCTGACACAGGAAGAACACCGACTTGAGGTTGGTGTCGATCACCGCGTCCCAGTCGGCTTCGGTGAAGTTGACCGCGTCGGCGCGGCGGATGATGCCGGCGTTGTTGATCAGGATGTCGAGACCGCCGAGCTTGGCCACCGTCTCGTCGACGACGCGCTGGACCGGTTCGATCGTCGACAGGTCGGCCGACACGATCTCCGCTTTCCGTCCGAGCGCGCGAATCTGCGCGAGGGTATCTTCGGCAGGCGTACGACCGACGCAGGCGACGTCCGCGCCGGCGGTCGCGAGCGCGAGGGCGATCGCCTGGCCGATGCCAGTGTTCGCGCCGGTGACGATGGCGACCTTGCCGGTGAGATCGAAGGGGTTTGTCATGCTTTCTCTCTCATTCCCCTCCCGCCTGCGGGAGGGGCTAGGGGAGGGGAAATGCGGACCAACGCTCGTGGACACGCCCTCCCCCGACCCCTCCCGTTAACGGGAGGGGAGCAGAAGTTACGCCAGCTGGCAGATATCCAGGACGTTCATGTCGGTATAATCCTGGTTCTCGCCCGCCATCGCCCAGATGAACGCGTACGCCTTCGTCCCCGAACCCATGTGGATCGACCAGGGCGGGCTGATCACCGCTTCCTCGTTCGCCATCACAATGTGGCGGGTCGCTTCGCCCTCGCCCATGTAGTGGAACACGCGATCCTTCTCGAGATCGTCGAGCTCGAAGTAGAAATAGATCTCGCTGCGACGTTCGTGGATATGCGGCGGCATCGTGTTCCAGACGCTGCCCGGCTTCAACACCGTGAGGCCCATCACCAGCTGTGCGCTGTCGCAGATCCCGGGAATGACCATTTGGTAGATCGTCCGCTCGTTCGAGTCCTCGAGGCTGCCGCGCTCCAGTGTCGTCGCATCACCGACCGAGATCACGCGGGTCGTGAACGCCTTGTGCGCCGGGCACGACGCCAGATAGAAGCGCGCGCCGTCGCCGGAAAACTGCACGTCCTTGGCGCCCATCGTCACGTACAGGCAATCCTTGTTGCCGAGCATGAACGTCTCGCCGTCGACCGTGACGGTGCCCGTGACCTTGCCGACGTTGACGACCGCGAGTTCGCGACGCTCGAGGAACGGGTGCCCTGCAGCCGATGCCGGCTCGGCCTGGTCGGGCAGCTTCACCGAGCCGCTTGCGACGGCGACGCCGCCGATAACGAAACGCTCGGCATGGGTGTAGTTGAGCACGCACTCACCGTCGCGGAACAGGTCCTGGATCAGGTATCGGTCGCGCAGTTCGTCGTTAGAGACGCACTCCATCATGTCGGGGTGCGTGGCGTAATAAGTGCGGTCGTACATGCGGGACTCCGATGGCCGAGAGATGGATGCCGGAAGCGACACCTCAGTTAATAGAACCGATACCGCTCCGCATATTTTGGCGCAAGTGACCACAATACGGGATTTTCAAATCAATCGCGACCGGCGTCGCCAAGACGGCGTTTGCCCAATGTCTCCGGCGATTGGATGGTCGCGCGGTCGAGCGCCTCGGGGATCAGCGCCATGCACTGGATCGCGGCGAGACCCCATTGCGCGGACGCGTTGGTCGAAACGCCGGGCCATTCGGTGACGTGCCCCTCGGTATGCCGCGGATCGGTCGGCCATGTACCAAGCCCCGCATCAACAGACAGGAATTCGCCCGCCGCTCGGGCAGCGAGTGTCGCATCCTGCGTTTCGTGCGCGACGTACGCGGTGAGCCGCGAATGCGCCTCGCGGAGGTTGCGTGGGCCGAACGGTGCGCCGAACTTCGCCAGATATTCGGCCTGGGGCGCGTTGTACCAGCGACAATAGTCGAGCCAGGCTGTCCGATAGCGCGGCACATCGAGCAGGCGGATCAGTTCGGAACTCACCTCGACAGCGCCGAATACCGCGTTCAGATGCGAGAGCCGGATACCGCGGTTCTGGTCGACGAACCGTCCCGAGGCGAGATCGAACGGCGCGCTGCCGGTCATCCAGCCGTGCGGCAGCCGCCCTATGCTATCGAGCCCGGCGACGATCCGGTCGCGCCAGCGGGAGTCGCCGGTCCGCTCCCATTCGGTCAGCCACGCCGCAGCGAGCGGGCACCAGGTCGTGCCGAAGGTCATCTCGATCGTTCCCGTCGGCAATACCGGCTTCTTCGCCCCCGGTACCTTCCGCCCGATCTCGACCTGCTGGAGCGTCTGGTCGGAGGTGAGCAGGTCGCGCATCAGGTCGCCGACGCGCTCGTCCGCGGTCAGGTAATAGAAGATGCGGCGATAGCTGGCGTTGCTGACGCGTGGCTGTTTCGAGCTGTCGCTCCAGTGCTGGACGCCGTGGCGCGTGCCCATGCCGGCGAAGCGACCGCCGTGATACACGTCGACCTCGCCGGTGTGGCGAGTCATCGCCTCGGCAAAGCGGAACGCCTGCGCGTTGCCGGTGCGCAGGACCGAATACCAGAGCCAGAGGTCGGGCGAGAGTTCGCTGTTATCCCACGCGAACCCGCCGATGTCGTACCGCCAGCGATGCCGGTCGCTGTCATAGGTATGCATGATGTCGCCGTGGTTCCAGAATCCGTACCAGGACCGGCGGTCCACTTCACCAGCGTAGAAATCGATCAAATTGTCGAGCTGGTTCTCGATCGCGGTGCGGTTCGGCGTCGAGCGATCGGGCAGGCCCCAATCGCCGAACACGTGCGCGGCGTGGAGGTGTTCGGGGCTCGCCATCAATTGCGGCGGTGTCGCTTGAGCCTTCGCCATCTGCGCGAGCGTCGCGGTGTCGGGCGTCGCAGGCAGCGCCCAGAGCGTCAGTTCACTGGTGCGGGCGATGCCGGATGCGTCGTCCCAGCCGGGCTCGTAATCCTCATAGGTGACGGACAGCCCCTCGTTTTGCGCGGCAAATCCCTCCATCCCCATTGTGCCGTGATACGGACGCAGGTCCATCGCTGGCGCCTCGGGCGACCATAGCCAGACGGTCAACTGCGCGGTGTCGTGGTCTGCGCCATCGATGTGAAGCGCGGTCGGATGACGCTGCCAGAAATAGCGCTGGCCGAGCGCGACGCCGCCGTCGGGACCGCCGACATACGCAAGACCCGGCGCCCGCGCGCCCTCGTCGGCGTCGATCCAGCCCTGGCCGGGCGCGGTTCGCTTGGTCAGTTGCCAGCCATTGGCGTTGGGCTGTTCGAGGCGGAAGTCGCCCCAGGCCGGAATCCGTTCGAGCGTATCGCGCACTGCGCGCGCCATGCCCGCAAGCGGCGGGGTGGCGTGACCGGCGATCTGCGCCTCGCGGAAGGTACGACCGGGATCACGGCGCAGGCCGGTCAGCGGTCGCACGCCCTCGGCGAACATCTGGCCGTCGGTGGCGATGCGGACATGGCGATCGTGGAGCGCGCCACGCATCGGCACGGACGCCTGCACGCCCAAGCTCGCAAGAAAGTCATGGCCCGCATTGCCGTCGAACACGAAGCTGTGGACGATCCGCAACGCCGCCGATCCGGCATAGGCATAGAGCCGCACCGTAAAGGGGAGCCAGCGACGATCGGCCATCGCGTGCCGTCCCTCGATCTTGACGACCGCGCGGACGGGTCCGCGTTGCTCGATGGTGACCTTTTCGATCTCGCCGGCGAACGACACGGGTTCGCCGTGGAGCGGGTCGGGCTTGACCGAACCGACCAGAGAAACGGCGCCGAGCACGGGCTTCCCGGACTGGCTGGCCGAGCGGACCAATGCGGGGCCGGTGCGACCGATCTCCCAGCGCAAGTCACCGACGTCGATGACCACTGCATCGGTCGACTCGGTGACCTTCACCGCGCGCGTTGGTGCCGTCGCCCGACCGCGCGTGACGATCAGGCCAGCGGGCGCGACATCGGCGGGTATCGCATGGGCGGTCCATTTGATCGAACCGTCGGGCCAGGTCGCGGTGGTCCAGGTCTGCGCGGGTATGTCGGCACCATCGGCGGTGCGAACCGCCAGCGCGGTGTTGCGCTTCAGAACGCCGCGCGGCCACGCGACGCCAAACGTCTGCCCCAAGTGCATCGTCGGCGCGGCCCCGTCGATCCAGCGGATCGGGGCGGGCTGGAACGCAGGCGCAGGCGCGGCATCGAGCCGGACCGGCAACAAAGCGGTCGCACCGCCGAGCAGTGCGACCTTCAGCGTATCGCGCCGCGTAGGGTTCATTGGGGTCATGATCGTCTCCATCAGCGGCGCGTGATCGACAGGTGGCGGATGCGCAGGTGGCTCCACGTGGTCCGCAGCCCGAACTGTCCGGACGCATAGGGTGCGGGATCGTCGAGCGTGAACACCCGCCGCCCGTCGCGCTCGACCGCCACCGTCCACCCGTCCGCGATCAGCCGGATCGTCGTCCAGCGATTGGGCTGAAGCATGTCGGCGATGTCGCGCCTGTCGTGCTGGGGCAGCAGCGGCCGGTCGCCGACGCGGCCGACATAGCGGCGGAAGCGGGCCGTCGTGTTCCGGTTGCCGCCGATACCGACATAATAGGTGCGCAGGCTGTCATAGTCTGCGAACGCACCACTGCGACGGTGCGTGAACACCGATCCGCCGTCGTCTTCGTGCGCCATCCAGAACGCGTTGAGGTCGCTGGTTTTGTCGTTCGCGCCACCTTCGGACACCGCCATCGCCTCGAACCGAATGACGACCGGCGCCGCGACGGGTTTGCGCCACCAGAGCGTCAGGCCCTTCGCGGTATCGATATCGATGATCCCGCCGCGTTCGGTGACTCGCGCCGCGGGATCCTCGGCTTCGACGACCCAATCGGCGAGCGGCTGGCGGGCGATCGACATCGACGGCACGCTGGCGAGGATACCCGCCGCGATGTGAAGCCGTGCATTCAAGAGCATGCTGCCCTCCCCGTGCGCTGTCATCGCGCTCCGCCATTGCATAGGCCGCGAAATCGCCGCCGCCAAGTTCGTGCCGAATATTAGTTATGCATTCCACATGATGGTTATTTCATCGAGATGCCGGTTGCTCTTTCCGGAACCTCGTCGCATCATGCGGGAAAGAAGACGCGGGAGAGTGTGGGTGAAGAACGGCCTGTTAATAGCCATCGCTCTGGGTGCGCCTTCATTGGGTGGTGCCTCCCCTGCCCCGATGCGGATCTTCATCGCCAGCGACTCGACCGCGCAGGATTACAAGGCTGACCGGTATCCGCAGTCGGGTTGGGGAACGATGCTGCGTTGTGCGGTGGCGCCAAACGTCAGCGTCGAGAACCGCGCGATCGGCGGGCGCAGCACCAACAGCTTCATCCGCGAGGGCCGGCTCGACAAGATCGCCGCGGACCTGCGGAAAGGCGACACGCTGCTGATCCAGTTCGGTCACAACGATGCGGGTGTCGACAAGCCTGAACGCTTCACGACTATCGAGCAGTATCGCGCGAACCTTCGCCGCTTTCTCGACGTCGCCAGCCATGCGGGTGCGAAGGCAGTGATCCTGACCCCGGTCGCGCGACGCGATTTCAAGGACGGAGTCGAGCAACCGAGCTTTCCGACCTATGCCGACGCGGCGCGACAGGTTGCACGCGAGACGCGGACGCCGCTGATCGACCTCGGCAAGACGTCACAGGCCTGGGTGCAGGCGGCCGGGGCCGACGCGGCGAAGGGCTATTATTTGCATTACACCGGGGCGGCAGGAGCGCCCGGCTATCCTACCGGCGTGGCCGACGACACGCATTTCAGCGAAATCGGCGCGCGGCGGGTTGCCGATCTCGTGGCAACCGGGCTCCAC
Organism: Sphingomonas sp. NFX23; assembly: GCF_049887795.1. Lineage (NCBI taxonomy): Bacteria > Pseudomonadati > Pseudomonadota > Alphaproteobacteria > Sphingomonadales > Sphingomonadaceae > Sphingomonas > Sphingomonas sp. NFX23. Next base: position 351,255 of record NZ_JAGEKH010000003.1, read on the forward strand.
CGTCTGAAGCTGCCGATCGCGCGCTACGTGACGCCCGGGACTCCCGCCCTGACACGCGCGACGCCGGCGGGTGGCCCGTCGTGCAGCTGATCGGCGCGCTGGCTCTGGGATTTGCTTTGATGAGTACGGCGGCCGAAGCGCAGGTGCGACGGTTCGTGTTCGGTGGTGGCGCGGCCCCAAAGGACACCGTCTCGGTGGCGGCCGGGCGCGCTTATGCGGACGGCTTCGGTTTCGAGGGCGGTAACCCCGCGCTGTTCTCGGTTGGGGTCCCGCCGGGCAATTACCGGGTCACGGTGACTCTCGGCCTGCCCAAGATTCGTACCGACACCAGTATCAAGGCGGAGTCGCGACGGTTGATGCTCGATGCGGTCGTCGTGCCGGCAGGGCGATCAATCACGCAGAACTTCGTCGTCAACGTCCGTAACGCCGCACTCACCCCGCCGCCGCTGAATGCGCCGGGTGGGACCGGGGTGCTGCTCAAGCCACGCGAGCGCGGTTCGTTCAGTTGGGACGACCGGTTGACGCTGGAGATGCTCGGAACGCACACCGGGGTGACCGCGATCGCGATCGAGCCGGTGACGGTGCCGACGATATTCCTGCTCGGCGACTCCACCGTCACCGACCAGCCCGCCGAACCTGCTGCGAGTTGGGGGCAGATGCTCCCCACGTTCTTCCGTCCGGACATCGCCGTCGCCAATCACGCGGAATCGGGCGAGACGATGAAGTCGTTCATGACCGAATTGCGCTTCGCCAAGGTGCTGGAGTCGGCGAAGCCGGGCGATTGGGCGCTGATCCAGTTCGGGCATAACGACCAGAAGGCGCAGTGGCCGCAGACCTACGCCGCAGCCGAGACGACCTATCGAGATTACCTTCGCGCGTGGATCGCGGAGTTTCGTCGACGGGGCGTCGAGCCTGTGCTCGTGACCTCGCCAGAGCGGCGGATGTGGACCGGCGACAAGATCCGCCCAACGCTCACGGACTATGCCGCGGCGGTAAAGGCGGTCGGCGCGCAATTGCGCGTGCCGGTGATCGACCTGAATGCCGCGAGCATCCGCTTCTACGAAGCGCTCGGATCGACGCGCGCACCGCTCGCGTTCAACGATGGCGGCAAGGACGCGACACACCACGACAATTACGGCGCGTGGGTGCTCGCGCGGGCGGTCGCGGCGGGCATTGCTACCGCGAAACTGCCGCTCGCCGAGCATCTGAAGCCGGACCTGACAGCATTCGACGCGGGCCATCCGCCCGACCCTGCCACGTTCCGGCTTGCGCCGAGCGTGGCGCATGATTCCACCCGACCGGACGGAAACTGAGATGACCACGCGACGTGCGATCCTGGCCGGTGGTCTCGCGAGTGGGCTCACCAGCCTGTTGCCCCTCCGCGCGTTCGCACAGGATACGACGCTGGCGGTGGAGCAGTTCGCGCTCTGGCCAGGTGCCGCACCCGGCGGCCCGACACCGGCGATTATCGACCAGTGGGTCAAGCGATCGCCGACCGGCGCGGCGGACGACATCGCCTGGCCGCATGTCGCGACGCCGATGCTGACGGTAGTGCGGCCGGCCAAGCCCAACGGCGCGGCGGTGCTGATCTGTCCCGGCGGCGGTTACGCACGCGTAGCGGTCGGCCGGACCGGCGGCGGCATTGCACGCGATTTCGCGGCGCGCGGCATCACCGCGTTCGAGCTGCTCTATCGCCTGCCGCACGATGGCTGGGCGGCGGGACCAGATGCGCCATTGCAGGATGCACAGCGGGCAATGCGCGTGATCCGCGCGGGTGCGGGGACGCGCTGGACAGTCGACCCGGCGCGCGTTGCCGTCACCGGCTTTTCCGCCGGTGGGCATCTCGCGGCACGGCTGGCATCCCGGTCGAGTACGCCGACCTACACGCCGATCGACGCGGCCGATCGCCTGTCCGCAAAGCCCGTGATCGCCGGGCTCTTCTTTCCCGTCGTGACGATGCTCGACGACGGGGTGCACGCGCAGTCGCGTCGCGAATTGCTGGGTCCGCACGCCGCCGATCCAGCCTGGCAGCGGCGCTATTCGACGCAGATCGACCTTCCGGCCGACATGCCGCCGAGCTTCGTGATGGCGAACGCCGATGATCCAGCAGTGCCGGCGCGCAACAGCATCCTGCTGTACGAAGCGCTGCACGCCGCCAAGATCCCCACCGAACTGATGATATTCGAAAAGGGCGGCCACGGCCCCCCTGCCCCACACCGCGACGGGACGGCGATACCGTGGATGGACCTGTTCCTGGCCTGGTCGCGCGACCATGGCTGGCCTGCCTAACGAAGGATCTGACGATGCGAAACAGTGTATTCGGGCTGAGCATCGCGCTCGCCATCGCCGCACCCTCGATCGCGGCGAAACCAGTCTCGTGGGTCGATGCGAAGACTGGTCACCGGATCCTGCGACTGTCCGACGCGCCCGGCAATTACGCGCTCTATTTCAACTACAACGCCTACACGCCGCAGGGCGACCTGATGATATTCCAGACTGCCGACGGTATCTCGGTGGCGGATACGAAGACGTGGGCGGTCAGATCCTTGCTGCACCGGCCGGGCGCTCACCTGCTGTTCGCCGGTCACAAGACACGCACCGCGTATTTCTCCGAACAGGCCAAGGGTGGCGACGACGCGCTGATCACGATCTTTGCCGCCGACATCGATACGGCCAAGGTCCGCAGGATCGCGATGGTGCCGAAGGGTAGCCGCATCGATACGCTCAACGCCGACGAGACATTGCTTGCCGGGCAGGTCGCCTCGCGCGACATGCCGCTCCAGCCCAACGCGGCGGGGGTCGATATCAAGACCGGACAGACGGCGTACGCGGCGAACTGGCCCGACGGCCGGCCGATGGTCTATGCCGATGCCAAGGAATTCCGGCTGAACCAGCGGCTCGACGCCAAGATCCCGATGGAGATCTTCACCATCGACGTGACGACCGGGCAGCGGCGCAGCGTGGTGAAGGCGACCGACTGGCTCAACCACCTGCAATTCTCGCCGACCGACCCGACGCTACTGATGTATTGCCATGAGGGACCGTGGCACCGCGTCGATCGGATCTGGACCATTCGCACCGATGGCAGCCAGATGACCAAGGTTCACACTCGGACGATGAACATGGAGATCGCCGGCCACGAATTCTGGTCGCCCGACGGCAAGACGATCTGGTACGATCTGCAGACGCCGCGCGGCGAGGATTTCTGGCTGGCCGGCTATGACGTCGCTACCGCCAAGCGCCGTTGGTATCATCTCGAGCGCAACGAATGGTCGGTCCACTATAACGTCTCGGCGGATCAGACACTGTTCTCGGGCGACGGCGGCGACAGCGAGATGGTCGCGCACGCCCCCGACGGGAAGTGGATGTACCTCTTCCGTCCTAAGCCCGTGCCCGATGTCGCCGGGATCCGCGCCGACAATGCCGACAGCCTCATCGAAGCGGGAACCTTCGCCGCGGAGAAACTCGTCGACATGGGCAAGCAAGATTACAAACTCGAGCCCAACGCGCGCTTCTCGCCGGACGGAAAATGGCTGATCTTCCGTGCGAACATCGAGGGCAAGGCGGCGATCTACGCGGTGGAGATCGCCAAGGCTCGGCTCTGAGCGTCGGGCGCCTCAGTCGCCCTCGTCCGACGGCGTGAGGCTGCCCGGAAAATAGCCGAGATGCGGCGGCTGGTCATAGGCGGTGTTCTGCCACGCGACGCCCGCGCGGTAGACCGGGTCCTGCATCAGCGTGACGAGGCGGTGCCTGGCCGAGTACGGTGTCACGTAGATGCGCAGTTCGCGGTTGTCGGCCGAGCGCCAAACGACCTCCTCGCGCCAGTCGCCGAGAATGTCCGCCTGTAGCGCAGGGTTGGATTTGGTGCCGTTGTTCGAGGCGACGCCCTCCGGATGCAGCAATGGCGAGGCGGTGCCCGTCTTCCAGTTCCATTTGCTGATCGTCGTGCCGTCGAGCAGTTCCTGGAGCAGGTCGCCGTCCCAATAGAGCGCGAAGTTGGTCTGGCGCGGCGCCGGTCCGATCGCATTGCCCTTCACGTCGAACAGGTCGCGGCTGTTCGAGCCCCATAGCTCGGCCCCGACATGACGTGGGTCGATATCCGCGGCGAGCCCGCGGCCCGTGTCGGTATCGGCAGGCTTGGTCCACAGGACCGCGCCGGTGCGCGCGTCGAGCAGTGCCGAGCCGATCCCGCCATTGGTCTTTACCTGCTCATGCACACCCCATTTCTCGAGACCCGGACGCAACGGGTCGAGATCGGCGACATGCATCGCATCGCCGTGGAACAGCGGCACGGTCCACAATCCCTTGCCGTCGTCGTCGACCGCCATCGAGCCAAAGATTACCTCGTCGCGGCCATCGCCGTCGACATCGGCGATGCTCAGCTGGTGGTTGCCGCGGTCGGCATAGTCGGCGTTACCCGGCGCCGCGCTGTCGAACAGCCAGCGCTTGGTCAGCTTGCCGCCGCGATAATCCCAGGCGGCGATCGCGGTGCGCGCATAATAGCCGCGGCCGAAGATCATGCTGGGGTGCTGCCCGTCCAGATACGCTGTCCCGGCCAGGAACCGGTCGGAGCGGTTGGCATAGCCATCGCCCCAAGTCTCGCGCATCTGGTCGAAGCTTGGATTACCGCCGGGATAGCGAGGTGGATCATAGGCCGCGGTAGCGAGCGCCTTGCCGGAGCGGCCATCGAACACCGTCAGATATTCCGGGCCCTTCAGGATGCGGCCGACAAGCGGCGCAACCTTGGTGCCATCCGCGAGCACCTTCGCGCCGGTCTTATCTGGTTGCGGAACTTCGCCGTCGCGACTGCGCCAGTCCGCCTTGGTGTCGCCGATCGTGACTCCGGTGCCATCGACGGTACCGTCCGCAGTCTTCATCGCGATTTCGGCGCGGCCATCGCCATCGTAGTCGGCAACCTGGAACTGCGTGTAATGCGCACCCGCGCGGATGTTGCGGCCGAGGTCGATCCGCCAGAGCCGCTTGCCGTCGAGCGTATAGGCGTCGACAAAGACGTTGCCGGTGTAGCCCGCCTGGCTGTTGTCGTGGCTGTTGGTCGGATCCCATTTCAGGATCAGTTCGTAACGCCCGTCGCCATCGAGATCGCCGACGCTGGCATCGTTGGCGATATAAGTGAACGCGTCGCCATCGGGCGTCGTCCCGCCGGGCGGGGGCACGAGCGGGATCGAGAGATATCCGTTCGGTGCCATCAGCGCGCGGGCACTCGGCGCCCCCGCCTTGCTGCCGACGAGGGCACGAATGGTATAGCGGGCGCGATCATTGCCCTGGCGATCAACGAACGACGTCGCGTCGGTGACCGGCTGCGGCGTGATCTTGCGGCCGTCGCGATAGACGTCGAAGCGGGTCGCGGACGGATCGTCCCGCAACAGCCGCCAGCTGACGAGCCAGCCGCCGTCCTTCGCGGGCGTCGCGACGACGCCGCGATCCAGCCGCTCTACCGCGCGGGACGGCGATGCCGCCAGCGCGGGCATCGCAACGCCGACCATGAGCGCCAGAAACGCGCGGCTGCCTATAGTCATCATCATCTCCATCGCGGCGTGCCAATTATCGCACTTATCCCAATTATTATGATTGCCCTTCAGGAAATGGCAAACTAATAAACGGGACAGAGCTTCACAATATGGTTTTTCGTCGGTCATGGTACCGGCGTTGGCGACGGTAACGACCGCGCCGAGACGAGGGGATGATGATGACTGGACCCAGCACAGAAATCGATCGCGCAACATGCCGCAAGGCCTGTCGCGTCCGTGCCTTGTCGACGCGCCCAGCTGGCTAGCCCAGCCACCTAGCACGGTGACTTCACGATGGGCCGGCTACCGCATGCGTTGCCGCCCGGAACGTCTTTCGGGGGAAATATGATGACACTTCACACTTGTTCGGTGCGCAATCTGGCGATCACGACATCTGCAATGGCGCTGATGCTGGGCTCGGCGACCGCCGCTACCGCCCAGACTACCGCACCCACGACGCCCGCCACAGACGTTGCGCAACCCGCACAGAAGCCCGCGCCCGACGCGACCCTGCCGGACGGCGCAACCTCTGAAGACATCCTCGTCGTCGGCACGCGCGCGTCGCTGCAATCGGCGATCGCCCGCAAGCGCAAGGCCGGCACCGTGGTCGACTCGATCGTCGCCGACGACATCGCAAGCTTTCCCGACAAGAACCTCGGTGACTCGCTGGCCCGCGTCACCGGCGTGCAGCTCGACCGCGACTTCGGCGAAGGCACCAAGGTGTCGATCCGCGGCGTCGAACCCGATCTCAACCGCATCGAGATCAACGGCGTCACCCAGGCCAGCGCCGATGGCAGCCGCTCGGGCGATCTGCGCGATCTCGCGACCGAACTCGTCAAGTCGATCGACGTCTACAAGGGCTATAGTGCCGACCTGACCGAAGGCGGTCTCGGCGGCACGGTCAGCGTCGAGACGCGCCGCCCACTCGAACTGGCAAAGCCACTTCTCAGCGCAGTGGCCTCCGCCCAGCATCTCGACACCGCACAGAAATGGCGTCCCCGCCTCACCGGCATCTTCGGGACACCCCATTTCCTGCTCGATGGCCTCGGCATTCTGGGCACCGTCAACTACGAGAAGAAACAGCTTCGCCAGGACTATATCAGCAACACCAACTGGAAGCGGATCGCGGATTTCGATCGCTCGGACGAGAAGACCGTCGCCAACCCCGCTTATGCCAATTTCAACACCTATGGCAGTTGCGCAGGCGTCGGCGGAGCGAATGCGGCAGCGGCGACGACGCGCCGGCTGGCTTGCGAGACGCAGTTCTTCGACTGGGTCCCGACCGTGCCGCGCCTGCGCCAGCGCCGGATCGACGACCAGCGCCTGTCCGCCGATCTCCAGGTCCAGTATGAATTCGCGCCGAACTTCCGCGCATTTGCCGAAGCGATCATCACCAACCGCAAGCAGCAGTTCAACGACGTCAACTACTCGCTCGATCTCGGCCGTTTCGAGCGCTTCAACTACGACGCTGCGCTGCCGGTCGGCCTGAACGGCGCCACGTCGCGTCCGCAGATCACCGCGGGCACGTCGACCAGCGAGAACCACGTCGTCACCAGCGCGCTGACCGCGCTCAATTCGGTCAACGTCGGCACCGCCGCTGCACCGGTCTGGAACGGCGCCAGCAACATTCTGGGCGTCCAGCGTCGCGATTTCACCTATGACCAGCGCACCCGGTATTACCTGACCGGGTTCGATTGGACGTTCGACGATCTCAAGATCAAGGCACTCGCGTCGCATTCGACGGGCCGAACCGTCAACAATACCAACCTACTCGCCTATTCGACCGGCATCGGCGGGATCACCGTCGACCGCCGCAACGACCTCGGCATTCCGGTGTTCGTGTTCCCCGAGAACTTCGACCCGAATTCGACCGGGGCCTATGTCCGCCCCGGCACGATCAACGCGCCCGGACGGCAGGCTGGACCGACCGTCCAGTACCGCCCGGAGGACAAGAACAACAAGGAAGACCAGCTCAAGCTCGATGCGGACTGGAACACCAACCTGCCGTTCCTCACGAGCATCGAATATGGCGGGCAGTTCCGCTGGCAGGAGTATGAGAACTACAACGGCGGCGGCTCGCGCCTGCTGACGCCAGCGGTTTCGGCGAATCCGTCAACCGGCGCCGCGGCCGTCCCTGCCGTGTATCAAACGAGCGCCAACGTTTCGTACACCACCGTCGTCACCGATACGCCGCCGGCCGTGCGCGCCGCGAACACATATTACATGACGCAGGCCCAGTACGCACAGTTCATCGCGGCCAATACCGGTGGCTTGCCGGGCGCGGGCCTGTTCACCGGGCTCAAGGGTGCGCCGGCCGGCCTGCCGTCGCAACTGTCGGTACCGACGATCAATTTCGACCGACTGGGCCAGATCTACGACCTGTCGGGCTTCGATCAGGATCTGGTCCGCAACGCCGATGGCCAGTCGCAGATCCCGACCGTTTTCATCAAGGAAACCGTCGCCGCAGCATATCTGAAGGGTAATTTCGAACAGGACGTCCTCGGCATGCGGTTCAGCGGCAATGCCGGCGTTCGCTATATCAAGACGACCGACAAGGGCACCGGCACCAACATCAGCCGCCAGACGCGGATCCGTCCCGGCACGGGCGTGCCCGGTATTCCCGCAGTGATCGAAACGGTCACGCTTGCGGCAAACTCGCTGTCGTTGAAGAACAGCTACACCGACTGGCTTCCCGCGTTCAACGGCGCGCTGGAAATCACGCCGAACCTGACCTTCCGCGCCAACTGGGCTCGCAATCTCGCCCGTCCCAAGCCGACCGATCTGGTCCCCAACGTCAATTGTCTCGATGACTCGACCGACATCACCGGGCTGCAGGACGCCTGCACCGCGGGCAATCCCGATCTCGTGCCGTATCGCGCCGATCAATGGGAAGTGAACCTCGGCTGGTTCCCGAACAAGGACACCGCGGTCAGCATTGGCTATTTCAAGAAATACGAGAAGAGCTTCGTCATCTCGAACGTGACGCGCGGCGATGTCGATCTCTTCCAGGACGGCTCGCTGTTCACGGTCCGCCAGCCGGTCAACGGCTTCGGCGCGTTGCTGGACGGGATCGAAGGGAGCGTACAAACCGCCTTCACGTTCCTCCCCGCACCGTTCGATGGTCTCGGGGCCAGCGGCAACTTCACCTATGCGCGCGCCATCCGGACCAACCTGACCAACGTCGCCACCGGTCAACCGCTCAACGACTATCCCGGCCTATCGAAATGGACCGCGAATGCGAGCATCTTCTACGACAAGGATTGGCTCAACATCCGCGTCAACTACAATTACCGGTCGAACTGGCTGGCGGTCGTGTCCGACGTCAACTTCGACAACAGCCCGATCTATCGTCGCGGCGAAGGCTATTTCGATGCGAAGGTGACGTTCCGGTTCCCCGAGCAGCACACCCAGTTGTTCATGGAGATCCAGAACATCAACAAGGAGTCGTCGGCGAGCTACATCGACAAGGCGCGGCCGGTGGAATATTATTACGCGGGCCAGCGGTTCTTCGCCGGTCTTCAGCTGAAATTCTAGAGCGCTCCCTCCTCGGCCGACCGGCACAAGACGGTCGGCCATTTTTTCTCGGTTTTCCAATCGTGTAGCGCGGCCGGAATCGACTCAAGATTCGCCGATTGCCAGCATGTAGGAGGCCGTCTTATGGAGTGGGCATGAACACTTCCACGACGAACATCGACAAGTCGGAGTCGGCCGGAAACGGCGTCGGTGCCGGCAGCCAGACCCTCATGCGCGGGCTCGACCTGATCGAGGCGGTCAGCCACGAGGTACTGACGCTGAGCGAACTCGCGGTGAAGCTCGACCTGACCAAGAGCACGACACACCGGTTGCTGAGCGCGCTGGTCGATCGCGGGTATCTCGCGTTCACGCCGCGCTCCGGATACCGGCTCGGACCCAAGCTGTTGCTGCTCGGCACGCTTGCGCAGGCGCAGGCCGATCTGGTGCAGGTCGCCCGGCCCTATCTGGAAGAGCTTGCCGCGTCGACCGAGGACACCGTGCATCTTGGCGTGTTCGACGGTGATTTCGCGCTGTATCTCGACAAGGTGCCGGGGCGGCGGCGGATCACGATTTCGAGCCGGGTGGGCGATCGCCAGCCGCTCAGTTCGACCGGGCTTGGCAAGGCGCTGATGATCGATTCCCCCCCCAAATATTGGCAGGAGCGCTTCGACGCGGACCAGGCGGCGGGTGCGCCCAGGGCCGATGCGAAAGTGTGGCGCGAGCGGATGCAAGGCTATGCGACCTGCGGGCGCGCGTTCGATCTGGAGGAGAACGAGGATCAGATCCGCTGCGTTGCCGCGCCGATCCGCGATGCCGCGGGCAAGATCGTCGGCGCGATCAGCGTGTCGAGCGCTGCACAGTATATGAGCGACGACCGCATGACGACGCTGACCGACGAGGTTCGCGGCACCGCGGGCGCGATCAGCCGCGAACTCGGCTTCGAGCCGCCAACCGACTAACTGGGAGAAAATAATGTTGCTCGAAGGCAAGACCGTGCTGGTGACCGGCGCATCGGCAGGAATCGGCCGCGCGGTGGCTATCGGTTGTGCGCGACACGGCGCCGACGTCGCGCTGAATTTCGCGCGTGACGTGGCGGGTGCCGAGAGCGCCGTGGCCGAGATCGAGGCGCTCGGGCGGAAAGCCCTCGCGATCCAGGGCGACGTCGCCGATCCGGATACCGCGCGCGACTTCATCGACAAGGCCGTAGCGGCGCTCGGGCGAGTCGACGTGTTCGTCAACAACGCCGGGATCTGCCCGTTCCACGCGTTCCTCGACATGCCGGTCGAGACGTTCGAGCGGACCATGCGCGTCAACCTGCATGGCGCGTATTACATGGTCCAGGCCGCGGCCAACCAGATGGTCGAGCAGGGCGACGGCGGGTCGATCATCGCGATGTCGTCGATCTCGGCGCTGGTCGGCGGCGAGTATCAGACGCACTACACGCCGACCAAGGCTGGCCTGCATTCGCTGATGCAGTCGGTCGCGATCGCGCTCGGCAAGCACGGCATCCGCTGCAACTCGCTGTTCCCGGGGACGATCCTGACGGACATCAACAAGGACGATCTCGCCGACGAGGGCAAGCGGTCGTACATGGAAAAGCGCATTCCGCTTGGGCGGTTGGGCAAGCCGGACGATCTGGTCGGACCGACCGTGTTCCTCGCGTCCGATCTCGCGCAATACGTCACCGGAGCCTCGCTGCTGGTCGACGGCGGCATGTACGTGAACCTGCAATAAGCGGCTCTGGGGCCTTGTCCCTGACGCGCCGCGACGTCGGGTTGGGGATCGGCGCGGCGCTGCTTCCCTTCCCTGCGCATGCCGCGATGGTGAACGACGTGCGCAAACTCGGCGCGCGCGGCGATGGGAGCGCGATCGATAGCGCCGCGATCAATGCGGCGATCGTTGCCGCCGCGCGGCAAGGCGGCGGGACGGTGCTGATCCCCGCGGGACGGTACCTGTGTTTCTCGATCCGGCTGCTGAGCCATGTGACGATCCAGCTTGCCAGGGGCGCGGTAATCGAGGCGGCCGATCCGGCGCGCTATGCCGGGCACTACGACCTGCCCGAAGACCGCGGCGAGCAACTGTACCAGGACTTCGGCCACAGCCATTGGCGCAACAGCCTGTTCTGGGGCGAGGATGTCGAGAACGTCGCGATTGTCGGCCCCGGCCTGATCCACGGGATCGGGCTGACACGCGACGGTCCCGGTGCGCGGTGGAAGGCACAGACGGGCGAGCGGCCGCTGTCGATGCGCCAAATGACCGCGGCTGAGATCGCCCGGCTCGAACCCGATGCGCAACGCATGAACGGTCTCGGCAACAAGGCGATCGCGTTCCGGAACGGGCGCAATATCCGCCTGTCCGGTTTCTCGATGCTCAAATGCGGGCATTTCGCGATCCTCGCGACGGGCACGCGCGACCTGCAGATCCACGACCTGACGATCGATACCGACCGCGACGGAATCGACCTCGATTGCGTCCAGCGTACGATCGTCGAGCGGTGCCGCGTCAACACGCCCAACGACGACGCGATCGTCATCAAGAGCAGTTTCGCGCTCGGCCGCGCGATCGCTTCGGAGGACGTGACCGTTCGGCATTGCGCGGTTTCGGGTTACGACCTCGGGACCATGCTCGATGGCACGCGGCGGACGACGCAACTGCTCGCGCCCGACCGCGACCGCGTGACGGGGCGGATCAAGCTTGGGACCGAGAGCAACGGCGGATACCGGCGCATCCTGATCGAGAATTGCAGCTTTACGCATTGCCGGGGGCTCGCACTTGAGACCGTCGATGGCGGCGTCATGGAGGACGTCGTCGCGCGCCGCATCACGATGCGCGACGTGACGACCGCGCCGCTGTTCCTGCGGATCGGTGACCGACGCCGCGGTCCAGCCGGAACGCAGGTAGGCGCGATCCGGCGGGTGACGTTAAGCGACATCGACGCGACGGGGATCGATGACCGCTTCGCCGCGGCGATCGCCGGGCTCCCCGGCCATCCGGTCGAGGACATCTCGCTATCCCGCCTCCATCTGTCCTATCGCGGCGGCGGCACGCCCGAAGATGCCGCACGCAGGCCTGAAGACCTCGCGGGTGCCTATCCGGAGCCGAGCATGTTCGGCATACTGCCCGCCTGGGGCTTGTGGGTCCGGCATGCGAAGGGCCTTGTAATCGACCGCCTCGACCTCGCGACGACCACGCCCGACGCCCGCCCTCCCTTCGTTGTCGAGGACGCGACCGGACTTTCGGTGACACGGACCCAACTCTGGCGCGGTTAGCGTTTGACCTGAGCCCGGAACGCCTTTACCAAATCGTACATAGCAATACCACATAGTGGATTGGGAGGGTGCGATGTCGATCCATGCGTTCAGGATGCAGCTGAAGCCTTGCGTGGTCGACGAATACCGCAAGCGCCACGACGAAATCTGGCCCGAACTGTCCGCCTTGCTGACCGAAAGCGGCATCCATGATTATTCGATCTTCCTCGACGAGACGACGCTGGCGCTGTTCGCCGTTCTGCATCTCGCCGAACCGAACACCCGCGATGCCCTCCCCGATCACCCGGTGATGAAACGCTGGTGGGATCACATGGCGCCGCTGATGGAGGTTGAGGATAACAACCGCCCGAAGGAATGGTCGCTCCCGCTGATCTTCCATCATGATTGATCGCACGCGCCTGATCGCGCTGGCGCTCGCCACCGCGCTGACGCCGGTCGTCGCGACGGCGCAGGTCGCACGCCCGACGCAGAACCTCGCCGCGCCGGTCAAGACATTCGGCCGCGTGTCGTACGATGCACGGTCGCTGATGATCGATGGCAAGCGTCAGGTGATCTGGTCGAGCGAATTTCACCCGTTTCGCCTGCCCAGCCCCGATCTGTGGCGCGACATCCTGCAGAAGATGAAGGCGAGCGGCTTCAACACCGTCGCGCTGTATTTCGACTGGGGCTATCACAGCCCCAAACAGGGCGTGTACGACTTCACCGGCATCCGCAACGTCGAGCGCGTGCTGGCGATGGCGCAGGAGGAGGGGCTCTACGTCATCACCCGCGCCGGGCCGTACGTGAATGCCGAGCTGTCGCGCGGTGGGTTTCCGGGCTGGCTGGTCAACCAGAAGGCCCGCGCGAGGACCGACGATCCGGCGTATCTCGCCGCGGTCGACGAGTGGCTCACCCACGTCAACGCAATCATCGCGCGGCACCAGATCAACGGCGACGGCAAGGGCCATAGCGGCAGCGTCATCTTCCACCAGATCGAGAACGAACTGGCGCTGACCACGCCTGCACAACGCCGCTACATGGACCATCTCTATGCCAAGGCCCGCGCCGACGGCATCACCGTGCCGCTGTTCCACAACGATCAGGGCCGCAACGGATACTGGGTACCCGAGACCTCGACCGTCGCGAACGTCGTCAAGGGACCGGGCAATCTCTACGCGTTCGACGGTTATCCGGGTGGCACCTGCACCGTCGCGGGCAAGCCGACGCGCGGCGTGGCGGCACCCGACTGGGGGTTCTACGGTCCCGGTGGCGCGAAGGGCGGCGCGTCCGCTTCGCCCGACACGCCGGCTTTCCTCGCCGAGTTCGGTGGCGGCTGGTTCGATTACTGGGGCTCGAACGGCGGCTACGAATGCAACGCGGTGCAGCGCGGCAAGCGGTTCCAGCGCGTGTTCTACGGCACAAATCTCGCCAACGGGATCGACATCCAGAGCTTCTACATGGGCTATGGTGGGACGAGCTGGGGCTGGCTCCCTGCCCCCGTCGTGTTCACGAGCTACGATTACGGCGCGGCGATCTCCGAAGCGCGCGAGGTGCGGAGCAAGGCCGAGGAGATGAAACAGCTCGGCGGGCTGATCGCCGCGGTGCCTGACCTGGCGGGCATGGTCCCCGCCGCGCCGGTACAGGTGTCGTCGCCGAACGTGCAGGCGTATCACAACCGCAGTCCGGAAAGCGATGCGCGCTTCCTGATGGTGACCCACAAGCCGTCCAACGGCCAGACCGACGACCGCTTCACGATCACCGCAGACCTGCCCGACGGGCGCTACACCTTCCCGCAGGCCGAACCCATGCGGCTGAACGGGTTCGACGCGAAATGGCTGGTCGCGAGCGTGAATGTCGGCGGGCAGCGGCTGGTCTATTCGACGTCCGAACTGCAGACCGCGCTGACGATCGATCGCGGCGACATGATGCTGCTGTACGGTCGCGCGGGTGAGACCGGCGAGACGGTGCTGCGCTATGCGTCCGCGCCGACCGTGACACTGCTCGAAGGCACCGCCACCACCGCGTTCGACGCAGCGAAGGGCGATCTCCGGCTCGATTATACGCATGCCGGGCGCGCGGTAGTGCGAATTACCGGCGGCGGGCGCCCTGCCCTCACGCTGATCCTGGCCGACGAGGCCGAGGCGGTACGCTATTGGCGGGGCAGCGACGCGGTGCTCGTGCGTGGGCCCGCGTTGCTGCGCTCGACCAAGGCGACCGGCGGCACGCTGGCGCTGACCGGCGATACTGCCGACACGACTCCGCTCGAAATCTGGGCTCCTGCCGCGCTACGGTTGGTGCGGTGGAACGGGACGGCGGTTGCGACGAAGACGACCGCGATCGGTAGCCGAAACGCGACGACGGCATTGCCCGGTGCAGCGCCCGTCGTGCTCCCAGCATTGACCGGATGGCGGGAGGCCCAGGGTTCGCCCGAAGTCACGAGCGGCTTCGACGACAGCAGCTGGCAGGCAATCGACGGACGCGGCAGCGCGACGACGACCGCCAAACCCGACGGCCAACCGAACCTGACGATGGACTCCTACGGTTTCCACGACGGCGACGTCTGGTATCGCGGCCGCTTCACCGGCACGCCCGATGCGAAGCAGATCGCGCTGTTTTACGGCGCGGGCGGCTCCGGCATGGTGCAGGTCTGGGTCGATGGTCAGTTCCTCGGCCAGAATGAGCTGCCGAGCGGACTGCCGCGGCCGATCACGACCGGGCTCGCACGGTTCGACCTGCCCGCCTCCGCACAGTCGGGCGGCGAGCACGTCGTCAGCGTGATGGTGCGCAACAACGGGCATAACTGGGACCTTGATTCCGACGATTATCACAAGGAAGCGCGCGGGCTGATTTCCGCATCGATCGAAGCGCCGGGCGGACGCAGCTTCGGCGTACCGATCGCGTGGAAGATCCAGGGCAAGCTCGGCGGCGAGGACCTCCCCGATCCGGCGCGCGGCCCCGCCAACAACGGCGGCCAATATGGCGAACGGGTCGGCTGGCACCTGCCCGGCTTCGACGACAAGGCCTGGGCCGCAGCGACGATCCCCGCCACCACGGCGACGCCCGGCACGACCTGGTATCGTACGCACTTCGATCTCGCCGTGCCGAAGGGCCAGGACACGACGATCGCCCTCGCATTCGGCGACACGACGACGCCGCGCTCGGTCGCCCGCTACCGTGCGCTGCTGTTCGTCAACGGCTGGAACATGGGCCAATTTATCGCGCATGTCGGACCGCAGCGCGTGTTCCCGATTCCCGAGGGCATCCTCAACCACCACGGGGCGAACACCGTCGCGCTCGCAGTCACGTCCGACGGCGCGCCCGGCGATGCGATCGAGCAGGTCCGCGTGGTGACGATGCGCAACGTCAAGGGCGGCGTGCCGGTGCGGATGGTCGCGGCACCCGACCGGCTGGGCGCCGCCAAATGATCACGCGCAGAACATTTGGCGCGGGCGCTGGGGCGGCCTGTCTCGCCGGCATCGCACCAGCCGCAAAGGTCGCGAACGTTGCGAGGCCGTGGCCGTATCTGATCGGCGCGGACGTCTCGTGGATCCCGGAGGACGAGTTCGCCGGGGCAACGTATTTTGAGAACGGCGTCGCCAAGGACCCGCTCGCAATCCTGCGCGATGCGGGATTCAACGCGATCAAGCTGCGGCTTTTCGTCGATCCTGCGAAGGGGTATTCGAGTGGCAAGCCGGGCGGGCCGTGGTGCGACCTGCCGCGCACGATCGCGTTCGCCAAGCGGATCAAGGCCGCCGGTTTCCACCTGTCGCTGACGCTGCATTATTCGGACACCTGGGCCGATCCGCAGCATCAGGACAAGCCCGCCGCCTGGGCTGCGCTCACGTTCCCCCAACTGGTCGAGGCGGTCCACCGCCATACCGTCGACGCGCTGTCGGCAATGAAGCGGGCGGGCGCCGCCCCCGACCTCGTCGTGATCGGCAACGAGACGACCTTCGGCATGCTCTGGCCCGACGGACGCGTGCCGCTGACGATTCCGACCGGCAATCCGCAGACCGATGCGGTGCACATGAACGTGCCCGGCGCCGGCGGGTACGACCGGTTTGCGCTGCTGTTGAAGGCCGGGATTGCCGGCGCGCGCGAAGCGACGCCCGAGGCACGGGTGGCGGTGCACAATCATCTCGGGCGGCATTGGCCGATCGTCCGCTACTGGATGGACAATCTGCTCCAGCGCGGCGTCAAATTCGATGCCACCGGCTTCTCCTGCTACCAGCAACAGGCGCAGGGCGACTGGGCGCGAACCTTTACCGAGTTCGCCCAGGCCTATCCCGATCACGGCTTTCTCGCGCTCGAATATTCGTCGCGCAAACGGTACGTGAACGACCTCGTCCACGCGCAGCCGCACGGCTGGGGCAGCTTCATCTGGGAGCCGACGCGGCACCAGGAAGCGATCTTCACGCATGAAGGCACGCCCGCCGGCGAAGGGCCAAAGCCCGACCTCCTCTCGCAGGGGATCAACGCCGCCGAAGCACCCGGCGCCGTGACGACACCAACCGCACCGACGCCACCGAACGGCACGACGCCATCGACCGGTCATGGCGGCCGCTACGACGCGGACCCCGAATTTCTCACCCTCTATCGGACGATGGCGCGCGACTATGGGCTCGGCCCTGCGCGTCCCAACAGGAGACTATAAGTGGCTGCCCTCACCCATAATGTGCCGCGCGCGGACGTGACCGCTGCGATCGCCAAGCTGATGGACAACCTCGTCAACATCAAAGACGAGACCGGCGAGTTCCTGCTGCGCCTCGAAGACGGCCGGATCATCGACACCAAGGGCTGGGCCGGCTGGGAATGGACGCACGGCGTCGGCCTGTTCGGGATGTGGCGCTATTACGAGCAGACCGGCGACGCGGGCGCGCTGGCGATCATCAAGCAGTGGTTCGAGGATCGTTTCGCCGAGGGCACGCCGACCAAGAACATCAACACCGTCGCGCCGTTCATCACGCTCGCCTATCTCTACGAGCGCGAACCCGACCCGCGCTACATCCCCTATCTCGACACCTGGGCCGAGTGGCTGATGGCGCCGGACGGGCTGCCCAAGACCGAGGAGGGCGGGTTCCAGCACATCGTCTACAATGACGAGAACCCGGGCGAGATGTGGGACGACACGCTGATGATGTCGGTGTTGC
Organism: Sphingomonas sp. NFX23; assembly: GCF_049887795.1. NCBI lineage: Bacteria > Pseudomonadati > Pseudomonadota > Alphaproteobacteria > Sphingomonadales > Sphingomonadaceae > Sphingomonas > Sphingomonas sp. NFX23. Next base: position 368,694 of record NZ_JAGEKH010000003.1, read on the forward strand.
CGCTTGCCAAGATCGGCCTGCTGCTGAACCGCCCGCACTATGTCGAGGAGGCGAAGCGGCAGTTCCTCGTCCATATCAAATACCTGTTCGACAAGAAGACCGGGCTCTGGTTCCACGGCTGGGACTTTAACGGACGGCATAACTTTGCGGAGGCGCTTTGGGCCCGCGGCAATTGCTGGGTGACGATCGCGATCCCGGAGATCATCGAGATCCTCGACCTGCCGGTGGGCGACGCGTTCCGCACCTTCCTGATCGATACGCTCGCAGCGCAGGTGAAGACGCTCGCCGAGACGCAGGACGAGAGCGGCCTATGGCACACGCTGGTGATGGACCCGACCAGCTATCTCGAGGCGTCGGCGACCGCGGGCTTCGCCTACGGCATCCTGAAGGGCGTCCGGAAGGGCTATCTGCCGCGCCATTACGAGGTGGTCGGGATCAAGGCCGTGCAGGGCGTGCTCGCCAATATCGACGAGGCCGGTGAACTGAAGCAGGTCAGCTTCGGCACAGCGATGGGCGACACGCAGCAATTCTACAAGGACATCGCGCTCACCTCGATGCCTTACGGCCAGAGCCTCGCGATGGTCGCGCTCGCCGAGTTCCTGCGGACCTATATCTGACCTTGCGGCGTGCCTTGCTTGCGGCCGCGCTATGGCTCGGGGCGCCAGCCTCAGCCGAGCCGGTCGCACGTCTCGTGTCGTTCGAGCCCGGGGCGGGTCTCGCACTGGCGGACGCGCAAGGCACGGCGCGCGTGGTGACGGCGCCGGGTGACCACGAGGTCGTCCGGATCGCCGCCGCCGACCTGACTAGCGACCTCCGGCGCGTGACCGGTGCGACAACCGCCAACGGCACGCAGATCTGGCTCGGCACGCTCGGTCGCAACCCCGCGATCGACCGGTTGGTCCGGCGTGGCATACTCGACGTCTCGAAACTGCGAGACGCATGGGAGAGCTTCGTGATCGCCACCGTCGCCAACCCCGCACCCGGTATCCCGGCAGCGCTGGTGATCGTCGGCAGCGATCGTCGCGGGACCGCGTTCGGCGCGTACGAGCTGTCGCGCGCGATCGGCGTGTCGCCGTGGCATTGGTGGGCCGACGCGACGCCCGAGCATCACGCCGCGATTTTTGCGGCGACCGGTCTCCACCGCTTCGGGCCGCCATCGGTCCGGTATCGCGGGATTTTCCTCAACGACGAGGACTGGGGGCTGCAACCCTGGGCTGCCGGCACGTTCGAGCCAGAGGCCGGCACGATCGGGCCGAAGACCTATGCCAAACTGTTCGAGCTCATGCTGCGGCTGAAGGCGAACATGGTCTGGCCGGCGATGCACAAGGTCACCGCGCCGTTCAACGCGAACCCCGAGAATGCGCGCCTTGCCGACCGCTATGCGATCGTCATGGGATCGAGCCATGCCGAGCCGATGCTGCGCAACAATGTCGGCGAATGGACGGCGCCGGCGACAGAGTTCAACTATCTGACCAACCCCGCCCGCGTCGCGGACTATTGGCGCACACGCGTCAGGGCGAACGGCCAGTACGAGAGCGTCTGGACGCTCGGGATGCGCGGCATCCACGACAGCGGAATCGTCGGCCCGACCACCGACGATGCGCGCCGATCATTGCTCGAACGCATATTCACCGACCAGCGCGCGATGCTGGCGCGCGGCGTGAACCGGGATCCGACGCGCGTCCCGCAGGTCTTCACGCCGTACAAGGAAGTCCTCGACGTGTACCGCGGCGGGCTGAAAATACCCGACGACGTCACGCTGATGTGGCCCGACGATAATTTCGGGTATATCCGTCACGTCCCCGACGCCGCCGAGCGCGCGCGAACGGGCGGATCGGGCATCTATTATCATTTGTCCTATCTCGGGGCGCCGCTGTCGTATCTCTGGCTGTCGACCACACCGCCCGCGCTGATCCGGGAGGAACTGGGACGTGCCTGGGATGCGGGTGCACGGCGGATGTGGGTCGCCAATGTCGGCGACCTCAAGCCCGCGGAACTCGCGACCGATTATTTCCTGCAGCTTGCGTGGGACGTACCGGGCACGCGCGGCAAACCGATCGATACGGTCGTCGCGAACTGGGCGGCGGATACTGTCGGCGCGGATGTCGCGCCGGAGATCGCCGCGATCATGGCCGAGCATCACCGGCTGAACTTCCAGCGCCGGCCTGAGCATCTGCAATGGTGGCTGCCCGGCGAACTGTCGAAGCCGAGCCCGCTTGCCCCTGCCGACATCCCGACCCGCCTCGCCGCCTTCGATACGTTGCGCGCGCGCGTCCGCTCGATCGCGCCGCGCATTGCGCCCGACCGACGCGACGCGTTTTTCGAACTGGTCGACTATCCGGTGACCGCGGCGGCGCTCGCCAATACGCGCATGTTCGATGCCGAGGCGCATGCTCGCCTGCGCGATACCGATCCGGTTGGTGCGGCAGTCGCAGGCGAGCGTTCGCGCGCAGCGGATACGGAAATCACCGCGCTGACGTACCGCTACAATAATGAGATCGCGGGCGGAAAGTGGCGAAGAATGATGGCGGTCGAACCCGCCGACGGGCAGTGGCGTCGCTATCGCTTGTCGCCACCGATCCTGCCCGCCCCAGCTATAACTCCGCGGCGAAGGACGGGGCCCAATTGGAATGCTCCTGGTGAAATCGTGCCGTCCTCCGTTACCTCACTCACTCCAACTGGGCCCCGGCCTTCGCCGGGGAACCGGGCAGTTTTGCAGGCTTCGACGATCGTGGTTGAGGCGGAGACTTCGGATAGCCCGCGCAACGGCTGGCGCGTGGTCGACGGCCTCGGCCGCGACGGTGCTGCGGTAGCCGCGGCGGCGCTGGCAACGCTGTCGTACACCGTCACGCTCCCGCCTGGTCGCTGGCAACTCGCAGCGGAAATCTTGCCGACCTATCCTACGACCGAAGGCGCCGACCTCGCGGTAACGATCGCGATCGACGGCGGGGCGCCCGTTCGTGTCGGTGTTCCACGCAAGACCGGCGACCGGGCATGGGCGCTCGCGGTGCTCGACAACCGTCTCGACCTTGCGCTGCCGACACCGCTCGCGGCCGGACGGCACAGTGTGACGATCGGGATCGACGACCCCGCGATCGTGTTCGACGCGCTGCGCTTCGATCCGCTTCCCGCCTCATCTCCAGCCGCCTCATCTTCAGCCAACGCCGGTACCCAAGGACTTTCGCATGGCCACTGATCCGATCGCCGCCTGTCCGGCCCTGCCGCTCGCGCCTGCCCGTCCGGTACGCTGGTATAATCTGCTCGCCTACGGATCGAACGACGTGCTCGGCGCGGGGTCGATGGCGGTCATCAGCACGTGGATCCTGATCTTCTACACCAGCTTTTGCGGACTGTCCGCGGCGCAGGCGACGATCATCTTCGGCGTCGCGCGCGTGCTCGATGCGTTTACCAGCCCGACGATCGGCCACCTGTCGGACAATCTCGGGCGAAGCTGGCTAGGGCGCAAGTTCGGACGGCGGCGGTTCTTCATCCTCGCCGCGATCCCGCTGCTGCCGTCGTTCGCGATCATGTGGGTCGCGGGGCAAGGCTTCTGGTATTACCTCGTGACGTACGTGCTGTTCGAGATGGTCTACGCGATGGAGATCATCCCGTACGAGACGCTCGCGTCGGAGATGGCGACCGACTACCGCACCAAGGCGAAGTTCGCCGGTGCGCGTATCCTGTGCGGCCAGTGCTCGGCGATCGCGGCGGCGTTCCTGCCGGGCTGGCTGATCGCGTATCTCGGGCCGGATTCGCCCGACACGTATCTGTATATGGGCATGATCTTCTCAGGTTTGTTCATGGGCGCCGCGGGTCTGCTGTACGCGTTCAGCTGGGAGCGGCAGCGGCCGGAGGGGCTCGACGAGGTCCAGGCCGTCGAGAAAGCGTCGCTCGGCGCGGGGTTCAAGGCGCTGTACCGCAACCTGTTCTCGACGCTGCGGATCCGCGCGTTCCGTCTGCATCTCGGCATGTATCTGGGCGGCTATATCAGCCAGGACATCTACAACGCGGCCTTCACCTATTTCGTGATCTTCGCGCTCGCCGGATCGACCGCGATCGTCGCGAACCTGGTCGGCGTGACGTACATCGTCCAGCTGGTCGCGGTCGTGCTGGCGATCAACTTCGCGCTGCGGCTGTCTCCGGCGGCCGCCTACCGGTTCGCGGCGTTGAGCTTCGCGATCGGCGTGGTGATCTTCCTCGCGATGTACGCGGCGGGCTATACCGCCACGTCGGCGCTATTCTGGCTGCCGGTGGTGTTCGCCGGGTTGGGGCGCGGCGCGCTGAACTACATCCCTTGGGCGACCTACAACTACATGGCCGACGTCGACGAGATCGTCACCGGGCGCCGTCGCGAGGGCGCGTTCGCCGGCGTGATGACGTTCGTGCGAAAGATGAGCCAGGCGCTGGCGGTGATCTTGGTCGGGCAGGTCATGCAGGCATCGGGCTTCGTCTCGAAGGCGACCGCACAGAGCCCCCAGGCGATCTATGCGATCGTCGCGGTGCTGGGCGCGGGGACGATCGCGATGCTGGTGTTCGGCGTGCTCGTGTCGACGCGGTTCCGGCTGACGCCCGCCACGCATGCCATCCTGCTGGAGGAGATCGAGCATCTGCGGCGTGGCGAGCGGACGCCATCGACGCCGGACAACGCGCGCGTGGTCGAGGACCTGTCGGGCTGGTCCTATGACAAGCTCTGGGGCAACAACCCCGTCGCGGCGGCGGGCACGCGGTGATCCTGCTCGCCGCTGCGTTGCTCGCAGGCGCAGGCTCGCCAGTCGCGCCGAAGCCGCTATTTCGCGATCCGGTGCACGACGGCGCCGCCGATCCCTCGACCGTCTACGATCCCGCCCGCCGCGAATGGGTGATGTTCTACACCAATCGCCGCGCCGACCTGCCGATGGCAGACGCGAAGGACGTGCGCTGGGTGCACGGTACCGCGATCGGCACCGCCCGCTCGTGGGATGGCGTGCACTGGCGTTACGGCGGCACCGCGGCGATCCCCGCATCCTGCACCGGCGCGACCTTGTGGGCGCCCGAGGTTCAGTACCTCGCGGGCCGGTGGCACATGTGGCTGACCGTCGTGCCGGGCGTCTTCCGCGACTGGAACGCCCCGCGGTTCATCGTTCACCTGACCTCTCGCGACCTGAAGCGCTGGACGTGTGGCGAGCGGCTGTCGCTCGGCTCCGACCGGGTGATCGATGCGAGCGTCGCGGCACTCCCCGGTGGCGGTTATCGGCTGTGGTACAATGACGAGCGGCTGAACAAAGCGATCCGCTACGCCGACAGCGACGATCTGGTCCACTGGCGCGTGAAGGGCACGATCGTCGACACGCCCGGCGAGGGACCGAAGGCGTTCCGCTGGAAGGGCCGCTGGTGGCTGATCTCCGACGCGTGGAAGGGATTGCTGGCGATGCGCTCGACGGATGGCGAGCACTGGACGCGACAACCGGACTATCTGCTCGCGACGCCCGGCCGCGCCGAGACCGATCGCGCCAAGGGGCAGCATCCCGACGTCATCGTCGCCGGCGATCGCGCCTACATCGTCTATTTCGTCCAGCAGTCCGGCGAACCACAGTCCACGCGCGATCCCGAATGGCACCGCCGCAGCGTGCTTCAGATTGCCGAACTGAAGGAAGCCGAAGGTATCCTCACCGTGGACCGCGACGCGCCGACCGAGATCCGGCTCGCGCGCCGCTAGTCGAGAAAACCGACCTGCCGCAGCCACGCCTCGCACAGCGTCGGCCAGATCGAGACGGGCAGCCCCTGCGTATCCAGCGCGAAACCATGCGGCGCGTCGGCGAAGACGTGGAGTTCCGCCGCACCGCCTGAGGCCTGCCACGCCGTGTGGAGCCGGCGGACATTCTCGACCGGGACGACGGGATCGTTGCCGGCATAGACGATGAACGCAGGCGGCGGCGACGGCAGAAGTTGCGCATCGGGTTGCAGCCGATCGTACATCGCCTGCTTCTCGACCGGCGGCAGCGGCGGCTTGTCGGCGATGATCGTCCGCCCCGCCGCGTTGGTGGAGATCGGGGCATAGCCAATAACCATCACGTCGGGCCGCGTCGGCTCGTTGGGATGGCGCGACGCTGGCGGCGTCCACTCGTCCGGATACGCCGCGGCGAGGCATGCAGCGAGGTGACCGCCAGACGACAGTCCGACCACGCCGAGCCCTGCCGCCGCCAGACCGCTCGCGCGGATGCGACGCATCGCTTCCCGCGCGTCGTCGAGTGGTGCGGCAATACCGTTCGCAGCGTTGGGGAAGCGGTGGATCAGGACGAACGCATGATAGCCGAGCCCCGTCAGCCAGGCCGCGACCTGCACCCCTTCCCTGCCCGCCATCAACTGCGTGTAGCCACCGCCGCCAAGCACGAGCATCACCCGGCCGTTGGGCTTGGCGGCACGAAACCCGAGCAGCACCGGCTGGTCGACCGCCGTCACGACCGCAACCTCGGCCGCGCCCGACGAATCTTCGAACGTCACCGCGGGTTCGTCCCCCCACAGCGGCCACACATCATCTGCACCCAGCATCACGAACACCCCGGTTTAGCATTGTCGAACGACGAGTGCCCCGGCGTGCAGGGATGCGTCGGATACGCCTCGCCGTCGAGTTCGGTCGCCTCGCGTACCACCGCCAGCCGATCGCCCTCGTCGCGCATCTCGTAGAGCTTACCGAGCGCGAAGTTGAACGGGCGGTGGAGGATCATCATCAGCCTGCCGTCGAACGCACGGAACAGCATGCCGTGGCCGCTGTCGCGTTCGACGAGCGGGCCGAGTTGCTCCCACGGACCTTCGATGCTGCCCGATCGCGACCGCGCCTGCCCCTCGACATAGCCCTTCTTGCCATAGCTCGACCATAGCATCAGCAGCGCACCAGTTTTGCTGCGATACAGTTCCGGGCCGTCGGTGACATAGACCGTGTCGCCATCGGGTTGTTTCTGGCCGACCACCCAGGCGGCGTCGTTCGCTCTGAACAGGCGCTTCGCCGAGCCCGCCGCGGACAGGTCGTCGTTCAGCGGCACGGCTTCCATCGTGCCGATCGTCGTCTGCCACCATTCATGCGCGTAGACGAGCCACGGCTTGCCCTTCGGGTCGACGTACAGCGTGCCGTCGAGCGACATCTGGTCCTTCGACACGATCGGCTCGCCGCCTCGGACCAATGCATAGGGCCCGTCGATCTTGTCCGCGACCGCGAGGACGGTCCCGCGGCGATAGGTCGCGCGCTTGCCGTTGGGCGTCAGCGGCGAGGCCGGATCGTGGAACGTCGCGAAAAGATACCAGCGGTTCTTCCAGCGGTGTACTTCCGGCGCCCAGCTTCCCGCCTTGGCCCAGACGTCGCCGGGCAGCACGAACACCGGCTTGGGCCTGGTCCAGTGCTTCAGGTCGCGGCTCGCATACATCATCGTGCCCAGCCGTGAGTCGCCGGTCATCGCGACCTCGTTGCGGGTGAAGAGGTAGTAGGTGCGACTGGCCTTGTCGGCGACGATCCACGGATCGTGGAGGTGCATCGCGGTCATCACCAGCGGGGCGTCGGGCTCGCGCGGCGGGGTTGCGGGTGCGGCCCCCGCGAGTGCAAACAGGCTGGCGGCGATCAGGTGCGCGATCCGGGTCATGCGACGGTCTCCACCGCTATGCTGTTGCCATAGCCGATCACCACGGTCGCGATCAGCAGCAGTGCCACGCCCGCCCAGACCACAGCCTTGATCCGCGCGCCGGCGTCCTTCCACTCGCGGAATGCAAAGCCCCACAGCGTGCCGAAAATGATGATGCTCGCCATGTGCAGCGTCCAGCTCGAGAAGCCGAGGCGGCCCATCTGGCTCTCCCCCATCGTGTAGAAGAAGAACTGGAAATACCAGGTGACGCCAGCGAGTGCGCTGAGCGCGTAGTTGCACAGGAGTGGCGGGCGGGCGCCTTCGGCGGTGCGGCCGAGCCATTGCTTGGCGCTGCGGTTCTTCACGATCAGCCAAGCGCACCAGGCGCCGTTGGTGACGAGGCCGCCCGCCATGATCAGGCATAAAACGGGGAGCCCGGTCCAGAGCGACCCGGTCCCGGCGGTCGCCGACAGCGCCTTGATCGGCTCGCCCGCAGCCAGCCCGAACGCGAAGCACGCGGACATGATCCCGGCGCCGATCGCAACGACGATGCCCTTGCGGAAGTCGAACTCGGCGACGACCGCCAGCTTTTGCTCCGGCGTCAGCAGCGCATCCTTCATCGCGCCCGCGATCGCGACGACGACGATGCCGGCCAGCGTCAGGCCGATGCCGGCGAGGACGATATTGCCGGATGTGGTCGCGATCAGCTTTTCGTGGAACTCGCCCGTGAACGCCGGCGGGATCAGCGTGCCGAACACGGTGCAAAGGCCAAGCACCACCGCCATACCGAGCGACAGCCCGAGATACCGCATGACGAGCCCGTAGCCGAGTCCGCCGAACCCCCACAACACGCCGAACACCATCGGCCACCAGAACGCGGTCGACGGCGCGCGCCCGAACACGCCGAGCAGGTCGTGCGTCTGGAGGCTGGCGAAGAACCACGGCGCGACCAGCCACGATACGACGCCGCCCGTCAGCCAGTAGATCTCCCACGACCAGCGCTTCACGCCGCGATAGGGCACGTAGAAGCTGGCCGACGCGAGCCCGCCGAGCCAGTGATACAGTACCCCGAGCAGCGGGTTCACAGGTCGAGACCCAGCCGGTAGATCCGGTTCGCATTGCCGCCGAACAGCGCGCTGCGTTCGTCTTCTGCGAAGTCCGCGACCAGCGAGTGATAGGTTTCGAGGTAGCGATCGATCGGCGCGAACAGCGTGTCGGTCGGCGCGTCGCTGGCGAACAGGCAGCGATCGGTGCCGAACAGGTCGATCGCTTCGAGCAGGAAGGGCCGCACGCTTTCCGGCGTCCAGGCGCGCGCGATGAAGCCGAGCCCCGACAGCTTGATCGCGACATGCGGCAGCGCCGCGAGCGCGCGCAGGCCGTCGCGCCATTCCGCGATGCCATCGGGATCGGCGAGCACGGGCATGCCGAGATGGTTGATGATCACCGGGATATCTGAATGACGCGCGATCAGCGGCGCGAGGCCCGGCATTTGCGCGGGGTAGCATTGCAGGTCGAACGAGAGCGCGTGCGTACACAGCAGCGCATAGCCCGCCTGCCACTGGGCATTCTGCGTCAGGTCGCGCGCTGTATAGGTGCGGGCCGGATCGGCGTGCCAGTTGACGATCTGGCGAATGCCCCGAACATGGGGGAACGCCGCCTGCGCGGCGAGGTGCATATCGACGTCGGCATCGTCCAGCGGTGCGTAGGCGACGATCGCGTTGGGCAAGCCGTGCTCGGCGGCGATTCCCTCCAGCCAGCGCGTCTCGTCGAGCGCTTGCACCGGATCCGCACCCGCATCGACATGCACCGCGCCGACGACATTCCACCGCGCGAGCGCCGCGCGGTACTCGGCGATTCCGAAGTCGCGCGCAATTGGCTCTACGCTACCGTTGGGGCCATCATCGGCGAACGGCGGCGACAGCCACGGATAGCGGATGTGGCTCAGGTCCCACAGGTGGATATGCGCGTCGACGAACGGGATCATCGCCTTCTCTCCTGGGTTTGTTGAACCGTACCGCCTCGTGCCGGGCAGCGTTGGCTGAGCGATTTGGGATGACAGTCGGAACGATCCTCCCCCGCCAGGGGGAGGTGGCGCCAAAGGCGACGGAGGGGGAGGATACGGAACAGCGGTTCCCCCTTTCCTCCCCCTCCGTCTGGCAAGTGCCAGCCCCCCCCCCCTGGCGGGGGAGGATACGAAAGTCCTCCTAGAACGTCGTCCGTCCCCCCGACGTGTCGAAGGTCGACGCCGTCGTGAAGCTGCATTCCTCGGACGCCATGAAGCAGACCATCGCGGTCGATTCCGGGATCTCGCCCAGTCGCCCCATCGGGATCTTCGAGCGCATATACTCGACCTGGCTCGCGGGCAGCTGCTCGAGGATCGGGCTCTCGAACGTCGCCGGGGTCAGCGCGTTGGCGATGATGCCCTTGCCCGCGAGTTCCTTGCCGAGACTCTTGGTCAGGCCGATCACCGCCGCCTTGGTCGCCGAATAGGCGGACGCGTTGGGATTGCCCTCCTTGCCCGCCACCGACGACACGTTGACGATGCGGCCATAACCGTTCGCCAACATCAGCGGCACAACCGTCCGGCAGCAATAGAACAGCCCGTTCAGGTTGATGTCGACGACACGCTTCCAGCTGTCGAGCGGGTATTCGTGGACCGGCGCGGTCGCCCCGGTGATCCCCGCCGAGCAGATCAGGATGTCGACCTTGCCGAGCACGGCCGCGCTCTCGGCCGCCGCCGCGACGACCGCGTCGACGTCGGACACGTCGAGCGCGACGACATGCGCCGCGCCGACCTCGTCCTTCGCGACTGCGAGCTTTGCGGCGTCGAGATCCCACAGCGCGACGCTGCCGCCCTCCGCGACGATCCGCTTGGCGACATCCTTGCCGAGCCCCGACGCGCCGCCGGTGACGATCGCGCAGCGACCGGCAAACCGCCCCCCATAGATCGTCATGCGATCGAACCTTCACCCAGATGGCGCCATTCGACGACCGACTGACGCTGCGTGCCGAGCCCGGCAATGCCGAGTTCCATCACGTCGCCGGCCTTCAGGAAGATCGATTCGGGCTTCTTGCCCTCGCCGACGCCCGGCGGCGTGCCGGTGATCAACAGGTCGCCGGGGTACAGCGTGATATATTCGCTGACGTAGGAAATGAGCTGCTTCAGGTCGAAGATCATCGTCTTCGTGTTGCCGGTCTGCATCCGCGCGCCGTTGACGTCGAGGTGCATGTCGAGGTCCTGCGCGTCGCCGATCTCGTCGGGCGTCACCAGCCACGGGCCGACCGGGCAGAAGGTGTCGTGGCCCTTGCCCTTGCTCCACTGCGACCCGCGCTGCTTCTGGTTGAAGCGCTCCGACACGTCGTTGGCGAGGACATAGCCCGCGACCTTGTCGAGCGCCTCGTCCTCCGAGACGTAGCGGCAGGTCTTGCCGATGATCACGCCCAGCTCGACCTCCCAGTCGCCATGCGTCGAACCGCGCGGCAGGACGACGTCGTCGTTCGCACCACTGAGGCTGGACAGCGGCTTCATAAACATCATCGGTTCGGTGGGGATCGGCAGGCCGGATTCGATCGCGTGATCGCGGTAGTTGAGGCCGATCGCGACGATCTTGCCAATGCCCTTGATCGGAACGCCGTAGCGCGGCGTACCGTCGACGACCGGCAGCGACGCGGGATCGGCCGCGAGCGCCTGCGCCAGCGTTGCGACGTTGAGGTCGTCGATCACGCCCGACAGGTCGCGGATCGCGCCGTCGGCATCGACGATGCCGGGCTTTTCCTGGCCGGGTTGGCCGTAGCGGCAGAGTTTCATGAGGGGACTTTCGGAAAAGAGAATGGCGAAAAGAGAGACTGGATCAATGCATGTAGGGGCGGTGCATCGCGATCTCGGGGTTGAGCGTGACGCCGAACCCCGGCGCATCGAGCGCGCTCGCCTTCATCCGGCCGTTCTGCGGCACGGGCTCGCCGAGCAGCTGCGGATGGAACATCGGCACCACCTCGGTCGGTCCCGGATGCATCATCAGGAACTCGGCGAACGGCGAATTGTGGCGCGTGATGACGAAATGGTAGCTGTAGACCGACGATCCGTGCGGCACGACCATCTTGCCGTGCGCATCGGCCAGCGCGCTGATCTTGAGCAGTTCGGTGACGCCACCGCACCAGCCGACATCGGGCTGGATGATGTCGCAACAGTCCATCTCGAGCAGCATCCGGAAGCCCCAGCGCGTCGCCTCGTGCTCGCCGGTGGTGACCAGCATGCCCTTGGGCACGTTGCGCTTCAGCTCGGCATAGCCCCAGTAATCGTCGGGGCTGATCGCCTCCTCGATCCATTTCAGACCATGTTCGTGCGCGGCGATCGCGAGCCGCGTGGCGTAATCGACGTCGAGCGCCATCCAGCAATCGAGCATCAGCCAGAAATCGGGACCGCATTTCTCGCGCATGTCGGCGATCATGGCGATGTTCTTCTTCATGCCCTCGGCGCCCTCGGCGGGGCCGTGGTGGAGCGGCATCTTGCCACCGATGAAGCCGAGCTCCTTGGCGACGTCGGGCCGCGCGCCGGTCGCGTAGAATTGCAGTTCGTCGCGTACCGCACCGCCGAGCAGGTGATAGACCGGCTCTTGGCGCAGCTTGCCCAGGAGATCCCACAGCGCGAGATCGACCCCAGAGATCGCGTTCACGACCAGCCCCTTGCGGCCGTAATATTGCGTCGAGAAGTACATCTGATCCCAGATCTTCTCGTACTCGGTCGGCGAGCGTCCTTCGAGGAAGCGCGCGAGGTGCTTCTCGACGATGAACGCCGCGGGCTCGCCACCGGTGGTGACCGCGAAGCCGACCGTGCCGTCCTCCGCCTCGATCTCGACGACCAGCGTGCCGAGCACGTTGATGCCGAAGCTCTGGCGCGACTCGCGGTATTCGGGATAGCGGCTCATCGGCGTCGCGATGTGGTCATCGATCCAGTGCCCCGCGCCCTGGTCGTGATAATCGGCACCACCACCACGGACGACGAACGCCCGGACGTGCTTGATCTTCGGCAAAGTCACAATCGCCACGCTCAACGCTCCTCATCCCCCGCGCCCCACCGAAGGCGCGTCGCACACACCATCGAACGATGTCCGCGTCCTGCCCGCCCGGTCTGCTCCGACCCGGCAACGCAGCACATTTACGTCTCACTCAATGATTTGCATCATCTCATTTTGTGAGACGAATGGTTACTTGATGAGAATGTCCGCGTCAAACGTAGACTTGAGCTGGTACCGGAAATCCCTCCTGCATGCCTGCGGACTGGCTCGCATCCGACCCCACGCGGAAAAGGCCTGACACGGCCGTAAATTGATGATATATGATCAGCCATCTTACAATGTGGTAAATCACCGAAGAGTGGTTCTGCGCAAAGGGGGGATACCAATGAACGGTTTACGTCTCACGGCCTGCATTCGTAGCGGCACATCGATGCTCGCGCTCCTCTCTGCCGGGGTTGCGACCACCGCCACGGCTCAGCAGGCATCCCCGCCGACGACGACAACTGCGGAGACGCCCCCCGAACCCGCCACGCCAGCCGACGCAATCCAGACCGACGACATCATCGTCACGGGTTTCCGCGCGTCGCTCACCACCGCGATCAACCAGAAGCGCAACGAGACCGCGGCAATCGACAGCATCGTCGCGGAGGACATCGGCAAGTTCCCGGACTCGAACCTGGCCGAATCGATGCAGCGCATTCCCGGCGTCGCGCTTGCCCGCGGCGACGGTGGCGAGGGCCGCAACATTTCGGTCCGCGGGCTGGGCGCGGCGTTCACCCGCGTCCGCATCAACGGCATGGAAGGCACGTCGCAGACCGGATCGTCCGACATCTATGGCGGCGGCAACAATGGCCGCAGTTTCGATTTCAACGTTTTCCCAACCGAGATCTTCTCGTCGCTCGCGGTGCGCAAGACGCCGTCCGCCGATGTCGAGGAAGGCTCGCTCGGCGCGACCGTCGACCTGTCCGCACCGAAGCCACTGGCCGGCAAGCAGGACTTCACGCTCAGCGCCACCGTACGCGGCGTCTACAGCGAGCTAGCAAAGAAGGTGAACCCGCGCGCCTCGCTGCTGATCGCGAAAAAATTCGACGACGGAAGGTTCGGCGTCCTCGGCTCGGTCGCCTATCAGGAGCGCGACATCCGCGAAGTCGGCTATTCCGCGGTCGACATCCTGTCCGCCAATACCAACGGGCTGTTCTGTTCGCCGGTCGGCTTCGCGCCCGCCACGCCGGCGATCGGCAGCAAGGGGGCCGATGCCGCGAACTGCTATCCCGGCACGCCGCGTACCAGCACCGCGGCGGCGTTCAACACGGTGCTCGCCGCGCGCCGCCCCGACCTGCCCAACACCGCCGGCAGCGGCGCGTTCTTCCCGCGCATCCCGCGCTATCTGAATTCGGAGCAGAAGCAGAAACGGCTCGGCGGGACGCTCAGCTTCCAATTCCAGCCCGACGCGGCGACCGATATTTCGCTCGACCTGCTCTATTCGCGCTTCCACGTCGTGCGCCGGGACAATTACATCGAGGCGATTTCGTTCGCGCGCTCGGCCGCGAACAACGGCCAGCCGGTGATGTCGATCAAGGACGTCCAGCTGACACCGCAAGGCGGCCTGATCTACGGCCTGTTCGACGGCGTCGACGTTCGCTCCGAAGGGCTGGTCGACGATTTCACGTCGACGTTCAAGCAGGCTAATCTCAACATCAAGCACGACTTCACCGACAGCTTCGGGATCACCGCGCTGTTCGGGCTCAACCAGGCCAAGGCGTTCGGCAAGCGGCGTTTCCAGTATTTCATGGACGCCATCGACACGCCCAATTTCTCGATCGACTACCGCGACGGCAAGGATACGCCGAAGCTCGGCTTCGGTTTCGACGTGTCCGATCCGACCCGCTTCAACTACGGACCTGCGCTTGCCGATGGCACCGTGCGCGGCGGCTACAGCTTCCAGGCGCGTCCCTCGACCAACACCAACAACGGACTGACCGCGGAAACGAACCTGCACTGGAAGGTCGCCGACGTGCTGACGCTGAAGGCGGGCGGCCAATATCGCCGCAGCGATTTCACACTGCGCAACGTCATTCCGTACACCGCCGACACGCTCACTAGGGCGCTGCCCGCCGGTACCACGCTCGCCGACATCACGCACCAGATCAGCGGCGTCGGCAATCTCTGGGGCAACGGCGCGCCGTCGAGCTGGGTTTCGCTCGATCCCGACAAGTTGATCAGCACGTTCAACCTGGATGCGGTGCGCTATTGCGGCACCGAATGCGGCGCGCAGTCCAGCCGGGTGCTCGAGGAAGTCTCGTCGGCTTATGCGATGGCGGCGTTCGATCTCGGCGACCGGCTCGGCGGCATCGGTGTCCGCGGCGATGCGGGCGTCCGCTTCGTCCACACCGACCAGCTGTCGTCGGGCTTCATCTCGGTCGCGCTCGCAGGCTCGCCAACCGGCGTGACCGGGCGGTTCGCCACCGCCAACAAGCGCTACAGCGACTGGCTGCCCTCCGGTAACCTCGTCATTGAGCCGATCGAAGACCTGTTGTTCCGCTTCTCGGGCGCGAAAGTGCTCGCCCGACCGGAACTCGGCGTGCTGACCCCCACCAGCGGCGTCAACGCGATCACGCGCAACGGCAGCGTACAGAACCCACAGCTCGATCCGATCCGCGCCAACACCTTCGATGCCGCGATCGAATGGTATTTCCGCCCGGGCGCACTGCTGTCCGCCGCGTTCTTCTACAAGGATCTGAAATCCTACGTGCAAAGCGTCAACACGCTCATCCCTTTCAGCGATCTCGGCCTACCGAACGAACTCCTTGCGGGCAGCAACACGTTGCCGAGCGAACAGTTCACGATCGCGCAGCCGCTCAACACGCCAGGTGGCCCGTTGAAGGGCGTCGAGGTCAACGCGCAGGTGCCGTTCACCTTCCTGCCAGGGTTCCTAAGGAACTTCGGCGCGCTGGCGAACTATACGCACGTCACCTCGCGGATCGACTATATCCTCGCCAGCGTGAACGGCGTGCCGACCGTCACGACCACCGCGAACCTGATCGGCCTGTCGAAGAACACCGCGTCCGGCACGCTCTATTACGAGGACAGTAAGTTCAGCATCCGCGGCACCGCCAATTACCGCGACGGCTTCATCCGCGGCATCCCCGCTTCCCCCGGCAGCGATCTCCAGGGCAATGACAGTACGCTGTTCGTCGATGCGTCCGCGTCGTTTGCGGTGACGGACACCGTGAAGCTCATCCTCGAGGGGACCAACCTGACCGACGAGCAGAACCGGCTTTATACCGACAGCGTCCGTCAGGACACGCTGTTCCAGACCCGGATCGGTCGCACGGTGACGTTCGGCGTCAACTTCAAGCTGTGACGATCGACCCAAACGGGTGAAAAATCCCCTTCAACGACGGCCGCGTGGTCGGCCAAGCCGATAGGGACTTGGCTTCCTGTCGCGGCGCTCATAAAGCGGGCGTTGATTCGAAAGACCGTCACGATAGCCGAGAGCCCTAGATAGCATGCAAATAATCGTTCGCGACAATAACGTCGACCAGGCCCTCCGCGCCTTGAAGAAGAAGCTGCAGCGCGAAGGCGTGTACCGCGAGATGAAGCTTCGTCGTCATTACGAGAAGCCGTCGGAGAAGCGTGCCCGCGAGCATGCTGCAGCTGTCAGCCGTGCACGCAAGGCCGATCGCAAGCGCGCCGAGCGCGATAACTGATCGTTCCCGGACCGGGCCTTGCACGAGAATGGTCGTGCAATGTCCGGTCCGACATAATGCGCCGTTCCGGAATGGCGCCTGCGGCACTGGCCGATTGATTCGCGACATCGCGTATCCACTCGATCCCGACATCCTGCCGACGTAACCGTGAGTTCACAGCAGCAGCATCGCTGCTGACGATCACGGCTGCCTGACGACTTTGACATTAGAGACCGTCCCAGCTCCGCCCTAGGCCTCACGCCGCCATCCATACCTTGACGCGTCTATTCCGGGGCGACACCGTCCGCGTTGACCAGGTCGGCGCCGACGAGAGTACCACGCACGCGCACCCGCTTCTCGACCAGATCGACCGGTACGCGGTGCAGCTCGAGCTGATAGCGACCGCCGATGTCCCGACGCAGATAGAATGCACCGCCATCGCGAAGCAGCATCCCGGTCTCGTCGATTACTGTCCCGATTGTCGTCATGCGCGTGCCATTCCCGTTGATCGAGATAGCGCGTATCCCAAGAAGCGAGGCGTTTCCATGCAGTTACGCCGCATATTATTTCTCCGCCCCAACGACTAGGTCGATCACTGCATAGAACGATAGTCTCCGCATCGATGCCAGCCGCACGCTAATGGCCGCCCTCGACCCACGGGACGCCCGCCTCTCGAAACGCATCGGCGAGCGCGGCTTCGAGTTCGAGCGACTCCCATTGCTGCATAGGGTTCAGATGCTCGACGAGCCCGGGCAGCAGATGCGCCCCGAACCTCCTGACCGCACCGCTCGCCTTGTACCCCAGCTTGTGCTGATCGAACCGCCAGTCCGGATCGCGCGACGTCTGCCCGACATATAGTCCCCAGCGCTCCGGGGACCGCGAGTCATGCAGCAACACGATATAGACGGAGTGCTTGGCGTTGCGCGAACCGGCGGTCGCGGCGCGAAAATTCTCACAGGCTCGCCGAGCCGCCGGCATCCAGCCGATCGATGTCATCCTCGTCGATTCGCCGACAGGTCGATACGGTCCGAAACCTCTAGACGTCTTTCCCAGTCTTGGTCTTGCCCGAGCGCGCCGGCAGGCGGTTCTCTTTCGCCAGTTCGGAGAGATGCTCCGCCGCCCGGATGTGCATGGCGCGGATCTCTGTAATCGGCGAGGCGACCGCCGCAGCGATATGCCTGGCCAGTTGTTCCCGCGGATCGTTCAGGAACGGTGATTGCGCCACGCTCTACTCCCCTACTACGCCGCGCACGTCGCGCGTGTCGGCTGCCGTTCAAACGCTGCGGGCCCTCGTTCGGTTCACCCCGCTACGCAGTCGCCTGCCCTCACCCCATCATCCGCCCACGAAGGTTGAACAGGATCACCAACGTACCCGACACCATCAGCGCGATGATGAGCGTGGAGAAGAGGATCAGTTGCAGGTCGTGCCGCGACGAGCGCTTCAGGCTGATGTGGAGGAAACAGCGGAACTGCACCGCCATCTGCACGAGGCCCAGCGCCAGCACGCCGCCGAAGATCGCACGCGCACCGAACGACGGCCAGCGGACCATCGCGAAGGCCGCCACGGTCAGCGCGAGCGACAAGGCATAGCCGACCGCATAGGTGCGCAGCTCGCGGGTCCGGTCGCTCATCCGATGTTCCCTTGCAGATAGACGACCGAGAAGATCGCGATCCAGACGATATCGAGCAGGTGCCAGAACAGCCCCAGCCGCAACAGGTTGATCCGCACTCGCGCATCGAGGCCGTACGCGCAGACCTGCCCGACCATCACGACCAGCCAGAAGCACGCGACCGCGACGTGGAGTCCGTGCAGCCCGACCAGCGCAAAGAACGACGACAGGAAACCGCTGCGCATCGGATAAGCACCGTGCGCGAACATCGTCGCGAAGTCGTTCGCCTCGAGCGCGAGGAAGACGAGGCCGAGGCCCAGCGTCGCGCCGAGCCACCCGAACAGCACGCGGCGCGGTTCGTCGTACTTCATGGCGATCGTCGCGCGGCCGAACGTCGCGCTGCTCGTCAGCAACAGCAGCGTCTCGACGAACGCGGGCAGCAGCTTGAACTCGGAGGCGGGCGTCGGGCCGCCGACGGTGCTGGCGATCATCGTGCCATAGGTCGCGAACAGCAGCGCGAAGATCACCGCGTCGCTCATCAGGAATATCCAGAAGCCGAAGATCGCGTTCTCCGCCTGGTCCTGCGTCAGCGCGCCGGTGTCGCCGAGGTTGAGGCCGGCATGCGACAGTTCGGGTTCGCTCACGCCACGATCTCCGCAAGGCCACGATTGACCGCGGCGGTCTCCAGTTGCCGCGGAATCGCGGGCGTCGCCCGGACGCGCGTCAGCCAGGCCTCATGCTCGCGCGCGACCTCCGCAGCGGGAATGGTCCGATGCTGGTCGCGACCGAAGCTGCGTAGCACGACCGCCGCGACGATCACCTGAAACGCGACGATCGTCAGCCCCCAGATCTCCCAGATCAGGCCGAACGCGGCGACTGCGGCTGTGAGCCCGATCACGACGCTGGTCGCGCTGCCCTTCGGCACGACGATGTCCTCGTAGGCTAGTGGCGAGGCGTAAGGATCAGGCTGGCCCTCGTCATGCTTGTGATCGTAGAACGGGTTGCGTCCGTCGATGAGCGGCAGCACCGCGAAGTTGTATTCGGGCGGCGGTGCGCTGACCGACCATTCGAGCCCGCGGCCATCCCACGGGTCGCCCGCTTCCACGCGTGTCTTGGCACGATCGCGGATGCTCACCCACAACTGGATGCCGAGCGACGTCAGTGCCGCCAGCAGGACGAACGCGCCGACGCCGGCGACGTACAGCCACGGCCAAAACGACGGTTCGAAGATCGCCTGCGTCCGCCGCGCCATCCCGCTCGCGCCGAGCACGTACAGCGGGAAGAAGGCGAGGTAGAACCCGACCACCCAGCAGGAGAACGCGATCCGCCCCCAGCGCTCGTCGAGGCGGAACCCGAACGCCTTGGGAAACCAGTAATGATAGCCCGCCAGCATCCCGTACAGCAGCCCCGGGATCAGCATGTTGTGGAAATGCGCGACCAGGAACAGCGTGTTGTGGACGAGGTAGTCGAGCGGCGGCATCGCCAGGATAATGCCGGTGAAGCCGCCCAGCACGAACGTCATCATGAACGCGAGCGCGTACAGCATCGGCACAGTGAAGCGCACCTCGCCGCGAAACATCGTCCAGATCCAGTCGTAGATCTTGACGCCGGTCGGCACGCCGATCGTCATCGTCGCGATCCCGAACGCCGCGTTGACGTTAGCCGACTGCCCCATCGTGAAGAAATGATGGACCCACACGGTGAAGCTTAGCACCGCGATCGCCATCGTCGCGATCACCAGCGAGGTGTAGCCGTACAGGTCCTTGGTGGAGAAGGTCGACACGACCTCCGAATACACGCCGAACGCGGGCAGGATCAGGATGTAGACCTCGGGATGACCGAACAGCCAGAACATGTTGGCATAGTTCATCATGTTGCCGCCGAGGTCGTTGGTGAAGAAATGGAACCCCAGGTAGCGGTCTAGCGCGAGCAGCAGCGTGGCGACGGTCAGCGGCGGCATCGCGAAGATCATCAGGATCGACGTGCACAGGCTGGTCCATGCGAACATCTGCATCCGCATGAACCGCATCCCCGGCGCACGCAGCTTGTAGACGGTGCAGGCGATGTTGATCCCCGCCATCGTCGAGCCGATCGACCCCAACGTCACCGCCCAGATCCAGTAGTCGACACCGACGCCGGGGCTGAACGCGCGCTCGGTATAGGGCGGGTAGCCGCTCCATCCGCCGGTCGAGAATTCGCCGACGACGAGGCTGGCCATCATCAGCCCCGCGGCGCCGATGGTGAGCCACAACGCGATCGAATTGGCCCAGGGAAATGCCATGTCGCGCGCGCCGATCTGGAGCGGCAGGACATAGTTGATCATCCCCGTCAGGAACGGCATCGCCATGAAGAAGATCATGATCGAGCCGTGCGTCGAGAACAGCTGGCCGAAATGGTCGGGCGTCAGGAAGCCGGGGTTCTCGATCGCCACCGCCTGCTGCATCCGCATCAGCACCGCCTCGACCAGCGCGCGCGACAGCATCACGAACGCGACGACGATATACATGATGCCGATCTTCTTGTGGTCGAGGCTGGTGAGCCACTCGGTCCACAGATACCGCCACTTGCCATAACGCGTCAGCAGCGCCGCGACGACGACCGCGCCGACCACCACCAGCGCGCCTGCGAACGCGCCGATGATCTCGCTGATCGTCGGGTTCTCCCATGCGCGCACGAACGGCAGGTCCTGCCAGCCGAACCGGCCGAGCACGGCGGGCCAGAGGGGAACGGAAACGGTCATCGAACGGCTTTCGGAGAAGAATGGGTCATGCCGCCAGTCGCGGCGACGACGTGCTCGAAAAGGTGTGGCGTGACATGCGCGAACTCGACGGGCCGGGTGATGATCGACCGCGCGGACAGCCGTCGCCAGGTTTGTGCGTCGAGCGTGCGCTTGCCGCTTCGTGTAGCAGCCGCCCAGCGGTCATAGTCGGCTGGCGACACTGCAACGACATCGAACTTCTGCTGCTGGAAGCCGGCGCCGTTATACTGCGTGTTCTCGCCGCGGAACCGTCCCGGCCGGTGCGCCTGGATATTCAACTCGGTGGTCATGCCGCCCATCGCGTAGATCTGCCCGGCGAGTTGCGGGATCAGCATCGACTGCATTACCGTGCCGCTGGTCAGCTTGATATGTACCGGCCGTCCAGCGTGAATGGTCAGTCGATCGACCGACGCGACGCCGAGGTCGGGATAGACGAACACCCATTTCCAATCGAGCGCGATCGCCTGAACCTCGACCGGCGCCGCGCCCGGCAACCGCCGATACGGATCGTCGATCTGTGTCCAGTGCCACAGCAGCACGGCGAGCCCGATGACAATGCCGGCGGGCGGGATCCAGATCAGGCCTTCCACCCACCAGGAGAAATTCCACTTCGGCCGGTACGCGTCGCCGCGGTTGGACAGCCTGTAATGCCACGCGAACAGCGGCGTCAGCAGCAGCACCGGTCCGGCGACGAACAGCAGCACGATCGATACGGTGACGAACAGGTCGCGCTCATGCCCCGCGACCGGCCCCTGCGGGTTGAAGAACCCGTGCGACAGCGCCGTGCAGCCCCCTAGCCCCATCAGGATCGAGAGCGGCGCCAACCGCGATAGACTCCACTTCAATCGAACGAACACCTGGCCCCCTTGTCGCACCGCCCGCGCCCAGGAACGGTTTCGCGCCGGCTCCGTAAAGAAGCCATCCCACAGCGTGATGCTCCAGGGTCCCCTTCGCCGCAACGCACGACTACCAGTACGGCTGCTCTTTAACAAAAACTTCATACCGATATCCGGTTTCCGTTCGATCGTCCAAATGCTCCGCGTGACACCGTCGTCACTTGCTCGTGACCGTCGCTTCGATAGTCTTCCGCCGGGGATCAAGGGTCGGGATCGGGAGACGGGCATGCGCGGACGGGTTCGGTTGGGTGTGCTCGCGCTGTTGAGCCTGACGGCGGCTGGGCCGGCGGTGGCTGCGTGCAAGGTCAGCAAGATCGCCGAACTGCCCGTGACCCTCACCGGTCGCCGCGCGATGGTCGATGCGAAGTTCGGCACGCACGACACGCGATTCATCGTCGATAGCGGCGCCTTCTACAGTACGGTGTCGCGCGCGTCGGCTGCGGAGTTCGGGCTGTCGAGCGAGCCGGCTCCCCCCTGGTTCCGGCTGCGCGGGGTCAACGGCGACACGTCCGCAGCGATCGCCAGCGCAAAGGACTTCTCGCTCGCCGGCCTGCCGATCCCGCGGGTGAGCTTCATCGTCGGCGGCACCGACACGGGGACGGCCGGTCTGCTCGGCCAGAACATCCTCGGTCTCGCCGATGTCGAATACGATTTGCCGCACAGCGCGGTGCGGCTGATGCGGGTCGATGGCTGCGGCAATGTCGGGCTGGCCTATTGGGCCGCGGGAAAACCGTTTTCGACGATCCCGCTCGAACGCGGCGGCACCGGACCGTGGAAGCCGCACACGATCGGCACCGTCCTGGTCAACGGCGTCAAGATGCGCGCGGTGTTCGATTCAGGCGCGCAAACCACCGTCATGACGCTCGCCGCGGCCAAGCGGGCAGGCATCACACCGACCAGTCCCGGCGTGACCGCGGTCGGATTGAACTCGGGCATCGGTTCGAAGCAGCTCGCGACCTGGCGCGCTCCATTCGATACGATCGACCTCGGCGGCGAGACCGTGCCGCACCCGAAATTCCAGATCGCCGACATCCGGATCGACGGCGACATGCTGATCGGGTTCGATTTCTTCCTGACGCACCGCATCTTCGTGTCGAACGCGAACCACCTGCTCTACATGACCTATGAAGGCGGCCCGGTCTTCGGGCTGACGCCGAGCGGCGCGCGTACCACCGCGGGCGAAAAGCTCGACCTGACCGACACCGCCGCCGTGCCGACCGATGCCGAGGGGTTCAGCCGACGCGCCGCGGTGTTCCTGTCGAAGCGCCGGATCGAGGAGGGGCTCGCCGATCTCGACAAGGCGGTGGCGATGGCGCCGACCGAAGGACGCTACGTGTATCAGCGCGCACAAGCCCGGCTCGCGCACGGCCAGCTCCTGCTCGCCGCGGCCGATCTCGACAAGGCCGTGACGCTCATGCCCGACAACACCGATGTCCGCCTGTTGCGCGCACGCCTCCGCTTGATGAGCCGCGATCCAGATGGCGCGGGCGAAGATGCCAAGGTCGCCGGTCGCGCGCTGCCGGCCGGGTCGGATCGCCGGCTCCAGCTTGCCGGCCTGTACGAAAATCTCGACCAGCCCGAGCTCGCGATCGTCAATTACGATGCCTGGCTGAAGATGCATCCCGAGGACGCCGCCCGCTCCACCGCGTTTAACGGCCGATGCTGGGCGCGCGCGCTGCTGAACCGCGAACTCGATCGTGCGATGTCCGACTGCAACACTGCCCTGAAGCTCCGTCCCGGCTATGCCGCGTATCTGGACAGCCGCGCGCTGGTGAACCTGCGTCTCGGCAAGCTCGACGCCGCGCTCGTCGACTATGACGCCGCGGTCAAAGCCAACCCGCGCAACGCCTGGTCGCTCTACACCCGCGCGATCGCGGAACGACGCGCGGGCAAGATTGAAGCGGCGGACGCGGACCGCAAGGCCGCGCTCGCGATCAACCCAAACGTCGCCAAACGCGCGGCGCGGTACGGGCTCGACGGCTGACCGGACGCCGACGTCTACCTGCTGGCGCCCGGCGCAGCACCCTTATCGCGGCTGAGACCCGAACGACGGCGGACGGTCCGCCTTGGCAGTGCCGAACGACGACGGCTTCGGTCCCATCGTGAATTCGAGTTCGCCACCCTGCGCGATGTCGGCGTGTGCGATCCAGTTCCGTGTCCAGGGCTTGCCGTTCCAGCGGACCGACTGGACATAGGGGCTGGCCGGCGCATTGCCCTTGGCGACGACGCGCAACGTGCGTCCCTGGCCGAGATCGACCTGCGCCGTGTCGAACAGCGGCGAACCGAAGACATAGACGCCACTGACCGGGTCGACCGGGTAGAAGCCGAGCGCGGAGAGGATGAACCACGCGCTCATCTGGCCGCAATCGTCGTTGCCGATGACGCCGTCGGGCTCGGCCTTGTACATCTCGGTCAGCAGGCGACGGACCATAGCCTGCGTCTTCCACGGCGCGCCCGCATAGGCGTAGAGATAGGCGGCGTGCTGGTCCGGCTCGTTACCGTGCGCGTACTGGCCGACCAGCCCGGTGATGTCGGGCGGCGCGTTCTTGGGCAGCGTCGACGGCGCGGTGAACAGCGCATCGAGCTTTGTCACGAACCCCGCATCCCCGCCGAACAGCGCAATCAGGCCATAGACGTCGTGCTGGTTGAGGAACGTCGCCTGCCACCCGTTCGCCTCGGTATAGTCGCGCTGTTTCTCAGGGTTGTGGCCGAGCTGGATCGGGTCGTAATCGGCCCACCAGCTGCCATCGGCAAAGCGCGGCCGGGCGAAACCGATCCTGGGATCGATGACGTTGCGGTAGTTGAGGCTGCGCTTACGCAGCGCGGCGGCGTCGGCCTTGACGCCTGCCGCATCGGCGAGCACCGCCATCGCCCAGTCGTCATAGGCATATTCCTGCGTGCGGCTGACCGACTCCCAGGTCTTGTCCGCGGGCACGAAACCGAGGTCGTAATAGAAGTCGCGACCGAGCGTGCTGTCGACGTCGGGAAAGCTGCGATCGAACGCACGGCTGCGGATCTGCGGCCACGCCGCAGCGTAATCCGCCTTGATCCCCTTGGCACAGGCTTCGGCGAGCACCGACACCGAATGCCAGCCGATCATGCACGCGGTCTCGACGCCCTGCAGCGGCCAGACCGGCGATCCGGTCGGGCTCTGCACCGTCTGGCGGACGAGATCGCGCGTAAATTGCGCCGCCTTGTCGGGCTGGACGAGCGTCAGCAGCGGATGCAGCGCGCGGTAGGTGTCCCACATCGAATAGGTGCTGAACGCGGGTTCGGCGGCGGTCGTCTGATGCACCTTGCGGTCGAGCCCGACATAGCGGCCGTCGCGGTCGGTGAAGAGCGTCGGCGACAGGAACGCGTGATACAGCGCGCTCGCCATGATCGTGCGCTGTTCGGGCGTGCCGCCATCGACGCGGACGCGGTCGAGTTCGGCCTGCCACGTGCGCGCCGCCGAGCGCCGCACCGCGTCGAACTGCCAGCCTGTGGCTTCACCCTGGAGCGCGGCCTTGGCACCCGCGACGTCGACCGCGGAGATGCCGGTTTTGATCAGGATTGGCGCGCCGCCCGCCTGGTCGAAGAACAACGCGACCTTCAGGCGGTTGCCGGTGACGCCCTTCGCGCCCGCCGGTGCAGGCGCGTCGTCGTCGCCGAAGAACTGGACGCGGTCGGGTTTGCGCGACAGCAGCATCGCGAAATGGATGCGCCGGCCCTTCGCCCAGCGGTGGACGCGGCGGCTGCCCGTCAGCATCCCGTCGGCGGAGATCGCCAGCGAGGCCTCGTCGATCAATGTCCCCTTGTCCCAGACGTCGAGGATCATGTGCGCGAAGTCGACGAGTATGTGCCCCGGCCCCTGCGGGAAGCTGTAGCGGTGGTGGCCGGTACGCTCCGTCACGGTGAGTTCCGCGAGCACGCCCGATTCGAGCTTCACGCGGTAATAGCCGGGTTCTGCTAGCTCGTCGGTGAAACGCTGGCGATACCCCTGTTCGGGTTTGCCGAGCGCACCGGGCTTCAGTTGCAACGGCCCGCGCGTCGGCACGACCAGCACGTCGAGCATGTCGCCAATCCCGGTGCCCGACAGATGCGTGTGACTGAAGCCCATGATTGAGCCATCGTCCTGGTGATAGCCCGAGCACGCATCCCAGCGGCTGTTGTCGGTGTCGGGGCCGAGCTGCACCATCCCGAACGGCAGCGATGGGCCGGGATAGGTATGACCGTGCCCGCCGGTACCGACGAACAGATCGGGTTTGCCCGCGACGGGCGCCTGCGCGGCCGCGGCGTTGGTGACGGGCAACGCAGCGGCGAGGCCAGCAAGCCCTGTGCCGGCGAGCACCTGGCGGCGGTTGGCGGTGGTCATGTGTATCTCCCGGAATTCATATCAGTAGCGGGCGGCCAGCAAGGCAGGCTTGCGGCGCTCGAGGTCGAGGATCAGCTCGCCGAACAATCCATTGGCCCAGGCGAACCAGCTGCGCGTGAACTTGGCCGGATCGTCCTTGTGGAAGGATTCGTGCATGAACCCGGTGCCGCCGTGCGTGGTCTTCAGCCACGCAAGGCACTGGCGGATCACGGCATCGTCATCGCTGTTCATCGCATGTGTGATGATCGACATCGGCCAGATCATGTCGAGCCCGATATGCGGCCCGCCGATCCCGCGCGCGGCGGTACCGGTGAAGAAATACGGGTTGCGATCGCTCCACGCGAGCGCGGCGGTGCGGCGGAACAGCGGGTCGCTGCGATCCGCCGCGCCGAGCAGCGGCAGGCCCGACAGGCTCGGCACGTTGGCGTCGTCCATGAAGATCGCGTTGCCGAAGCCATCGACCTCATACGCCCAGACCGCGCCGCCCTGCCCGTCCGGCATCCGGCCATGCGCGCGGAGCGCCGCCTCGACCTCGGTCGCCAGCGCCTCGCTGTCGGTCGCGCCCGCCATATCGCCGCGCGCCTCGCGCTGGACCGTCGCCAGCATGCGCAACGCCGACACCGCGAACAGGTTCGACGGGATCA
Organism: Sphingomonas sp. NFX23; assembly: GCF_049887795.1. Lineage (NCBI taxonomy): Bacteria > Pseudomonadati > Pseudomonadota > Alphaproteobacteria > Sphingomonadales > Sphingomonadaceae > Sphingomonas > Sphingomonas sp. NFX23. The sequence goes on from NZ_JAGEKH010000003.1 coordinate 395,249, forward strand.
GGAACGGATAGAGGCACGCATCGTCCGACGGGCGGAACATCGAATGGATCAGGCCGACCTTCCGCGTCGGGGCGCCATAGCCCTCGAACATCAGCGTCTCGGTCGGCGAGACGTTCAAGCGCTGGAAATGATACGGGCCCTTGCCATCCTTGCGCTGCTGTTCGCGGAAGGTCGCGATCGCGCGGCGCATCGCCTTCGCCCACAGATCGTCGAACGGCGTCTTGTCGCGGGTCGCGGTCCAATAGCCGTGCGCGAGCCGCATCGGGTAGCATAGCGAGTCTATCTCCCACTTCCGCTCGGCGACGCCCGGCTTCATGTCGGTCTGGTCGGTCCGCGCGCCGAGGTTCGACTTGGCGGTCGGATCCTCCATGAACGCGTTGGCATAAGGATCGATCAGGATGCAGCGTGCCTGCCGCGCGATCAGCCCGGTGAAGACGCGGCGCAAGCCGGCATCCTTCGGCGCGAGGTGCACATAGGCCTGCATCTGCGCCGAACTGTCGCGCAGCCACAGCGCCTCGATATCGCCGGTGATGACGAACGCATCGGGCTTGCCGTCGACCGTGCCGACCTTGACCGTGGTGTCGAGCGTGTTGGGATAGCAATTCTCGAACAGCCAGGCGAGTTCGGGATCGGCGATCTTCGCCTTCACGCGCGCGATCTCGGCCTCGACCGCGGGACTGACGAAGCGGCGCTGGCCGCGCGGCGGTCGCTTGCTTACGAGTAGCGCGGCGGCAGCGGCGGACGCGGCGCGCGGGAGGCTGGCGGTGACGGCCAGCGCGGCGGCGCCCGTCATCACGTCGCGTCGACGAAGGCGCATTCCGGTTTCCATGGTCAACGTCCCGCCACCGGTGCGCTCATCGAGAACGGCGCGTCGGCCTTTGCCGCACCCCAGGCGGTGTTCGGCGTCGGCCCCATCACGAACCGCAGCGTGCCGCCCTGCTGCAACGCCGCGCGCGTCAGCCAGGGCTTGTCGTGCGGAGTGCCGTTGAAGCTCGCCGACTGGATGTAGACATTGCCGGGGCCATTGTTCGCCGCCTCGATCGTCAGCGTCTTACCGCCCGGCATCGTCAGCTTCACGGTCTGGAACAGCGGGCTGCCGATCGCATATTGCCCGACCGCAGGCGTGACCGGGTAGAAGCCGAGCGCGGAGAACACGTACCACGCCGAGGTCTGGCCGTTGTCCTCGTCACCCGGATAGCCGTCCGGCGCGGGCGAGTAGAGCTTCTTCATCACGTCGCGGACGTGATATTGCGTCTTCCACGGTGCGCCGGCCCAGTCGTAGAGATAGGTCATGTGCTGGATCGGCTGGTTGCCGTGCGCATATTGCCCCATGTCGACGATCTGCATCTCGCGGATCTCGTGAATGGTCTGCCCGTAATAGCTGTCGTCGAAGATCGGGGGCGTGGTGAAGATCGAATCGAGCCGCTTCACGAACGCCTCGCGCCCGCCCATCAGGTCGGCCAGCCCCTGCACGTCCTGCATCACCGACCAGCTGTAATGCAGCGCATTCCCCTCGGTGAACGCGTCGCCCCATTTGTACGGGCTGAACGGCGTCGACCAGCTGCCGTCCTTTTTGCGGCCCCGCATCCAGCCGCTCTGCGTGTCGTAGAGCTTGCGGTAATTCTGCGCGCGCGCGGCGTAGAGCTTCGCATCTTCGGTCTTGCCCAGTGCCGTCGCGAGCCGCGAGATCGAGAAGTCCGCAGTGGCGTATTCGAGCGTGCGCGCGGCATTCTCGTTGATGCCGACGTCATACGGCACATAGCCGAGCCGGTTATAATATTCGACGCCCTCGCGCCCGACCGCGCCGACGACCTTGCCCTTCTTGTCGACCGGGCGGCCCTGCGACGTCGTCGCGTTCTTGACCATCGCCTGGTACAGCGTCTCGACGTCGAACCCGCGCACGCCGTTCAGATACGCGTCGGCGATCAGGTTCGCCGAGTTCGATCCGATCATCACGTCGCGGTGGCCGGGACTGGCCCATTCGGGCAGCCAGCCGGACTCCTTGTAGGTGTTGACCAGCCCCTGCATGATCTCGCTGTCGCGCTCGGGATACATCAGCGCGAAGAACGGGAAGACCGCGCGCCACGTGTCCCAGAAACCGTTGTCGGTGTAGAGGAAGCCCGGGTGCACCTTGCCGTCATACGGGCTGTAGTGGACCGTCTGGCCCTTGGCATCGACCTCGTGGAACATCCGCGGGAACTGCAGCATGCGGTACAGCGCGGAATAGAAGATCCGGCGGTTGTCGAGATTGGGATCGGTGACCTGGACGCGGTCGAACTCGCGCTGCCAGATCGCCTTCGCCTTGGTCTTGGTCTGCTCGAACCCGTCGCCGCCGATCTCGCCGCGCAGGTTTCGCTCGGCCTGTTCGAGACTGATGAACGACGACGCGACCTTGACGCCGACCTGCTCGCCCTTGCGTGTCTTGAAGCTGACGACCGCGCCGACATGATCGCCCTCGCGCGTCGGCGTCGCGGTGACCTGGCCCTTGCCGTCCCAGGTCTGGCTGACGGTGAAGTCATGGTCGAATTCGGCGACGAAGTAATTGTGGAAATTGTCGGGCACGCCGCCGTGGTTGTTGCGGACATAGCCGGTGATGCGGCGCTTGGCCTTGTCGATCGAGACCATCGAGCCGCCGGCATAGCCGTCGAGGATGATGTGCGCGTCGTTGCTCTGCGGGAAGGTGAAGCGGAACTGTGCGGCGCGGTTGGTCGGCGCGACCTCCGCGGTCACGTCGTAATCGGCGAGATAGACCTTGTAGCTGTACGGCCGGCTGTCCTCCGCCTTGTGGCTGTACCAGGACGCGCGTTCGTCCTCCTTCACCTTCAGCGCACCGGTCGTCGCCATCAGCGAGAACGCGGCGTAGTCGTTCATCCACGGACTGGGCTGGTGCGTCTGCTTGATGCCGTTGATCTTGTTCGCGTCGTAGGTGTAGCCCCAGCCGCTGTTCGTCTTGCCGGTGACCGGCGTCCAGAAGTTCATCCCCCACGGCACCGCCACCGCGGGATAGGTATTGCCGTAGGACAAGGTGTAGTCGGAATCGGTCCCCATCAGCGGGTTGACCAGATCGACCGAAGGCTGGTCCTGCGGCTGCATCGCGCCGTTGGCCGACGCGGCGGCCGTCGCCTTGGTCTGGGCCAGAATCGGCGCGGGCGCGACGAGAGCGAGCGACGCGACCGCCGCTACCGTGCCGCGCAAATTGGCGATCGCCCTGTTTCTCACATCGCTCTCCCTGAATTTCGTGTCGGCTTCTGCACGCCGATCGGTCGCGGCTTCACGCCCGTATTGGTCATCACCACCGGCTCGATCCGACCATCGGTGGCAAAGACCATCCTGTCGATCGCGATCTGGCGGTGTTCGCCGCGATCGGTCTCGAGCGGGCGGCGGTGATACGCGATGTACCAGTCGTCGGTACCCGGCACGTTGACCACCGAGTGATGCCCCGCGCCGCGCGCGATGCGCAGGTCCTGCGACAGGATCTTGCCGCGCGGCGTGAACGGACCGGTCGGTCCCGGCCCGGTCGCATAGGCGACGCTATAGTCCGGGCCGGTCCAGCCGCCCTCCGACCACATCAGGTAATAGACGCCCTTGCGCTCGATCATGAACGAGCCCTCGACATAGCCGGGTGGCGTCACTTCCTTGTAGGTCGAGCCATCGGCGAACGGCAGGATGCGCGTCAGGTCGGAGCTGAGCCGGACGACGTTGCAATGCTTCCAGCCGCCGTAGAACAGATAGACCTGGCCATCGTGATCGCGAAACGCGAACGGGTCGATCGGTTGCGCGCCGTTGTGGAACGCGCCGACCAGCGGCTTGCCGATCGCGTCCTTGAACGGACCACCGGGCCGGTCGCTGACCGCGAGGCCGATCCCGCCAAGCTCCGCATCGCTCTGGATGTCGTTCGCGCTGAAGAACATGTAATAGCGACCGTTCGCCTGGATCACCGATGGCGCCCAGATCGCATAGGCCGCCCACGCTGCGTTCCGCACGTCAAACACGTGGTCGTGCTTGGTCCAGTGCACCAGGTCGGGTGACGAGAACGCATTGAAGAAGGTCTGCATCCCGTAGGACTGACGCACCGTCTTGCGTTGCCGCGCGAGCGTCTGCGCGGCCGAGAAGCGGCTGGTGACGTCGGGCTTGCCGTAATGATCCGAATAGGTCGGATAGATCCAGTAGCGCCCGCCGAACACGCGGATCTCGGGGTCGGCATACCAGCCGGGAACGATCGGGTTCGACGCACTCGCCAGCCCGCACATCATCAGCGCGGACGCGGTCAGCGCGATCCGAACCCCGCGCCGACCGCGCGTTTCGCCAACATGCGGTGACCCGACGCCGCGAGAAAAGGGAGGGTAGCGCCGCGAAGGCGCCACCCGAGAGACAAGCCGATCAAACCAGGTCATCAGAAGTTGAACGAAACGCCCACATAGGCCCGCCGCCCGAAGTAATTCCGATAGGTGAAGCGGTCCTTCGTATCGTTGCCGAGATGGCGGCTTTCCTCCGCCTTGGTGAGGTTGATCACCGAGGCGGTGAGGTTGAGCCGGTCGGTCAGCGCATAGGCCGCGTTGAGATCGACCTGCGCATACGGATCGGTGTATTCGTTCAGGCCCGACTGCAACCCGCCGACGACTTCGCCGCGCCGGTTGTACGAGGCGCGCATCAGCACCTTGCCGTGCTCATAGAAAACCGAGGCGTTGACCTGCGTCTTGGCGCTGCCGACGAGCGCGGACGAACCGATCTTCTGCCCGTCGAGCGTCACGTCCGCCACCGACGTGTCGTTATAGGTGAAGTTGACCTGCGCGCCGAGACCGAACGACAGCGTGTGCTGCGCGTACAACTCGACACCCTGCGACCGCGCATTCGATCCGTTCGCGACCGTCGAGTAAGGCTGGATCAACTGCTGCGTTCCGTTGACGTCGCGCGTGACGTTGAGCACCAACGGCACCACGAAGTCCGACACATCCTTGCGGAAGAAGGTCGCGCCGAGCACCGAACCGCGGTGGAAATACCATTCGATGCCAAGGTCGTATTGCCACGCCGAGAATGGATTCAGGTCAGAGTTTCCGCCGCTGCCCGACCAGCCGGCGAACTCGCCGAACTGGCCACGATCGAACGCATACGCATCCGAGCGGAACGTGAGCGACCGCTGCGACCCCAGATTCTCGAACGATGGCCGCGCGATCACCTTCGCGACGGCGCCGCGAACGAGGAGATCAGGCGTGACTTCGTACGACACGTTGAAGCTCGGCAGCCAGTCCGTGTACGTCTTCGACTGGTCGGCACGCGTGTTGACGATCGTCTCGCGCACGCTGAGTGGCAGCACCTGGCAATTGCCATCGGGGCCGAGCGGACGGTTGGGATCGGCCGCCCCGCCGGGGCCGTTGACGCAATAGTCGTTGAGATATTGCAGGCGGTCGGACGTGTTGCCCGACTGTTTCGTATTGGCCATGCGGAGGCCGACGTTACCGCGAAGGCCACCGGTCCCGAAGTTTACCTGCGCATAGCCGGCGAAGACCCGCTCCCCCAGCGCATAGACAAAGTCGGGTTCGTACACCCGCACCGCCTGGCCGTAGGTCGAATTCAGATACTTCAGATATTCGTCAAAATTGATGCCCGGCACGACGTTCGCGTTGAAGCCGCCGTTAATGTTGCCAATCTGGTTCGCGTAAAAGAATTCAGGCCGCGCGACGGCACCGGCGGCGGTATCCTGGTAGCGAAGCAACGTCGCCGGATCGGCATACCAGTCGTTGCGGCCGGTCTCGCGGCCGATCTTGAGGTCGCGCCATTTGCCGCCGATCTGCACGGACTTCAGGAAGCCGTCGAACCGCCTTGTCAAGTCGAGCTGCGCATAACGCTGGCCGAGATCGCTGTTGACGAAGCTCGAGTTGGTCGAGCCCACGTCGATTTGTGCGATCCCGTTGCGGAGGTTGTTCTGCAGCTCGGGTGAGAACTCGAAATTGGCGATGCCGTCCGAGATATCCCAGTTGCTCACCAGATTGCCGTTCTGCTCCCGGCCCGGCGTCGTCAGGCGGGGCTTGGCGGCGACGCTGAAGCGCACCGACGGGCCACCGCTCGACTTGGTCTTGCCCAGTTTCAGGACGGCGTCGAAGCGATCCTGGCTATATTTGACCTCGGTCTCGAACGTGTTCGAAACCTGTTTCTCGCGACTGTACGTGCCGGCGATCTGCGGCGTCTCCATCGTGCACGGGGTCGGGCGCGCGAGACAGCCCGTTCCCGCCGCCGGCACCGCGAAATTGGCCGACTGGAAGATCGTCCCGCTCTTGTCGAACGTCGCGCCGGTAAAGAAATTGTCGTAGCCCCATTCGGGGATCTTCAACACGTTGGATGTATAGTTGCTGCTATAGCCGAACCGGAAATAGTTCGCGGTGACCGTGACCGCCTCGAACGGCTTGAACTGCGCGGTCGCCTGGATCCCGTAACGCTCGCGTTCCTGGTCGAAGACTTCGGCGTTGACCGACTGCGGCGCCCAATAGCCCGAATAATGCGTGCCATCGCGCGCGGTCGTGCCCTGGCCGGGCCAATAGGAGATCGCATCGTTGTTCGCGAAGGTCTTGCCCTCGACGTCGGTCGCGGGCTTCAGGACGTTGCCCTGCGCGTCGCGATCACTCCACCACAGCCAGCTCTCGGACGAGCTGCGCAACTCGCGGTTGGTGCGCTTCTGCCAGACGCCGCCGACCAGCAGGCCGAACGTCTCCTCCTTGTTCTTCCACGACACCTGCCCGCCAAGCTGCGGTTCGTACTTCTCGGTCGTGTCCGAATACGTCCCTTCGGCGGAGACGAAACCCGACCACGCCGGCACGTCGAACGGCCGCCGCGTGTTGAGGATGATCGTGCCACCGACGCCACCTTCCTCAAGCCGCGCTTCGGGCGACTTGTACACCTCGGTGCTGGCGATGAACGTGGACGGCAACAGCACGTAGTTGAACGACCGCTGCGGCTCGCCACTATCGGCGCCGGCGAGGAAATTGCCGTTGAGCAGGGTGAGCGTCAGGCCGGACTGGAGGCCGCGGATGCTGACCCGGCTGCCCTCGCCGCCGTCGCGGGTGATGACCACGCCCGGCACGCGCTGCAACGCATCGGCGACGTTCTTGTCGGGGAACTTGCCGACGTCTTCGGCGGTGATGACGTCGACGAACGCGTTCGCCTCGCGCTTCCGAGCGAGGCTCTTCTCGATCGAGCGCCGATACCCGGTAACGACGATGTCGCCAGTGTCCTGCGCCGACCCATCCGGCTGTGTCGTGCCGGCGGCTTGCCCGGACTCCGCCGTAGCAGTCGAGGCGGGCTGCGCCTGGTCGGACGGCGTCGCGCTCTGGGGAGGCATAGCGGAGGGCGCGGCCTGTTGAGCCTGCGCGGCACCGGCCAACGCAGCAGTAAGACTGACCGTGGCCAACATGAACGACAACGGACGATGGCGACGCGCCACGATCGAGCACGATTCTATGCTTGCGGTCATCAGACTTTCCTCTTCCTCGTGAGGATGCCTGCGCCCCCTCACTTACCCCTGCGAATAGCGCGCCTGCCCACCGTTTTCGGTTGGGCTGTCCGGTTGAATCGGATCCTGTCGGCGTGCAGTCTCGACCCGTCTATTTGCCAATTGTAAAAGCAAATTGTCAAATAGATTGTTGTGTTAGTTTTGGACCGTTGCGGACGCAACTCGGTGAATACCCTTCGATACGCCGATAGTCTGGGGGAAGACACCGCGAGGATTCACGCCTGCCGTCGCGTATTCGTACGCAAACGAAGACCAACAGCCCGCACTCGGCAACGCCAAGCGCACGGAGGCCTCACATGCCAAGATAGCGGTACTGAAACCGATTACCGGTGTCAGTCGGCTGCCACGCCAGAATCCTTCCAAAGCGCTGCGGCCTTGGGCAGCAGGAAATGACTGAACGGTAGGATCGCCGCACCAACGGCAGGCGCATCCTCCGACAGCGCGGCACGGCGGACCGGCGCGATCGCAGGCGCATCGGTCGCGTCCCGGATCAATGCGTTGACGCGCTCCGCCACCCGTTCCACCACCCGGCTCGGCAGGCGCCCGCCGATCAGGATTACCGCCGGATCGATCAGGCAGTTGATCGCATCGAGGGGCGTGCAGAGCGTATGCGCTGCCCGCTCGACCCATTCCTCCAGGCAAAGCTCGACGTCCGGCGCCCAATCGGCCTGATGCAGCACCTGCCCGATCTCGAACCCCGAATTCGCCAGATGCTCGGCGAGCCCGGATAGCGATACCAGTTTCTGCACGGTCTCGCGTCCCCGCTTGCCGCCGCCGGCCGCCATGAACCCCAGCTCGCCGCTGCGTCCATGCGTGCCGCGAACATACGCGCCATCCGCAACGAAGCCGCCGCCCAGCCCCGACGACACGAGGATGTAGAAGAAACTGCTGTAATTCTGTCCGAAGCCCAGCTGCATCTCGCCCATCGCGGCGGCGGCGGCATCGTTCTCGACGAACACCGGCAGCGACAGCGGCTTGTCGAACAGCGTCGCCATGTCGATTCCGTCCCACGCCGCATAGGCGGCCGGACGGCCCGGCATCGCGACCAGCGCGAGGTCATCGGGTCGCGCCACGCCGATGCCGACCAGCTTGGCGGGATCGACCTTCGCGCTTTTCAGCATCTGGCGTACCGAGCGCCGGAACAGATCGCGGACGTCGTCGGGCAGCGCGAAGCTGATCTCGATCGACTTGCGCGCGAGGATCTGCGCGAGAAAATCGACCAGCACGATCGTGATATGGTCGCGGTCGATATTGACGCCGATCGAGTAACACGCGTCGGCCCGGACGACGAGTTTGGTCGGCGGTTGACCACGTCCACCGCGGCGCTGCCCCGCCTCCTCGATCATGCCTTCCTGCAACAGCCGCCGCGTGATGTTGGCGATCGCCGGCCCGGTCAGCCCGGTGATCCGCGCAAGGTCGATTCGCGTCAGCGATCCGCCGAGGCGAATAGCATGCAATGTCACGCGCTGGTTGTGATCGGCGGCCCGCTCGAGGTTGGTTCCCGACAGACGCGGCGGCGTTTGAAGAGTCATGCGGACCGATAATCCAGGCTCGAGAACAGAAGACGAAGCCGCACTGCGCTGCAACATAGCGACTTCAGCGTCGGCGACGAAGTGATCCCGCGATTGCGAAGGCTTGGCAAGCGCACACTATTGGCGTTCAGTGAACGCGCGGCATATCGGCCCGGTCTGAAGACCATCTTCTGCATCCCCCTCGCTTCCAAACTGTTCGTTTGAATTATCCAATTTGATGTTCTAATCCACTTCTGCGGTTGCGCAAGAGCTGGCGATGAAGCCAGTCTGGCGACCGAACGAATAGAGGGGATGTGCGCGACATGGTTCACCTGGCACCCGGCAAGCTCCCCCGCCTATTTCCCTCCGAACGGGTGACCTCGATGTCCATCTTCACGCGATCGTGCCTCGTGGGTGCGCTGTTCACCACGATCCTCGCCGGCCCCGCCTTCGCGCAGGATGCTGCCAAACCGAGCGATGCGGTGGATCCGTTCATCGGCACCGGCGGCGAAGGCCACACCTTCCCCGGCGCGGTCGCCCCCTTCGGCATGGTCCAGTTGTCGCCGGACACCGATACCTCCTGCGTGATCCGCACCTGCTACGGCCACGCCGCCGGCTATCGCTACGACGACCCGACGATCGAGGGGTTCAGCCACACGCATTTCTCGGGCGCGGGACATTCCGATCTCGGCGACATTCTCGTCATGCCGGTATCGGGCGAGACCGTGCCGATGGACCCCGGCACGCCCGCCGCGCCCGGCTATCGCTCGCGCTTTTCGCATGCCAGCGAGGTCGCTAAGCCTGGCTATTATGCCGTTACGCTCGACGGGCCCGGCGTACGCGCGGAAATGACTGCGGGCACTCGGATCGGCGTGCATCGCTACAGCTTCCCCAAGGGTAAGGCCGCGCACCTCGTCGTCGATCTCCGGTCTTCGCTCTATAATTACCCCGGCAAGATCCTGTGGTCGGGGCTGCACCTGCGCGACGACGGCGTGCTCACCGGCTTTCGCGAGACGCGCGGCTGGGCACCAGGCCGCAAGCTCTACTTCGCGATGCGGTTCTCGGCGCCGCTGGTCGGCCACGCGCTGGTCAACCGCGAGAAGGACATCCCGTACAAAGGGTTCCAGGGCCCAGGCCGCGGCAGCGATGCGCTCGCGGAGAAACTCGGCCAGGCACTGGAAGCGCGGCTGGATTTCGGCCCGCTCGATGCACCGCTCGAAGTAAAGGTCGGGATCTCCGGCGTCGACGAAGCCGGGGCGCTCGCCAACATCGACAGCGAACCCGGCGGCTTCGACGCCGTCCGCGCCAAGACCGGAAACGACTGGGATACCGCACTCGGCGCGGTCAAGTTTGAGGCGCCCGCACCGATGCGCCGCATCTTCGCGACCGCGCTATATCACAGCCTGCTCGCCCCCAGCGTGTGGAGCGATAGCGACGGACGCTACCGCGGCCCTGACGACCAAGTGCGTCAGGCGTCCGGCTTCACCGTCCGCTCGACCTTCTCGCTATGGGACACGTTCCGCGCCGAACATCCGCTGCTGACGCTGATCCAGCCGGAGAAGACCAATAGCGACATCGTGCGCTCGCTGATCGCCAGCCAACAGCACAGCCCCGACGGCATCCTTCCGGTCTGGCAATTCGCCGGACGCGAGACGTGGACGATGATCGGCTATCACGCCGTCCCCGTCATCGCCGACGCGTATATGAAGGGCATTGGTGGCTTCGACGCGGACGCGGCGTTGCAGGCGATGGTCGCGAGCGCCGACCACGCCTCCTATGGCGGGCTCAGCGAGTATATCCAGCGCGGCTACGTCCCGATCGACAAGGAGCCGGAGGCCGCGTCGAAGACCGTCGAATACGCCTATGACGACTGGACGATCGCGCGGATGGCGCGGCGGATGGGCAAGACCGCCATCGCCGAGCGGTTCGAGACGCGCGCGGGCAACTGGCGCAACAGCTTCGACGCGAAGTCCGGCTGGCTGCGCGCAAGGCTCGCGAACGGAACGTTCCGCACGCCGTTCGATCCGACCGCGATCAATTACGGCTCCGATTATACGGAGGGCAATGCGTGGCAATATAGCTGGTTCGTGCCGCAGGATCAGGCGGGACTGTTCCGGCTGCTCGGCGGCGATGCGAAGACCGTCAGGAAGCTCGACGCGATGTTCGACTTCGACAATTCGAAGGTCGATTACAGCCATGCGGAGGATATCGCCGGGCTGATCGGCCAGTATATCCACGGCAACGAACCGAGCCACCACGTCGCCTATCTCTACAGTTACGCCGGCGCACCGTGGCGGACGCAGGAGCGGCTCGGCCAGATCGTGCGGAGCCAGTACGGCGCCAAGCCGGAAGGGCTGAGCGGCAACGACGATCTCGGCCAGATGTCCGCATGGCTCGTCTTCACCGCGCTCGGCTTCTACCCGGTCGCACCCGGATCGAACGAATATGTCATCGGCCGCCCGTTCCTGTCGCAGGCGACGCTAGCGCTGCCCGGCGGCAAGCAGTTCGCGATCCGGACCGACAATCTGTCGGACGCCAACCCGTACATCCAATCGGTCACGCTCAACGGCAAACCCCTCGCCCGCAGCTATCTGCGCGACGACGAGATTCGCCAGGGTGGCGAACTCCGCTTCGTGATGGCCGCGAAACCCAACAAGCTCTGGGGCAAGGGCGCGAAGGCCCGCCCGTTCTCGTCCTCGACCGCGCCATCGACCATGCCGCGCCACTAAAGACTGTCAGACCGATTGCCCCCGCGCCCCGGTTGCGCCTAGCTTCGCCCCAACGCTTCCGGAGTCCGTCGCCATGTCCGTCAAATTCGTCCTGTTCGCCTCGATCGCCCTCGCCACCACTGCAATCGCGCAGGACAAGACCGCACCCGTCGGCGGCGACATCCCCGCCAAGTTCGTGCCGCCGACCGCCGCGCAGGATTACGTGAAGCGCGAGGTGATGATCCCGATGCGCGACGGGACCAAGCTCTACACCGTCATCGTCTATCCCAAGGGCGTCGCGAACGCGCCGATCGTCCTCACCCGCACGCCCTACAACGCGAAGGGTCGCGCGAACCGCTCCGACAGTTCGAGCATCCTCGCCACGCTGCCGCTCGCCGACGAGATGTTCGTCAAGGCGGGCTATATCCGCGTCTACCAGGACATCCGCGGCAAATACGGCTCGGAGGGCGAGTATGTCGTGACGCGCCCCGTGATCGGCCCGCTCAACCCGACCAAGGTCGACCACGTCACCGACGCGTACGACACCATCGACTGGCTTGTGAACAGGGCGAACCTGCCGGAGTCTAACGGCCGCGTCGGCATGATCGGCTCGTCCTACGAGGGCTTCACGGTCGCGATGGCGCTGCTGAACCCGCACCCCGCGCTGAAGGTCGCCGCGCCCGAGAGCCCGATGATCGACGGCTGGATGGGCGACGACTGGTTCCACTACGGCGCGTTCCGCCTCGCCAACATCGCATGGCTCGGCAGCCAGACCGGCTACAAGGGTGCGGGCAAGGCACCGCCGACCGGGGGCTATGACGATTACGACAATTTCCGCGAGGTCGGCTCGGCCGGCGACTGGGCGAAGAAGTCCGGCTACGATCAACTACCCTATTGGCAGCGGATGGTGTCGCACCCCGCCTATGACGGCTTCTGGCAGGGTCAGGCGCTCGACAAGCTGCTCGCCGCCAACCCGTCGAACGTGCCGACGATCTGGGAACAGGGCCTGTGGGACCAGGAGGACATGTACGGCGCGATCACCGCTTGGGAAGCGCTGAAAGCCAAGGGCAAGCTCGGCAACAACCACCTCGTGATGGGTCCGTGGCGCCACAGCCAGATCAACCGCGAAGGCCGCAGCCTTGGGCCGTTCCAGTGGAATGGCGACACCGCGCAGCAATTCCGCGAGGACATGCTGCTCCCCTATTTCAACCAGTATCTGAAGGACGGCCCGGCCGTCACGCTGCCCGCCGCCGCGATCTACAACACCGGCGAGAATCACTGGGACAAGTTCGCGACATGGCCACTCGCCTGCGAGACGGGCTGCACCGCGCCGCTCAAGCCGATCTACCTGCAGGAGGGCGGCGCGCTCGGCTTCGGCAAGGCGGCGGCCGGTGGTGACAGCTACGTCTCCGACCCGTCGAAGCCCGTGCCGCATTTGCCACGCCCGGTGAACTTCGGCGACGGCCGCTGGGGCGACTGGCTCGTCAGCGACCAGCGCGGCGTCGATGGCCGTCCCGACGTGATGACCTACACCACCGAGGCGCTGACCGCGCCGGTGCGCGTGTCGGGCGCACCGATCGCCGACATCTTCGCCAAGACGACCGGCACCGATGGCGATTTCGTCGTCAAGGTGATCGACGTCTACCCGGCCGAGAACGCGACCGATCCCAAGATGGGCGGTTACGAACTGCCGATCAGCCTCGACATCTTCCGCGGCCGCTATCGCCAGAGCTTCGCCAAGCCGACCGCGATCCCAGCGGGCAAGGTGCAGGAATACAAGTTCCGCCTGCCGACCGTGAACCACGTGTTCCAGCCGGGCCACAAGATCATGATCCAGGTCCAGTCGAGCCTGTTCCCGCTTTACGATCGCAACCCGCAGACCTTCGTCCCCAACATCTTCCTCGCGAAGAAAACGGACTATAAGCCGGCAACGGTCACCATCGTCCGGGGCGGCGCATCGGCTAGCGCGGTCTGGTTGCCGGTCGTCCCGCTCGACCAGTCCGCGGCGCTGGCCAAGTAATCGATCGAACCAAGCCGACATAAGGATGGCATCGTCGCCCGGCCAACTCGGCCGCGGCGGCGTCCCCGCAGCGTCATTACCCCCTGACGCCAGACTGATCATACTACCGCATCGCCTAGTCGTTTCCGATCACGCGCGGCCGCCTGCAATTTCGTACTGAAGGCGCAGGTTACCAAGGGCAATGCGATGACGAAGGTTCAAGACGACAGCCACTTCCCCGCCGACGACAACGACGATTCGAGCTATTTTCAGCGTCGAGCCGAGTGGCATGAGGGCCGCGCCGAGGTCGCCGAGGATTCGAGCACGCGGTCGCTACATCTGCGGTTCGCGCGGCTCTATGCGGCGCGCACGACGTCCTGATATGGTACATTACAGCTAGTATTCTTACACAAAACTACCAGGAACCAAGAGGTTACCGGTAGGTTTATGCGTCCAGTCCCGTCGCGATACCCCGCGTGCGGCAAGATACTGGAGCTGCTCACATGAAGCGCATGACGTCCGCCACCGGGGCCCTGGCCCTGCTGGCGTCCATTGCCGGTTGCGCCGCGCCCGCGACGCGCATCTCGACCGGGCTCCAGCGCTACGGGCTCGATCAATCGCGCTCCGATTGCGTCGGCGGTCGGCTTCAGGCGAACCTCTCGCTCGGCCAGTTGCAGCGTCTGGGCAAGGCCGCCGCGGCGTACCGCCAGGGCGACACCACGCCCGGCGTGCTCACCCCGTCCGATCTCATCCGCGTCGCCTCCGAGCTTCGCGATCCGAAGATCGCGCTCGAAGTCGGCAAGGCCGCCGCGGGCTGCGGCGTGCTGCCGTAACCCGCGCCCTCTCCACCGAATTTCAAACGTAAGGATCTGACATGAACAAGGACGAATTCCAGGGCGGCGCCCGCTATGTCGGCGGCAAGGTCGAGAAGGCTGTTGGCGACACCGTGAACAGCCGCGACTGGCAGGTCGACGGCGTCGTCGACCAGGTCGCCGGCGGCGCACAGAACCTGTACGGCCGCGCCAAGTCGGCGATCGAGGATGCCGTCGACGGTGCCCCCGAACTCGCCGACAAGATCGGCAGCGAGGCGCGCGAAGCCGGCGATCGTGCCGCCGACGCCGCTCGTCGTGCGGCCTCGACTGCGCAGGCATCGGCCAAGGACGCGCCCGTCCTCTGGGCGCTCGGCGCCGCCGCAATCGGCTACGGCCTCGCCTGGCTCGTCCACGGCCAGCGCGACTGATCGCATGACCGTGGCGCCGCCTCTCAAGTCGCTTCGTGACTCCGCCGATCTGCGCCATCTGCGCCAGATCATCGCGGGGCTGGACGAAGGCGTCATCCTCGTCGATCCCGACCAGGACATCCTGTGGGCCAACACGGCCGCACTCGGGATGCACGGGGTCGATTCGGTCGAGGATCTCGGTGCCACGGTCGACGATTACCGCCAGCGTTTCCAGCTGCGCTACCGCAACAACCACAAGCTCAACGACGCCGACTACCCGATCGAACGCGTCGTGTCGGGCGAGGCCTTCTCGGAGGTCGTGGTCGAGGTCGCGGTCGCCGGTGAGGACGAGCCCCGCTGGGTGCATCAGGTGCGCAGCCTCGTCCTGACCAACGACGACGACGAGCCCGAATGCCTCGTCATGATCATCCAGGACGTGTCCGCGCGGTTTGAGGCCGAGGATCGCTTCGAACAATCGTTCAACGCGAACCCCGCGCCTGCGGTCATCTGTCGCCTGTGCGATCTTCGCTTCGTGAAGGTCAACCAGGGCTTCATCGACATGACTGGGCACGACCGCGATGCCGTCCTGTCGCGCACGGTCTATGATATCGACGTCCTCGAACGCGGCGAAAAGCGCGATCTCGGCAAGGAGCGCCTCGCCGAGGGCCGCACCATCCCGCAGATGGAGGCGGAGCTCAGCCTTCCCGACGGCGAGACCAAGCTCGTGATCGTCGCCGGCCAGCCGATCGACATGGGCGATCAGCCCTGCATGCTGTTCACCTTCGCCGACCTCGAACCGCGCCGGAAAGCCGAAACGCAGCTGCGTCATAGCGAGGAGCGCTTCATGCGGACCTTCTCGCTCGCACCCGTCGCGCTCGCGATCGGCGCGCGCGACGGTCACCGGCTGTGCGACGTCAACGAAGCCTTCACCAGCCTCACCGGCTATTCCTCGGCGGAGATCATCGGTCGCCCGCTCGGCGACGTCGACCTGTGGGAAACGCCCGCACTGCGCCATGCGATCGAGGCCGATATCGACGCCGGCCTCCCGATCCGCGACCGCGAAGTCCGTATCCGCGGCAAGGACGGCGACATCATCGACTGCATCGTCTCGACCGAGCCGATCCAGCTCGACGACGAAGCCTGCGTGCTGTGGGCGATGCGCGACATCAGCACCCGCAAAGCGTCCGAGCGCGAACTCGTCAACGCGATCGAGGCGGTGATGAAGGACACGAGCTGGCTCAGCCGGTCGATCATGGAAAAGCTTGCGCGGATCCGCACGCCGAACGCCGAGCCGGTCGGCGTCGGGCTCGACGAACTGACGCAGCGCGAGCGCGAGGTGTTGGCGCTGATCTGTCGCGGGCTCGACGACAAGTCGATCGCGCGCACGCTCGACGTTTCCAGCAACACCGTGCGCAACCATGTCGCGCGGATCTATTCGAAGATCGGCGTCAATCGTCGCAACGCCGCCGCCGCCTGGGCGCGCGCGCGGGGGTTCGATGGCGATTCCATCCCGCACGCGCTCCACCTCAAGGCGCCCTCGAAGGAGATCGCCGCATGACGCGCGACACGGACAAGCCGGACCAGGACGACGCCCGCACCCGCCAGGCGAAGGGCTCTATCCAGGAGGCGATCGGCAAGATCATCGGCAACGCCGCGATCGAACAGCGCGGCTCGCAGGAAAGCGAAGCCGGCGCGCGCCAAGCCAAGGCCGACGAAGCCTCGAAGGCCGGAACCGCGAAGGCCGACAAACAGATCGACACACCCATCGATAGGCACGGCAAAGACTGACGCCGTTCCTCGAATATCGTGAATAACAGGAGTGAATTATGGCTAACCATGTAAATCCCGGCGTCCTGCCGACGGACGACTTCCGTCGCGTGAAGACCCCGACCCGCATCTCGTGGGGCGCAATCTTCGCCGGCGTCGTGATCGCGATCGCGATCCAGCTGGTGCTCGGCATCCTCGGCACCGGCATCGGCCTCAGCCTGGTCGATCCGGTCGAGGGCACGACCCCCGGCGCGACCGGCTTCGGCATCGGCGCAGGGATCTACTGGATCATCACGACGATCATCGCTCTCGGCGCGGGCGGTTATGCCGCAGCACGCGGCGCTGGCGTACATGATCGGTTCGACGGCCTGATCCATGGCCTCGTCGTCTGGGGCGTCACCCTGATCCTCACCATGTACCTGCTCACCTCGGCCGTCGGCGGCATCATCGGCGGCGCATTCCGCACCGTCGGTTCAGTCGCATCGGCAGCCGGCACCGGCATCGGCGCAGCAGCCCCGAAGGTTGCCGACGTCGCCAATGTCGACGTCACCGACGTTCGCGCCGAAGCTGCTCAGTATCTGTCGGACGCACCGTCGGATCCCGCGCAGATGACGCCGGAGCAGGCGCAGAAGGAAATCGCCAAGGAGCTGCCCGCACTCGCAAAGGGTGGCCAGGACGGCGCACAGGCTGAAAGCCGTATCGTCGACATCGTCGCGGCTCAGCGCAAGATCAGCCGTCCGGAGGCTCAGGCCCAGGTGACGCGCGCCAAGGCACAGTTCGTCCAGACCAAGAACAAGACGATCGAGACCGCCAAGTCGGCGACCGACACCGCCGCTGGCGCAGCCGCAGGTACGTCGTTCATGATCGTGATCGCGCTGCTCATCGGCGCTGCCGCAGCAGGCTTCGGTGCCACCACCGCCGCCCGCCGCCGCATCTACACCGACGCCGTCTGATACGGCCGATCGGTTCGTGTAACGGGCGCCGTCCGCGTAACGGGACGGCATCCCATTCGGCGAACGGCCGCGCAATCGCGCGGCCGTTCGTTCGTCAAACAGGTTACATCGTCGCTGCCGACCGAGTAAGGACCCGCGGCGAGGACCTGATAGAAATCCAAGGGTACCGAGATGACCACGTCGCAACAGGATCGCCGTTCGCTTCGCATTGCCATCGTCCGCGCGTTGCAACTTGCCGACGCCCAGGACGACCATCTCGTGGCGGCCTTGCTGGCGCAGGCGCTCGACGCAGCCGAAAACGAGCTGTCCGAATAAGATACCGATGATGCGTGCGCGCCACGAACATTTTATAATGAATGCTGCCCGCAGTTCGTCCATCGAGGGGCAAAACGCGCCTCCGTGGGTTGGCTGATCGCGCCAAGCCTGCGATGGCAGCACCATGAATTCTCACGGAACACTGCTCGAGCCCGGTCGCAACTGCTGGCGGATCGAACCCGCCAAGCAGGCCACCGTCATCGTCGACGCCGACGATTATTTCAAAGCCGCCCGCGCGGTGATGATGAAGGCCAGGAAGCAGATCCTGCTCGTCGGCTGGGATTTCGACGCGCGCATCCGCTTCGGTGGCGGTGACAGCGGCGGCGACGACGACGATGGCGGCCCCGAGCGCGTCGGCGAATTCGTCACCTGGCTCGCGCGCCGCACGCCGGGGCTCAACATCCACATCCTCCGCTGGGATACCGGGGCGATCAAGACGCTGTTCCACGGCCAGACGCTGTTGCGCATCGCCAAGTGGATCCGCGACCCACAGGTCCACCTGCGGCTCGACGGCCATCATCCCCCCGCCGGCTCGCATCACCAGAAAGTGGTCGTGATCGACGACGACGTCGCGTTCTGCGGCGGGATCGACATGACCGTCGACCGCTGGGACACGCGCGCGCACGCCGACGACGAACCGCGCCGGATCGAGCCCGACGGCTCGCCTTATGGTCCGTGGCACGACGCTACCACGATCCTGCAGGGCCCGGTCGCGCGCGCGCTCGGCGACATGTGCCGTGGCCGCTGGGAAGTGTCCGGCGGCGGCGCGCTGGAGCCGGTGACCGATGGCGCCGACTGCTGGCCCGGTCATGTGAAGGCCGACTTCACCGACGTCGAAGTCGGCATCGCGCTCACGATTCCAGAAATGGCCGAGCAGGAGCCCCGCCACGACATCGAGGCGCTGTACGTCGACCTGATCGCGCGGACGAAGCGCTTCTTCTACGCCGAGAGCCAGTATTTCGCGTCGCGCAAAGTGGCCGAGGCGATCGGCAAGCGGTTACGCGAACCCGACGGTCCCGAATTCGTCATCGTCCACCCGACCACGGCGGAGGGCTGGCTCGAACCGATCGCGATGGACTCCGCACGGGCGCGGCTGGTCGAGGCGCTGCACGAACAGGATCCGCACAATCGGCTGCGGCTCTACCACCCCTTCACCGCGGGTGGGCAGCCGATCTACGTCCACGCCAAGGTGACGGTGGTCGACGACGAAGTGCTCCGCGTCGGCTCGTCCAACTTCAACAACCGTTCGCTGCGGCTCGACAGCGAATGCGACGTCGTCATTGACGCCGCGCGCGATCGCAACGCCGGTGAGCGCGACACGATCGCCAGCATCCGCAACGGCCTGCTCGCCGAACATCTCGACACCGACGTCGCGACGATCAAGACGTCGATCGCCGAAACCGGCTCGCTTATCGAGACGATCGAACGGCTGCGCGGCGACGGCCGCTCGCTCCGCCCCTACGAGGTCCCCGAACTCGACTCCGTGCGCGAGTGGCTGGCCGACAACAAGATCCTCGATCCCGAGAGTCCCGGCGAAATGTTCGAGGGGCTGTCGGGCCGCAAGCCGCTGCTCAAGAACCTGCGTCCGCACCTCCACCGCGCCGACGGCAGCATCTCGCCGATCATGGCCGCGGTCGCGGTCGGCGGCACCGCGGCCGGCATTGCGCTGGTCGGCACGATGCTGTGGGGACTCCGCACCAAGAAATGACGCGCAAATCCTCCCCCCTCGAGGGAGGAGGACTCAGCCTCGAAGCTCATCCCCAAACGCGCGCACGATCCGGCGGTCGGGGATCAGCCACAGCGCAACCACCGCCACGTACAACGCGATCGCGAACCAGCGGCTGACGAACGCGAGCGGCACGCCGGTGAAATACAGCGCGATGCTGCCCCACCCCTTCCAGTCCGAACCGATCGCGCGCGCGACTGCGGACTCCTTGCCGTTGCAGGCGATGATCGCGCGTTCGGTCAGCGAATAGCCGATCGCCGCCAGCCCCAAGACGATGCCATAAGCTGCCGTCGCCCCCGCCGCGAACGTACTCTCGTCGAGCCAGCGGATCACGAACGGCACCAGGCTCAGCCAGAACAGCAGGAACAGGTTCGCCCACATCACGCGCCCGTCGACGCGCTCGACCGCGGAAAACATGTGGTGGTGATTGTTCCAGAACAGCCCGACGTTCACGAAGCTCAACACATACGCCAGCAGCACCGGCGCACTCCCGATCAACGCGTGCAGGTCGCCCGTTTCCGGCACCTTCAACTCAAGCACCATAATCGTGATGATGATCGCGACCACGCCGTCGGTGAAGGCCTCGACTCTCCCCGGCCCCAGTCGTCGTCCGCTCATAGTCGCCCCCCGCCAGCTCTCACCGTGAGCTTGGCCACAATAAGAAATGTGAATTCAGTATCTTGCAAGAAACCGGCCCGGTTTCCGCCGTGCCGATGCTTTTCCTATATCCGATCGACCGATCTATCCCAGTCCGATCCAGGCTTTTACATCACACGACGGCATGGCAGTCATGCGCGAACGCGGTTTCTGTTTGCCATTCTCCAGACGCGATCGACGCGCGGCAGATCAGGAAAACCTGTGTTCGGAGAGGCTTGACCCTGGATCGCACGCTTCCTTGCACTTCCATGACAAGACGGAGATACCGAAATGAGCAGCGGCTTCATCAAGACCGAAGACGGCGTCGACATCTTCTACAAGGATTGGGGACCGAAGGACGCGCAGCCGATCGTGTTCCACCACGGCTGGCCCTTGTCGTCGGACGACTGGGACACGCAGATGCTGTTCTTCCTCGCCGAGGGCTACCGCGTCGTCGCGCATGATCGCCGCGGGCATGGCCGCTCGTCACAGGCCGAAACCGGCAACGACATGGACCATTATGCCGCCGACGCCTCCGCCGTCGCCGAGCATCTCGACCTGACCAACGCAGTGCATATCGGCCACTCGACTGGCGGCGGCGAAGTCGCGCGCTATGTCGCGCAGTTCGGCCAGCCGCAGGGCCGCGTCGCCAAGGCCGTCCTCGTCAGCGCGGTCCCGCCGCTGATGCTCAAGACCGACGCCAATCCCGGCGGCACGCCGATCGCGGTGTTCGACGGGTTCCGCAAGGCCCTCGCCGAGAACCGCGCGCAGTTCTTCCTCGATGTCGCATCGGGGCCGTTCTACGGCTTCAACCGTCCGAACGCCGTCGTCTCGGACGGCGTCATCCGGAATTGGTGGCGCCAGGGCATGATGGGCAGCGCGCTCGCACATTACGACGGCATCAAGGCGTTTTCGGAGACCGACCAGACCGCGGATCTGGAGGCGATCACCGTGCCGATGCTGGTGCTGCAAGGCGATGACGACCAGATCGTCCCCTATGAAGACGCCTCGCTCGTGCAGGCGAAACTGCTCAAGAACGCCACGCTGAAGATCTACAAGGGCTTTCCGCACGGCATGCTGACGACGCACGCCGAGGTTCTCAACCCCGATCTGCTGGCGTTCGTGAAAAGCTGAACACCCGCCACGATCGGCCCGCAGCATAATCTGAATCCCGCTGCGGGCCGATACCTTGGACCCTGACCGTCAGCTCGGATCGCGCGGCGCTTGCGTCGCCTGTTGCCGCCACAGCATCCACGCCACCCCGGCCAGCACTGCCGTCGCCGCAAGCAGAACCGCCCACAGCACGATATTCCGCGTCGGCGCCCCCGCATCGCCGAGCGCCGACAGTGTCACCGTCGCGGCCGGCACCGACACCAGCCGCGCTTCGCCCGGCCTGCCCTGCCCATCGGCAAGATCGGCGGGCGACAGGAACACGTCCTTCGCCGCAGCGCGCCCGGCCGCCAGCGTGAACGGCGCGGTGCCGCTGGCGAGGAAGATCACGCCACGGTCCGCAAAACCGATCCGCAAGCGCGGCGCGACGGTGAACCCCGCGCTGCGAGCATCGGCCTCGATCCGGATCGCACGCGGTGCGTCGCCGGACAGCGCGATGTCGCGCCCGCCATCGCTGCGCGCGACGCCTTGCCCCAGCAGAGCCCAGGGCTGCTCGCGGTCGTCCCGCCCCAATATCCGAACCGGTACGACGCCATCGCCTTCGACCGGTATCACCCGCAAGCTCGCCATCGGTGTCGCGAACGGCACCGCGAAATCGACGATGCGCGCAAGCCCGGACGTCGGCGCGGGCGCCTGAGCCTCGACCGTTTCCGACGCCGCCGCACCGTCCGGCCGCACATCGAGCACGGCGCCACGGATCGCGACCGGCGCCAGCAACCGCGACCCCGCGCTCCACGTGATCCGCAGATACTCCCGCGCCACGGTGGCACCGTCCAACGCGACGATCGACGACCGCACCGCCTCGCCCGCGCGCCGATAGACCGTCGCCTTGCCCAACCGCCGCCACTCGCGCAGGTCGCCACTGGCCTCGACCGTCAACGTCACCGGCTGGCCCACCGGCAAGTCCGCGGCAACCGCAACCCGCTCGACCGCGCCCGACACCCGCCGCGCATCGAGCAGCACGCCGAGCAGCACGGGCGCGCCGCCAGCCGCAACCGGCTCGCCGCGCACTTCGGCGACCTGCGCCGCACCGCGCCCATCGAGCCTCAACGACACGCCCGACACCTTCAGCGCATCGGGCGCCCCCAGGATGGGCATCGGATCGAGCGACACATGGCCGACCACCGCGGACGCGCCTGCACGGGCGATCGGCATCGCCCGCCCCTTCGCATCGAACACGCGCAAATCATGCCCGTCGCGGGTCTGCAATCCTGCCAGCACCGCGGCCGGCAACGCTAGTCGCTGGACTTTCGCACCTGCCTCCACCGACAGCGGCAAGCGAAGCGCATAGCCGTCCGGCTCGCCATCCGATCCCGCCGGCGCCGCAGCGATCAACAGTACCGCGCCGACCAGTGCGCCCAACCGCCACCGAACCCCGCTCATGCCACCGCCCCACGCTTCGTATCATCCGACGCGACCTTGGGTGGCAGCGGCGCCAGATACCCGACCAGCAGCATCAGCATCCCGACCGCGATGAAGGCGATGATCCGCGCGCCGCCGCCGGTCGCGTACAGGTCGACGACCAGCAGCTTGACGACGGTCGCCCCCAACAGGCTCGCCCCGGCCAGCCAAAGGCTGCGCGTTGCACGCCGATGCGCGACGACCATCAGCGTCAGCGCGATCACCGTCCACAGGATCGCGATCCCGGTCTCGACCAGTGCATTGCCGAGCAGCGTATCCGCCTCCCATTCCACGCCCGCCAGATGATGCGCCGTCCGCAACCACGCACCGTTCGCCGCGGCGAAACCAAGCGCGGCGATTGGCAGCCAGATGCGCTTGCTCGCCAACAGCGCCGCGCCCGCCGGCACCGCATCTGCAGCCAGCACTGCCCGCCGCCACAGCAACAGCACGCCCGCCGCCAGCGCGACCATCACGTCGACCGGATTGAGCAGCGGCACGAACGGCAACGGCGCGGTATCGCCCGACGAAAACAGCGCGATTGCCGCGGCGCCACTGAAGATACCCAGCGCGATCGGCACCGCCGCCGTCCAGGCATAGTCCACCGCATGGCGATCGAGCGGCCACCGCGTCGCGGCCCGGACGCCGCGCAACGCCGGTCCCGCCCACAGCGTCAGGCCCGCAAGCACCACCACCCCGCCCGCCAGGAACGTCACTTCGTTCCACGCCGTCGACCACAGTGCCGCGCGATCGATCCCGTACCACAGCATGTCGGCGATCAGGACCACCGCCAGCCAGACGCCCGCGACATGGCTTGCCGACGCCACCGCCCGCGTACCCGGTGTCGCGACGTCGTCACGGTCGCTGCGGAACAGCATCCAGCCATGCACCGCGAGCGCGACGATCCACAGGAAACAGCCGGGCGACGACAGCACGGTCCCGCCCCGATCGGCCTGCGCGACGAAGCCGATCCACAATGCGCCCACACTCACGCGCGCCGGCCACGCCGCGACCGGCCAGTCGCGACGCCGAGCGATCGTCTGGAACGCCGCTGCGCTGACCAGATACGCCAGCATCGCCAACAGGATCTGCACGTTCGTGGAGAACACCGACACCGGCGACAGCGATCGCTCGACCGCCGGATAAAGCCGCGTCGCCTCCATCAGCCAGCCGATCCACCACGCCGCAAACCCGGTGAGGAACGCAGGCGTCGCGATCACCGCCTCGCCCCGTGCATAGGCCCGCGCAAGTCGCGTCTCGCCGGGCACGATCGTCTCCTTCGCGAACCATGCCGTCGCTAACCAGCCGAGTGCCACCAGGATCGCACCGACGAACGCCGGATTGGCGAACGGCAGCGCCGCAACGTTGTCGTCGAGCGTGCCGAGATACAGCAAGGTCGCGACGACCTGCAGCGCCAGCCCGAACAGCCGCGGCATCCAGCGTGCCTGCCGCATCCCGACCCAGAACGCGCCCGCGCCTTCCAGCGCCCACGCCGCCGAGGTCCAGCGCGCGCCCAGCGCAAGCGGGATCGCCATCGTGACGAAGCCGATGCCGATCGCCAGCATCGCCTCGTTCATCACGCGCAGCCCCTGATCTTGCCGGCGCCGCGCCACCAGCGAGACACCCAGATACAGCGCCGCAAAGCCCAATGCCGCAAACGCGCTGCCGAACGGCCGGTCGCCGATCAGCGCGACCTCTAGCCCGAACCCGGCCAGCGCCGGCCCGAACAACAGCGTCGTATCGACCGCGTTGCCGAACTTGCCGGGCGTCGCCCGCGTATAAAGCACGGCGGTCACCACGTAGATCAGCACCGAGACGATGAGGAATATCTGTGCGATCAGGAAATGTTCGGGCCGATACGCGGTCGCGCCCCACAGGCTCGCAATCCCGAACGTCGCGAAGAACCCGACCAGGTTCAGCACGCGCCATGTCCGCGCCCGCGCGATGAACAGGATCGCGAGGTTCAGGATCGTCCCGTACCCGAACAGGCCGAGCGCATTGCCGCCCTCCCCGCCCAGCAGCAACGGCACCGCGAACCCGCCTGCGAACGCCGTCACCGCCAGCGCCTGCGAACGCTGCAACAGCGCCAGCGCACAGCCGAGCGCGCAGACTGCGATCATCAGCACGAACGCCGCCGACAGCGGTACGAGATCGTAGAAGCGCGCCGCCCCGAACAACGTCAGATAGATGATCGCGACGCCGCCGCCTTGCAACGCCAGCGCGAAATCCGGACGCTTGGTTCGCGTCCGGAAGCCGATGCCGAGCAACGCGATGCCGAACAGGCCGACCACCGCGAGACGGAACTCGATCGGAAACAGCCCCGCCGCCGCCGCATAGCTGGCAAGGAACGACAGTCCAACGAACAGGATGACGAGACCGAGCCGGACGATAGTGTTGCCGCCGAACAGCCAGCCGCGCGCGGCCGCAACGCCGCTCGCCAACCAGCCCGGCTCGCGTGGTTCGGCGGGCGCAGGTACAGACGCAACGCGGTCGCCCGAAGGCGGCGAACCCCACCGGCTTCCCGCCGCGGTATCGAAGTCGGTTAGTGCTTCACGTTGCGATACGACCTCCGGCGCGACCGTCGCGGTCGACGGCTCGGCGACCAACGGCTCGATCGATCGCGGCGTAGTGCGGACCTCGGGCACATCGGCGACACCGTCCGTGCGATAGCGCGGCGCGTCCATCAGTTCGTTGACGTGGGCCCGCAACAAGGCGACCTCGGCGCTCAGTACCGCCGTCTCGCGCACGATCTCGATCCGCATCGCCCGCCGCAACGCCCAGCCGATGCACAAGCCAACCGCCCCGCCCAAGAATAAAGCGGTTTCTGAAAAGCTTCCGAGCACCCAGCCGAGCAAAGCACCGACTATCGCCATCCAGATTAGCATCGTCCGCGCTGCCCTCGCCTAGTCATCGCCCCACCTACTCATGGACGTCTTTGCACTAACATGGCGCAAGCCCCCCCGCCGGTCGAGCGTGATTGCGAATACGCGCGCCGACTAAATTTAAGCTGCATGATCCCGTTTCTCGATTTCGCCCGTTAAGTGCCTGCCCTGCAACGAAAGGGTGCAAGACCAGGGGAGATACCGATGCAGGGAATGCGTGCATGGTGGCGTTGAGCGAACGACGATCGGTCGTCGTCATCAGCGACTGGGTCGACGGCTGGCCTCCCGCGGATCCCTCCGCCGCAACGCCTCCTCGCGACGGATCGGCATGGCGCGCGCTCGATCCCGCGAGCCAACCCTGGACGGGTGCCGCCGACCACCGCGAGCCCGTCGCCGGCGGGTATCTCGAACGCCTTCCCCTCGCGCTCGCCGCGGCCGGCATCGTCGAGCAGGCCGAGATCTGGCATCACTGGCGCGGCGACGGGGACCCGCCATTCCACCGCGATAGCCCGGTGCTCGCGCGCCGCGCCTTCCGCCTCGACCACGACCACGCACCGTTCGCCTCCACCGAGATGATCGATTTCGTGCGGACCTTCGGCGCACCGCACATCCTCGTCGTGCTGGGTCTCGGCGTCGCGCCCGAACTCCTCGCGCTCTGTGCGAACAGCATCATCCTCTACAATTCGATCGACGCGCCCTCGTTGCGCGTGCCGCCCGAAGTCAGCGAACATTTCGATCTCGTCATCACCGGCGCGCAGTGGCAGTCGGACGAAGTCGAGGCCCGCCACCCCGGCATGCGCACTGCGATCCTGCCGGTCGGTCCCGAATTCGCCGCGATCGACCAGTTCCGTCCACTCGGCAAACCCAAGGACGTCGACCTGATCTACGTCGCCGCCGCGCAACCGTATAAGCGCCACGACATCCTGTTCAACGCACTCGCACAACTGCCGCGCGACGTGCGTGCACTTTGCGTCTTCGGCTATGGCGAGGATGCCGACGCACTCCGCCAACGCGCACGCGACCAGAACCTCTCGATCGAATTCGTCGGACCGCCGGGCGTGCCTATCGACGAGGTCAACCGCCTGATGAACCGCGCCAGGTTCGGCGTCGTCTGCGGCATCGACGACGGCGCGCCGGCGATCCTCACCGAATACATGCTCGCCGGCCTGCCCGTACTCGCCAACGCCGAATTACGCTGCGGATTGCAGTTCATTCGGCCCGACACCGGCATGACGGCTTCGACGAACGGGTTTGCCGATGCAATTCTTACAATGCGCGAAACCTACGAAGAATATCGGCCCCGCCAGGCCGTGTTGGAACGTTGGACGTGGCAGCATAGCATCGTGCGTTTGAGGGCAATTATCCAGCAAATACATGATGCAAAGCAATGACATTTACATAGTCAGGTTTGAGGTGTGGGCTTAGGTTCTATCGACAACGCGGATAACCGCGGATTTGCGGATTGGAAGAGCGTGCACGGTATCGGACCTATTCTCACGCCCTCGAAGTCCGACGATGCCGCCCCGCCGCCGCTGATCTGCTTCTCGCATCTCCGCTGGGATTTCGTCACGCAGCGCCCGCAGCATCTGATGAAGCGGTTCGCGCAAACCCAGAGCGTGTTCGTCTGGGAAGAACACATCCCCTGCGACCATCCGCTGCCGTTCCTCGAACATCACCCGTTTCCCGCCGACAACGTGATCGCACTGCGCCCGCGGCTGCCGCATTGGTGGAATGCCGAGCAGGTCGAGGCGGGCTTGCGGCAACTGCTCGATATGCTTGTCGCGACGAGCATTCGGGCCAAGCCTTTGCTATGGTTCTACACGCCGATGATGCTCCCGTTCGCCGAGCATCTCGACGCCGCCGCGGTCGTCTACGATTGCATGGACGAACTGTCTGCGTTCCGCTTCGCCGACCCCGCGTTGCTCGACCGCGAAGGGAGGCTGCTCGCGCGCGCCGACCTCGTCTTTACCGGCGGCTACAGCCTCTACGAAGCCAAGCGCGGCCGTCACTGCGACGTCCACGCCTTCCCCTCGGCGGTCGACGTGGCGCATTTTGCACAAGCGCTGACCGGCAACAGCGAACCCGAAGACCAGAGCCACATCCCCGGTCCGAAGCTCGGTTTCTTCGGCGTCATCGACGAACGCATCGACCTTGCATTGCTCGACGCGGTCGCCGCGCAGCGCCCCGACTGGTCGTTCGTGATGATCGGCCCGGTCGTGAAGATCGACCCCGCGCACCTGCCACGCCGCGCCAATATCCACTGGCTCGGCGGACGTGGCTACAACGAACTCCCCGCCTATCTCTCCGGCTGGGACGTCGCGCTCATGCCGTTCGCGATCAACGCCGCGACGCGCTTCATCAGCCCGACCAAGACCCCCGAATATCTCGCCGGCGGCCTGCCCGTCGTCTCGACGCCGATCGTCGACGTGATCCGCCACTACGGCGACGCAGCGGCCGTCTCGATCGCCGCCGACGCGCCCGCGTTCGTCTCAGCGTGCAAGGCCGCGCTCGCCCTCCCCCGCGAAGGCGCATGGCGTGACGAAGCCGACCGCCTGCTCGCCACGCAATCCTGGGACCGCACGCAAACCGCCATGGCCACCGAGATCGACCGCATCTTAAACGGTAAAAAATACACTCCCGCCCCGAAGCGCGAACGCTACGACACGCTGATCGTCGGCGCAGGGTTCGCCGGCGCGGTCCTCGCCGAACGCCTGGCCAGCGACAGCGGCCAGCGCGTCCTCGTCGTCGACCGCCGCCCGCACATCGGCGGAAACGCGTATGACGAACACGACGCGGCGGGCGTGCTGATCCACCGCTACGGCCCGCACATCTTCCACACCAATTCCAACGACGTGTTCGACTATCTCTCGCGCTTCACCGACTGGCGACCGTACGAACATCGCGTCCTCGCCAGCGTCGACGACAAGCTCGTGCCGATGCCGATCAACCGCACGACGCTCAACGCACTCTACGGCCTGTCGCTCAAGGACGACGCAGAAGCCGCCGCCTTCCTCGCCAGCCGCGCGGAATCGGTCGAGGACATCCGCACCTCCGAAGACGTCGTCGTCGCCGCAGTCGGTCGCGATCTCTACGAGACGTTCTTCCGCGGCTACACGCGGAAGCAATGGGGCCTCGACCCGTCCGAACTCGATCGCGCCGTCACCGCGCGCGTGCCGACCCGCACCTCGACCGACGACCGCTATTTCACCGATAAATTCCAGGCGATGCCCGCCAACGGTTATACCCGGATGTTCGAGGCGATGCTCGATCACCCCGGCATCACGCTCGATCTTGGCGTCGAATATCGCGACGTGATCGACCGCATCGACGTCGACCACATCGTCTTCACCGGCCCGATCGACGAATATTTCGACTTCCGCTTCGGCAAGCTCCCCTATCGCAGCCTCCAGTTCCGCCACGAGACGCACGACGTCGCGCAGTTCCAGCCGGTCGCGGTCGTCAACTATCCCGACGAAGCCGTGCTCCAGACGCGCATCACCGAGTACAAGCACCTGACCGGCCAACTGCACGCGAAAACCAGCATCAGCTACGAATTCCCCAGCGCGGAGGGCGACCCGTATTACCCGATCCCGCGCCCCGAAAATCACGCGCTGTTCAAACGCTACGAGGCACTCGCCGACGCGGAGGAAGGCGTGACCTTCGTCGGTCGGCTCGCGACGTATCGCTACTACAATATGGACCAAGTCGTCGGGCAGGCGCTCGCGACGTATCGCCGCATGGTCGCAAAGTCGGCCGTTCTCGAGACCCCCGTTATGGCCGCCGAATGACCCGCATCTGCCTGTTGACCGACAGCCTCGCCCCGTCCGGCGTCGGCGCACACATGATGACGCTCGCCGAAGGACTGGGCGGAGACGAGATCGTCGTCGCCGCGCGCCCCGGCACCGGCCTGCTCGAACACGCAGCCGCCAGGGGTTATGCGGTGAAAGCGCTCGACGACGATGCAAACCTCGCGCGCTGGCTCGACCGCGCCGCGCCCGACATCGTCCACGTCCACGCCGGCATAGGATGGGAAGGCCACCCCGCAGTCCGCGCCGCGCACGCTGCCGGCGTCCCCGTGATCCGCACGGAACACCTCCCCTACCTCCTGACCGACTTCGCGCAGCGCGACGAGCACCGCGAAACCTCGGCCGCACTCGCGCGCCTGATCTGCGTCTCGGACGCAGTCGGCGACAGCCACCGCGCAGCCGGCGTCGATCCGGCACTGGTCGCGACGATCCACAACGGCGTCGGCGCGCACAAACCCTCGCGCTCTCGCGAAGCCCTCCGCAGCGAATGGGGCGTCGGCAATGCCCCCGTCCTCCTGATGGTCGCACGCTTCGCCAAGCAAAAAGGCCACGCTCTCTTGCTCGACGCGCTGCCCGCGATCCGCGCCGCGCACCCGGACGTGATCGTGCTGCTAGCAGGCGAAGGTCCCCTCCTCACCCAGACCGCACGCGCCATCGCCGCGAAGGGCTTGGCCGGCACCGTCCGCATGCTCGGCGCCCGCAGCGACGTCGCCGACCTCATGACGCTCGCCGACCTGCTCGTCCTCCCCTCCGCGTTCGAAGGCCTGCCGCTGGTCGCGCTCGAAGCGATGGCCGCCGGCCTCCCCGTCGTTGCCACCGTCGCACCCGGCAATGCCGAAGCGATCGAGGACGGCGTCACCGGTCGCCTCACCGCCGCAGACCCGGCCAGTTTCGCCGATGCCGTCGTCACGCTGCTCGCTGACCGCGACAGCCTGAAAACGATGGCCAGCGCCGCGATCGAACGCCAGCAGGACCTATTCTCGGCCGATCGCATGATCGCCGACACGCGCGCGGTCTACGCCGCCGTGCAAGACCAGACAGAT
Source organism: Sphingomonas sp. NFX23 (assembly GCF_049887795.1). Taxonomy (NCBI): domain Bacteria; kingdom Pseudomonadati; phylum Pseudomonadota; class Alphaproteobacteria; order Sphingomonadales; family Sphingomonadaceae; genus Sphingomonas; species Sphingomonas sp. NFX23. The sequence goes on from NZ_JAGEKH010000003.1 coordinate 425,886, forward strand.
AGACAACCAAAGGGAGACGGCGTGGAGCGGACACGGATCGGGTTCATCGGCGCAGGCGGGATCGCCAATCGCCATTTCGGCGTGCTGGAGCAGTTCGACGACGTCGCGATCGTCGCGGTCGCCGACGTCGACATGGCGCGCGCGACCGACGCCGCCGCCCGCTTCGGCGCGCGGGCGTTCAACGATGCCGCCGCGATGCTGGCCGCGGTCGAACTCGACGCGCTCTACATCTGCGTGCCCCCGTTCGCGCACGGCGAACCCGAGCGCCTCGCGATCGAGCACACGCTGCCGTTCTTCGTCGAGAAGCCCGTCGCGCTCGATCTCGGCACCGCGGAGGATGTCGCAGCGGCAGTCGACCGGCTCGGCCTCGTCACAGCGGTCGGCTACCACTGGCGCTATCTCGACACCGTGGACGAGGTGAAGGCGCTGCTCTCAGCGACCCCCGCACGCCTGCTATCCGGCTATTGGCTCGACTCCACGCCGCCCCCGCGCTGGTGGTGGAAGAAGGACGCATCGGGCGGCCAGATGCTCGAACAGACGACGCATCTCGTCGATCTCGCGCGCTATCTCGTCGGCGACGTCGTCCGCGTCTACGGCCAGTCGGGCCACATCGACCGCGCCGCCTTCCCCGGCCTCGACGTCGCGACCACCAGCACCGCGATGCTCACCTTCGCCAGCGGCGCGATCGCCAATTTCGCCTCGACCTGCCTGCTCAACTGGAACCACCGCGTCGGCCTGCATCTGTTCGGCGAAGGCCTCGCGATCGAACTCACCGACCGCGACGTGATGATCGACATCGGCCGCGGCCGCCCGGTCCGCGGCACCGGCAGCGATCCGGTCGTGCTCGAGGATCGCGACTTCATCGACGCGGTCCGCGGGGGCGAAAACCGCATCCGCTGCCCCTACCCCGCCGCGCTCGAAACGCTCCGCCTGGCGCTGGCGATCGAACGCTCCGCCGTCGAAGGCCGCGCGATCGACGTCCGCGAACGGGAGGTCGCGCATGTCTGAGTGGCGCCACGTCCGTTCGCTCGGCGTCGAACGTCCCGGCCAGGCCTATTTCTTCGGCTATGACGAAGCACCCCCAGGCGACGGCCAAGTCCGCCTCGACCTGCTCTACACCGGGTTCTCCGCCGGCACCGAACTCACCTTCGTCAAGAACAGCAATCCGTATCTCCACTCCCGCTGGGATGCTGGCCGCGGCGTGTTCGTCCCCGGCGAACCGAGCGCGCACTATCCGGTGCCGTTCCTCGGCTACATGGAATGCGCGCGCGTCAGCGACAGCCGGGTCGGCGATTTCGCCAACGGCGACGTCGTCGGCACCGTTTTCGGCCACAAGACCGGCCACACCGCGGACCCGTTCAACGACCTGCTGACCAAGCTCCCACCCGAGCTCGATCCGATCCTCGGCATTTATATCGGGCAGATGGGTCCGATCGCCGCCAACGGCATTCTTCACGCAGACGTCGAACTGCTCGGCCCCAACGTCGTCAACCTCGGCGACGGCATCCGCGGCCGTCCCGCTTTGGTGATCGGCGCAGGCATAGTCGGCATGCTGACCGCCCTGTTCGCACAAGCTGCCGGGGCAAGCGAAGTCGTGATCGCAGACCCCTCCCCCTTCCGCCGCCTGCGCGCCGAATGCCTCGGTATCACCGCGATGACCGAGGACCAGGCCTGGGCGTACGCCAAGGCACGCTGGCTCCACGGCGGCGACGATCGCGGCGCGGACGTCGTGTTCCAGACCCGCGCCGACGCCGCCAGCCTGCACGCCGCGATGCGCGCGCTGAGACCACAAGGCACGGTAATCGATCTCGCCTTCTACCAGGGCGGCGCCGACCGGCTCCGGCTCGGCGAGGAATTCCACCACAACGGCCTCAACCTCCGCTGCGCCCAGATCAACCGCGTCCCCCGCGGGCTAGGCTTCCAATGGGACCGTCGCCGCCTCGCGAATGAGACGGTGAAGCTCCTTCTCGCCCGCGGCCCCGAGATCCGCGCGCAACTCATCACGCACGTCGTGCCCTATGACGACGCCCCCAAGTTCATCGCAAAGCTGGTCGGCGAGCGACCCGAATTCCTCCAGATCGTCTTCAAGGTCGGCGATTGAGCACCGCACTCACTGCCGACGCCCGCCCGATCCGCATCCTGTTCGTCTTCGCCTGGCTCGTCGTCGGCGGCGAGGAGACGGAAGTGCGTCTGCTCGCCCAGGCGCTCGACCCGACCCGCTACCGGATCGAGGTCGTCGCCTGCTTCCGAAAAGACGGCATGCCCGAGCAGACTCACGCGCAACTGGAAGCGATCGGCGTCCCCGTCGACCGCACCCCTTATGCGCTAGGTTTCGACGAGACCGTCGCCTACCTCGCCAGCAAGCTGCCTGCTTACGACGTCGTCGTCTCATGCCAGAACGTCGCGGACATCTATCCCGCGCTCGAACGCATGCACCTCCGCCCGCCATTGATCGAGCATGGCGGCCTCGTCTCCGAAGCGCTCGCCGGCCCCAAGCATTTCACCGCACGCTATGTCGGCGTCTGCGCCTCGATCCGCGACGCCGCCGCCAGCCGCATGCCCGGCCGCGAACACCACGCGATCGAGATCCCGTCGATGGTCGACACGCGCGCCTTCGATCCCACCCGGCGAGTCCCCGTCCGCGCGGCACTCGGCATCGCCGACGACATACCGCTGATCGGCTGGCTAGGCCGGCTCGACCCGAAGAAGCGCGTCGAAGACTTCATCGAAGCCGCCGCGCTCATCCACGCCCGCCACCCCCGCGCGCGTTTCGTCGTGATCGGCGGACCGGACGCCTTCATTCCCGAATACGCCGTCGCCCTCCGCAACCGCGCGCACGTCCTCGGCCTCGACACCGCCCTGACCTTCCTCGGCGACCGCGACGACGTGCCCGACCTGCTCGCCGCGCTCGACATCTTCGTCTGGCTCTCCCGCGGTGAAGGCATGCCGCACGTCATCGCCGAAGCCGGCGCCGCACGCCTCCCCGTCATAGCGACCCGAGACAACGGCTCCGAACAACAGATCGTCGACGGGATCAGCGGCCTGTTCGTGCCCCACGAAGACCCGTCCGCGGTCGCTACCGCCATCACGAAACTCATCGAAGACCCGGCACTCCGAACCCGCCTCGGCATCGCCCTCCGCGCTAAGGTCGACAGCGAGTACGTTGTCGCCGCGGTCGTCCCCCGCTGGGAATCCCTATTCGCCGAAGTCCTGTCCGACCGGTCACCTTTACCTCGTCCGACCGGACTTTTCCGCAGCTTCCTGCAAGGCGGCTTCGAATCCTCCACGCACCGCCGCGCGCATGACCGCAAGCGCGTCGACGTCATCGCCGCCAGCCATCACGACACCCTTGCCGCGCATGATTACAGCGAACTCGCCAAGCTCGGCATCCTGACGGTCCGCGACGGCCTGCGCTGGCATCTGATCGAACGCGAACCCGGCCGCTACGACTGGTCCAGTCTCGACCGCCAGCTGGAAGCTGCCAAAGCGATCGGCACCGAAGTCATCTGGGACCTGCTCCATTACGGCTGGCCCGACGACATCGACATCTGGACGCCCGCCTTCGTCACACGGTTCGCGGCCTTCGCCGCCGCCGCCGCGCGCCATATCGGCCCGGCCGCACCCGGCGAAACCCGTTTCTACGCCCCCGTCAACGAGATCTCGTTCTTCGCCTGGGGCGGCGGCGACGCAGCCTATCTCAACCCGTTCGCCCGAGGCCGCGGCTACGAACTCAAGGTCCAACTCGCCCGCGCGTCGATTGCGGCGATGGAGGCGATCCTTGCGGTCGACCCCGCCGCAAGGTTCGTCCACGCCGACCCGGTCATCAACGTCATCACCGACCCCGCCCGCCCGCACGACGCCCCCGCCGCCGAAGGCCACCGCCTCGCGCAATACCAGGCCTGGGACATGATCGTGGGCAAAGCCTGGCCGCAGATCGGCGGCCGACCGGCGTTGCTCGATATCGTCGGCGTCAATTTCTACCACAACAACCAGTGGATCCACGGCGGCCCCCCGCTAGCCTACGACCACCCCCTCAGCCGCCCGCTCCACACGATCCTCGCCGACGCCTACGCCCGCTATGGCCGCCCGATCTTCATCGCCGAAACCGGCATCGAAGGCAGCGCCCGTCCCGCCTGGATCCGCATGATCCTGCGCGAGGTGAAGATCGCCCAGTCGCTCGGCGTGCCGGTCGAGGGCGTGTGCCTCTACCCGATCCTGGACCACCCCGGCTGGGACGACGATCGCTACTGCCCCAACGGTTTGCTCGCTTGCTCGCCGGACCTCGCCGACCGCGTACCGAACGCCGCGCTGGCCGACGTGATCCGGCAGGCGCAGGGGCGCGATATCCTGCGTTAACTTGGGCCCGGATACTGATCGAAGTCGATACGATCGAGGGGACATTTCCGCCGCCACGTCGCGTTGACGGTCGCCACAAAGGCATGCGGAGAGAGATCACATGGCCATTAAATTTGCAGGAACGATGAACGCGATCAATCGCGGGCTCGACGCGACCAAGCCCACCAAGGGTGCCGACATGGTCGAGGATTGGGAAGCCGCGCTGGCCGATACCGACGTCTCCGGCGCCAAGGGCATCCTTCGCGATCTCGGCTCGCTGCGCAAGCAGTTGGAGAAGGACACGCCCGACGCGGACCGCGTCCACGCGCTGCTTCACCGCCTCGGTACCGCGACGACCAAGATCGCCGACAAGGCCGACAAGTCGCAGGACAAGCTGAAGGCACTCGGCGAAGCACTGACCGAAGCCGGTGAGGACGCGCCGGACGAGGAAGAGGACGTCGCAGCCGCCGCCGCACCAAAGCGCGCGCGCAAGAAGGCCTGAACGAAAAACGGGCCGGCGATCGTCAGATCGCCGGCCCGTTTCCTTAGTTACGTCGCGAAAACCTCAGGCGGTCACCGCCTCGGCTTTCGGATTGACCTTCGACGTCGCCATCGCGGTCAGCTTGTCGTCGGTCGCATATTCCTCGTCGAGCGTTTCCTTCAAGATCGCCGCGATCTCGCTGCGACCAAGCTGGTTCGCCCACGCGATCAGCGTGCCGTAGCGCGTGATCTCGTAATGCTCGACCGCCTGCGCCGACGCGATCAGCGCCGCATCGAGCACCGCCTTGTCGGCGATCTCGCCCGCGACTTCGTTGGCTTCCTTGATGATCCCGTCGATCGCCGGGCAGGTCACGGCCTTGGCCTTCTCGCCGAGCAGCTCGAAGATCCGCTCGAGCCGAACGATCTGTCCCTCGGTCTCGCGCAGGTGCGTTTCGAACCCGGCCTTCAGACCCGGCGCGGTCGCCTTGTCGGTCATCTTCGGCAGTGCCTTGGTGATCTGGTGCTCGGCATAATACACGTCCTGCAACTGGTGCAGGAACAGGTCTTCGAACGTCGCGATGTCCTTGGAAAACAAGCCCATGATCATATCCTCGCATAGCTGGTGCACGCGAAGCGAAATGCTCCGGTGGTGGGGAAACGCCCTTACCGCGGGGTAAGTTTCGTCTCCCCCAACCACCGGAGCGTCGGGGGATCAGCCCTTCAGCTTGGCCGCCGTCTCGGCGATCCGCTTGCCCTGGTAGCGCGCGCCATCAAGCTCGTCCTTGCTCGGCATGCGGCTGCCGTCGCCATCCGAGATCGTCGTCGCGCCGTAGGGCGAGCCGCCCTTGACCGCGTCGACACCCATCTGCGCCTGGAAGCCATAGTCGAGCCCGACGATCGTCATGCCGTGATGGATCAGGTTGGTGATGATCGAGAACAACGTCGTTTCCTGACCGCCATGCTGGCTGGCCGTCGAGGTGAACGCACCGCCGACCTTGCCGATCAGCGCGCCCGAGAACCACTGGCCGCCGGTCGTGTCCCAGAACTGCGCCATCTGCGCGGGCATCCGGCCGAACCGGGTCGGCGCACCGACGATGATCGCATCATACCGCTCGAGCGCGGCGGGGCCTTCGATCTCGGCGTGCGCGGTGTCGGTCTTGAAGTGCGCGGCCTCGATCACCGCCTGCGGTGCGGTTTCGGCGACGCGGCGGATGTCCACCTCGGCCCCACCGGCGCGCGCGCCCTCGGCGACGGCATCCGCCATCTGCTCGATATGGCCGTAGGACGAGTAATAGAGCACGAGAACTTTGGTCATGGTAATTTCCTTCTTAGGCTCCCCCTCCCGCAAGCGGGAGGGGGCTGGGGGGTGGGCACCCGGTTTCATCAAACGAGCCGGATCGAAGTGCGTATCTTCAATAACGATCACGGCGGAGGTGAGCGCGACCCCACCCCCTGCCCCCTCCCGCTTGCGGGAGAGGAAAGAAGCTTACTCCGAGTCTACCAGAACGATCTCGGCGTCCTCTTGAGCCGTGATCGTCACCGTCTGGCCGCCCAGCAACGCCGCTCCGTCGCGCGCTCCAAAGGCTTCGTCGCCGATCGTGATCGCACCAGTCGCTGGCACCAGATACACATGGCGCCCCTCGCCGACCGCATAATCGACGCTATCGCCAGCCTTCAAAGTCGCCGCCAGCACGCGGGCATTCGCACGGATCGGCAGCGCATCGCCGTCACCCTCGAACCCGCTGGCCAGCGTCACGAACTGGCCCGAACGCTCGCCCTTCGGAAACGGCTTGGCACCCCAACTCGGCGCGCCGCCCTTACGCGAAGGCTCGATCCAGATCTGGAAGATCGTCGTCGTCTCCGGCTCAAGGTTATACTCGGCATGCCGCACGCCGGTCCCCGCGCTCATCACCTGCACGTCGCCAGCCTCGGTGCGGCCTTTATTACCGAGCGAGTCCTGATGCGTGATCGCACCGCTGCGGACATAGGTGATGATCTCCATGTCCTGATGCGGATGCGGCGGGAAGCCCGAGTTCGCAGCGATCTGGTCGTCGTTCCACACGCGGATCGCACCCCAGCCCATCCGGGCCGGATCATAATAGCTCGCGAACGAGAAATGATGGCGTGCGTTCAGCCAGCCATGATCGGCGTGGCCGAGGCTGTCGAAGGGGCGGCGTTCAACTTTGGAAAGGGTCGTGGTCGTCATGATAGGTCTCCACTGGTTGAACCCAAGATAAGCGCTGCGATTACGCCGTAAATAGAAACGCTGGAAACCGATCGTTTCGGTGGCTAACATCCCCTACTTACCCCCCTCCCTGAAAGGGAGGGGTTGGGGGTGGGTCGGCCGCTTGGCGAATGCGACGTTCCCTCGATAGCGACCCACCCCCAGCCCCTCCCTTCCAGGGAGGGGGGAAGATCTGGAGACCCACATGCGCCTGCCCGATCTCGAAGCCTGGGCGATCTTCGCCAGCGTCGTCGAGCACCGCTCGTTCAGCGCCGCCGCCGACGCGGTCGGGCTCAGCAAGGCGACCGTGTCGAAGGCAATCACCCGGCTCGAAGCGCATCTCGGCCAGTCGCTCTTCCATCGCACCTCGCGCCGCCTCGCGCTCACCGAAGCCGGCAAGCCGCTCGCCGAGCACGCCGCGCGGATCCTCGCCGAAGCCCGCGCCGCCGAGGAATCCGCACACGACGCCGCCAGCGCGCATACCGGCCGCGTCCGCCTTGCCGCCCCGATGAGCTTCGGCGTCACCAACGTCGCGCCGATCCTCGCCGAGTTCCTCGTCGTGCACCCGGGTATCGAGGTCGATTTCCACCTCTCCGACGCGCGCGTCGACATCGTCGCCGAAGGGTTCGACGTCGCGCTGCGGATCGCCGAGCTTCCCGACAGCTCGCTCCGTGCGCGCCGCCTGTGCAGCATCCAGGCGCACACCGTCGCCGCCCCCAGCTACCTCGCGAAGCATGGCACCCCGACGCACCCGGCACAACTCGGCGAGCACCAATTGGTCGGCTATTCGAACGTCGTCGGCCCGTGGCGCTTCCACGGCCCCGGCGGCGCGGACGTCTCGGTCCGCCTGCAGGGCCAGCTCACCGCCAACAGCGGCGAGGCGATCGTCCCCGCGCTGATCGCCGGCCTCGGAATCGCGCGCCTCCCCGACTTCATCGTCGACCGGCATATCGCGTCCGGCGCACTCGTCACGATCCTCGAAGACTGGGCGCCCGCGAAGATCGGTCTCCACCTCCTGACCCCGCCAAGTCCCCTCCGCCCGGCCCGTGTCGAAGCACTCATAGACTTCCTCGCCGCACGCCTCCGGGATCCGAACGCAGGGCAAGCGTAAAGCGGCGACCTTGCGCAAAACCGGGCCGGATGCCATGTAAGAGGCTGGATAAACGCTCGAGTTTGCACCCCAGCGCGATCCCAACGACACCCGATACCGGGATGAGGACTTTGAGCAGCGGCCGCGCTCAGTCGGTAGTATTTGTATCGATTTACGTAATTTCCGCGTGGCTGACCCGATAATCCGGTCATGGATTCTCGTCGTCTTCGGCCTGTGTCGGGACAGCGGACCATGCCGAAACGAAAAGGCATGACCATGCGGCCAGACGCTAACGACACGATGTCCCCAGAAACCAAGACCGGCGTGACCCGCCGCAACCTGCTCGGCTCGGCGATCGTCGCCGGCGGTGCAGCCGCGTTGCCGATCGCGCACGCCGACGCCGCGACCACCGAGCGCACCGTCGACGTCCTGCTGATCGGCGGCGGCATCATGAGCGCGACGCTCGCCGTCCTGCTGCGCGAACTCGAGCCGACCTGGACGATCGAGATGGTCGAACGCCTCGACAAGGTCGCCGACGAAAGCTCGAACGGCTGGAACAACGCCGGCACCGGCCACTCCGCGCTGTGCGAACTGAACTACACGCCGGTCAACAAGGCCGACGGCAAGGTCGAGATCGCCAAGGCGGTCGAGATCAACGAGCAGTTCCAGGTCACGCGCCAGTTCCTCAGCCACCAGGTCGATACCGGCATCCTCGCCAACCCGCGCTCGTTCATCAATTCGACGCCGCACATGAATCTCGTGTGGGGCGATGCCAACGTCGCCTTCCTGCAAAAGCGCCACGCCGCGCTCCAGGCGAGCCCGCTGTTCTCGGGGATGGAATTCACCACCGACCCGAAGCAGATTTCGCAGTGGGTGCCGGTGATGATGGAGGGCCGCGCGCCCGGCACGAAGCTCGCCGCGACGCGCTCGCCGCTCGGCACCGATTGCGACTGGGGCGAAGTCACGCGCCAGTACATCGGCTCGCTCGCCAAGCAGGACAATTTCACGCTGACCACGGGGCATGAGGTCCGCTCGCTCGAACGCGAGACGATCGGCGGCAAGAAGGCGCGCTGGCGCGTCACCGCGCGCGACATGAAGACCGACGAGAAGCAGGTGATCAAGGCACGCTTCGTGTTCGCAGGCGCAGGCGGCGGCGCGCTGCCGATCCTTCAGAAGTCGGGCATCCCCGAGGCCGACGACTATGCCGGATTCCCGGTCGGCGGCTCGTTCCTCGTCGCGGACAAGCCCGCAATCACGCACCGCCATCTCGCCAAGGTCTACGGCAAGGCGGCGGTCGGTTCGCCGCCGATGTCCGTGCCGCATCTCGACACGCGCTTCCTCGACGGCAAGCAGGCGCTGTTGTTCGGCCCGTTCGCGACCTTCTCGACCAAGTTCCTCAAGGAAGGCTCGTATTTCGATCTTCCGGCGTCGGTCACGCTCGACAATTTCCGGCCGATGCTCGCGGTCGGCTGGGACGATTTCGACCTCGTCGAATATCTCGCGGGCCAGCTCATCATGTCGGACAGCGACCGGATGGACGCACTGCGCGAGTATTTCCCGGGCGCGAAGGACGCCGACTGGCGCCTGTGGCAGGCAGGCCAGCGCGTCCAGATCATCAAGCGCGATCCGGAAAAGGGCGGCGTGCTGCGCCTCGGCACCGAGATCGTCGCGTCGAAGGACGGCTCGATCGCCGCGCTGCTGGGCGCCTCGCCTGGTGCCTCGACCGCGCCGTCGATCATGCTCAACCTGTTGAAGAAGGTGTTCCCGAACCACCTCGCCACCGCCGGGTGGCAGGCGAAGATCCGCGAGATCGTGCCGACCTACGGCGTGATGCTCAACGAGACCCCGGACGTCCTTGCCGAACATTGGGCCTCGACCGCGGACACGCTGCAACTCGCGATCCCCTCGCCCACGGTCGGCGTCGCAGCCAGCCCACGCCCCGCGGCGATGCGCGTAAAGCCAGACCGTAGCCCCGACCTCGCACTTTAAGTTCGAACGACGGCTATACTGCAATCCTCCCCCGCCAGGGGGAGGTGTCGCCGAAGGTGACGGAGGGGGAGGACACGGAACGGCGGTCGTCGCTTACCGCCCCCTCCGTCTGGCAAGCGCCAGCCACCTCCCCCTGGCGGGGGAGGATCAGCGAGCGCCGTTTCCGGAACGTACCTTAAGTCCTTGGAACGGCTGTCCTACGCTGCGACGATCTGCCACGGTCGCAAGATGATCGCCCCGCCCTCCTCGCAAAACCGCCATCAAGCCAGCCTCGGATCCGCTCCAAAAGCCGGAAGTGCACACTCCGCACAAACCGCGCCAGCGTGTGCACTTTGTGAACTTCCGGCTTTTCGGCGGGCCGCGGCATGAACCGCCTGGCCCCCGATGCAGACGATTCGCGCTTCATCCGCCGCGTCATCCTGACCATCGTGATCGTCGCGGTCGTCGCCGCGCTCTACAAGGCCGGCGACCTGCTCATCCTCGCCTTCGGGTCGATGCTCGGCGCGATCGTCATCCACGCGATCGCCGATCTCTACCGCGACCATCTCCGCGTTCCACGCAAGCCGGCGCTAGGCCTCGGCATCGCCACCGTACTCGGCGTCATCGCGTTCCTGGTCTGGTTGTTCGGCGTGCAGTTCCGCAGCCAGGTCAATGTGCTGATCGCCCAGACACCGGCGCTGCTCGACCAACTCGCCGCGTATCTCTCGCAAAGCGCGGTCGGCGCGAAGCTCGTCGACGCCGTGCAACAGGCCAATGCCGGGTCGAAGGTCGCGCAGGACGTCGGCGGCCTCGTGACGGGCGCGGGCGAACTCGTCCTCAACTGCCTGTTGCTGCTGGTCGGCGCGCTGTTCTTCGCCGCCGATCCCAAGGTGTACGAACGCGGCTTCCTGCTGCTGATCCCGCGATCGAAGCGCGCCGCGGTCGAGGATGCGCTGTTCGACGTCGGCTCGACGCTGCGGCTGTGGCTCGGCTCGTCGCTGATCCTGATGACGACGATGGGCATCCTGGTCGGCATCGGTCTCTGGTTTTCGGACGTCCCCAGCGCTGCCGCGCTCGGCCTGCTCGCCGGATTGTCCGAGTTCATTCCGTATATCGGCCCCACCGCGGCGATGATCCCCGCTTTAGGACTCGCCGCGACGCAAGGGACCTCGTCGATCGTCGGCACGCTCGTCACCTATGCGGTCGTTCGGCTCGTCCAGACCAATTTCATCACGCCGTACGTGCAGAACCGCGTGATCTCTATCCCGCCCGCGATCACGGTTTTCGCGATCATCGGTATCGGTACGATCTTCGGCCTGTTCGGATTGTTCTTCTCGGCCGCATTGCTGGTGGTCATCTTCACGCTCGTCCGCAGCCTGTATCTGCGCGAGGTTCTCGGCGAGGATATCCCGAAGACGGTTCACCGGACGTTGCTCGGCCCCGACCTGACGCCGAGCCCTCCGAGTGAAGATTTGTAAAGAATTCAACTGCTCGGCAGTGATCCGATCGATTCGCCGCGTCAACCTTAGTTCGAAATTAACCTTTTGCCTTCAGATGTTGTGTGGTTAATGAATAGAAGTCGAGCGGCTGGCATGGGGTGTCGGACGGTCTTGCGAAGAGGGGACGACGCATGCGAGTGCTGCTGATCGAGGACGAGCCGACGACGGCCAAGGCTATCGAGCTGATGCTGACGACCGAAGGGTTCAACGTCTACATCACCGATCTCGGGGAAGAAGGCCTCGATCTGGGCAAGCTGTATGATTACGACATCATCCTGCTCGACCTGAACCTGCCCGACATGCACGGATACGACGTGCTCAAGCGCCTGCGTGTCGCCCGTGTCGCGACGCCGGTGCTGATCCTGTCGGGCGTCAACGAGATGGACTCGAAGGTCCGCAGCTTCGGCTTCGGCGCCGACGACTATGTCACCAAGCCGTTCCACCGGGAGGAACTGATCGCGCGCATCCACGCCGTCGTCCGTCGTTCGAAGGGGCACAGCCAGTCGGTCATCCGCACCGGCAAGCTGGCGGTCAATCTCGATGCGAAGACGGTCGAGGTCAATGGCAGCCGCGTTCACCTGACCGGCAAGGAATATGCGATGCTGGAGCTGCTCTCGCTCCGCAAGGGCACGACCTTGACCAAGGAAATGTTCCTCAACCATCTCTACGGCGGAATGGACGAGCCCGAGCTGAAGATCATCGACGTCTTCATCTGCAAGCTGCGGAAAAAGCTCAGCCTCGCCTGCGACGGCGAAAATTACATCGAGACCGTCTGGGGTCGCGGCTACGTGCTGCGCGAACCCGACGAAGTGCTCGAATCCCAGGTAGCGTAACTCCCCAGTTTTCGGGAGCACGAAGGCCGCGGCATCGGGGGGTGCCGCGGCCTTTCCTATTTTTCGGGATAGCCGCCGAATTTCGTCATCCTGACGAAAGTCAGGATCCAGGGTACAGAAGGCCGTCCTCGATTGCTCTGGATCCTGACTTTCGTCAGGATGACGGATTATTTTTCGAACGCAGCGCCCCGCTAGGCGTTACGCCGCCACCGCCGAAATAGCCCCCGCTGGCTGAGCGACTCGAACATCTCCTGAGGGCCCTCCGGATCCAGCACCTCGTTATCCGCCAACCAAGCCTCGACCGCAGTCAGGTCGGGCACCTCGTAACACCGCAGCGTCTTGCTCACGCCGACCCGCTCCTGCCGCAACCTCTCGATAGTCTCGATCAACGAGCCCGTCTCGGCGATCATCGCACTGACCACCTCAACCGCGACACCGAGATGCTCCGCCATCAACCCGTCCCGGATCGCCGCAATCCCCTCCGCGGTCGCCGCATCGACAGCCCGGATCGCCAGGTCGCACTCCGTATCGAGCCGCAGCGACCGATTATTGACGTTCGAAGACCCCAACCGAAACACGTCGTCATCGGCGATAAGGATCTTTGCGTGGCAATAGATCGGCGCGCCGTCCTTGGTGTACGGATGATACATCCGCAGCCGCCGGTGCGTGTCGCGCCGGTGCAGCGCCTCCATCAACCGCGCCCGCGCCGTATCCATCGCCAGCGGCTCCAGCCACCCCTGCGCCACAGTCGGGTTGATGATGACGATCTCCGGCCCGTCCGCCTCGTCGAGCCGCCGTGCCACCGCCTCCGCCACTTTCCGCGACGCGAAATACTGGCTCTCGATATACAGATGCTTCTTCGCGCGGGCGATCTGCCCCAGGAACAGCGCCTCGCTCTCGGACACCGGCGCCTGGTCCGACATCTCCGGCTCGGTCCGCGCGATGCCGACGTCGACGTTGCGGAAATCGACCGCCAGCCCCTCGGGCCAGAACGTCCCGCCCGGCACGCCCGCCGCCATCGGCTTGCCCCCCGCCAGTCGCCAGCGCCGGCGGAACAGTTCGCCCAGCGCGTGCGCGACGGGTCCTTGCACCGCGCTGATCGCGTCGTGCCATGGCTTGTACGGCTTGCCCGATGGCTGGACGCGGTGCGGATCGCCGTCGTGGTGATCGCGCGTGTCCCAGCGGTCGCCGGTCATGTCGATCCCGCCGCAGAACGCCAGCGCGTCGTCGATGATGACGATCTTCTGGTGATGCGACGCCGCGGTCGGGTGATGCCCGTCGAGCTTGGTATGGATCCGCTTGTGTCGCATCCACTTGATCATCGTGAACAGCGTCGATCCGCGGAACAGCGACTTGATCGCCCCGGTATCCCAGCGCAACACGAAGATCTCGAGTTCGGGTTCGCGCTCGACCAGCCAGTGCATGAACGCGCCCAGCGTCTTGGGTTCGCCCGGCCGATCGACGCCCGGCTCGAGCAAAATACGCGCATCGAAGTCCCAGCCGATCAGCAGGATGCGGCGTTTGGCCCCCAGCATCGCGACGCGCGCCGTCCGGAAATAGTCCGCCGCATCGACGATCACCGCCATCCGTTCGGCGCGTTCGATCCGCCAGCACTCCGTCCCAACCTGCATCGGTATCCCTTCGTCCGTTGCCGACTGATATGCGTGGCGTGCGGTTTGGTTGCGTGAATGCCCTGTATCGTCGCGCCCGGCCGCCCTATCTGGGATGACGATGGCCGCTCCTCCTACCCAGCCGCCGGCGCAGCGCAAGGTGATCCATGTCGACATGGACGCCTTCTACGCGTCGGTCGAACAGCGCGACGATCCCTCGCTCAAGGGCCGGCCGGTGGCAGTCGGCGGATCGCGTGCGCGGGGCGTGGTGGCGGCCGCGAGCTACGAGGCGCGCGCGTTCGGCGTTCGCAGCGCGATGCCGTCGGTCACCGCGATCCGAAAATGTCCCGACCTCGTGTTCGTGCCCCCCCGGTTCGACGTGTACCGCGAAGTCTCGGACCGGATCCGCGCGATCTTCGCCGACTATACCGACCTGATTGAGCCGCTGTCGCTCGACGAAGCGTATCTCGACGTGACCGAGGACATCCGCGGGCTCGGCACAGCAGCCGCGATCGCGGAGGAAATCCGTGCGCGGATCAAGGCTGATACCGGCCTCACCGCGTCCGCCGGTGTCAGCTACAACAAGTTCATCGCCAAGCTCGCCTCGGACCAGAACAAACCCGACGGCATCTGCATCATCACGCCGAAGCGCGGCGCGGCGTTCGTCCAGTCACTGCCGGTCAAGCGCTTCCACGGTGTCGGACCAGTGACCGCGCAGAAGATGGAGCGGCTCGGCATCCTCACCGGCGCGGATCTCTACGGCATGACGCTCGCGTTCCTGCAGGCGCATTTCGGCAGCTATGCGGACTATCTCTACGGCGCGGCACGCGGCATCGATCACCGGCCCGTGCGCGTCAACCGGGCCGCCAAGTCGGTCGGTGCGGAACGGACGTTCGAGACGAACCTGACGACGGCGGAGGATCTGCGCGCGGCGCTGCACCGGGTGGCGGATGCGGCATGGGTGCGGATCGAACGGCACGGCACCCGCGGTCGCACGGTCACGCTTAAGCTGCGCCACGCCGACTTCCGCACGATCACGCGCGCACGATCGTCGCAGGCACCGGTCACGGACAAGGCCGCATTCCTCTCGGCAGGCCTCGACCTGCTGATGGCGCAATTGCCCGTGCCGGACGGCGTGCGCCTCCTCGGGCTGACATTGTCCGGTATCATGGGCGAAGACGACGAAGTGCAGCCAAGCCTGTTGTAGGTCAAACCAGTTCGACGACCCCTGCATCGGGCGCCAGCAGCGTCAGGATCGCAACCGCGCCCTGCCCCGGCCCCTCGCTCTCCAGACGCAGCGAACCCTGCATCGCGTTCACCGAATTGGCGCACCAGTGCAGCCCCAGACCGCCAGACTTATGCGCACGCGTGGAGAAGCCGCGGTGGAACAGCGTCGCCGCGACCTCGGGCGTGATCCCCTCGCCATCGTCGCGAATCTCGATCGTCACGTTGCCATCGCCCGGTTCGATGGCGGTAACAATCGATCCGCTACCGGTCCCGCGCGCAACGATCGATTCGGCCGCATTGGCAAACAGGTTGCCGATTACCTGGCTAAGAATCAGCCGGTTCGCCATGACCAGATTAGGTCCCGCGGGAAATCCGAACGCGATCGAAGCGCCGTCCAGATAGCGGACGATCGTCGCATTGCGCGCGATGATCGTGGTGACGTCGCATATCTCCAGCGCCGGACGTTCGTGCGCGCCTTGCTGCTGTTGGCCGATGATCTCCAGCACATGCCCCATCGCCTCCCGGCCGATGCTGAGTTCGTGACGCGTGGATTCGCGATTGGCGGCTTCCGCGTCGATCGCCGCGGTGACGAACGCGGCCAGCTTCTCGCGGCGTTCGTCCGAAACGTCGCCACGAGCAAGTTCCTCGATCGCCCGGTCGAGCATGGCGCGGTCGATCGGCGGCACCTGCGCGATCTCGCGGCTGAGGATCGTGCTGATCGGGTTCAGCGCGTTGCGGACGTTGTGCATCACCGCCACCGCACTTTCGCTCCGTCCGAGATCGAACGACTGCACGCCGATCTGTTCACGCAGATCCTTCAATTGCTGCAACATTGCGTTGAAGTTGCGCCCGAGCGAACCGATCTCGTCGCGCCGTTCATCCTCCTCGAGCAGGGTTAGGGATCCCGACGCGCGAACTCGGCGCATATGGTTCTCGATGCGCAGCAACGGACGCAGCACGAGTTGCGCTATGAGGCGACGCAGCACGATGAGCACGAACAGCAGAAGCACGATCGATCCCACGATCGCAAACACCAGCACGCGCCTGCCGAGCCGCGTTGCATCACTTGGCACGGCAAACCGAACCGTGGCCACGGCGCGTCCATCGGCGCCGATCAGTGGCACGGCAATTGCCGCTCTCGACCCTCGATAGGTCGCCACCCCCGAACTGCTGGAACCGACGTCTAACGTCGCGTCGACACCCAAAGCTTCGGATATTTGCTTGGCGGTTATCACGCGTGCGACCGCGATATAACCTTGCCCGGTATCCGCGCCGCTCGCCCCCCCCATTCGCGCGACACCTACCGCTGCGACACTATTCCCCAGCCGCGCATAGAACCGCGCCGAACGACGCCGACCAAGCACATGCGCGAAGTCCGTACGATCGAGCAAATCAATCCATTGTTGCGACGAGGTCGAACCCGGCGGTCCGTTCCAACTCGCGCGAGCAAGACGCCCGTTTGCTGTGATCTCGGCAACGCCATCGGCAGGAAGTGATCGCGTCGCAGGCATAGCGCGACTACCAGGCGCAAGCCTTGCCTCGGATAGCTTCGTTGCATCGCGGCGGTCTCGTGCTTCCGCCTGGACCCCGGCAGCGTATTTGGACAGCATCGCGCGCGTTCGTTCGACCTGCCCGGCGATCGCCGCGTCTTCGAGCTTGGTAAAGCTCGGCGTGATGATCAACGCCAGCAACACCGTGATCGCGACCGTCCCGCACAGCGCCACGCCCGTCATGATCAGCACGAGTTTCGCACCAAGCGACGCAGGCCGCCGCATCTTGCCGAATTGCCGCCCCAGCGTCGCCGGAACGCGACCCATCCCGACAGTCGGCACTAGTTCAGCATTCCGTTGCCCAATTGCCGCGGTGCCGTCGGTCCGTCACCCGCCACATCGTCTTCGCCGCCGAGATAGCGCGCGTTTGCCATTTCGAGTGCGACATCCGCCGCAACCGGTCGCGAGTAGAAATATCCCTGGAAATGGCTCGCTCCAGCCAGCTTGAGCGCCTGGACCTGCGCGTCGGTCTCGACCCCCTCGGCAATCACGCCCAGCCCCAGCGCGCGACCGAGATGGATGATCGAATGCACGATCGCCGCGCTTTCGCGCTCCCGGCCCATGCCATCGATGAACGAGCGGTCGATCTTCAGGCAATCGAGCGCGAACTTGCGGATGTTGTACAGGCTCGAATATCCCGTCCCAAAATCGTCGAGTGCGATCCGGAACCCCATCTGGCGCAGCTTGTAGAGCGTTTCCGCCGCCCGTTCGGCATCGTCGAAGATCGCGGT
Source organism: Sphingomonas sp. NFX23 (assembly GCF_049887795.1). NCBI lineage: Bacteria > Pseudomonadati > Pseudomonadota > Alphaproteobacteria > Sphingomonadales > Sphingomonadaceae > Sphingomonas > Sphingomonas sp. NFX23. Next base: position 443,433 of record NZ_JAGEKH010000003.1, read on the forward strand.
CTCGGTGATCTCGATCTGCAACCGCGCAGGCTCGATCCCGGCGCGCTCGACGCTTTCCATGATATGCCCGACGAAATTGTGACGGCGAAACTGGCGCGGCGAGAAATTGACCGAGACATACTGACCGGGCCATTGCTTCAGGACGTGTAACGCCTCGCCCAGCACCCAGTCGCCCAGTTCGTGAATCAGGTTCGATTCCTCGGCGATCGGAATGAACGTGCTCGGGCTCATCGCGCCATATTCGTCGGTGTTCCAGCGGATGAGCGCCTCGAAACCGATGACCTCGACCGCGTCGCGCGACACGATCGGTTGATAGACCAGGCTCAGCTCGCCCTTAGCAATCGCCTGGCTCAGCCCACCCTCGACCCGTCGGCGAAAGCGAATGCCTTCGTCCATGCTCTCGTCGAACAGGCGAACGATGCCGCGACCGCCGCGCTTGGCGTCGTTGAGCGCCAAGTCGGACCGTCGCATGACGTCGACTGGATCGCGGCCCTGCCCGCCCTCGCTGACGACCACGCCCGCCGACGCGCCGCCCTGCACCGAATTGCCGAACACCTGCAGGCTGACCGAGCACGCCGCGACGACTCGCTCGCACGCCATGACGCCCGCCGCCTCGCCGGACGTCTCGAACAGGATGCCGAACTCATCCCCGCCGAGCCGGGCCACCAATGCTCCCTCCGGCGCCGATCGCTGCAGGATCGCACAGATTTCGCGGATCAGCGCGTCGCCCGCCAGATGGCCAAGCGTGTCGTTGACCAGCTTGAACCGATCCAGATCGACCATCACCGTCGCGAACAGTCCCGCCGCGCGCGTTCGTTCGGCCAACGCGCGCAGGAACGCGAGCCGGTTCGGCGCATCGGTCAGCGAGTCATGCGTCGCCATATGCACCGCGCGACTCTCGTTCGCGGCTAATTCGGCGCTTTGCTCTTCGAGTTGAACAACCTGCGCGGCCAGCGTGACGCGGGCCGCCTTCAACTCGCGATCGATTTCCCACCGCTTCGCAAGCGCCGTCGCGGTCTGTGTCACCTCGGCGACCTCGAACGGCTTGGCGATGTAGAAGATCTTGTCGGCGGGCCCGGCAACCTTGCTGATTTCGATCGGCGAAAAATCGGAAAATCCGGTGACGATGACGAGGTTGATCTCCGGGTCGAGCGCCCGGATCCGCTGCGCCGTCTCGCGCCCGTCGATACCGGGCGGCATGCGGATATCGATGAACGCGACCGCGAACGGTCCGCCTTCCGCCAACGCCCGCGCGACGTCCGCGACCGCGTCCAGCCCTTGATGCGCATGCGTCAGCGCGAAGCCGGCGATATCCCCGCGGCGCAGATCGCCGGCGTTCCCTCCAAACAGGTCCGCCGCCATCGCGCCGAGCGCTTCGCCGCTCTCCGATCGCTGACCGGCGAAGCTGCGCCGGTAGCTGTCATGCATCGCTGGCTCGTCGTCCACGATCAGAATGCGCATCATTACCGTCCTTCACCGGCCAACGCATCCGTGCCTTGCGGTACGCCAAGTGCCTTCATCGTCACGAAGGATAGTAACCTAAAGCAGTTAAGACGCTGTGAACGATGTTTGTAACTTATGTCCAAGTGCTTGAGCGCCCAGCACGATTGCGCCAAGCGGCCCGGCGTTGTTGCCTAACGCAGGCGGCACGATGAACGTATCGACCAGCGCGACCTCGGGCAGCGTGATGTACCCGCCGAGGCTCCGCGTCATCGCCGCTCGAACCCGCGGGAACAGATGCGATGCCCCCATCACGCCGCCGCCCATCACGATCCGCCGCGGGATACCGGTCAGCACGAGCGTATGGCAAAGCTGGCCGAGCGCATCGGCGACGTTATCCCAGACCGGATGCTCGGCGGGCGCTTCGTCCGCCGGAAAGCCGATCCGTGCCGCGATGGCGGGTCCCGCGACCAGTCCCTCGATGCAAGCGCCGTGGAACGGGCAATTGCCTATCCAGTCGTCACCCTGGAATCGAGCGGGGCGGATATGGCCGAGTTCGGAGTGCGTGAGGCCATCGACCGGACGGTTGCCCGCGATCATGCCGGCGCCGACGCCCGTGCCGACCGTGACATAGGCGATGTCCGGCAGGCCCTTCGCCGCCCCCCAAAATGCTTCGGCCAGCGCCGCGCCGACCACGTCGCTATGGAAGCCCGTGGGCACGCCGTAACGTCGGCTCAGCCGTCCCGCGATGTCGGTCCCGGCCCAGCCCGGCTTCGGCGTCGAGGTGATATGGCCGTAATCCCCCGAATGGCGATCGATCGAGACCGGCCCGAAGCTCGCGATACCGATCGCCACGAACCCGCTCCACCGGTCCAGCACTGCCTCGATCGCGGCCAGCGTCTCTTCGGGGCGCGTGGTCGGAATCCGCACGGTTTCTTCGATCTGGTCGGGGCCGCGCGCAAGAATGCAGATGCATTTGGTGCCGCCAAGTTCGATACCTGCGACCAGCGGTGCTTCCGTCATCCTCAACTCCCAACACGTTTACCGCGCCCGCTTCCTTCGCCGACGCCATCCAGTCAAGAGCAGGTGCGTCGTCGCGATCACACTGAACGAGGATTTGATCTGCTATCGATACGTTCGCTCGTGCGTTATGTCGGTCGAGTTCACCCGAACAGACAGGAATTCCGAATGGCGAAGAAACCCGCGAAGCTGATCAAGGCGGACACCGATGTTTCGGTCGAGGCACAGCCACAGTACAAGGTCGAATATCGCGAGATCCAGCCTTATGGGACGCTGAAGAAGCTCCCGATCGCACTTGAAGACAATGCCCGCGCCCAGAGCGTTGCAACGCTGAACCAGGTGCTCGCGGACACGATGACGATCCGCGACATGTACAAGAAGCATCACTGGCAGATGTCGGGCGCGACTTTTTACCAACTGCATCTGCTGCTCGACAAGCATTATGAAGAGCAGGCAGCACTCGTCGATCTCATCGCCGAACGCATCATGGCGCTTGGCGGTATCTCGATCGCGATGTCGCACGATGTCGCGGAGATGACGACCATCCCCCGCCCGCCAAAGGGTCGCGAAGACGTCCCGACGCAGCTCGCGCGCCTGCTCGAAGCGCATGAGATCATCCTGCGTCAGGCTCATGAAGGCGCCGAAGCTGCCGACGAATCGGGCGACGACGGCACCAACGATCTACTGGTGAGCAACATCATCCGCACGCACGAACCGCAGGTATGGTTCCTGGCGGAACACCTCGCCGCGACCGAACTGGTCCGCAGCGACAAGTAAGATTACGGCCCCCTCTTCATGCGAAGAGGGGGCCGTACTTTCGTTCTGGCATGCCGTAGGCGACAGCCGCGCGGCGTATTTAGCGCGTGGCGTTATACTTCAACTGATCGTCGGTGAGTTGGAACCCGACCAGCGCCTCGAAGCTCGCACGCAGCACGGCCTGGCGAACTTCCGGCGTGCTCAGCGGATCGACCGCAGCGTCCTGATCGCCTGCCTTGCGCTTGCGGGTCAGCTTTTCCCGAACGTCTTCCGGCAAGGTGGCCGCAGCGCGCGATACCGTTGCCGTCGTCGTGGCCGACGCCGATGCCAGCGCTTGTCCGGCGGCGAAGTGCAACGTCACACGGCCGATGCGCTTCGCGACGACCGCGCTGCCGCCGCGCACGACCGTGATGAAATACGGCAACGTCACGTCGCGCGCCGCCTCGGTACGCGTACGGCGAGCGCGGATGTCGAACGTCACGTTGGTCACGACCTGATCCGTCGCATCCGCGCAGGTCGATCGGACGTTGGTCATGAAGCCGGCGACGTCGATCGCCGACTGGTCGCGGCTGGTGACCGGATCGAACAGCGTGATGTCGCCGGTCGCTGCCGGGATCGCCACGGGCGGGCAGACCGAGCGGACTGCGGAAATGCCGCCAGTCGCATCGACTTCGCCCTTGCCGGCGCACCCGCTCAACAAGATCGCACACGCAGAAACGGCTAGGATGGGGGCTTTCACGGCGACGCTTACCTTCTCGAACGAGCGAAAGGGCCACCGCATGTCGCAAGCGGCCCCTGTCGCGGCGCACCATAGGAACCGGCTATCGTCCAGGCAAGCAATCGCGTAGAGGCGTGGCATCATGAGCCCAATCGACAAGCCGCCGCTCGAACTGTTGATCGCAGCACCCCGAGGCTTTTGCGCAGGCGTCGACCGCGCGATCCGGATCGTCGAACTGGCGATCGAGAAACACGGGGCGCCGGTCTATGTCCGCCACGAGATCGTTCACAACAAGTTCGTCGTCGACACGCTGAAGGCGCAGGGCGCGATCTTCGTCGAGGAACTGAACGAGGTGCCTGATGGCGCACCCGTCGTGTTCTCGGCGCATGGCGTACCGAAGTCGGTGCCGCTCGACGCGCAGAATCGCGGGCTCGAATATCTCGACGCGACCTGTCCATTGGTGTCGAAGGTGCACCGCCAGGCCGAGCGGCTGGTCGCGCAGGGGCGGCATATCGTGTTCATCGGCCATGCCGGGCATCCCGAGGTGATCGGCACGTTCGGACAGGTTCCGGCGGGCGCGATGTCGCTGATCGAGACGGTCGAGGACGCCGAGGTGTTCATGCCGATCGATCACACCAACCTCGCCTTCCTGACGCAGACGACTCTGTCGGTGGACGATACCGCCGCCGTGGTGGCGACGTTGCAGCGCCGCTTCCCGCAGATGCTGCCGCCACGGGGCGAGGACATCTGCTACGCGACGTCGAACCGCCAGACCGCGGTCAAGGCGATCGCGCACAGCGTCGATGCTGTGCTGGTGATCGGTGCGCCGAACTCGTCCAACTCGGTGCGGCTGGTCGAGGTTGCCGAGCGCGAGGGGACGCCAGCGATGCTGATCCAGCGCGCGAGCGAGCTCGACTGGGACTTCCTGGCCGGCGTCGGCACGCTGGGGATCACGGCTGGCGCATCGGCGCCCGAATTGCTGGTCCGCGAACTGGTCGACCGGCTGTCGGAGCGCTTCACGGTGTCGGAGCGCGAGGTCGAGACGAACCGCGAGACGATCGCGTTCAAGCTGCCACGCGGACTGGAGGCGGCCGCCTAGCATGGCGGTCTATACGCAGGTGTCGGCGGAGGCGCTGGGCGCGTTCCTCGCGCGCTACGATCGGGGCGAACTCCTATCCGCCAAGGGCATTGCGGAGGGCGTGCAGAACAGCAACTACCTCGTCGAGACGACCGCAGACCGCTTCATCCTGACGCTGTACGAGGAACGGACGTCGACCGACGACCTGCCGTTCTTCCTCGACATGCTCGATCATCTCGCGGCCGACGGCAATCCCGTACCGCGCGCATTGCCCGATCGTGACGGCGTGGCAATCCAGCAGCTCGCCGGACGATCGGCATGCCTGATCGAGTTCCTGACCGGGGTTTCGGTATCGCATCCAACCGCGGCGCAGGCGTTTGCGGCGGCTGCGGCGATGGGGCAGATGCACAACAGCCTCGCCGGGTTCGACCAGGTCCGCCCCAACCCGCTCGGCGCGGACACGTGGCGGCCGTTCCTGGAGCGCTGCGGCCGCGACATCGACACGATCGAACCGGAGCTGTTCGACCGGACCGAGGCAGCGTTGACGGCGGTCCTGGCGGAATGGCCGCGCGACCTGCCGATGGCGGCGATCCATTCGGACCTGTTTCCCGACAACGTGCTGATGCTCGGCGACCGCGTGACCGGGGTGATCGACTTCTATTTCGCCTGCACCGACGTCCGCGCCTATGATCTGGCGGTGATGCACACGTCGTGGGCGTTCGACGGCAATGGCGAGAATTACGACCCGGCGATCGGCAAGGCGCTGATCGACGGCTATGCCAGCCGCTTTCCGTTGTCCGACGCCGAGCGCGCCGCGCTGCCGATCCTGGCGCGGGGGGCATGCCTGCGGTTCCTGCTGACGCGCGCGTGGGACTGGCTCAACACGCCGGCCGATGCGCTGGTGACGCGCAAGGATCCACTCGCCTATTGGCGGCGGCTCGAGACGTATCTCAAGGACGACCTGTTTGCATGACTGACGAAGCTCCCGTTTCCATCACCAAGGTCGAGATCTTCACCGATGGCGCGTGCAAGGGCAATCCGGGCCCCGGCGGCTGGGGCGCGGTGATCCGCATGGGCGCGCACGAGAAGGAATTGTCGGGCGGCGAGACGCCGACGACCAACAACCGGATGGAGATGACCGCAGCGATCGAGGCGCTCAATGCGCTGACCCGGCCGTGCGCGGTAACGCTGTATACCGACAGCAAATACGTGATGGATGGCCTCACCAAGTGGGTGAAGGGCTGGCAGCGCAACGGCTGGAAGACCGCCGACAAGAAGCCCGTCAAGAACGCGGAACTGTGGCACGCGCTGCTGGCGGCGGTGGCGCGGCACAAGATCGAATGGCAGTGGGTCAAGGGCCATGCCGGCCACCCGGAGAACGAGCGCGCGGACAAGCTGGCGAGCGATGCCGCGGTGGCGGCCGGGCGCAAGTAAACCTAGAACCGAGCGGGCGAATAGCGTGCGGCGTCGATCGCCGCGACTGCGGGATCGGGACTGACGCCGAGCAGCAGGCTGGCGGCGAGCAGCGCCGCCGCAGGGGCGGTCTGGATGCCGAAGCCGCCCTGCCCCGCGCACCAGAAAAAGCCGGGCACGTCGCGGTCGAAACCATAGATCGGCAGGCGATCGGGCGCGAACGTGCGCAGGCCCGCCCAGCGTCGCTCGACCGCCGCGACTCGCCAGTCGACGACCTGCTCGAACCGATCGATCGCGATCGCGACGTCGATCTCCTCAGGCGCGGCGTCGCACGGGGCCGTCGGCGTCTCGTCGTGCGGGCTGAGCCACAACCGACCGCCGAGCTCGGGCTTGAAATAGAAGCGACCGGCAATGTCGGCGATATGCGGCAGCCCTTCGGGTGCGCCGGGGTCGGTACGCAGTTGCACCATCGTCCGGCGATAGGCCTGCAAGCCTAGCGGGCGGACGCCGGCCCGCGCTGCGATCGTATCCGCCCAGGCCCCGGCCGCGTTGACGATCGTCCTTGCCTGGAACGCACCTGCCTTCGTCTCGATCGTCCAGATCCCGTCGGCGCGCGTCGCTCCGGCAAACGCGGCATCGGTGACGAAGACCGCACCCGCCCGGCGCGCGGTGGCGATGCTTTCGGCGTGGAGCGCGGCGACGTCGATATAGGCACAGGTCGCTTCCTGCACGCCCAGCATCCATTCCGGGCGAAGGCCGGGCACGAAAGCGGAAGGATCGACTCGGTCCAGCCGCACGTCGCTATCCGCGAAGTCGGCAAGGAACGCGTCCATCGCCGCTTCGTCCTCGGCGCGGCCGACGTGCAGCGAACCGAGCGGCGCCAGATGGCCCCCTGCCCGCAACAGCGGACCGGACGCCGTCGTCAGCGGCTGAATATCCGGCCCGCCGTACGTTTCCGACCAGAAGGCGGCCGAGCGCCCCGTCGCGTGATAACCGGGCGCGTCCTCCGCCTCCAGGACGAGCACACGCGCCTGCAACCCGATAGCCGCGGCCAGGCTAGCGCCCGCCATGCCCGAGCCGACGATCGCGATATCGTAGGTTTTCGTCACCGTCGGACCGCGCACGCATCCAGAAACGAATCGATCGCCGACAACGCCCGATCTCGCACGCCATCAGCCTCACGCAGGATCTCATGCGCGGACTCCGACCCGAAGCGAACGACCTGCGCATTGCGCAACCGCCCGGCAAGGCGGAGCGCCGCACGCGGATCGACCAGCTTGTCGGCCTCCGCAATCAGCATCAGCACGGGCGTATCGATCGACTCGACCCGCGGATCGCTCGCCAGCGCCGCAGCGCCCGCGAACCCCTGTGCGAGCCACGCCCAGCTCGGTGGCCCCAGCACGAGTTCGGGATGCGCCGCCTGCCACCATCCCTCGTCGCTGTAGCGATCGGCGTCGTGCGTCAGCAGCGACCGGCGCGAGGCGACCGATCCCGGCCGCTCGTTACTGCGCCATGCCGCGCGCGCAGGGTCGCCGCGGCCGGCGATCCACCGCGCGATCCGTGCGCTGAAGGCCGCGCCGAACGGCCCCTTCAACCCGATCATCGGCGCGACCAGGATCGCCGCATCGGGCTGGGTCGACCGATCGGCAAGCGCGCGCATCACCATCATCCCGCCCATCGAATGGCCGAGTATAACGCGTGGCAGGCCGTGGCCCGCGTCCTCCGCGCTCCAATCCGACCAGAACGCCGCAAGGTCGGCATCGAACACCCGGTAGTCGTTCGCATGCCCGACATGCGGATCGCTCGACAAACGCCCCGACCCGCCCTGCCCGCGCCAGTCGAACGCCGTCACCGACCAACCCGATGCGTGCAGATGCGCGAACGTCTCGAGATACTTCTCGAAGATATCGCCGCGCCCCGTCTGGAACAGCATCCGCCCGCGCGGTGACTGTGCCGGCCAGTCGAATCGGCGCAGCTTCCAGCCGTCGGGCGCGGTCCAATAGCCGATGCGCGCCTTGTCCGGAATCGTCCGACGCACGGCTGCCGGATCGATCGTCATGCGCAAACCCGTGGCATCATTCGAAATTCCTCCAAGCACGGTTACTTTTTCGAAAGCCATGTCCGTTAGGGACTAGCCGATGGGATGGAACATTGCTCTTCCAATTTTGATTCTGGTGCTCGGCGGCCTGCTGGTCTCGGCGGGTATCCAGGATGCGCGGACGCGGGAGATCGCGAACTGGAAGACCGCGGCGGTCGCTCTGCTGGCGCCGCTGTGGTGGTATGCGAACGGACTCGACCCATGGCCCGACATGGCGCTGCAGATCGGCGTCGCGCTCGTCGTCTTCGCGCTGTTCCTGGTAGCCTTCCACTTCGGCATGATGGGTGGCGGCGACGTTAAGCTGATCGTCGCGCTCTCGCTGTGGCTGCCGTTCCCGGCGTTCCTGTCGATGCTGATGGTGATGTCGATCGTCGGCGGCCTCGTCACGCTCGTCATGATGATCGAGCATCGCGCCAAGAAGAACGCCGGACAGATCGAGGTTCCCTACGGTGTGGCAATAGCAATCGCCGGACTTCTTGCGCTGCGCGAACCACTCCTTAACCAGTTTCAGTGATGATTAACGTCGAAATACATTCGCGGCGCCTGAAAGGCACGATCTAGTCATGGATACACGCAAGATCATTTTGCTGGTCGGCGCGCTTATAGTCGCAGCCGTCACGGCCTTCTTCGCCCGAACGCTGATCGCCGGCAGTTCGGCGCCGCAAGCTGGCGCGACCGCAATCGCCGCGCCGGTCATCGACGGCCCCGAAGTCCTGGTCGCAACCCGCTCGCTCCCGGTCGGCACGATACTCGACGCCACGGCGCTGAAGTTCCAGCCCTGGCCGAAGGAGCTGGTCGACAACGCCTATTACCTCCGCGACAAGACCGACCTGAAATCGCTGCAGGGCACGGTGGTGCGCAGCATCATCACCGCCGGACAGCCGGTGACGCAGGGCGCGCTGGTGAAGCCCGGCGATCGAGGGTTCCTCGCCGCGGCACTCGGGCCCGGCATGCGCGCGGTCACCGTCCCCGTCTCGGCACAGGCCGCGGTCGCCGGGTTCGTGTTTCCCGGCGACCGAATCGACCTCGTGCTGACCCAGGCGGTCAGGGGCGGTGGCGATGGTGATCCATTGAAGGTGTCCGAAACGATCATGCGCAACATCCGCGTGCTCGCGACCGATCAGCGGACCGACAATCTGGTCGGTGCGGACGGCAAGACGGAGGTCAAGACGTTCTCCAACGTGACGATCGAGGCGACGCCGAAGATGGCCGAACAGGTCGCGCTCGCGCAGACGCTCGGCTCGCTGTCGCTGTCGCTTCGGTCGATCGCCGACAATTCGGCCGAACTCGAGGAAGCGATCGCGTCCGGCGCGGTGAAGGTACCCGACGGTACCGATCCGAAGGCGGAGAAGGCGATGTTGGTGCGTGTCGCCGGCCAGCCGAGCTCCGGCGCGGGTAGCTATCAGACCGGCGCCGACGTCTCGCGGTACCAGCGCAGCACGGTGCCCGGCAAGGCATCCAGCGGCGAAGACGGTCGTCCTATGCAGATGATGAGTGCGCCGCAGTCCGGTGGCGGGGCACCGGTCGTGGTGCAGGGCCCGGCCGTACGGGTCGCCCGCGGCAACGCGGTGACCATGGTTCCGGTCGGGGGGAAGAATTAAGATGCGTATCGCCATGACGCGCCCAGTCGGACGGCAGATGGGTTGGCCGCTCGCGGTCGCCCTTGCCGCGGCCACCGCCGCACCATCCGTCCCCGCGCTCGCCCAGCATGCCCAGCGGGCTCAGGCTCGTACGCAGGCCACCCCCTCGGGACTGCCCGTCGTCCAGGTCAACACCGGTCGCGGACGTCTCGTCACGCTGGCGCGGCCGATGAGCGACCTGTTCGTCGCCGACGACACCATCGCCGACGTTCAGGTCCGCTCGCCGACGCAGCTCTACGTGTTCGGCAAGAAGACCGGCGAGACGACGATCTCGGCAACTGCGAAGGGCGGCGGCGTCGTCTACGCCTCGACCATTCGCGTCGGCAACAACCTCGATTCGGTGCAGCAGATGCTTGGGCTCGCGATGCCCGAGGCACAGGTCGTCGCGACGCCGATGAACGGGTTGATCCTGCTCACGGGTACGGTCGCCGCACCCGAGGATGCCGCCGAAGCCGAACGGCTGGTGCAGGCGTTCGTCGGTGATTCGACAAAGGTCCTGTCGCGACTGAAGACGGCGACGCCTCTGCAGGTAAATCTCCAGGTACGCGTCGCCGAAGTCACGCGGAACTTCGTCAAGAATATTGGTGTGAACCTGACGAGCCGGAGTTCGGGTAACTTCCTATTCAACATCGCCCAGGGTCGCCAGGGCACCATCACGACCGTGCCCGGCGTTATCAATGCTCCCAATGCGCCCATCGACGCCAATGGCGCCTTCCCCGGCAACACACTTTTCGGCTTTCCTGCCAAGGCCGCGATCGGCTCAACCGTCGGCCTGGCGGGGCGCCTACTCGGCATGGACCTGCTCGGCGCGATCGATCTCGGTGAAACGCTGGGTCAGGTAACGATGCTCGCCAACCCGAACCTGACCGCTCTGTCGGGTGAAACGGGCACGTTCCTGGCAGGCGGCGAGATACCGATCCCGCTGGCGCAGGCGCTCGGCACGATCTCGGTTGAGTACAAGCAATACGGCATCAGCCTCGCCTACACCCCCACGGTCTTGTCGGATGGTCGGATCTCGCTTCGGGTACGCCCCGAAGTGTCGCAGCTCGATTACGCCAACGCGATCACGCTCAGCGGCACGCGCGTGCCCGGCCTCACGACTCGTCGTACCGAGACGACCGTGGAACTCGGCTCGGGCCAGAGCATGATGATCAGCGGCCTGCTGTCGAACAACAACAACAACAGCTACGACAAGACGCCGGGGCTGGCGAACCTGCCGATCATCGGCGCGCTGTTCCGCTCGAACGCCTTCCAGCGCAACGAGACCGAACTCGTGATCGTCATCACGCCGTATCTGGTGAAGCCGGTCAACAACGCCAGCGACATCGCGCTGCCGACCGACGGTGCGCGCGCACCGACTGATATCGACCGCGTACTGTTGGGTACGCTCAGCGCCACCGGCGGCGGCAAGCGGCCGGTGCCCACGATCGCGCGGCCTTCCTATGTTCCACCGGCGATCGGTGCCGCCGCCCCGGTCATGCCGATGCCGCGTAGCGATGTCCGCCGCAGCGAGGACGATATCGCCGCGCGCCCTGCCAACGGGAATGGCGCCAAGACCAAGAAGGGCGCCGTGCCCGCGCCAGGTTTCTCGAATTGAGCCGGCCCCTGCCCCGCCGCTCGCGAACACCGCATCAAGGATTTCCGATGATCACCAAGTCGATCCTGTTAGCGTCCCTCGTCCCCGCGCTGTTGCTCGGCGGGTGCATGGGTACCGAGAATCGCGGGCTTGAATCGGTCCACCAACCGGTCGTGAGCCGCTCCGACTACGCGCTCGATCTCGGCGTGTCGGGCGGCGCACTGGCGCCGGGCGAACAGCAACGGCTTGCCGGCTGGATGAACGCGATGCGGCTCGGCTATGGCGACCGCGTAGCCATCGACGATCCCGCGGGCGAAGGCCCCGCCGCGCACGGCGACGTCGCCGCGGTGGTCGCGAGCTATGGCCTGTTGCTGAGCGACGACGCGCCGGTCACCCCGGCCTCGGTCACGCCAGGATCGATTCGGGTGGTGGTCAGCCGGATGCGCGCGCAGGTGCCGCACTGTCCGGACTGGTCGCGCAACGCGACCAACGAGTTCGAATCCAACACGTCGTCCAACTTCGGCTGCGCGATCAACAGCAACCTCGCGGCGATGATCGCCAATCCTGCCGACCTCGTGCGCGGCAAGGAAGGCGCGGAGACCACCGATACCGCCGCCTCGTACAAGGCGATCGACACGTACCGCAAGAAAGCGCCGACCGGTGCCGGTTCGCTCGCTGCAGCCACGCCGGGAGGCAAGTGATGAACGCTCCGTGGAAGCCCGCTGGCGCCGCCAGTCGCGATCCCTTTGCCGCCTATGTCTGCGACGAGACGACCGCGGCGGCATTGCGCCCGATCGCGACCGAACTCGGCTGGTCGGTCGACAAGATCTACAAGGGCGGACTGCGCAACGCGATCCAGTCGCTGTCGGTTGCCGCATCACCGCAGATCCTGTTCGTCGATCTCGCCGAGTCGGGCGATCCGCTGAACGACATCCACGCGCTCGCCGAAGTCTGCGAGCCCGGCACGGTGGTGATCGCCGCTGGCCAGGTGAACGACGTCCGCCTGTACCGTGACCTCGTCGCGAGCGGTATCCAGGATTACCTGCTGAAGCCGCTCCATCCCGACATGCTGCGCGAGGCGTTCGTCCATGCGCAGATGATGCTCAATGCACCGAAGCCCGTCGACCTGTCGCCGGAGCGTCCGCATTGCTCGGTCGGCGTGATCGGCACGCGCGGCGGCGTCGGCGCATCGACGATCGCGACTTCGATCGCGTGGCTGCTCGCCGACAAGGAGAAGCGATCGACCGCGCTGCTCGACCTCGACGTGCATTTCGGCACGGGTGCGCTCAGCCTCGATCTCGAGCCCGGCCGCGGCCTGACCGACGCGATCGAGAATCCGAGCCGCATCGACGGATTGTTCATCGAACGCGCGATGGTCAAGGCGACGGAAAACCTGTCGGTGCTGAGCGCCGAGGCACCGATCAGCACGCCTGTGGTCACCGACGGCTCCGCCTTCTACCAGCTGCAGGAGGAGATGCGCGCGGCGTTCGAATGCACCGTCGTCGATCTGCCGCGCGCGATGATGATCCAGCACCCGCACCTGATCAGCGACGTGAAGCTCGCGGTGATCGTCACCGACCTGACGCTGGCGGCTGCGCGCGATACGATCCGGATCCTGTCGTGGCTGAAGACGAATGCGCCGCAGATCGAGCTGTTCGTAGTCGCCAACCGCGTGCACACCGGCGGCCAGCTCGAGATCAGCCGCAAGGATTTCGAGGGCTCGATCGAGCGCAAGATCGATTACCTCGTTCCGTTCGACCAGAAGCTCGCGGCGCAGTCGGCCAAGCTGGGCAAGCCGATCGTCGAGGTCGGCAAGACCAGCAAGACGATCGCGCCGATCGTCGCGCTCGCCAGCGCGCTCGCCGCGGCGGTCGCGGACTGCGGCATCGACGGTGCCAAGGCGTCCCGGGGCCGGTCGCTGATGGGCAAGTTCGGCGAACTCCGCGGGCTGATGACGAAGCGCACGCTGAAGCCGGCAAAAGCGAAATGACAGCGCATGGTCATGCGCACATGACGAGCGTCGCGCAATGACCGGCATGGCGCCGCTCCTGCTCGTGATGGTCGGCGCGAGCATCGTGCTGGGGATGATCGTGTTCGCATTCGCCGGGCCCTCGCCGGGCCGCGCAAAATCGCGCCGGCTCGTGGCGTTGCGCGAACGGCACGGCGACGAGATCACCGTGGCGGACGCGCACATGCGGCGCATCTCGCATGCGCGCGATACCAAGATGGATCTGGCGTTCGGTCGTATCCTGCCCAACCCGGTGCAGCTCGCAAAGCGGCTCGCGATGACGGGCAAGGACTGGACGGTCGGCCAATACGGCATGGCGACCGCCGGGATCGCGTTGGTCGTCGCGGCGCTCATGCTGTTCAAGGGCATGCCGATCCTGCTCGCGTTGCTGTTCGGCCTGTTCGTCGGCATCGGCCTGCCGCATCTGGTCGTCGGCAAGACGATCAACCGCCGCGTCGGCAAGTTCACCGCGAAGTTTCCCGACGCGATCGAACTGCTGGTCCGCGGGCTGCGCTCCGGCCTGCCGATCAGCGAGACGATCGGCGTCGTCGGGCATGAACTCGACGGCCCGGTCGGCGAGGAATTCCGCTCGGTCAGCGACAAGATGAAGATCGGCCGGACGATGGACGCCGCGCTCCAGGAGACCGCGGACCGGCTCGGCACACCCGAATTCCAGTTCTTCGTCATCACCATCGCGATCCAGCGCGAGACCGGCGGCAACCTTGCGGAGACGCTGGCCAACCTTGCCAACGTGCTGCGCATGCGCGGCCAGATGAAGCTGAAGATCAAGGCGATGTCGTCGGAATCGAAGGCGTCCGCATACATCATCGGCGCGCTGCCGTTCATCGTGTTCGCGCTGATCTGGTTCATCAACGGCACCTACATGCAACGGTTCTTCGTCGACGAACGGCTGATGGCGATCGGCATGGGCGGCATGATGTGGATGGCGATCGGCGCCTTCATCATGGCCAAGATGATCAACTTCGAGATCTGAGGGACTGACGATGGGCGAGACCGCCGGACCTACCCTGCTCGGGGTCGACGTACTCTGGGTCGCGACGATCCTGTCGGGTGTCGCCGCGTTCGCCGTGATGATCGCGATCTATGCGGTGACGACGGTTCACGATCCGATGGCCAAGCGCGTCAAGGCGCTGAACGATCGTCGCGAGCAGTTGAAGGCCGGCATCACCGCCTCGACCAAGCGCCGCGCGAAACTGGTCACCCGCAACGACACCGCGGACCGGATGCGCGGCATTCTTTCGTCGATGAAAGTGCTGCAGGACAGCCAGGTCAAGGCGGTCCAGGTCAAGCTGATGCAGGCCGGCATCCGCTCGAAGGAATGGGCGCCCGCAGTGATCTTCGGACGCTTGGTGCTGCCGATCGTGATCGGCGGGGCGATGCTCTATTGGGTCTACGGCACCGATGGCTTCGCGACCTGGGGCCCGCTCAAGAAATACGGGCTCGTCGCGATGAGCTTCATCCTGAGCTACAAGGCGCCGGACCTGTATCTCGACAACAAGATCAAGAAGCGCTCGGATGCGATCCGCAAGGGCCTTCCCGACGCGCTCGACCTGCTCGTGATTTGCGCCGAGGCCGGCCTGACCGTTGATGCCGCGTTCCACCGCGTCGCGCGCGAACTCGGCCGCGCCTATCCCGAACTGGGCGAGGAATTCACCCTCACCGCGATCGAGCTGGGCTTCCTGACCGACCGCCGCAGCGCGTTCGAGAACTTCGCGTTGCGCGTGAAGCTGGACGCGGTGAAGGGCGTCGTCACGACGATGATCCAGACCGAGAAATACGGCACACCGCTTGCCTCCGCACTGCGCGTATTGTCGGGCGAATTTCGCAACGAACGCATGATGCGTGCCGAGGAGAAAGCGGCACGTCTGCCCGCGATCATGACCGTGCCGCTGATCCTGTTCATCCTGCCGGTGCTGTTCGTCGTCATTCTCGGCCCAGCCGCCTGCTCGATCTCCGACGCGCTGCTCAAGGGGTAAGCAACCGCAACGCCAACGGATCGTTGAGCCCCCGTAACAGGAGGGTTTTTCGATGCCGTTGTTTTCCACGCCTACGCAATTCGCCGCGCTCGCGCTAATCTTCGTCGCCGGCTGGCTGTTCGGATTGGCGAGCCATCCCGGTGGCAAGAAGTGGAAGGCGCGCTATCACGCCGAGCGTGACGCGCACGCGGTCGCCAAGAAGGATGCCGACATCCGCGCCGCCGCCGCCGAAAAGCGTGCGGTTGAGGCCGAGCATGAGAATGCGCGCCTCGTAAAGGCCACGCCGGTAGCGCCAGTCGTACCGGTGACGACGACCCGTGCGCCGGTAGAGGATCGCTCGATCTTCGTGTCGCCTGACACGCGTCCCGTAGCCGCGTCGTCGGCCCGCCCGGCCTATAATAATGATGGCACGAAGCGCGGCTGGTTCGACTTCGACCATCGCTAATATCTTAAGGCGGCCCACTCACCACCGAGCGGGCCGCCTTATCGAAGCCTATTGGTAATGTGCGACGTTCTCGAACCCGGTGTTCGTCTTCGCCATCTTGACCAGCTTTCTAGCGTAGGACCGCACGTGCCGGTCGAAGCGCGTATCGTTGTAGACACCGCGCCAGATATATTCGTCGCGGTCCAGTATCGCGGCAAGTGCGGCGCCGAACGCGGCCTGGCTATCCGCCACGCCTTTGCGGCTCATCAGCGAACAGACCATTTCCTCGGCCGACGCCTTGTCGCAATCATCCTGCAATTCACGGCCGCCACGCTCGGCAACAACTTGCTCGGAGCGTGCGGCAATCCCCCGTGCGTCCAGCCATTTGCGGACCGCGTCGCCGTCCCAGTCCTTTTTGTCCGCCAACGCCCAATCTCCGTTTCGCGCGCTAGCCGGTGGAGCGCGCCTGCCAGCGCCGATATCCGATCACGGCCAGCACGACCATCGCCGCGTACAGGCCAGCCGTGAGCATGAGCCCCTTATACGCGAACATCCCGACATACAGGACGTCCACGGCGATCCACAGCAGCCAGTTCGCCGCATGACGTCGCGCGACCCAATATTGCGCGACCAGACTGAAACTGCTGAGCGTTGCGTCGGCCCAGGGCAATGCCGCGTCGGTGTAACGGCTCATGAACCAGCCGATCACGAACGCCCCGACCGCTCCCGCGCCGAGACCCGCAACCGCACGCGATGACCGCAACGGCTCGACGACGACATCGCCGCTATCGTTCGTGCCGCGCGCCCAAGCCTGCCAGCCATAGACGATGGCGATCGCGAACAGCGCCTGGAGCACCATGTCCGCGTACAACCGCACGTCGAGGAACAGCTTGAAGTAGAGCGCACAGGCGATGAAATTGATTGGCCAGCACAGCATGTTGCGCTTCGCGGTCAGCCATATCCCGGCAAAACTGACGACGACCGCAACGATCTCGAGCGGCGTCATGACTGCGCGATCCGCCGCAGGAAGTCCTGGCCCGGACGCGAGAAGAACCACGCCGCATGATCGATCAGATAATCATCCCAAGCCATGGCGGCGGACGCGGTGTCCGCCACGACGGCGGTGAAGTAATCGGCCTCCGACAGCGCGAATTCGACATGGACCAACGGCACCAAGGACACGATCGCGGCGATCTCCTCATGGCTCAGCGGTAGGACTTCGGCATAGCCCGCCATCAGCGCCAGCGCCGTCTCGGGATCGGCGATCGCATCGTCAGCCCCCTGCCCCAGATCCAGCCAGCGCACCGCCGTTCGCTCGATCGCCGTCGCGATGTCGTGAACGGCATTGGTGCGATCCGCCAACCCGAAGTCGAACACGGTCCGCACCGCGCCCGCTCGAGTCCAGAGAAGGTTGGAAGGATGCCAGTCGTTGTGCGTCCACAACGGCGTCTGTTTCGCGAGAAGCGACGACAGGTCGCTATCGGCCTGCTCGAACAATCGCGCGAGTTGCGCTTGCCACGGCCGGGCGGAAAGGAATGCGGTCAGCGCCGGGCGGACGGCAACATATGCGCTCGCCGCAGCCAGCGGATCGGCGGCAGGAAGTATCGTGAAACTCGAGACTAGGGGTTGTAGGCGTCGCGCAGGCGCATCGAACCCGCGCGCCGCGACGTGCAGTTCCGCCAATGCCACGCCGGCGGCATGGGCATGGTCGAGCGACAGGAACGGCGTCCATGACAACCGGTCGCGGTACAAATCCTCGCCCGGCGCCTGACGGTGCAACTCGTACGACCATGGACCGATCGCGACCGCGCTTGCCCCATCTGCGGTCGTGATAACTTCTGGCACCGACGCGCCCGCGCGAGCGAGGTACGCGATGAATGCGTGTTCCTCGGCCAGCCCTTCGACCGTGCGGACAAGGTGATGGTGGCGCTTCAACAGGAACGCACCGTTCGTCGTGTACACCAGAGTCGCGGCGGAGAACGGTCGCGGGGAATGCCAGTGCAGCCCGGTCATCCGCCCTGCCGCCGGAAAATGCGCCAGCACCGCCTCAGCCTCGTCCGCAGCGATGGCGGGCCAGGTCGGCGCCTCCAGCGTCGTACCCATGCCGTGGACCAGATGCTTCAGCTGCGACGCCACCTCAGAACGCCCGCGAGATCGTCGCCATGACCGCCGCGCCGCTGCCGATGTAATACGCGGGCGGCGAGCCGGCGATCACCGTGCCGTTACGGCCGATCGTGTCCTGCGCATTGGTGCTGACCGACTGCACGCCGGCCAGGACGTGTGGATCGGTGACGTTGATCGCGTTGACGCGCAGGTCGGTGCGCTTGCCGTCGAGCCAGTCGGCAAGGTGCATGCCGACCGACAAGTCGAGCGTCGCATAGCCCTTGATGCGTTCGTCGTTCATGAAGCTCGCATATTGCCGGCCGATATATTTCGACGCGACGCTGCCGAAGAACCGGCCGTCGTCGTAGATCCCGCCAGCGCCGAACTGCACGGTCGGGCTGGACACCGCGTGCTTGCCCCTGGTCGGCAGGAAGTCCGCGCCGACCGGGAGGTCGTCGTCGATCCGTGCGCGCAGATATTCGCCGGAAAGATACAGGCTGACACCCGCGACCGGGCGGTAGTCGATCTCCGCATCGACGCCGTACGAGGTCTGGCCGCCAGCGTTGAGGGTGGCATTCACCTGCGCGCCGCCCTGGTCGAGCACGGTCGCGAGCTGGCGGTTGCGGAACTTGTAGTGGAAGCCCGTCACCGAAGCGGATAGCTGTTCGCCGATGAACCGATAGCCGATCTCCTGCGACACCGAATATTCGTTCTTGAGCGCGTTCGTCCCCTGCACGACCACTTCGCCACCATAATAGCTGTTATAGAGCGTGAACTCGTTGGGCGTGCGGAAGTTGGTGGTGATGTTGGCGAACAGCTGCTGGCGATCGTCGATCCGGTAGTGGATCGCGGCGCGCGGCAGCGCGGCGAAGCTGTCGTTGCGCACCTTGTCCTGCGGCCCGGGGAGGTAATTGCGGCCGTTACGCAGCACGTTCACGCCCTTGAACCCGGCATCGATCGTCAGCCGCGGCGTCAGCGCGATGCTGTCGGCGAGGAAGAAGCCCTTCGTCACGGTGACGGTGCGCTGGTTCTCATAGGCGAGCAGGCGGCCATCGGCGGTGCGGATCGCCTTGGCGCGATAGCCCCAGCGATCGGTCGGCTGCCCGTCTGCGTCGATCGAGGTGTAGGACTGCGTGACGCGGTCGGTGCCGTAGTCGAACCATAACCCCGCCGTGAGCGTGTGCGCACCGGTCTTGAAGGTCAGCTTGCTGACGTTGCCGGTCCGCATCTGGTCGCCGGTGTAGTTGCCGAGCACGGTCGCAACGCCGTCGACCGCACCGGGCAGCGCGATCGGCTGCGCCAGTTCCTCAGTACCGAGGAAATTGCCTTCGGTGGTCAGTTGCGTGCCGTAGGGCGAGTTGCCGTAACCGAACTGGAGGTATGTGGTGGTGTCGAGCGCCAGCCGATCGTTCAGCACGAGGTGCACCGGTGCGGAGGCGTAGAGGTTGCGGAACGGCGCGCGGTACAGGCGCCAGTAGTTGGTGCTCCCCGCCGTATAGCGCTTGTCGTAGTTGAAGCCGCGACCTTGTGCGGTCCATTCGGCGAGCGTCGGGCTCGGGTAGCTCGACGAGTTCGCGTCGTTGTACGACAGCGCGAGGCTGGCGCGGTTGCCGGCGCCCCATTCGTTGAGCAGCTTGGCGTCGATATGCTGGCGCGTATCGTAGCCGGCACCTCGCCAATTATCCGCTCGGGTGTTCGAATAGGACAGGAACGCCTTCAGCCCGGTATTGCCGATCATCCCGCTATCGACGCGGAAGAACCCACGCCGCGCCGCGTAGCTCCCGAGCGACAGGTCGACGAGTGCGCCGGGACGCGCCTTCGGATCGTCGAGTGCGAGCGACAACATCCCCCCTGCCCCGCCGAGCGTCGGCGAGTCGATATCGACCGACCCTTGGGCGAGCGAGATGCGTTTGAGGTTCTCCGGGTCGGCGAACTGCGACGGGTAGGCGTAATAATAGCCGATGTCGTTCTGCGGCGCGCCTTCCATCAGCACGCCGATCTCGTCCTGGCCGAGACCGCGCAGCGTCAGGCTGGAACTCGTCGACAGGCCGTACGGGTCGCTCGATGCGACGTTCGCGCCGGGCAGCAGCGTCACCAACTGAAACGCGTTGAGCGTCGGCGCCTGCTTGACGATGAAGTCGGCCGAGATCGCACTCTGCGCGCGTGGCACCTTCTGGTCGGGCAGCAAGCCTGCCGGGTCCTGCTTGCCGACCACCCGGAATTCAGCGGGTTCGACAGGCTCGGACGCGACCTGCGCGCTTGCAGAGGATGCGGCAAGGCTCGCCGAGAGGGTCAGCGCTACCCGGAAAGCAGGGCGGCCACGCGCTATAAACGGGCGCGTCACAACAAAAAACCAGCATTAAAAAACGTCACGTCCACTCCAATCGGAGGGACGACGGGCCAGCCGCAGACCCTCCCTACGCCGGTATAAGCCGGATCAGGTTCAGCGGGTCATGGGCTGTTGCCCACCTCTCAGCCGCACATCAGCGGCCCCCCGGGGATACGTGCCGCTTAGGCGGTTGGGCGAGTGGTGGAAAGGGCTATCACGTTGATCTGGCTGGAGTGCCGCACGCGGTGCACCGGCGAACCTCAAGCCCCTCCCCAAGAATGGCGCGCAGCGGCCGGCCTACCCAGAAAACATGCTGTGAAAACAAGGTAGGCCGACCGCCTCTACTGCTCGATCGACGAGCACCACCAGGGTCGGCAAGGGAGCGCCAACACCGCGGCGGTGTGACAGTTACGTTGCAACGCGGCTTAAAGACTCACCGCATCACAAAATGTGGCGACTAACGGCGACGTCGTACGATCAGGCGCGACCCTCGCGACGCTTGATCTCTCCCAGCAGCGCCTCGGCCACCGGGTTGCCGACCTCGCCGCCCGACTGGTCGTACGCGCCCGCAAGCTCCGCGTCCGTCGCGCCCTGCAACAGCGCGTTCACCTCCGCGTTGAAGTCGTCGACCTCGCCCGCGGCGGCATCGGCGGCGTCCTCGCTCGTCACGGCCGGCTCTGCTCCAGCAGCCGGAGCGTGTGCCATCACGGCATCCTGCTTGAAGACGTCGAAGGCTTCGGCGGCCTCGTTGCGCTCCTCGATCGCGATTTCGAGGCGGGTGAACAGGTCAAGCTGCGGTGCGGTGTTTTCCATTCCGCCAGCTTATCCGCGCGAACACGGTCCAGGCAACTCGTTCGCGCACGCCCGCTACCCGAAGCGAGAACGTACCAGGAATCTCTATAATCTAAAGCAACTCGTGAGACTTCCAGCCGGAACGTCCGTTCTGCCCTTCAAGTCGCCGACCTGGAACCAGCGATCGGTTGCAACAGGGAAAGACCATGACCGCGATCCGAGCCGCCGAACCGTATGACCTTTCCCGGTTGATGACGTTCGATTCCTTCCCCGGAGACCGGATCGCGGAGATCGTCGAGCGCCGCATGCTGGTAGCCGAAGTGGACGGCGTCATCGCAGGCTATATCGCGTGGCAGACCGGCGGATGCATCGGCAAGGACTATGTGAACAAACTGGTCGTCGATCCGGACTATCGTCGCAACGGGATCGCCCAATCGTTGATAGCCGAACTGAAATCTGTCCTGAGTGGCAGAGTCTTCATCTCGACCGGTATCGATAACAGCGCCGCTGTCGGACTTTTGACACGCACCAATTGGCAATTAGCCGGGCAGATCGTTGGCTTGCGCCCTGCAGACGAAGCGGAAATCTTTTACTACCGAGACCTTTGAGTCGCGGCATTGCCCTTGATATTTACTACCAACATCAGTTCTCACGGAGTTAAGCGGGCAGGTCGTGAGATTTTTGCGACTAGTCGAGGGACCGACTTGTATCGCCAAACGTTTGCGGCGATATAACTCAGACATGCCCCAACGGATGCTCAATCCCGATCAACGGCTTCGCGAGCATCTCGAGGATGCGCTGGCGGAGGCTGATGCGCTCGGCCAGACGGTCGTCGCCGCATTGATCTCCGAGGCACTCGACGCTTTGGCATACGTCCGCCCCTGAAGGGATCGTCGCGCCAGCCCCGTGTGTTGGGCCATCATGGTAACGCCGCTCTCGCAACCTTCGACTGTAGAATCGCTGGACTCCTGGGCCGAGGCGTCCCGCGTCCGCCGGATGAACGCGGCGGAAGTACGTCCGACGGGGCGCTACGTCCTTTGCTGGCTGCAGCAGGCGTTGCGTGCCCGCGACAATCCGGTGATCGACGCGGCGATCCGTCTCGGCAACGATCTCGGGCTGCCGGTCCTCGTCTATCACGGGCTGCGCGAAGACTACCCCTACGCGTCCGATCGCCTGCACCGGTTCATTCTCGGCGCAAGCCGCGATCTAGCGCGAGACTGTCGCCAGCGCGGCCTCGCCTGCGTCCAGCATGTCGACCGCGACGACGCGCGCGAGAAGGGTCTGGTCTATCGTCTGGCAGCCGACAGCGCCGCGGTGTTCGTCGAGGACCAGCCGACCTTTGTCGCGCGCTGGCAGTCGGACCGTGTCGCCGCCCGCACCGAAGTCGCGATGTTCGCGGTCAACGCCGCATGCCTGGTACCCCCCGCGCTGCTCGGCGACGGCATCGGCTCGACCACCGCGTTCCGGCGCAAGCACGAGGCAGTGCGTGCGGATTGGCTGGCGACCGACGACCTTCAGGCGGACATCGCCGCGTATGACGGCCCCCTGCCCTTCACGTCCGATCGTCTCGAATCATGCAGCGACGCCGACCTGGACCGGCTGGTCGCTAGCGCAGCGATCGATCATTCGCTTGCGCTCAGTCCGGACTTCCCGGCCGGTCGCGACGGTGCGCTAAGCAAGCTCGAACGGCTGATGGACATTGTGCTGCCGACCTATGCGACGACCCGCAACGATGCGACCAAACCGGTCGGTGCGAGCATGCTCTCGCCCTATCTGCATTTCGGCGTGATCGGCCCACGCGAAGTCATGGCCACCGTCGAAGCCGCCGATGCGCCCGCCGCCGCCAAGACCAAATTCGCCGACGAACTGCTGACATGGCGCGAATGGTTCCACTACCAGGCTCGCGCGCTTCCCTCGCCCGAGCGCTACGACCGCGTCTCGGAATGGGCCCGCGAAACGCTCGCAGCGCACGCTTCTGACCCGCGTCCGGAAGTGGAAACACTTGCCGACCTGCTCAACGGGACCACCAGGGACGAGACCTGGAACGCTTGCCAGCGCCAGTTCCTGGTCGACGGCTGGATGCACAATAATCTGCGCATGTACTGGGCCAAGCGGATCATCGCCCTGACGCCCGATCCCGAAACGGCATGGGCGACCGCCTGTTACCTGAACGACCGGCTCAGCCTCGACGGGCGCGATCCGTCGACCTACGGCAACATCGCGGCGTCGTTCGGTGCAGGATCGCCCGGTCGCGACGGGCCGCCGATCTACGGCAAGGTGCCGACGCGGTCGGATGGCTCGACCCGGCACCGCGACGGTGGCCCGGAGTGGCTTCGTACCGCCGCAACGCGTACCGCGCCCGAACCTACGCTGCCATCGGGCCTGCCGTCCGCACTTTACCTTACGGGCGAACTGCCCATCTAACCCGAGCGCGCGTCGCCGCCCGCTAACGACGCTCGACCCATTCACCTGCAAGCATGGCGCGCCCGTCAGGCGCAGCGCCGTACACCGGAATTGACCATGACATCGACTGCGCAAGACCGCCCGGAACCTCGTACGACGGGCTATGTCCTGACCAGCAGCGTGACGTTCGCGATGGCGGCCGCTGCCGGCGTTGCGGTTGCCAACATCTATTACAACCAGCCGATGCTCGGCGTGATCGAGAAGGATCTGCCGGGCAAACTGTCCACGCTGATCCCCACCGCGACGCAGCTTGGCTATGCCGCGGGGCTGTTCTTCCTCGTGCCACTCGGCGACCTGATCGAGCGCAAACGGCTGATCGTGATCCAGTTCGCCGTCCTGGCTGCCGCGCTGGTCGCCGCCGCGATCGCGCCCACCGCGGGGCTCGTCGTGGCTGCCTCGCTTCTGGTGGGCATCGCCTCCACGGTCGCGCAGCAGATCGTCCCGCTGGCCGCCAACCTCGCCGCGCCGGACCGACGGGGGGCGACCGTCGGCACGGTCATGTCAGGCCTCTTGTGCGGAATATTGCTGAGCCGGACGCTCGCCGGCTTCGTCGCCACGCATGCCGGCTGGCGCGAGATGTTCTGGCTCGGCGTGCCGATGGCGCTCGCGGTCGGCCTCTGGATGGCGATCAAGCTGCCCCGCAGCCAGCCAGCCGCTACACTGTCCTATGGCGGTCTTCTCCGCTCGCTCGTCGGGCTATGGCGCGAGTTCGGCGCATTGCGGCTGGCGACCGTCACCCAGTCGCTGATCTTCGCCGCGTTCACCGCGTTCTGGACGATCCTCGCGCTCAGACTTCAGGAGCCGCGCTATGCGCTGGGCGCCGACGTCGCGGGCCTGTTCGGCATCGTCGGCGCAGTCGGCATCTTCGCCGCACCGATCGCCGGGCGGTACGCGGATCGAAAGGGACCGCATATGGTGATCGCGCTCGGCGCCGCGCTGACGCTGGTATCGTGGATCCTGTTCGGCGTGTGGACGTCGATCACAGGCATGGTCGTCGGTGTCATCGTGCTCGATTTCGCCGTCCAGAGCGCGCTCGTCTCCAACCAGCACATCGTCTACGCGCTGCGCCCCGAAGCGCGGGCGCGGCTGAACACGATCTTTATGGGCGGGATGTTCCTGGGCGGCGCGGTCGGGTCCGCCGCCGCGACGCAGGCCTGGGCCGCGGCCGGCTGGTTCGGCGTGGCCATGCTCGGCATCGTACTGACCGCACTGGCGACGCTGATCCAGACGGCCAGCCTGGTTCGGCGCAAGCGGGCGATCTGACCGATCGCCCAACGCGCTTACAGTCCGATAGAGTAGAGTGCGTGGTGCGCCAGGATGAACAGCGTACGACGATCGGCGCCACCGATGACGAGTTGCAGCGGACGTTCCGGGACGTCGATACGGCGTAACAGCGAGCCGTCCGGCCGGTAGACGAACACCTGTCCATTGGCAACGTACAGGTTGCCAGCCGTATCACGCGTCGCGCTCTCGCCGCCGCGCGGTGCGACGACCTTGAGGTCCGTCACCCGGCCGTCGTCGCCGACCAGACCGCTATACGTGCGATTCTCCGATCCGTTGGTCAGCACCACCCGCTCGCCGGGAGGCGCCGTGACGAACCCATAGGAGTCGAGCGTATCGGACCAGCGCCAGCCCTGATGATCGTCCGGCCCCTGGTTCCACACGCGGAACGCCGGCAGCACCAGCGACCCGTCGGGCGAGACATATTCCTGCGCCTTCGCCTCGCCCATCTTGCTGGTGAAGAAATCGGCGAGCGGTGGATATTGGTACGTCGTCGGATCGATCCGGTCGGCGAACTCGCCATTCGCCCAGACGTTGACGGGCAGCACAGTAGCCGCACCGCGTCGCGCCTTGGCTGGGGTTGGTGCGATGACTCGAACGTCAGCCGGCTTGGTCGGATCGATGCTGTAGACGGTCCCGTCTCGTCCGGCCGACGACAGCACCAGCAGATCGCCGGACTTGGCGACCGCGAGGTTCACCGCGTCGAGCGGCGCTTCCGCGACGATCGACAGGCCTTCGGTCTTCGACCAGCCATGGATCCGCTGGAAGCGACGATCGATGAAGTACAGCTTGCCCTGCGCATCGACCGCGCCACCGGCGATCGAATAGAAACCGTCGGCCAGTTTCTCGACGCCCGGCGTTGCCGGTATCGGAGTTCGCACTGCCGTGGCCGACGCTGCCGGCACGTCGAGCTTGGCGAACTCGAGTTCGCGCACTTCCTGCCCGCGCGTCATGTCCTTGATCGTGTTCTCGAACGGGAATTTGCTCGCGCGTAGATATGTGCCGCAGCCCTTCGCATCGCAGCTCGCGAGCCCGCTTTCGGCGTTCACGTGGACGTTGCGGAAACGGATATCGCCGGAGTTGTAGAGCTTTACCGCGGCGTCCATCGGCTTGATCGACCGTGTGACGCGGTAGCTGTGGTAATTGGCGAACAGGATGTTGCGCGAATTGCGGATCTCGGTGGAAATCGCGTCGACGCCGTCGCGCACTTCCTGCTCAGTCTGTGGCGCGAGGAATTCCCAGTTCTCGACGTTGTCGAGGACGATCTCGGCGCGATAATGGTGTTCGGCGGAGAGTTCGTAGACGTGGCCGGGGGTCTTGGTGTTCGAGACGTGGAAGCCCGCCGATGCCAGCGTGTTCGGCGACCAGATCGCCGCGAACGTGCCGCCGCCGCCGTCGGTCACCCAGATGCTCGGATGCTGGCCATCGAAGCGCGCACGCGGATCGCCGAACCCGATCGGGCTGCCCTTGGTCAGCACGGTGCCGCCCCCGCCCTGGATCTTGACGTCATTGATCATCGACGCCTCGCCCGCCTTCCAGAGAAGCGCGGTCGCACGCGGGTTCACGCCACCGGTCCATAAGCCCAACCCGGAGACGATCGCGTTGCCGCCTTTCGCGCTCTCCAGCAGCGCCTTCGGGCCACCGACGCCCATATAGGCCGGCGTCTCGTCGGGGAGATAGAGATGCGTGAGGCTCGGGTGTAGCGAGATCAGCACGCTGTCGGGCCGCAGCTTCAGCGTGTCGGTGACGCGGTAGCGACCGACCGGAAGATACAGCACACGGTGGGTGTCGATCGCGCGCTGCAAGGCTGCGGTATCGTCGGTGGTATCGTCACCTTTGACGCCCAAATCATGCACGTTCGCCCATTCGTGCACGGCCGGCGTGGCCCGAATAGCCGGCGCGCGTCGGGCGGGCAGTCGAGACAGCGGCGCGATCGAGACGTCGGTCGCATATTCGCCGATCGTACCGAGGCCCGCCAGCTTCAGACCGTAGGAAAAGTCGGCGACCCGGTAGGTTGGCCCCGCCGCCGCGACGGTCTTGCCGCTTTCGCGGAAGCGCGCGAAAGTCGGCGTATTGCTGGCGACCGCATTGTCGAAGCCGATTTGCGTGAAGACGCTGTTCTCGGCGGAAACGACGATGCCCGCCTGCGACACGTTCTCGAACCGGACGTCCTTGCCCCAGAATGAATCCGAATAGCCGCGGTCGATCTCGATGCCGATCGGCGTATCGCGGATCGCGACGTTGACCAGAGTTAGGTCGACCTCATGCTCGCGGATCGCGGCGTCACGCTGACCCTGGAACTCCGAATCGAGCAATGTGAACTGCCACGCGGGCGAGGTCTTCTCCGACATGATGCCGTATCGACCGCCGAAGAAGCGCAGATTCTCGAACTCGTTGCCCGCCTGATAGACGCCGGCAAGACCCGAGCCGATGTGGAAGTCGATGTGTCGCAGATAGCCGTGCTGCGCGACCCGGAAGCGCACCGCGACCGCGCCGGTATTGCCGTCGCCGATCCGGAAATCGACGTTGGACAGCGTGGAATAGAAAGTGCTCGAGGTGGCGTCGAAGATCGCCGGATTGAACGGCACGCTGGTGCGCGGCGGTACGGGTGCCTTGCCGACGCGGTACTGGTCCTCGCCGGTGAAGCTGACCATCGCCGCCACGCCGGACCCGAAGCCCGCGCTGTTGTCGGCGAGGACGATCTCCGGGCGAGTCGCGCCGACACCGAAGACGCGGACGGCGGACCGGATGAAGATCGTGCGACTAATCCGATAGCGTCCCGACGGCAGGAACACGACGCCACCATGACCGCCAGCCGCCGCCGCGTCGATCGCCTGCTGAATCGCCGCGCTATCGTCCGCGCGGCCATCGCCGACTCCCTTGACGGTTACCGCCTGCGGATCGTTGGGTTGGCTGAGATAGACCGAGACCGACTTGGTTGGCGCCGCCGTCTTTGCAGCCACGGTCTTTGCAACGGCCGGGCTGGCGACAAGAAGCACCGTTCCGCAGAGCAGCCATTTCGCAACCATCGTCCGTCTCCCGTTATCAGGACAGCAGTCCTACCGTTCGTGGAGGCCCGCTTCATCTGCGACGAAGGTCGTATTCGGGAACCTTCGATCCTCCCCCGCAAGGGGGAGGTGGCTGGCCCTTGCCAGACGGAGGGGGAGGTAAGGATAACGTCTGCTCCGTGTCCGCCCCCTCCGTCGCCTACGGCGCCACCTCCCCCTTGCGGGCGAGGATTAAGCAGAGATGTCAGATCGCCAGCGTCTGCGCGACGATCGCGGCCTGCGTCCGGTTGCGGACGTTCAGCTTGCGCATCAGGGCGGTCATGTGGACCTTCACGGTAGCCTCGGCGATCCCGAGATCGAAGGCGATCTGCTTGTTGAGCAAACCCGAATGCACGCCGCGAAGGACCCTGATCTGCGTCGGCGTCAGGCGCGGCGACGCGGCGCGCGTCGCGGCAGTGGTCGCTACCGAAGGTTGGTGCGTATGGTATCCAGGCCGTTCCATGGTCATCCCTCCCTGTGCGCCGGCCGAAATCGCAGCGGCCTAGGGCCGAGACGCGGTGGCTATCGCTGTTGATCCAGTGATCCGTTACGCGGATTCGGTTGGACAGGTTTTGACTATGGGCCGTGCTATCGGACGCAATCAAGCCTTTTTTGTTGTCAGATCGAAAAGACCTGTCGTACAGATCTGCCATCATATCGGCAGGCGAAGGCGCCGCCGACCAACGGGAGGGGCGTGATGTCACGAGCACTGGACGAGCGCGCGCGACTGCGGTCTGTTCGCCGATGATCGGCGCCGACATGCGACTCGTGATCGCCGCACTCGCGGGGATATTGCTTGCCGTCCTGATGATCGTGCGCGGTCGACTCCATCCCTTTATCGGCCTGCTGTGTGGCGCATTCACGGTGGGCCTACTTGCCGGACTTCCCCTACCCGACGTCGCCAAGGCGGTGCAGAAGGGGGTCGGCGACATCATCGGCGGCACCGGACTGGTGGTCGCGTTAGGCCTATCGCTCGGCGCGATGCTGCATCTGTCGGGCGCCGCTGCGTCGCTTGCCAAAGGCGCGTTGCAGATGACCGGCAAGCAAGCGGCACCATGGGCGACGCTGGGCATCGCGATCATCGTCGGGCTTCCGCTGTTCTTCGAGACCGGCCTCGTCCTGCTGCTGCCGATCGTCGTCGCGGCCGCCGAAGAAATGACCGGCAAGGACGGCGCGGAACGCGATGCCGCCAAGTTGAGGCTGATCATGCCCGCGCTGGCAGGGCTCGGCGTGGTCCATGCACTCGTGCCTCCGCATCCCGGCCCCCTGCTCGCGGTCGAGGCGTTGGGCGCCAACCTTGGCAAGACGATGCTCTACGGCATCGCGATCGCCATTCCGACGGCGATCATCTCCGGTCCGCTGCTCGCGAAGTTCACGACGCGCGGCGTGCGGCTGGAAGCGCCGGTATTGCATGATCCAGGGCTCGGCATCGCCCCGCCGCCGCGGCTGTCGTCGCTATTGATCGTGCTTCTGCCGGTGCTGATGATCGCGACCGGAGAGCTGGGCCAAATGATCCCGGGTATGAAAGGAACCGCATGGCTGGTCGCCGCAAGCAACCCTGTGGTCGCGCTGTTGCTCACCAACCTGATCGCGCTCCCGCTGCTGTTCGGCCGCCGCCTGCGTGAGGCTGCGATCCAGAACGCGGTGTGGCACGAGACGATGGGCGCGGCGGGCGCGATCCTGCTGGCGATCGGCGCGGGCGGCGCGTTGAAGCAGGTGCTGGTGACCGCAGGCCTGTCCGATCTGCTCGCGCGCACGGTATTGATGTATTCGATCTCGCCGCTGCTGCTCGGCTGGCTGGTCGCGGTCGGCATCCGCCTCGCGGCTGGCTCGGCGACGATCGCGACGATCACCGCGGTAGGCATCATGCCAGGCGTCGTCGCAAGCTCGGGCGTGTCCCCCGAATTGGTCGTGCTGGCGATCGGCGCGGGCTCCGTGTTCTTCAGTCACGTCAACGATCCCGGCTTCTGGCTCGTCAAAAGCTATGTCGGCACCAGCACCACGGACACGTTCCGCACATGGTCGATGCTGGAGACGTCGATCTCGGTAGTCGGCCTCGCGTTCGTCCTGGCGCTCAGCCATGTCGTCTGAGACTCCGAGCACCCCGCCGCCGATCGTCCCGGACAAGCCCGCCGCGAACGGCATAAGGCTCGCCGACCGCGCCTATACTGCGATCGTCCAGATCATCCTCGATGAGCAGCTCGCGGTCGGTGATCGGCTTCCGGCCGAGGACAAACTCGCCACCATGTTCGGCATGTCCCGCACGATCGTCCGCGAGGCGCTGGCGAGGCTCGCGTCCGACGGCATCACGCAGGCACGGCGCGGTGCAGGGTCCTACGTCAAGCGGCGACCGTCGGAGCGGCTCGGGTCGCACATGCCGATGGCCGACATCGCGGCGACGCTCGGCACCTACGAAGTCCGCTTCGTACTGGAGGCGGAGGCGGCGCGGCTCGCGGCACAGCGCCGGTCGCATCACCAGATGGACGCGATCGAACACGCGTTGGAGGCGTTGCGGACCGCGTTGCTGTCGAATGCGCCCGCGCATGACGAGGACTGGGTGCTGCACCGCGCGATCGCCGAGGCGACTGCCAACGCTGCGTTCCTGCCGGTCTTCGATCACCTCCAGGACGCGGTGATGCGGATCCTGCGCGCCGGTGTCGACATCTCGCGGTCGCGCGCGCCGGAAGTGATCAAGGCGATGATGGACGAGCACGACGCGATCGTCGAAGCCATCCGTGCGCAGGATGCGGACGGCGCGGCGCTGGCGATGCGCTGGCATCTCTCGCAAGGCCGCAAGCGCCTGATGCCCTGACGTGTCAGGCTTCGGCTCACGCGCCGCACCTGCGACCATGGTCGTAGATGATACCGCGCCCAGTATATCGTAGAGAACGACAAGAATGACACGTCGCCAGGCCGGACCACGGCACGCGCCACGTGCGACAAGGGGATGGACGGATGAACAAGGTTACGCGCGGTCGACGCTCAGTCGAATCTTTCAATGTTAACGCAACCAGCATGATTGTGCTGGCCACCGCGTTGCTCTGCGCTCCTGCTGCAGCCCAAACCGTTGCCCCGCCGTCCGACCTGCCCACTTCGACTCAATCGGCCGATCCGGCAGCGCCGCCCCAGACGCTGACCCCGCAGACCGCCGCAGAAGAGCAGGGCGCGCCGGACAAGGACATCGTCGTCACTGGGTCGCGCATCGTCTCGAGCGGCTACAACGCACCGACGCCGACGACCGTGATCGGCGAAGACCAGATCCTCAAGAACGCGCAACCCAACATCTTCAACGCGGTCGCGCAGTTGCCGTCGCTGCAGGGCTCGACCGGCGCGTCCACGGGCACGTTCAGCACGTCCAGCGGTACGCAAGGACTGAGCTCCTTCTCGCTGCGTGGCCTCGGCCCGATCCGTACGCTGACCCTGCTCGATGGCCAGCGCGTCGTCGGCGCCAACGTCTCCGGCGTCCCCGACATCAGCATGTTCCCGCAGCTGCTGGTCAAGCGCGTGGACGTCGTCACCGGCGGCGCATCCGCCTCCTACGGCTCGGACGCAGTCGGCGGCGTGGTCAACTTCATCACCGACACGCGCTTCAAGGGCTTCAAGGCGAACGTCCAAGGCGGCATCACCAATTACGGCGACGACAAGCAGGGCCTGGTCCAGGCCGCGTTCGGCACGTCGCTGTTCGGCGATAAGCTCCACCTGATCGTCAGCGGCGAATATGACGACGAAGACGGCGTGGGCCCGGGCGATTTCGGCACAGACCTCGCCAAGGGTCGCGACTGGTACCGCGCCACCACGCTCGTCAACACCGGTCAGACCAACAACGGCCTGCCGCAGTTCAACTATCGCGACTATGCACAGCCTTATCAATATGCGCGCTACGGCCTGATCAACAACGGCCCGTTGCAGGGCATCGCGTTCGATCAGAGCGGCGCGCCGTATAATTTCAGTTATGGATCGAACGGTCGTCCGACCGGCACCGGCGGCGTCACCAACTGCTTCCCCGCCAACAGCTTCTGCGTCGGCGGCGACCTATCGGGCGCGCCGGGCTCGGGCGCATCGCTCCAATCCTCGCTGGAACGGCTCAACGGCTTCGGGCGGATCGGCTTTGACTTCGCCGAGAACAACGAGGCCTATGTGACGGTCAACCTTGCGCAGGTGAAGACCAGCAACCAGCCTAGCCCGGGGTATAACCGCCCCAACCTGACCGTGCAGTGCGCCAACCCCTTCCTGCCGCAGTTGGTGCGGGATCGGTGTGCGACGGCGATCAATCCCGCTACCGGTACTCCAGGGATCACCCAGTTCAACTTCGGTACCAGCAACGGCAACTTCCCCGATCCTTTGGTCCAGACGGACCGGCGCCAGTACCGCTTCGTCGGCGGCCTGAAGGGCAAGTTCGAGATCGGCGGTACGCCCTGGAACTACGACACCTATTACGAACACGGCATTACGCTGGCGGCGATCGACGTCGACAATACCGTGTTGCAGCCGCGCTACGTCGCCGCGACCAACGCGATCACGCTGAACGGCGCGATCGTCTGCGCCGATCCGGTCGCGCGTGCCGCCGGATGCCAGCCGATCAACATCTTCGGCGGGGCGGTGCCATCGGCATCGGCGCTCGCTTATGTCACGCCTGCCAATGGCCCACTCCAGCGCACCAAGCTGACGCAGGACGTCGCCAGCCTCAACTTCTCCGGCGAGCCGCTCAACCTGTGGGCCGGGCCGTTGTCGGTTGCCTTCGGTGGCGAGTATCGTCGTGAATTCTACCGCGTCCACGGCGACCCCTATGGTGCGGGCGTCACCGCACTCAGCCCGAACAGCACAGCCTATCCCGCCGATCCGCTGCTGAATTCCGCGCTGGGCAGCAACTGGGCAGCTGGCAACTATAAGAACGGCCGCGGCAAGTACGAGGTGTATGAGGGATTCCTCGAACTCAACCTGCCGTTGTTCAACAGCGAAAAGATCGGCCGCGCAAACCTCAACGGCGCGGGCCGCGTGACGCATTACAGCACGTCGGGCACGGTCTGGGCGTGGAAGGCCGGCGGCACCTGGGATACGCCGCTCGACGGCATCCGGTTGCGCGCCGTCACGTCACGCGACGTCCGTGCGCCGAACCTGTCCGAACTGTTCGCCGCACCGACCGTCACCACGCTGCCGAACTTTACCAATCCGTTTTCCGGTAGCGGCGTGCAGGCGTTCCAGAACACCGTCGGTAACCCAGATCTGAAGCCGGAAATCGCGCGCAATACCGAGGTCGGTATCGTCCTGTCACACCCGTCGTGGGCACCGGGTCTCGGTCTGTCGTTCGACTATTACAAGATCAAGCTAGACGGCGTCGTCTCGACACTGTCGCCCGATCAGATCGTCCGCTTCTGCTTCGAGGGCAATCAAGCGTTCTGCGGCGGCTTCGTGCTGAACAGCCCGACCCAGGGCGGCAATTTCATCAACGTCCAGCCGTTCAATCTGGCATCTTGGAAGACCAGCGGGTTCGACATCGAGGCGAGCTATCAGTGGAAGAAGCCACTCGGCATCCCCGGCAACTTCACGCTCCGCGTGCTCGGCACGCATGTGAAGGAGTTCCTTGTCGACGCAGGGATCGCCGGCGTTGACGTCGTCGACCAGGCCGGAGCCAACAACGGCGCGACGCCGGACTGGAAGTGGCTGGCGACGCAGAGCTACGACAACGACGTCTTCAGCCTCAACCTGCAGGAGCGCTGGTTCTCGGACGGCGTGTTCGGCAATCAATATGTCGTCTGCACCACCGCTTGCCCGGTCTCGACCGCCAACCACCCGACGATCGACTATAACAAGATGAAGGGTGCCTTTTACATCGACCTCGGCGGTTCGGTGAACCTGACCAAGCAGGTCAGCATGTTCTTCAAGGTCGACAATCTGTTCGATCACGATCCAGAGCCCGCGCCGCAGACCAATACCGGCCTCGACGTGAACCCGGCACTGTACGACACGCTCGGCCGCTTCTACCGCCTGGGCGTCCGCGCCCGGTTCTGATCGACCTGTCCCCGGTAGCGGTTGCTATCGGGGAGCGTCCCAAGACCGTGCCAACGTGACCGATGGGCAAACGACCCGTGTCGAACGAAGACGGATCAGCCCTCGCTTTGCCAACCCGCACGGAGCGGCAGGCGCAGGACGCGGTCGTTCGCGGTCATGAACAACGCCCGCCCCCGTTCCCCGAACGCGCAGTTGGCGATCGGCGCGCCGGTCGTCACCAGCGCGAGCGGCTCCGCATCGGGCGTCATGAACATCATCCCGCCGGGCACCGAACACACCAGCGTTCCGTCCCGCGCGACCTTCATGCCGTCGGGCAACCCCGCCCCGCCCCGCGCCTTCATCGCCTTGGCGTCGAGCAGCACCCGGGCATTGCGCACGCCCTTGGCGTCGAGGTCGTAGGCCGTGATCCGCGGTGCGGCTTCGTCCGACACCGATACGTAAAGTCGCGTTTCGTCGGGCGAAAGTGCGATGCCGTTCGGTCGCGTCAGGCTTCCCTCCAGCAGTTCGACCACGCCACCGGGACGCAGCCGATAGACGCCGTTCACCGACATTTCCTTCAGCGGCGACGTATCGCCTTCGGTCAGGCCGTAGGGCGGATCGGTGAAGTAGAGCGTCCCGTCGCGCGCCACATGCATGTCGTTCGGGCTATTGAACCGCTTTCCCTGATACCGGTCGATCACCACCTCGCGTCGCCGCGTAGCCAGATCCACGCGATCGATCGAACGACCACCACTGTTCGCGATCAACAACCTTCCTGCATGGTCGAGCGTCAGTCCGTTTGCACCCGGCTCCTGGACGAGCTTCGGATCGGTACCGCCTGCCCCCGACGGATCGAGGAACGGCACGGCGGGGCCACCCTTGTGCCAGCGACGAACGATATTGGCAGGCGGATCGGAGAACAGCAGATACTGCCCTGCCTCCACCCATACTGGCCCCTCCGCCCAGCGAATGCCGGTGGCGATCGTCTCGACGTGCGTGTCGGGCGCGACCATCCGGTCGAACGCGGGCGACAGACGCTGGATGCGCGGCTCGCCAGCGGGGCCAGCACCAAAAGCAGGCGCGGCGACCATCGCCATCGCTCCGAACAGGATGTCGCGACGTCCCGGCCGGAACGTGCCCTTCGCGCGACGCTCGAGGCCGATCTGTTTCATAGTCGATAGGCCTGCTTGACCAGATCGTAGGCGAGCGCTCGGGCAACCTCGTGCGCTTCATCCTCTTCGAGCCGGTGTTCGGCGACGAGTTTCGCCAGGAAGGCACAGTCCATCCGGCGCGCGACGTCGTGCCGCGCGGGGATCGATAGGAAGGCGCGCGTGTCGTCGTTGAAGCCGACCGTGTTGTAGAAGCCGGCAGTCTCCGTCGCCCGCTCGCGGAAGCGGCGCATCCCCTCCGGACTGTCGTGGAACCACCAGGGCGGGCCGAGCCGCAGCGACGGGTAATGGCCGGCGAGCGGGGCGAGTTCGCGGGAATAGGTGTCCTCGTCGAGCGTGAAGAGGATCAGCGTCAGCCGGGGATCGTTGCCGAACCGATCGAGCAGCGGCTTCAGCGCGCGAACGAATTCGCCGGGCAGCGGGATGTCGCCGCCCTTGTCGCGGCCGAAACGTGCCAGCACCGAGGCGTTGTGGCTGCGCGATACGGCAGGATGGAGCTGCATCACCATACCGTCCTCGACCGACATCGCCGCCATCTCGGTCAGCATCTGCGCGCGGAAGAGTTCGGCGTCTGCGGCGGTCGGCTGCGCCATGACGCGCGCATAGAGTGCCTCGGCTTCGGCGGGCGTCAGGTCCGCCGTCGAGGCCGACGGGTGACCGTGATCGGTCGAGGTCGCGCCGGCATCGCGGAAGCGCGCACGGTGGAAGCGGTGCGCGGCGAGATAGCCCGCATAGCTGCCGACGTCTTCGCCCGCGGTCTCGCCGAAGCGGCGGACGTTGGAGGCGAAGCCCGGCGTGTCGGGATCGACGACGGGGTCGGGGCGATAGGCGGTGACGACGCGGCCGTTCCAGTCGCTCGCGCGGATCGCGGCATGGTGATCGAGCGGGTCGAGCGGGCTTTCGGTGGTGGCGATCAGCTCGATGCCGAACCGGTCGAACAGCGCGCGGGGGCGGAAGGCGGGTGTCTTCAGCGCAGCGTCGATCGTGTCGTAGTACATGTCGGCCGTCGCGGGTTCGAGGCGGACGTCGATGCCGAACGCTTCGGCGAACACCCAGTCGAGCCACATCCGCGACGGCGTGCCGCGGAACAGATGGTAGTTCGCCGCGAAAATCTTCCAGATCGCATGCGGATCGGTCTCGGTCGGACTGCCATCCACCGTCGGCACACCGAGCGCGTCCAGCGGCACGCCCTGGCTGTAGAGCATCCGGAACACATAATGATCGGGGACGATCAGCAGCGAGGCGGGATCACTGAACGCTTCGTTCCGCGCGAACCATGCCGGATCGGTATGGCCGTGCGGACTGACGATCGGGAGGTCCTTTACCCCGGCATGCAGCGCGCGAGCGATGTCACGAGTGCGGCCATCGCCGGGAAAGAGGCGGTCGGGATGGAGACGTAGCGGATGGGTCATGCGAGGCGTTCCGGATCGACGGGAGTATAATGCGGTACGAGCAGGTGGATAACCAGCAACGCGACGAGATAGGCGCATCCGGCGACCGCGAAGATCGGGCCATAGCTACCGACGCCCGCCAGGATGGTGCCCGCGAACTTGGCCATCAGCATGCCGCCGCATGCTCCCGCCAGCCCGCCGAGACCGATCACCGATCCGCCCATGCCGCGCGGAAACAGGTCGCCTGGGATCGCGTACACGTTGGCGGAGAAGCCCTGGTGACACGCGCACGCCAGGCCGATCGCCGCGACCGCCCACCACAATCCGGGTGCCTGTGCGGCGAAGATGATCGGCAGCGCGAACAATGCGCAGGCGAACAACGCCGTCTTTCGCGCGCGGTTTGGCGTCTGGCCGCGTGCCAACAGCCGCGACGAGAACCAGCCGCCCGCGACCGATCCGACATCGGCCAGCATATACACGGCGACTAGCGGTGGACCGAAATCGAGCATCTTCACGCCGTATTGCCGGTTGAAGAAATCGGGCAGCCAGAACAGGAAGGTCCACCACACCGGATCGATCAGGAACCGGCCTAGCATATAGGCCCATGTCTGCCGCAGTCGCAGTAGCGTGCGCCAGCGGACCGGCTTGGCGGCGGGCACCGGGTCGGCCTCGATCCACGCCAGCTCTTCAGGCGTCACGCGCGGATGCTTGCGCGGCGATCGGTAGAACGCGAGCCAGGCGACTAGCCAGATCACGGTCAGCGCGCCCGTCGCGACGAACGCCATCCGCCAGCCGAACGTCACCGCGATCACCGGAACGATCAACGGCGTGAGGATCGCACCGACGTTCGAGCCCGCGTTGAAGATACCGATCGCCAGCGCGCGCTCGCGTTGCGGAAACCATTCGTTCGCCGCGGCCAGGGCTGCCGGGAACGCCCCGGCCTCGCCGATCGCGAGCGGGATACGCGCGAAAATCATCATGCCGGCGCTGGTGAACAGCGCGTGCGCGACATGACCGATCGTCCACAGTGTCACCGCGACCGCATAGCCGATCTTCGCCCCGACCCGGTCGACGAACCGCCCGAACAGCACATAGGCGATGCCGTACGCCGCCTGGAACGCGATCGCGAGATCGGCATAGCCCTGCTCGCTCCAGTTATAGCGCGCCTGCAGTTCGGGTTTCAGCACCGGCAGCACGAGTCGGTCGATATAGCTGAGTGCGACCGCAGCGAAGAGCAGCGCGCAGACGATCCACCGCACTTTCCCGCGCGGTTTCTCGATCATGGTGGCGGCGGTTACCAGTTGCACAGCGTGCCATCCTCGAGACGCGCGACGGGGAGGTAGGCGCGCTTATAGTCATAAGTCGCGGCAAGCTCTTCGTCGATGTCGGCGCCGAGCCCCGGCGCCTCCCCCGGATGCATCATGCCGTCGTCGAAGCTGTACGCATGCGGAAAGACCGCATCGGTTTCGTCGGTATGCGGCATATGCTCCTGCACGCCGAAATTCGGCACCGACAGCCCGAAATGCAGCGCCGCCGCCATCGCCACCGGCGACAGGTCGGTCGCACCGTGGCAGCCGGTCCGCACCTGGTACAGGTCGGCAAGCGACGCGATCCGGCGCAGGTGCGTGATGCCGCCCGCGTGCACGACGGTCGCGCGGATATAGTCGATCAGCTGGTTCTGGATCAGGTCCTTCGCATCCCAGATCGAATTGAACACCTCGCCGACCGCGATCGGCGTCGTCGTGTGGTGACGGATCAACTTGAACGCCTCCTGGTTCTCGGCCGGCGTCGGGTCCTCGATCCAGAAGAGGTTGTACGGCTCGAGCGCCTTGCCGAGCCGCCCCGCCTCGATCGGGGTCAGCCGGTGGTGGATGTCGTGGAGCAGATGCACGTCCCAGCCCATCGCCTCACGCGCGGCCTTGAAGAGTTCGGGGACGACGCGGAGATATTTCTCGGTCGACCAGACGCTTTCGCTCGGCAGGTCGGCGTCGGCCGGCTCATAGCGCGCGCCGTGCTTGGCGACACCGTAGGTCGAGGCGAGCCCCGGCACGCCGCATTGCAGTCGGATCGCCTTGTATCCCTTGGCCTGCTCCGCCTTGGCGACCGCGATCGTATCCTCGATCGTCGTGCCGTTGGCGTGCGCGTAGACCATGCACGCATCGCGCGCCGCTCCGCCGAGCAACTGGTACACCGGCATCCCCGCGAGCTTGCCCTTGATGTCCCAGAGCGCGGTGTCGACCGCAGCGATCGCCGCCATCGTCACCGGACCGCGCCGCCAATACGCGCCCTTATACAGATACTGCCAGACGTCCTCGATCCGGTGTGCGTCGCGGCCGATCAGGCACGGCACGACATGGTCGGTCAGATAGCTTGCGACGCTCAACTCGCGGCCATTGAGCGTGGCATCACCGAGCCCGGTGGTGCCGTCGTCGCATTCGATCTTCAGCGTGACGAAGTTGCGGCCCGGACAGGTGACGATGACGCGGGCGGAAACGATCTTGGGCATCGCGGGTCCTTCAGGCGATTTCGAGGATGGCGGATTTGAGCTGTGCCGAACTCGGCCCGGCCATGATCGTGAACAGGCCCGGCTCGACGACCTCGCGCATGTCGACGTCCCACAGCGCGAACGCGTCCGGCCCGAGCGTAAAGCGCAACGTCCGCCGCTCGCCGGGCGTCAACGTCACGCGTTCGAACCCCTTCAACTCCATCACCGGCCGCGCCACCGATGACACTTGGTCGCGGACGTAGAGCTGCACGACCTCGTCGCCGGCGCGCTGCCCGATATTGGCGACGTCGACCTCGACCCCGACGCTGCCGGCGATGCCGATCTTTGCCGCCGACAGCCGCGGTGCGCTGACCTCGAAGCGCGTGTAGCTAAGCCCGTGCCCGAACGGGAACAGCGGCGCCGTCTCCGCGAACAGGTAGCCGCGCTGCGTCGACGGCTTGCGGTTGTAATAGAATGGCACCTGGCCGACTTCGCGGACCACGGTCACGGGCAGCTTGGCACCCGGATTGATCCGCCCGAACAGCGCCTCGGCCATTGCGGTGCCGCCCTCCTGCCCCGGATACCAGCATTCGAGCACCGCGTTCGCCTTCGCCATCACGCCCGGCCAGCTCGGCGGACGTCCGTTGATCGCCGCGATCACGATCGGCTTGCCCAGCGCATGCAGCGCGTCGAACAGCGCGTTCTGCTCGCCGAGCAGGTCCAGTGTGGTGCGATCGCCCAGGTGATTGGCCGAGAACCCCTCGCGGCTGGTCTGCTCGGTATCGCCGATCGCGAGGATGATCGTGT
This sequence comes from Sphingomonas sp. NFX23, assembly GCF_049887795.1. Classification (NCBI taxonomy): domain Bacteria; kingdom Pseudomonadati; phylum Pseudomonadota; class Alphaproteobacteria; order Sphingomonadales; family Sphingomonadaceae; genus Sphingomonas; species Sphingomonas sp. NFX23. The sequence continues at coordinate 483,456 of NZ_JAGEKH010000003.1, forward strand.
CGGCACCGCGTGCGACCTCGACCGCCTCGGCGATCAGCGCGCGGTTCTTGGCCGGATCGGCGAGCAGCACCGCGTCCTGCGACCGGTCCTCGCTCTGCGTGATGAACACGCCCTGCGCATGGACGATCGTCGCCGCGCCGCCGACCAGTGCACGCACGCCGTCGAGCAGCGACACCGTCTGGCGCGGCGGCGCGGAATAGCCGCCGAGCCGCGCGACCGCTGCATTGGGCCCGATGACGGCGATCTTGCCCTTGGGCGCGAGCGGTAGCGTGCCGTCGTTGGTCAGCAGGCACATCGATTCGCGGGCAGCCTCCAGCGCGACGCCGCGCGCTTCCGCGTTACCGGTCAGACGAGCGGCGGCGCGGGGATCGACCGCCGAGTCCTCGAACAAGCCGGCACGGAACTTCAAGGCCAGCATGCGCGCGCAGGCGGCGTCGACCTGCGCGATCGGCACCGTCCCCGCCCGCACCTGCGCGGGCAGCGTGCGATAGGCCAGGCCATCGGGCAACGCGCTGTCGACTCCGGCCGCCAAAGCCAGCTTCGCTGCCCCGTTCAGGTCACGCGCTATGTGGTGGATCGTGTCGAGCTCCTCGATCGCGCCGTAATCGCTAACGATTGCGCCCGAAAACCCCCATTCGCCGCGCAGCACGTCGCCGAGCAGCCAGTGGTTCGCATGGCTCGGCACGCCGTCGATCTCATTATACGATGGCATCACCGCGCCGATCCCGGTCCGCGTCACGACCGCGCGGAACGGCGGGAAGAAGCTCTCGCGCAGTTCGCGCTCGCCGATCGGAGCGGGACCGATATTGTTGCCCGCCTGGGGCTGACCGTGGCCGGTCATGTGCTTCAGCGTCGCGAAGACCTTGCCGGGTGCCAGCGTCGTGCTGTCGCCCTGCAGCCCCTCGACCGCGGCGACCCCCATCTCGCCGCACAGATAGGGGTCCTCGCCGAACGTCTCCTCGATCCGGCCCCAGCGCGGATCGCGGGCGATGTCGACGACCGGCGACAGCGAGAGGTGGCTGCCATGCGCGCGTACTTCGCGACCAATGATCGTCTGCGCGCGCCGCATCAGGTCGCGGTCGAAGCTGCCGGCCATGCCGATCGCCTGCGGGAACATCGTCGCGTCGGGCGCCATGTAGCCGTGCAGCGATTCCTCATGGAAGATCACCGGGATGCCGAGCCGCGTCCCTCGCGCCCAGCGCTGGACCGCGTTGACGAACGCGATCGTCGAGGCCGTTCCGCGCCACGCAGCGCCGGTGCCGCCAGCCGTCACCGCGACCGATGGCCCGCCACGCTTGTCGGACGGCCGCGTGACCTGCCCGAACCCCGCCGGATACGCCGCGGTCGCGCGCGCCGGATCGAAATCGAGCCCGCCCGGCACCATCACATCAGCCTTGGTCGCCCACAAGGAAATGGTCTGGCCAACTTTCTCCTCCAGCGTCATCCGCGCCATCAGGTCGCGGACCCGAAGATCGACCGGCGCGCGGGGATCGCGGTAGGTGGGTGACGGGGTCGCAGCGTACGCAACGCCCGGGATAAGCCCTGTGATGGAGACCGAGCCGAGCAGGCCGAAAAGGTCACGCCGGGTCGGCATCATGGTCGGCGCGTTCCCTGCTGTCTTCGTACCGGCCAAGATTATCTCCTAATGTGAAACGCGGCATTGCTGTCGAAGCCGTCGTCGTGATAGCGATAACATGGCTGATCATCCGCGATCCTGTCAATGTGGTGCGGAACGGCGGGAGAGGATTATGACGATATTCGGCCGATGGATCGGTAAGTTCGTGCTTCTGTTCGGAGCGGCAATTGGTTTGACCGGACCGGCGCAAGCTGAAGACGGCTATGATCTCTGGCTGCGATATCCGGCTTCGGCGACGACAGGCGCGCGCGGCGCACCCACGATCGAGGCACGCGGCGATACACCTACGCTGAAGGTGGCCGCGGCGGAATTACGCCGCGGCGTAGGTTTGTTCGGGACGAGCACGCTGCCGATCCTGCTGGCCACCACCAACGATCCCGACGTCGCAGCACTCCGCCTTCCGCTGGCAGCGCTCGGCGATGAGGGGTACCGCGTTGGACACGTCACGCTCGGGTCCCGCCGCGTGCTTCTCGTCACCGCCAACACCGATCGCGGCGTGCTCTACGGCAGCTTCGCGCTGCTGCGTCATCTCCAGACCGGCGGCAGCCTCGACCGTATCGCCCTGACCTCGAGCCCCCGCGTGAAACTGCGCGTGCTCAACCACTGGGACAATCTGGATGGCGTGGTCGAGCGTGGTTATGCCGGCGCGTCGCTGTGGGACTGGTGGACACTCCCCGATTTCCGCGACCCGCGTTACACCGACTACGCGCGCGCCAATGCCTCGATCGGGATCAACGGCACTGTCCTCAACAACGTCAACGCGAAGGCGGAGAGCCTTACCGCGCCGTACATCGCCAAGGCTGCTGCGCTCGCCGACGTTTTCCGGCCATATGGGATCAAGGTATATCTGTCGGCGCGATTCTCGGCCCCGATCGAACTCGGCGGGTTGAAGACCGCCGATCCGCTCGATCCGCAAGTCGCGGCGTGGTGGAAGGCGAAGGCCGACGAAATCTATCGCAGCATTCCCGATTTCGGAGGCTTCCTGATCAAGGCGAACAGCGAGGGGCAGCCGGGCCCGCGTGATTACCACCGCAGCCATGCGGACGGCGCCAACATGCTCGCCGCTGCGGTCGCACCGCATGGCGGGATCGTGATGTGGCGCGCGTTCGTCTATGCCGAGACCGACCCCGATGACCGCGCGAAGCAGGCCTATACCGAATTCAAGCCACTCGACGGCAAGTTCGCGCGCAACGTCATCGTCCAGGTCAAGAACGGCGCGATCGACTTCCAGCCGCGCGAGCCGTTCCACCCGCTGTTCGGCGCGATGCCCAAGACCCCGCTGATGATCGAGTTCCAGATCACCAAGGAGTATCTTGGCTTCGCAACGCACCTTGCCTATCTCGGGCCGCTGTTCGCCGAGACGCTCGGCAGTCAGACGATGCGGACGCCCGGTGAGACCGTGGCGAAGGTCGTCGACGGTTCGGTGGAAGGTCATAGACTTACCGGCATGGCGGGCGTGGCGAATATCGGCCGCGACCGCGACTGGGCGGGATCGACGTTCAACCAGGCGAACTGGTACGCGTTCGGAAGGATGGCGTGGGATCCGACGCTCGGCGCCGCACCTGTCGCGCGCGAATGGGCGGCGATGACGTTCGCGCCCTCCCCCGTCGTCGTTGATCCGGTGGTCGCGATGATGATGGGATCGCGCGAGGCGGTGGTCGATTACATGACACCGCTCGGCCTCGCGCACGTTATGGCGACGGGCCACCATTACGGCCCCGGCCCGTGGGTGGCCGACCTCAAGCGCCCCGAATGGAACCCGGTCTATTACCACCGCGCCGACAAGGCGGGGATCGGCTTCGATCGGACCAAGACCGGGAGCAACGCGGTTACGCAATACGCGCCCGAGCTTGCCCGCAAACTGGCCGATCCTGCGACTACCCCTGAGCGCGACCTGCTGTGGTTCCACCATGTACCGTGGACGTACCGGACGACCTCAGGGCGATCGGTGTGGGCGGAAATGGTCCATGATTACGATGCGGGCGTGGGCTACGTGGCCGGCATGCGTCGGCAGTGGGACGGCGTGAAGACCGAGGTCGATGCCGAGCGCTGGGCAAAGACCGCGACGTATCTAGCGGTCCAAGAGCGCGAGGCGCGCTGGTGGCGGGATGCCAGCCTTGCCTATTGGATGTCGGTCAACGGCCTGCCGCTCCCGGCGGGGGCCGCGGCACCCGCACATGACTTGGCATGGTACAAGGCACAGCGCTTCCCGTACGCGCCCGGCAACCCGCAATAGCTGCGCGCTGACACTGGATAAGAGGACGAGGATGCGATGATGAGACGGTGGCCGGTAGCGCTGGTGTTGTGCGCCCTGATCGTGACAGGCGCGGGCGCGCGGGACACTGCGCCGACCCGAGACGCACATTGGATTGCAACATGGGGATCGTCGCAGATGATCGCCGAGGGGGACAATGCGCTCCCAGCCGATCGGGCCGCCGCGATCACGCTGCGCCAAGTGGTGCGGGTCTCGGCCGGGGGCGAACGCATACGCATCCGGCTTTCCAACGCGTTCGGCACGCGCCCACTGGCGATCGGTGGGGCGCACGTCGCCCGATCGGTCGCCCCCGGTACGCCGCGGATCGAGGGCGACGCGCGGCTGAACTTCTCCGGCCAGAGCGACGCAGTCATCCCGGCCGGCGCGGAAATCTACACCGACCCCATCACGTTCTCCGTCACAGCCGGTGCCGATCTAGCCATCAGCCTGTATCTGTCGGACGCCGCCAGCCCGCAGACCGGCCACCCCGGCTCCCGCGCTACGAGTTTCACGCTGGCAGGCAACGCGGTGGCGGACGAAACGTTGGCGGGCGCAACACCGACGACGCACTGGTATGCGATCGCGGATATCGAGGTCGCTGCCGCGCCGACGGCGGGGACGATCGTGGCGATCGGCGACTCGATCACCGACGGTTACGGCGTGAAGCCCGAGCGCAACACCCGTTGGACCGACGTGCTCGCACAGAGACTTCGCGGAACTACGGCGACACGCGCGATCGGCGTTGTCAATGCGGGGATCGGCGGCAATCGCGTTCTGCTCGACGGACTTGGTCCCAATATGCTCGCACGGTTCGACCGCGACGTGATCGCGCGTAGCGGCGTGCGCTGGGCGATCGTGCTGGAGGGTGTGAACGACCTTGGCGTCCTGACGCGCGAGGCGCCCGCCACTCCTGCGCAACATGCCGTGATTGTTGCGCAAATCACGGCCGGCTTCGCGCAAGTCGTCGCGCGGGCGCATGCTCACGGGATCAAGGTGATCGGCGGGACGGTGATGCCGTTTGGCGGCAACACCAATTATCATCCGACCGCGGAGAACGAGGCGGATCGGCAGGCCGTCAACACGTTCATCCGAACCTCCGGTGTGTTCGACGCCGTCATCGATTTCGACCGATTGATGCGCGACCCGGCGCATCCCGATCGGCTGTCTCCTGCGTATGACTCGGGTGACCACCTGCACCCGTCCGAAGCTGGCTATAGGACGATGGGCAAGGCTGTACCGCTGAGTCTGTTCCGCGGCGCGCGCGCGTCGACCCGGTCGCGATCGGTGATCGGCGTTGCGGCTCCCGTGCCGGTAGGCCCCTCGAACCGAGCGGACAAACGTCCTGCCATTGCGATCACCTTCGACGATATTCCGGCACACGGGCCACTCATACCGGGGCAGACTCGGGTGGATGTGATCCGGGCGATTACCGGGGCGCTGGCCGCGGCGAAGGCGCCGGCGTTCGGGTTTCTGAATGCGGGATTTGGCCTCGATGCGCCGGACGATGCTGCAGGGGCGATCGCGGCTTGGCGTGCTGCCGGACTGCCACTTGGCAACCACACTTACTCGCATGCCAATCTCGACAAGGTGGGCGCGGCTGCGTTTTCCGCCGATGTGGTCCGGAACGAAGCGCCTCTTTCCGCCGTCGCCAAGGGGACCGACTGGCATTGGTTTCGGTATCCGTTCCTTTCTGAGGGTAGCACACCGGCGGTTCGCGACGCGGCCCGTGCCGACCTGCGGGCTCGCGGGTATCGGGTTGCGGCGGTGACGATGAGTTTCAACGATTTTAGCTGGAACCCGGTCTATGCCGCTTGCTCGGTCAAGCGGGATGTGGGTGCGATCGCCACGCTTGAGGCGAGCTTTCTCGGCGATGCGCGGGCTGCTGCGTTGGCGGCACGGGCGCGGGCCAAGGCTCAGGTGGGACGGGACATTCCCTATGTCCTGCTGATGCATGTCGGGGCGTTCGATGCGCGAATGTTGCCGAAGCTGCTCGCGCTGTACCGCGAGATGGGGTTCCGTTTCGTGACGCTGCCCGACGCCGAAGCCGATCCCTATTATGCGCCGGCGGTCGACCTTTCGCTGCCGGGGCCGACGCCGTCGCTTGCCGGCCCGCCTGCCCTGCCCGCGCTGGCCGGTCCGCCGGCGGGTCTGTGTAGCTGATTGCCGCCCCTCTCTCCCCCGGATCGGGAGAGAGGGGTTTCACCTCACTTCTCGTTGAGTGCCGCCTGCGCCGCTGCAAGCCGGGCGATCGGGACGCGGTAGGGGCTGGCGGAGACGTAATCGAGGCCGACCTTTTCGCAGAACGCGATGCTGGCGGGGTCGCCGCCGTGTTCGCCGCAGATGCCGAGCTTGATGCCCTCGCGGGTCTTGCGCCCGCGTTCGGCGGCGATTTCGATCAGTTCGCCGACGCCTTCGACGTCGATGCTCACGAACGGGTCCTTGGCGTAGATGCCCTGCTCGACATACGCGCCGAGGAAGCGCGAGGCGTCGTCGCGGCTGACGCCCAAGGTGGTCTGCGTCAAATCGTTGGTGCCGAACGAGAAGAACTCGCCGACTTCCGCGATCTCGCCAGCCCGCAACGCGGCGCGGGGGAGTTCGATCATCGTGCCGACGAGATACTCGATCGTCCGGCCCTTTTCGGCGAACACGGCCTTCGCGGCCTTGTCTACCACGGCCTTCATCAGCTCCAGCTCGCGGCGGGTGGCGACCAGCGGGATCATGACTTCAGGGATCGGGGCTGCGCCGGACTTCTCCGCGACATCCACGGCCGCCTCGAAGATGGCGCGCGCCTGCATCTCGTAGATCTCGGGGTAGGTCACGCCGAGACGGCAGCCGCGATGGCCGAGCATCGGGTTGAACTCGTGCAGTTCCGCCGCGCGGCGCTTGAGCGTGTCGACATCGACGCCCGCCGCGGTCGCGACTTCGGCAAATTCGGATTCCTCGTGCGGGAGGAATTCGTGGAGCGGCGGGTCTAGCAGGCGGATCGTCACCGGCAGGCCGGCCATCACCTCGAGGATTTCCGTGAAGTCCTTGCGCTGTTCGGGGAGCAGCTTCTCGAGCGCGACGCGGCGCCCCTTCTCGTCCGACGCCAGGATCATCTGGCGGACGTTGGTGATGCGGCTGCTTTCGAAGAACATGTGCTCGGTGCGGCACAGCCCGACACCCTCGGCGCCGAACTCGCGCGCGACGCGGCAATCCTCGGGGGTCTCGGCGTTGGCGCGGACCTTGAGGCGGCGGACCTCGTCGGCCCAGACCATCAGCGTGGCGAAATCACCCGACAGCTCGGGTTGGACGGTTGCGACCGCGCCGATCATCACTTCGCCGGTGGTGCCGTCGATGGTGAGCAGGTCGCCCTCCTTCACCTCGCGGCCGCCGCAGCGCATGATCTTGGCCTTGGCGTCGATGGAGAGCGTGCCGGCGCCGGAAACGCAGGGGCGCCCCATGCCGCGGGCCACCACGGCAGCGTGGCTCGTCATGCCGCCGCGTGCGGTCAGGATGCCCTTCGCCGCATGCATGCCGTGGATGTCGTCGGGCGAGGTCTCGGTCCGGACGAGGATGACTGCGACGCCGTCGGCGGCCTTCTTCTCGGCGGCATCGGCGTCGAACACGACTGCGCCTGAGGCTGCACCCGGCGATGCGGGAAGGCCCTTGGTCAGGACGTCGCGGTGCGCCTTGGGGTCGAGCGTCGGGTGGAGCAGCTGGTCGAGCGCCATCGGCTCGATGCGCAGGATCGCTTCCTCGCGGCTGATCAGACCTTCGTTGGCCATGTCGACGGCGATCTTGAGCGCGGCCTTGGCGGTGCGCTTGCCGGCGCGGGTCTGGAGCATCCAGAGCTTGGTCTTCTCGACCGTGAACTCGATGTCCTGCATGTCGCGATAGTGGTTTTCGAGGGTGTCGAACACGTCGGCGAGCTGGTGATAGACCTCGGGCATCGCCTCTTCCATCGAGGCGGGCTTGGCGCCGGCGTCTTCGCGCGCGGTCTTGGTCAGATACTGCGGGGTGCGGATGCCGGCGACGACGTCTTCGCCCTGCGCATTGATCAGGAATTCGCCGTAGTAGGCGCGGTCGCCCTTGGACGGGTCGCGCGTGAACGCGACGCCGGTGGCCGATGTGTCGCCCATGTTGCCGAACACCATCGCCTGGATGTTGACCGCAGTGCCCCAGCCGCCGGGGATATCATTGAGGCGGCGATAGACTTTCGCACGCTCGGACTGCCACGAGCCGAAGACGGCACCGACCGCGCCCCAGAGCTGGTCGTGGACGTCCTGCGGGAAAGGCTTGCCCCAGAGCTTCTCGACGAGGCCCTTATATTCGGCGACGAGTTTGCGCAGGTCGTCGGCCGAGAGTTCGGTGTCGAGCGTGAAGCCCTGGTCTTCCTTGGCGATCTCCAGCGCTTCCTCGAACGCGCCGTGATCGAGTTCGAGGACGACGTCGGCGTACATCTGGATGAAGCGGCGATAGCTGTCCCAGGCGAACCGCGCGTCCTCGGACTTGGCGGCGAGGCCTTCGACGGTCTCGTCGTTGAGGCCGAGGTTGAGGACGGTGTCCATCATCCCCGGCATCGACGCGCGGGCGCCCGACCGGACCGAGACGAGCAACGGGTCGGCGGGGTCGCCGAACGTCTTGCCCGTGACGCCCTCGATGTGCGCGAGGCCGGTTGCGACCTCGTCGCGCAGGCCCTGCGGGAACTGGCCGCCCTCGTCGTAATAGACCGCGCAGAAATCGGTCGAGATCGTGAAGCCCGGCGGGACCGGCAGGCCGATCGACGCCATCTCGGCAAGGTTCGCGCCCTTGCCGCCGAGCAGGTTCTTGTCGCCCTTGCCGCCATCCGAAACACCGCCGCCGAAGCGATACACATATTGGGTCATGGTCGGTCCTCTAAGTGTTTGTTTTTACCCGCAAGACGGCGCGGAAGTGCACAAAGTGCAGACGCTGGGAGCATCTGCACTTCGCTTCAAATCAACCCTCGATCTTCGAGAAATCCGCGACGTTGTGCACTGCGGCGCGGACTCGCTCAAGTAGCGCGAGACGAGCGGATCGCTTGGCGGGATCGGAATCGTTGACGATAACGCTATCAAAGAATGCGTCGATCGGGGCGCGCAGCGAGGCGAGCGCGGCCATGGCGGCGGCGAAGTCTTCGCGCGCGATCGCGGCGGTGGCGCGGGGTTCGGCGGAGTCGAGCGCGGTCATCAGCGCGGTCTCTGCGGGTTCGGGGGTGTAGGACAGCGCTTCTTCTTCGCCCCTCCCTGGAAGGGAGGGGTTGGGGGTGGGTCGGTCCGAGGCGGGCGCGGCGTTCCCACGAGGGCTACCCACCCCCGGCCCCTCCCTTTCAGGGATGGGAGCAGAAGAGGCTGCGTCGTCCTTCGGCGCTTCCTTCTTCAAAATATTGGCGGCGCGCTTGTAGCCGGCGAGCAGGTTCGCACCGTCCTCGGTGGTCACGAACGCCTGGAGCGCGTGGACGCGCGCGAGCAGGCGGACGAGATCGTCCTCGCCGCCGAGCGCGAACACCGCGTCGATCAGGTCGTGACGGACGCCGGCTTCGCGTTGTTGGACCGAGAGTCTTTCCCCGAAAAACGGAACGATCTCTTGCTGCTTCATATCAGCGAAGGCGAACACTGCCGCGGGTACTTGGTCTTCGGACAGGCGTGCAGTCAGAACGCTCTCTAAACTCCCGCCCCGCAAACCTTCCGTTTGGATGTCGTGTTGGGATGCCAAGGAAAAGAACGCTGCCATCCGGTCGTCCGAAATTTCGTCTACCCGACGCGCGCCAGCCAGCAACCGGTTCCACCAAAACACGCCGTGCTGGGTAAGTGCCTGAATCAAAGCCCGACGAAAGCCAAGTCGCAGTTGGTTGACGGTAATGATGCGGATGGCACCCAGCGCCGCTCGACGTAGAGCAAAAGGATCCTTCGAGCCCGTTGGCTTCTCGTTAATCCCGAAGAAGCCAGCAATCGTATCCAGCTTGTCCGCCAAGCTTACGGCCACCGTTACCGGGTCGGTGGGGACGTCGTCGCCTTGGCCGACCGGCTTGTAGTGGTCGCGGATGGCGGTGGCGACGGACGGGTGCTCGCCCTGCGCGGCGGCGTAGTAGCCGCCCATCAGGCCTTGCAACTCGGGGAACTCGCCGACCATGCCGGTGACTAGGTCTGCTTTTGCGAGGCGGGCTGCGCGGTCTGCTAGGTCTGCGAGCTCTTCTCTCCCATCCCGCTTGCGGGAGGGGTCGGGGGAGGGGCTAGCCTCAAACGCGGCGGTGGTGGTTGTGTCAGGCCCTCCCCCGACCCCTCCCGCGAGCGGGAAGGGAGCAGAAGCAGAAGCGACTATGCCCTCTTCTACCAGCCAGCGGGCGAGTTTCGCGACGCGGTCGACCTTGTCGGCTACGGTGCCGAGCTTTTCGTGGAAGACGATCTTCGACAGCTTCTCCGCCTGCTCTTCGAGCGGGACCTTGAGGTCGGTGTCGTAGAAGAACTTGGCGTCCGACAGGCGCGCGGCGAGGACCTTGCGATTGCCCTCGACGATCTTCGCGCCGCCGTCATGCGCGGCGATGTTAGCGGTACAGACGAAAGCGTTCGCCAATTTTCCGTCCGCGCCGCGGCAGACGAAATATTTCTGGTTCACGCGCGCCGTGAGCTGGATCACCTCGGGCGGGACGTCGAGAAACGCGGGATCGAACTGGCCGAGCAGGGGAATCGGCCATTCCGTGAGGCCAGCATTCTCCGCGACTAGGCCCTCGTCCTCGATCAGTTCGAGGCCGGCCTGCGCGGCGGCTTCGCGGGCGTGGTCGCGGATCAGCGTGGCGCGTTCGTCGTGGTCGACGATGACGTGGCAGGCGCGCAGTTTCTCGACATAGTCGTGCGCGCCGCCGATCGTGATCTGGTACGGGTGGTGGAAGCGGTGGCCGAGCGTGGCGGCGCCGCTGGCGATGCCGGCGATCTCGAACGGCACGATCTCATCGCCGAGCAGCGCGACGATGCCTTGCAGCGGGCGGACCCACCGGAGCGATTCAGTGCTGGCCGACGCATCGCCCCAGCGCATCGACTTCGGCCACGGGAACGCGCGGACGATCGCGGGGATCGCCTCGGCGAGCACGGCGGCGGTGGCGCGGCCGGGCTTCTCCGTGACTGCGAAGAGCGTACCGTTGCGGTCTATGAGTTGCTCGCGCGTGAGGCCCGTCTTGCGGAGGAAGCCTTCGAGTGCCTGGGGTGGGGCTGAGGTCTTCGGGCCCTTGGTTTCCTCGGAGACGGCGGCGGTCTCAAGCGGCAGGTCGCGCGCGATCAGCGTCAGGCGGCGCGGGGTCGCGTAGGTGACGATGGCGCTGGTGGCGATGCCGGCCTTGGCGAGCTCGGCGGTGAACAGCTTCGCGAGGTCTTCACGCGCCTTGGACTGCATCCGGGCGGGGATTTCTTCGGAGCGGAGTTCTAGGAGGAAGTCGGTCATTTGGGTTCGCACGCGAAGAAGAGAGAAGGGGTTTCGCGCAGAGGCGCAGAGGCGCGGAGGAGAAGGGTAGAAGAGAAGGTTGGAGCGGTTGCGCTGCGCGCGAACAAGTGACGCCGCAGGCGTCTTTGAACATGCCGAAGCCGGATTGCCGGTCGATATACCGACGGCCCTGCCTTCTGCTCCGCGCCTCTGCGCCTCTGCGCGCAAAAACCTTCTTGTCGACGAACAGCCATCACGCCGCCCATCCGTGCTTGTCCATCCAGGCGGCGCAGGCGCCTTTCGCGAGGTCTCGGACGCGGCCCATATAGGCTTGGCGTTCGGCTACCGAGATTACGCCGCGGGCTTGCAACAGGTTGAAGATGTGGCTGGCTTTGATCGCCTGCTCGTAGGCTGGGATCGGGAGCTTGGCGGCCAGTGAGTTCTCGCATTCGGCGACGTGCTTGCGGAACTGGTCGAAGAGCGAGTCCGTGTCGGCGATCTCGAAGTTCCACTTCGACATCTCCTGCTCGTTCTCCAGGAACACGTCGCCGTAGGTCACCCCGGCGTCGTTGAACGCCAGGTCGTAGACCGAGTCCTTGTCCTGGATGTACATCGCGAGGCGCTCCAGCCCGTAGGTGAGTTCGCCAGCGACGGGCTTCATGTCGAAGCCGCCCATCTGCTGGAAATAGGTGAACTGAGTCACCTCCATGCCGTCGCACCAGACCTCCCAGCCGAGCCCCCAGGCGCCGAGCGTTGGGCTTTCCCAATCGTCCTCGACGAAGCGGATGTCGTGCTTCAGCATGTCGATGCCGATCGCGGCTAGGCTGCCGAGGTAGAGCTCCTGGAGGTTGGCGGGGCTTGGCTTCAGGATGACCTGGTACTGGTAGTAATGCTGGAGCCGGTTGGGGTTCTCGCCGTAGCGCCCGTCGGTCGGGCGGCGGCAGGGCTGCACGAACGCGGCGTTCCACGGTTTCGGCCCGAGCGCGCGGAGCGTCGTGGCGGTGTGGAAGGTGCCCGCGCCCATTTCCATGTCGTAGGGCTGCAGGATCAGGCACCCGTGCTCGCTCCAGTAATCGTGGAGCGTGAGGATCATGCGCTGGAAGCTAAGAGGCTTTTTCACGGGCTGGGTCACGGGCTGGGTCACGCGCGGGCTTTGGCGGATGGGGGTGCGGGAGGCAAGTGGTGCGTTGCGACCGGGCGTCCTACATGGGGCCAAACCAACAATGAGGATGCCGTCACCTTGAAGCTGTTTTCGAAGATCGTTTCGTTCCGATCCGCGCTCTCTGCCATCGCCATGGCGTTCGCCCTGCCCGCCTGTGCGCAGGTCGCGCCGAAGCCTGTGCAAGCCGCGAACGATGCCGATCCGGCGTTGTGGGTGGTGAAGGACAAGGACACGACGATCTACCTGTTCGGGACGATCCATGTGTTGAAGCCCGGCATGACGTGGTTCGACGAGGCGGTGAAGACTGCGTTCGATCGCTCGAACCAGGTGGTGCTGGAGCTGGTGATGCCCGATCCGGCGAAGATGCAGTCGCTGGTGATGGCGACCGGCGTGTCGAAGGACGGGCCGACGCTGACCGAGCAGCTGCCTGCGGACAAGCGTGCGGCATATGCGAAGGCGGTGACCGACCTGGGGCTCCCGGCGAATGCGTTCGATCGGTTCAAGCCTTGGCTGGCGGCGACCAACCTGTCGATCGCGCCGCTGTCGAAGCTTGGGTACGACTCGGCGAACGGGCCCGAGCAGGTAATTACGGCGGCGGCGAAGGCTGCGGGGAAGCCGGTGATCGGGCTTGAAACGGCGGAGCAGCAGCTTGGGTATTTCGGCGGGCTGTCGCAGAAGGCGCAGATCCAGTTTCTGGGGAGCACGATCGACGAGCTGCCTAAGCTCGAGAGCACGATGGCGACGATGGTGGACGAGTGGGCGAAGGGGGATCCTGAAGCCCTCGCCAAGGAGATGAACGACAGTTTGAAGGACTCGCCCGAGGTGGCGAAGGTGCTGCTGGTGGATCGTAATGCGCGCTGGGCTGAATGGGTGAAGACTCGCCTCGGGACGCCGGGGACTGTGTTTGTCGCGGTCGGTGCTGGGCATCTCGCGGGCAAGGACAGCGTTCAGGCGCAGTTGGCTAAGCTTGGGGTGCAGGCTGAGCGGGTTCGGTATTGAGCCATCGAGTCCCTCTCCCCTCGGGGAGAGGGAGGGAGGAGCCCTTGCGACGGAAGGGTGAGGGGGAGTTGGGATAAAACGTCCCGAGCCTCACCGCCCCTCACCCTCCCACGTGCAAGCGCACGCGGGCCCCTCCCTCTCCCCGGAGGGGCGAGGGTTTAGTTGATTCTGACCTCGCTTTCCGCTATGCGCCCGCGCTTCCGGTCCATGGTCATCCCTGGAGGCGTGGGCGGGAAGGACAACAAACGAGTTTCGGAGAATACAGATGAGCGACCAGTTGACGCTCGCAGCCGAGACGCGTGACCGGGTTGGCAAGGGAGCCTCCCGGGCGCTGCGTCGTGATGGCCGCGTGCCTGCCGTGATATACGGCCTGAACCAGGAACCAACCTCGGTTCACCTCGAGGAAAAGGCGCTGATGAAGGCGCTGATGACCGGCCACTTCATGAATTCCGTCGTGATGGTCAACGGCGTGCGCACGCTGCCGAAGGACGTGTCGTTCCACCCGGTTTCGGACCGCCCGATCCATGTCGACTTCCTGCGCATCGGCGAGCATTCGACCGTCACCGTCGCGGTGCCGATCGCGTTCACCGACGAGGACGACGCACCGGGCATCAAGAAGGGCAAGGGCGTCCTCAACATCACGCGTCACGAGATCGAGCTGGTCGTCGACGCTTCGGACATCCCGAGCGAGATCACGATTTCGCTCGCCGGTCTGGAGATCGGTGATTCGATCCACATCAGCGACGTGAAGCTGCCCAAGGGCGCCACGCCCGCGATCGACGACCGCGACTTCGCGATCGCCACGATCGTGCCGCCGACCGTGCCGACCGTCGAGGACGAAGAGCTCGAGGCTGAAGTCGCCGAAGCTCAGGCTGCCGAGGCTGCTTCGGACGAAGAGCCGGTCGTTGAGCCTAACGACGATGACAACGACGACGACAAGATCACGCCGCAGAAGAAGGACTGAGGGTTCAGCCCTTCGTGTTAGGATGATCTGGCGGGCGGGAAAGCTAGGGCTTTCCCGCCCGTTTCGTTTTGCAAGCCGTTCGCCTACCCAAAAAACCGTCATCCCCGCGCAGGCAGGGATCCAGACCCTCGGACCTTTCCTGTTGAATCGAGGGGTTTGCCAGTATGGGTTCCCGCCTCCGCGGGAATGACGGTTTGGGGCGCGGACAACGATCGTTTTTGGAGAATCACACGTGCAGATCTGGGCGGGACTCGGCAATCCGGGGGCGCAATATGCGATGCACCGGCACAATGTCGGGTTCATGGTCGCCGACGCGATCGCCGAGGTGCACGGCTTCGGCGCGGTCAAGAAGCAGTTCCAGGGCTGGACGCAGGAGGGGCGGATCGGCTCGACCAGGATCCTCCTGCTGAAACCCGCGACCTTCATGAACGAGAGCGGCCGCGCGATCGGCGAGGCGCTGCGCTTCTACAAGCTTGGCGTCGAGGCGCTGACGGTGTTTCACGACGAACTCGACATCGCACCGTTCCGTGTGAAGGTGAAGACCGGCGGCGGGACTGCGGGGCATAACGGGCTGCGCTCGACCGACCAGCATCTGGGACCCGAGTTTCGCCGCGTGCGGCTGGGGATCGGGCATCCGGGGCACAAGGATCGCGTGACCGGATACGTGCTCGGCAATTATGCGAAGGCCGAGATCGAGCCGCTGTCCGGCATGCTCGGCGCGGTGGCGGCGGAGGCCAAGTGGCTGACGGAAGGCGACGACGTCCGCTTCATGAACGATGTCGCATTGAGGATGCAGCCATGACCACCCGTTCCCTGTTTGCCACGCGGTTCTACGAGGCCGATCTCGGTGACGACGATCTGGTCGAGGAGCTGGAGGACGCCGCGCTCGAACTGGCGAAGGCGGATCGCGCCGGGGTCGCGTGGTCGAAGGCGCATGGGTATCGCGGGTACACGTCGTATGCGTCGTTGAACGACCTGCCACTCCGCGATCCGCGGTTCGGGGATCTGGTTCGGGTGTTGAACAAGCACGTCGCGCAGTTCGCGAAGGATTGTGCGTTCGATCTGGGCGGGCGGAAGTTGAAGCTGGATAGTCTTTGGGTGAACGTCCTGAAGCCCGGTGGCGCGCATTCGGGGCATATCCATCCGCATAGCGTCGTGTCGGGGACTATGTATGTGGCGATTCCGGACGGGGCTGGGGCGTTGAAGCTGGAGGATCCGCGGTTGCCGATGATGATGGCGGCGCCGACCCGGCTGGAGGATGCGGCGGAGGATCTTCGGACGTTCGTGTATGCCGAGCCTAAGCCGGGGAGTGTTTTTCTGTGGGAGAGCTGGTTGCGGCATGAGGTCGTGCCGAATGCTGCCAAGGGTGAGCGGATTAGTATTAGTTTTAACTATCGGTGGTGATGGGGGCGGCTGAGACAGCTCGGCACGCAGAGTACCACCCCGGCGCAGGCCGGGGCCCAATTGGGGAACGTCGCTAACTGAGGACTGCCCTTCATCAGCTTAGCCTTCCCACTTGGGCCCCGGCCTTCGCCGGGGTGGTAGTGTTTGGGGGAGCGTTCGGCACCTTCTTACCCCCTCCCCTTCAGGGGAGGGTTGGGGTGGGGCTTGGCCGCATAGGTTAGCCTTCGTGGCACTGCCCCACCCCGACCCTCCCCTGAAGGGGAGGGAGTTTGAGGCGGCGCTCGTTGAGCACCGCCCCTGCCCGATTACGCCGTCTTCATTGTCGCCATGTCGATGACGAAGCGGTATTTCACGTCGCTCTTCACCATGCGCTGATAGGACGGCTCGATCTCGTCCATGCGGATCATTTCGATGTCCGACACCAGGCCGTGCTCGTTGCAGAAATCGAGCATCTCCTGCGTCTCGGCGATGCCGCCGATCAGCGAGCCGGCGATCGCGCGGCGCTTGAAGATGAGGTTGCCGACCGAGGGCGACGGATGCGCGTGCTCGGGGACGCCGACCAGCGTCATCGTGCCGTCGCGCTTCAGCAGTGCGGTGAAGGTGTCGAGGTTGTGGCTCGCTGCGACGGTGTTCAGGATGAAGTCGAAGCTGTTGGCGTGCTCGGCCATCGCGGCTTCGTCCTTCGACACGATCAGGTCCTTTGCGCCGAGACGCTTGGCGTCCTCGCGCTTGTTCGGCGAGGTCGAGAAGACATGGACCTCGGCGCCCATCGCGTTGGCGATCTTGACGCCCATGTGGCCGAGACCGCCGAGACCGACGATGCCGACCTTCTGGCCGGGGCCGACCTTCCAGTGCTTGAGCGGCGAATACGTCGTGATGCCGGCGCAGAGCAGCGGCGCGACCGCGGCGAGGTCGGCTTCGGGATGCGAGACCTTCAGCACGAAGCCTTCGTCGACGACGATCTTGTCCGAATAGCCGCCGAAGGTGTGGCCACCGAGCACGGGATCGGGGCCGTTATAGGTGCCGACGAAGCCGGTGGTCTCGCAATATTGCTCCTCGCCGTCCTTGCACGATGGGCACTCGCCGCAGCTGTCGACCATGCAGCCGACGCCGACGACATCGCCGACCTTGGACTTGGTAACATCGCTGCCGACGGCGGTGACGTGACCGACGATCTCGTGGCCGGGGACGCAGGGGTAGAGCGTGCCTTCCCACTCGCCCTTAGCGGTGTGGAGGTCGGAATGGCAGACACCGCAGAACGCGATATCGATCGCGACGTCGGTCTTGCCGGGTTCGCGGCGCTCGAAGCTGAACGGTGCGAGCGGTGTTTCGGGGGATTGCGCGGCGTAGCTGTGGGCGGTCGTGGTCATGAAATTCCTGATCTATCTCAAGCTGGGATCGGGATATAAGCGTCGACCATATGATAACTACCGACCGGTATGATTATTTTGCTGCACTGCGGCAATCGAGTGGTTCGATCAGCGCATGCGCCAGTCTGATCCTCCCCCGCCAGGGGGAGGTGGCGCGAAGCGACGGAGGGGGAGGAACATGCCACGCCGGTTGCGCGGGCCTCCCCCTCCGTCAGGCAAGTGCCTGCCACCTCCCCCTTGCGGGGGAGGATCAAGGGAATGGCGTCCTTGCTGGCCTTCCGGACCGCCCTGCCCTAAAGCGCCCGCACATTCTTATACCAAGGGCATATCATGGGTTTTCGCTGCGGCATCGTGGGGCTGCCGAACGTCGGCAAGTCCACTCTCTTCAACGCGCTGACCGAGACGGCCGCGGCGCAGGCGGCGAACTATCCGTTCTGCACGATCGAGCCGAACGTCGGTAACGTCGGCGTGCCCGACAAGCGGCTCGACGCGCTCGCGAAGATCGCCGGATCGCAGAAGATCATCGAGACGCAGTTGGGCTTCGTCGACATCGCCGGCCTCGTGCGCGGCGCGTCGAAGGGCGAAGGGCTCGGCAACCAGTTCCTCGGCAACATCCGCGAGGTCGACGCGATCGTCCACGTGCTGCGCTGCTTCGAGGACGGCGACGTGACGCATGTCGACAACAAGGTCGATCCGATCGCCGACGCCGAGACGGTCGACACCGAGCTGATGCTGAGCGATCTCGAAAGCCTCGAGAAGCGCGTGCCGAACCTCGCCAAGAAGGGCATGCAGGGCGACAAGGAAGCCAAGATCGGTGCCGCCGTGCTCGGCCAGGCGCTCGAACTGCTCCGCGAAGGCAAGCCCGCGCGGCTGACCGTGCCGAAGGACGAGGACGAGGCGCGCGTGTTCGCGCAGGCGCAGTTGCTGACCGCGAAACCGGTGCTGTACGTGTGCAACGTCGACGAGGGCGATGCGGCGAACGGCAATGCGCTGTCGGCACGGGTGTTCGAGAAGGCGAAGGCCGAGGGCGCCGAGGCGGTCGTGGTGTCGGCGGCGATCGAAGCGGAAATCGCGACGATGCCCGCCGAGGATCGCGGCGAGTTTCTTGGCGAGCTGGGGCTGGAGGAGACTGGCCTCGCCCGCGTCATTACCGCCGGGTACAAGCTGCTGCATCTGCTGACGTTCTTCACGGTCGGCCCGAAGGAGGCACGCGCCTGGACCGTCCACGAGGGCGCGACCGCACCGCAGGCCGCGGGCGAGATCCACGGCGATTTTGAAAAGGGCTTCATCCGCGCCGAGACGATCGCGTTCGACGACTTCATCGCGCTGGGTGGCGAGTCGAAGGCGCGCGAGGCGGGCAAGCTGCGCGCGGAAGGCAAGGCGTACGTCGTCCACGACGGCGACGTGATGCACTTCCTGCATAGCTGACGGCTTGGCGGCGGGTCAGCGATAGTTTTCGCAGGCTATTCCGTCGCCGTCGCCGTCCATGCCGGCGCGGTAGCCCGGCTGGCCGCGGTGGAGCGGCGCGGCCCCCGCCGCCCGCACTTCGCCACACCCGCTGTAGAATACCGAGCTTTCTGACTGAGAACTGGTTGAAGGGCGGGCCGGTGGCGATGATCCCAAAGCCGGCCGAACGACGTTGTAGGGCTCGGCGTCAGCGACTCGTCGTACAGGCGCGACAACGTGTCGCCGCACCACCGGCGGCGCGACAATCGCCATATTGGGGACCGCCTTGGTATCGACGATAGTCGGGGCAGGAACGGGCTGCGGCTCGGTGGCTTTCCAGACACCGGCAAACATCAATGTCGAGGCGATCGCCGTGACCGCGATAAAGGAACGCTCCATGACGCCACTATACGGGCGTACTAGTTGACGAATATTATCGATGGTTGCTGCCTTAACTGCCGAGACAGTAGATTACACGATTTCCATTGCGGCAGATTAGCCCCGGTTCAGCACGGACCATGCCAGAACACACCGCGGCTTGGTTCCGAGTAGCAAGCTGCGGGCATCGGAAGGTTCGCTTTGCTGACCGGCACATCGTAGCCATAGCCACCATCGAAATATGCTTTGGTCGTGATATCCACGCCCCAGGTGTGGACCGTTACATCTTCAGGGTAGAGGTCGGCGATAGCCGCAGGCCATTTTCCCTTCGAGATTTTTCTCCAGTTTTTTGGTCGTTCCGCCGGGTATTTTTTCATCAGCGCCTGAGCCCCGGCTCGAATCGCCGCAAGTTTGTTGGCATCGGAAATGGGCCGGTTGCAACCACTGAGAAGCGACATAACCGCCAACATGGTAAGCATAGTTGTCGCGGATCTCGATCTGTCCATCAGGTATCCAAGCACATCCATCAACCGTCCACTATCAGCCGTTAGCCGTTGCTCTTGGTAAGATCAGGCAATGCCAATGGTCGTCTTGCGGCCTTGCGACTTGCTGCGGCGACTATGACGGCGCTGGACAGGAGGATGCTGGACACTAGCGCGCCGACTGACAGCAGGCCGACGGTTGTTACCGAGGCGTCGAAGGTGGTGCGCTTGCCGATCCGGATCGAGACTTTGGCGGCGGGAGTGCTCGGGGTTTTGGTTCGTTCGGGGTGCGTTGGGGTCTTCATGGGCGGAGGCTGAACCTTTCGCGGCTTTCGGGCAAGGCTGCGATTTGGCGCGACCGCGGCTTTGAGGGTTCGAGAAACCGTGAGGTTGTCGCGGGTCGTGCGTGGGGTTAGACCGGCGGCATGCTCGCGCGCCTGATCTTGGCCTTGCTCCTTGCTGCGTTTGTGTTTCCTGCGGTGGCGCCGGCGGCGTGTCATGATGCGTCTGCTTCGCGCGGGCATGCCGTTGTCATGGACATGGCGGCGATGGGCGGGACGCACGAGGCAATGTCGAGCCATCGGCCGGATCACGAGGCGCCCGACCGGAAGGCTACGCCGCTGCATGGATGCATCGGGTGCGTGCCGCCTTCGAACTGGAATACCGCCCGGGTGCTCGGCATGGCGTTGCGGGAGCCGGCTATGGTGACCGAGCGGGCGGCGGTGCTGGATCTTGGGGCTGGCGTCGCGCCGGCTTTGCGGCCTCCGCGAGAGGCTTGATCGTCGGGTGTTGAGGCACCGTGATTTTCAGGCTTTTCCAAGGATATTAATTATGACTCGATCGAGGTTGCTCGCGGCTGGTGCCGTGAGGGCGATGCTGCTTGCGGGCGGTGTCGTAGCGGCGGTGGTGCCGGTTGGCGCGGTGGCGCAACATGCCATGGCCATGCCGGGCATGACGATGCCGGATACGGCTTCCACGAAGATGGTGAAGAAGACCAAGTCGCGGCCGATGGCTAAACGGTCGGGTGCGCGTTCGGCTGCTCCGGCGGCTCAACCATCGCAGTCTGGCGGTATTGTCGATCATTCGACGATGGACCATTCGGCGACGGGGCACCCTGCTCCGGTCACGCCGCCGGCTCCGGCCGCACCGGCTGCGATGCCGGACGCCATGCCGGGGATGGATCATGCGCAGATGGATCATTCCGCGATGCCTAAGATGGCGATGGATCATGGCGCGATGGGGCATGCGATGATCGCCGATCCCACCTACCGCGAGGCGTCCGATGCGGCGCTGGCGCAGATGCCGGCGGGCTCGGCGATGGCGGGGATGGCGATGGGGACGTCGGCCGGGTTCTACAGCCAGGGTAGCGGGACGTCGCGGCTGCCGGCGGCCGAGGGGCCGATGCGCGGGTATATGGCGCAGGTCGGCGAGTGGATGCTGATGGCGCATGGCTATGCGTGGGGCGTCGCGACCGACCAGGGGGGCCCGCGCGGGAAGACCGAGGCGTTCGTGCAGTCGATGGCGATGCTGATGGCGGATCGCGACCTGGGCGACCGGTTTCATATCCAGTTGCGGACGATGAACAGCCTCGAGCCGCTGATGGGCGCGCGCGGCTACACCAATCTGTTCGCGACGGGTGAGCTGGCGAACGACCAGCCGCTGGTCGATCGGCAGCATCCGCACGACCTGTTCATGGAGCTTGCCGCGAAGGTCGATTATCGGCTCGGGAACGGCAACACGGTGTTCCTGTATGGCGGGCCGGTCGGCGAGCCGGCGCTGGGGCCGAGCGCGTTCATGCACCGCGGGTCGGCGCGGTATCAGCCGATGTCGCCGACCACGCATCACTGGTTCGATTCGACGCACATCACCTACGGCGTGGTGACGGCGGGGTATGCGACGCCGGCGTTCCAGCTGGAGGCGTCGGCGTTCAAGGGTCGCGAGCCGGACGAGCATCGCTGGAATATCGAGACGCCGCGGCTCGATTCGTGGAGCGTGCGGGGGACGTGGTCGCCGTCGCCGTTCTGGGCGGTGCAGGTGAGCCATGGCCATCTGAAGGAACCCGAGGCGCAGCATCCGGGGGAGGACGAGAACCGCTCGACCGCGAGCGTGCAATATGCGCGGGCGGGGCTCGCGACGACGTTTGCGTATAGTCTCAAGGACCGGGTGCCGGGGGAGAAGCTGAGCGCGTTCCTGGCGGAGGCGACGTATGAGCTTTCGGCGCGGCATGCGGTGTTCGGGCGAGTCGAGAACGTGGCGAACGACGAGCTGTTTCCCGACGAGGGCGATCCTTTGCACGATCGGAAGTTCCGGGTGACCAAGGCGGAGGTCGGGTATGCGTACCGGGTGCCGATCGTCGGGCCGCTTGGGTTGGCGCTTGGCGGGACGGTGGCGGCGTATGCGAAGCCGGCGGCGCTGGAGGCGGCGTATGGGAAGACGCCGGTGAGTTGGACCTTGTTCAGCAAGCTGGCGGTGGGGTTGTAGGCTGCATAACATCGGACAGCACCTCTTGTTCTCCCGTGAAGGCGGGAGCCCAGTCTGGGTCCCCGCCTTCGCGGGGAAACAAGCGAGGATAAGTTCGCCCCGCACGGATCGCTTTCTCTCATCGTTCGTGCCGAGTAAGGACCGCGCGAAGTCGCCACCTGGTCGGGACGAACGGTTATGATGAAGAACGCGCTGGCTCTCCTCGGTTCTGCACTCGGGCTGACGCTCGCCGGGTGCGCCTATCCATACACGCCCCCTGCCCTTGCGCCGATTACCGCGCCTCCTCCGACCACGACGGCCGCCGCGGCGATGCCGGGCGAGGTCCGGGCGCCGGTCACGATCCTTGTGTCGATCGACGGGTTTCGGCCGGATTATCTCGATCGTGGCGTAACGCCCAACCTCAACCGGCTGCGTGCGGGCGGGGTGTTCGCGAGCATGCGGCCGTCGTTTCCGAGCATTACCTTTCCCAATCACTGGACGCTGGTGACGGGGCTTCGGCCCGACCGCAGCGGGATCGTCGGCAACAAGATGGAGGACCCGGCGCGGCCGGGGGAGACGTTCACGATGGCGACCGACGATCCGTTCTGGTGGAGCGAGAGCTCGCCGATCTGGGTCGATGCGGAGAAAGCCGGGATCCGGACCGCGACGATGTTCTGGCCGGGCGCGAATGTCGCCGTCGGGGGCAAGGTGAAGCCGGACAGCCACGGCGCGATCGACGGCGGCACGCGACCGGAGGACTGGCAGCAGTTCAATCAGCAGGTCTCGGGGACGCAGCGGGTCAACGCGGTGCTCGACTGGATGCGGCGGCCTGCGGCGATCCGGCCTAAACTGGTGACGCTGTATTTCGATACGGTCGACAGTGCGGGTCATGCGGGCGGGCCGGAAAGCGCTGGCGTGACGCAGGCGGTGGCGGATGTCGATGCGAGCATTGGCGCGCTGGTCGATGGGCTTGCCGCGCTGGGGCAGCGGGCGAACCTGGTGATCGTCGCCGATCACGGGATGGCGGCGACTAGCAGTACGCGGGTGGTGGCGCTCGACGCGATCGCGGACAAGGCGGACTATCGTACCGTCGAGACCGGGCCGTACGCGACTCTGTTCGCGGTGCCGGGGCATGAGGCGGCGCTGGAGGCGCGGTTGCTGACCCGCCACGATCATCTGCAATGCTGGCGCAAGGGGGAGATTCCGGCGCGCTTTCATTATGGACGCAACCCGCGCGTGCCGAGCTATCTGTGCCTTGCCGATGTCGGCTGGCGGGTCGATCCGAGCGCGCCGACCAAGGCTTCGGTCGGCGGGATGCACGGCTATGACAACATGGCGCCGGAGATGCGGGCGCTGTTCATCGCCAACGGGCCGGCGTTTGCGCGCGGCAAGACGATTGCGAGCTTCGACAACGTTGCAATCGAGCCTTTGCTGCGCGATCTGATCGGGTTGCCGGCCGAAGCGGGACTGGACGGCACCGACGCACCCTTCCAGAAGGTGCTGCAACGATAAGAGGAGAGGTTGTGCAGTATTTCGAGGATATCGAGGTCGGTCGGACCGCGTCGTTCGGTTCCTACGCGGTCACGCGCGAGGAGGTGATGGACTTCGCCGCGAAATACGATCCGCAGCCGTTTCATCTGTCCGACGAGGCGGCGGCGCAGACGCATTTCGGGCGGTTGTCGGCGAGCGGCTGGCATACGTGCGCGATGGTGATGTCTATGGTCGTCGCGAACCTCAAGGAGAACCAGCAGGCGGGGCTCGGGTCGCCGGGGATCGACGAACTGAAGTGGGTGAAGCCGGTGTATCCGGGCGACACTTTGCGGTGCGAGACCGAGATCCTGGAGAAGCGGGTGTCGGCAAGCCGGCCGGAGATGGGGATCTTCAAGAGCCGGATGCGGGTGTTCAATCAGGACGACGTGATGGTGATGACGTTCGTGTCTAATGGGTTAGTGGCTACCCGCCCTGCTGGCACGCCGACCGGTTGATTGGCGGTCGATCGCCCCTCACGTAATCCGGCTCTTCGTCTGACGTTGGTGTTTTTCACGCGAAGGCGCGAAGGCGCTAAGAGAAGATTTGTTCACGCGGAGACGCGGAGACGCGGAGGCGCGGAGAGATTTGGGATGGCAGAGCTTCGTCGTGGACTTCCCTGTCGCGATGAGTGGACCGTGCCGTTCCTGAGCTACTCTCCGCGTCTCCGCGCCTCCGCGTGAAAACTAGTCCTTCTCTTCGCGCCTTCGCGCCTTCGCGTGCACCAAACCTGCTCTAGTTACTGCGCCGGACGACCGCCGCCGCGGTTGCCGCCGCCCTGACGACCGCCGCCTTGCCGTCCGCCCCCGAAACGCTGGCCGCCGCCGCCGCGATTGCCTCGGAATGCGCCGTCGCCGCGATTGCCGCGGAAGCCGCCTTGCGCTTGTGGCTGCTGGGGGTTTGTGACCTGGCCGGGCTGAGCAGGCTGCCCGGGCTGACCGAACTGGCCGCGATCGGGACTACGGCCACGATCCCAGCCTTGGCCGGGACCTCGCCCGGGACGGCCGTTGCCGAACTGGCCCTGACCGGGGGTGCCGGGGTTGCCCTGGTAGCCCGGGCGATTGCCGCGCCAGCCGCCGTCTCGGCCGCCATTGCCGCGGTTGCCGAAGCCTCCCCAGTTGCCGCGACCGCCGTCGTTGTGGTTGCCGCGATACTGCTGGCGGCCCTGCCAATAGCGCTGCTGGTTGCCGTTCCAGCGGTGCGGACGACGGTAGCGGTCGTAGACGTACACGCCCGAGCCGGGATAATAATAATCGCCGCTCCAGCCGTAATAGGAGTTCAAGCCGCCATAGCCTGCGAAGCCGTCGTAGCCGCCGCCGTAGCCTGCGCCGTAATAGCCGTCGTAGCCGCCGCCGTAGCCTGCGCCGTAATAGCCGTCGCCGTAGCCACCACCGTAATAGGGATCGCTGGCATAGCCGACGCCCGCGCCGCCATAGCCGTACCCGTCGGTGCAGCCTGCGACGCCTAGTCCGAGACCCAAGGCTAGGCCGATAATGCCGAAGCGCTTCAAAAACATGGAAGTTCTCCCGTACGTGGAGAGCGGACACAACGCGCCGCCATTCATCGCATAACGGAGTCGGTATGTCGCAAGTTCCATGAATGGGGTCTGACGGGGTTTCGTTTGGTGGTGAGCGCCTGTGCGGGCTAGGCGCACTCCCCTTGCTGTTTCCTCGCGAGCGCGGGGGTCCAGGGTGACGGTATGCTACGGTATTTAGCTGGGCCCCCGCTTCCGCGGGGGAACGGCTATGTGGTTATGTCTTCCGAGCCGTCAGTGGCCGGGGAAGTGGATCAGGGCGGTTGCTTCGATGCCATCCGAGCGGAGCGCGTCTGTTCCGCCGAGGTCGGGAAGGTCGACCAGGAACTGGGCTTGCGTGACCACGGCGCCGGCCTTGTGGAGCAGGCGGACTGCCGCGCGGGCGGTGCCGCCGGTGGCGATCAGGTCGTCGACCAGCAGGACGCGTGCGCCAGGGGCGAAGGCGTCGGCGTGGATCGCGATGCGGTCGGTGCCGTATTCGAGCGCATAGTCCTCTGCGATGGTGGCGCCGGGCAGCTTGCCGTCCTTGCGGATCAGCAGGACGCCGGCCTTTAGCGGGGCGGCCAAGGCGGCGGCGAAGAGGAAGCCGCGGGCTTCGATTCCGGCGACTAGGTCGACGGTGCCGGAGACTGCTTCGACCATCCGTTCGATCGCGGTCGCCCAGCCTGCCGGGTCGAGCAACAGTGTGGTGATGTCGCGAAACTGGATGCCGGGCTTGGGGAAGTCCGGGATGGTGCGGATCAGGGCTTTCAGGTCGGCGTTGCGCGCGTCGGTATCGGACATGGGCGTTCCCTTCTCTCCGCACGGGGCGGTGGACGTGCCGACACGCGACGCTGCGCTACGGCCAAAACGAAAGCGGCGGATCAGGCTATTTGCCCGTCCGCCGCTCCCTTATCCGTGCGCCCTTACCGCGGGAGCCGGGCCGTCATCAATGCTTAACGTCGCGCCAGACGTTCTGGTAGGCGCCCCAGGCCAGGCCGCAGAAGATCAGGATGAAGATGATCGACGCGAACCCGGCGGCATGGCGCGCCTCGAGATTGGGCTCGGCGGTCCAGGTCAGGAACGCCGAGACGTCGGTCGACATCTGCTCCTTCGTCGCCTTGGTCCCGTCCGCGTAAGCGACCTGGCCATCCGACGTGAGCGGTGGCGGCATCGCGATGTTGAGGTTCGCGAAATACGGATTGTAGTGGAGCCCGGTCGGCGTCTTGATGTCCGGGAACTCCTTCAGCAGCGCGGCGGGCTGCGTCGTGTAGCCGGTCAGCAGCGAGTGGACATAGGCGGTGCCGTCCTCGCGCGCCTTGGTGATTAGCGACAGGTCGGGCGGCAGCGCGTTATTGTTCGCGGCGCGCGCGGCGATCTCGTTGGCGAACGGCGACGGGAAGCGATCCGACGGGATGTTCTTGCGCGTTGCCGGCTCGCCGGTCTCCGGGTTGATCGACGGCTGCTCGATCACCCACTGGTTGGCGATCGCCTTAACCTCGGGGTCGGTATAGCCGATCTTGGTCAGATCGCGGAACGACACGAGCCGCAGCGAGTGGCAGGCCGAGCAGACTTCCTTGTAGACCTGGAACCCGCGCTGCAGCTGGCGACGGTCGAACTTGCCGAACACGCCGTTAGAGGCGAGCTCGATTTCCTTGGGGTGCTTGTGCGCGACGCTCTCCGCGGTCGGCGCGACGGGGTCGGTGATGACTCCCGCCACGCTGCCGAAGAGCGCGATGCCGAGCACCAGCACGAAGGCCGCGCCGACGATGGAGGCGATGAGACGAACCATGTGTGTGTCCTCTAGTTCGTATCAGTGCGCGGCGTGCGGCGCGGAGGGCGCACCATGCGACGTGGGCGCCGTCGACAGCGCGGTTTTGGCCGGGCTGGTGCCGCCATGCTTGTTCAGCACCGCCTCGGTGATCGAGTACGGCAGCGGCCGCGGACGCTCGGAGCGCGAGATGATCGGCAGGATGATCAGGAAGTGCGCGAAATAATAGGCCGCGCAGATCTGGCTGAGGATCACGTAGAACGCGTTGGCCGGCGCACCACCGCAATACCCGAGCACGAAGATGTCCGCGACCAGCACCCAGAACGCGATCCGCGCCTTGGGACGGTAGTTCATCGAGCGAACCGGCGAGCTGTCGAGCCAGGGCAGGAAGAACAGCAGCAGGATCGAGCCGAACATCGCCAGCACGCCCCAGAGCTTGGCCGGCAGGATGAAGTCCGCGGTGAAGGCGCGCAGGATCGCGTAGAACGGCCAGAAATACCATTCGGGAACGATGTGCGCGGGCGTCGAGAGCGGGTTCGCCGGAATATAATTATCCGGGTGGCCGAGATAGTTCGGGAAGAAGAACAGCAGGCCAGCGAAGATCAGCATGAAGATGCCGAGCCCGAAGCCGTCCTTCGCCGTGTAATAGGGGTGGAACGGGACGGTGTCCTGCTCACCCTTGACGTCGACGCCGGTCGGGTTGTTCGAGCCCGGGATATGCAGCGCCCAGATGTGCAGGATGATGACGCCCGCGATCACGAACGGCAGCAGGTAATGCAGCGAGAAGAAGCGGTTGAGCGCGGCGTTGTCGGGCGCGAATCCGCCGAGCAGCCAGATGCGGATGGTGTCGCCGACCAGCGGGATCGCCGAGAAGAACCCGGTGATGACCTGCGCGCCCCAGAAGCTCATCTGGCCCCAGGGAAGCACGTAGCCCATGAACGCGGTCGCCATCATCAGCAGGAAGATGACGACGCCGAGCAGCCACACCATCTCGCGCGGCGCCTTGTACGAGCCGTAATAGAGCCCGCGGAAGATGTGCGTGTAGACGACGATGAAGAACATCGAGGCGCCGTTGGCGTGGGCGTAGCGCAGGAACCAGCCGGCGTTGACGTCGCGCATGATGCTCTCGACCGAGTCGAACGCGACCCCGCCGTTGGCGGCGTAGTGCATCGCCAGCACGATGCCGGTGACGATCTGGATCGCCAGCGCGGCGCCGGCGAGGACGCCGAAGTTCCAGAAGTAATTGAGGTTGCGCGGGACGGGATAGCCGCCGCCGAGTGAATTGTAGACGAGCCGGGGAACGGGAAGCCGCTCGTCCAACCACCGCGTCAGCGGCAGCTTCGGTTCGTATTGCTTGGCCCAGGGAAAGCTCATGTCGTTTTCCTCAGCCTACCGTGACGACGGTGTCGGAGTTGAAGGCGTAGTCCGGAACGTGGAGGTTCGACGGAGCGGGGCCTTTGCGGATGCGCGCGGCGGTGTCGTAGGCCGAGCCGTGGCACGGGCAGAAATAGCCACCGAACGGCCCTTTGTTTTCGCCCTCGCCCGCGCCGAGCGGAACGCAGCCGAGATGCGTGCAGACGCCCAACGTGATCAGCCAGTTCTTCTTGCCCGCCTTGGTGCGCTGCTCGAGCGTCTGCGGATCGCGCAAGGTCGAGATGTCGACCGCGTCGGCTTCCGAGATTTCCTTCGGCGTCAGGTTGCGCACGAAGAGCGGCTGCTTGCGGAATGACGTCTTGATCGCCTGGCCGGGGAGGATCTTCGAGAGGTCGATCTCGGTGGTCGACTGCGCGAGCACGTCGGCGCTCGGGTTCATCTGGTTGATCAGCGGCAGGACGATCGCGACCGCGCCGACACCGGCGAAGGAGACGGCTGCGATGTTGATGAAATCACGGCGGCGAGGATCATGGGCCTCTTCGTGAAACGGCTCTGGCGATTCGCCGGGGGGAACCATGTCGTCGACTATCGCCATTCATCTCGCCCTTGCACGTTATTTTTTTCGTGGCCTGGCGGGGTTTTCGGTTTCGACGAACCGTTGCCCACCCTGCCCGACCGTCCCCACGGAGGCTGGCCTTTGATAGACGGCGGGGTGCGGGTTTGCCAACTGCATTTTGCTTTGGGTTACCACCCGGCCCTCGGCACGCTAAGGGATCGGGCATGAGAATTGCCCTGTATCAGCCCGATATCGCCGGAAATGTCGGCGCGATCCTGCGGACCGCCGCGTGCATGGGGATCGGCGTCGACCTGATCGAACCGATGGGATTCACCTGGAGCGAGAAGGCGGTGGCGCGATCCGGGATGGATTATGTCGGCGCGGTCGACGTGGTGCGGCATGTCGATTGGGATGCGTTCCTGGCGCAGGTGCAGGGGCGGATCGTGTTGCTGACGACGAAGGGCGCGGTGCGGCTGGATGTGGCCGAGTTTCGTAGCGACGACGTGTTGTTGATGGGGAGCGAGGGGACTGGGGTGCCCGAGGACGTGCATGCGCGCGCCGATGTGCGGGTGCTGATCCCGATGCGGCCTGGGTTGCGGTCGATGAATATCTCGGTGGCGACGGGGATCGTCGCGGCGGAAGCGTTGCGGCAGACTGGCGGCTGGCCCGCCTAACGTCTGTGGGTGCGGGGCGCTCCGTCGCCAACGCCCGTCATCCTGACGAAAGTCAGGATCCAGAGCCACAAAAGGCCGCGTTCGTTACCCTGGATCCTGACTTTCGTCAGGATGACGGAAATTCGGGCACGGTCGCGCTTCCAGGCGGCCTGCCCCCTCCCCGTTCCGGGGAGGATTTGGTAGAGACCCGCGCATGACCGATCTCGACCCCCAACAAGCCGCCGCCCGAACCTGGTTCGAATCCCTGCGCGACCGTATCTGCGCGGAGTTCGAGGCGATCGAGCGGGAGGCGGGCTCCGACGCGTCGTTCGAATACACCCCCTGGGACCGGATCGATCCATCGGGCGAACCGGGTGGTGGTGGCGTGCGCGGCGTCATGAAGGGCAAGGTCTTCGAGAAGGTCGGCGTGAACGTCTCGACCGTCGGTGGCACGTTCGAAGGCGACTTCGCCAAGTCGATCCACGGTGCCGGCGACGACCCACGGTTCTTCGCGACCGGGATCAGCCTGGTCGCACATATGACCAACCCGCATGTGCCCGCGGTGCACATGAACTGCCGCTTCCTCAACACCACCAAGCGCTGGTTCGGTGGTGGCGGCGATCTCAATCCTCCCTTGCCGATCGAGGAGGATACGGCCGACTTTCACGCGACGATGAAGGCAGCGTGCGATGTGCACGACCCGGCCTATTACGAGCGGTTCAGGGAATGGGCGGAGACCTATTTCTACATCCCGCATCGGAAGGTGAGCCGCGGCGTCGGCGGGATTTTCTTCGATCATCTCGACGGTGATTTCGAGAGCAATTTCGCCTTCACGCGCGATGTCGGCGAGGCGTTCATCGACGCCTATCCGCGGATCGTGCGGCGGCGGATGGATACGCCATTCGATGCGGCCGAGGAGGCTCAGATGCTCGAATGGCGCGGGCGGTATGCCGAGTTCAATCTCGTCTATGACCGGGGGACGCTGTTCGGGCTGAAGACCGGCGGCAACATCGATGCGATCCTGATGAGCCTGCCCCCTCGCGCTACGTGGTCGTGATCCGGTGGCGCTGATCCCGGTTGCCGACGACGTCCTTGCGACGATCGTCACGACGCTGGAGATGCGGACGCGGCCACCGCTGCGGCCGAGCCCGGGATCGCGGTTGCGGCTGGTGAAGTGGGAGCGGCCGGCGCTGGAGAAGTATCGCGCGCTGTTTCGGCGGGTGGGGAGCCCGTGGCTGTGGTTCTCGCGGCTGGTGATGGCGGACGACGTGCTGGCGGGGATCGTCCATGATCCGGGGATCGCGGTGTATGCGGTGCTCGATCCGGCGGGGATCGAGGTCGGGATGCTCGAGCTCGATTTCCGCGAGGCGGGCGCGTGCGAGATTTCGTATTTCGGGTTGATCCCGGAGCTTGCGGGGCAAGGTCATGGGCGGTGGCTGATGGCCGAGGCTTGCGCGCGGGCCTGGGCGAAGGGGGTGGAGCGGGTCTGGCTGCACACCTGCACGCTCGATCATCCTAGCGCGCTGGGGTTTTATCGGGCGCAGGGGTTCGTGGCGGTGAAGCGGACGATCGAGACGTTTCCCGATCCGCGGGCTTCCGGGTTGTTGCCGCCGGAGACGGCGCCGCAGATTCCGTATTTGGCTAAGCGGGGGTAGGCAGAAAGACATGTTTCCCCGCGAAGGCGGGGACCCAGACTGGGCTCCCGCCTTCGCGGGAGAACAAGAGGCAGAGGGTTTACTGCCTTGGCAAACGCTGAGCCCTGCGCCTTACCTGGCCAAGCGGCGGTAGGCGGAGATCGCGATCAGGGCCATCGCTATACCGGCCGCCATCGCCGCCACCGCAGCGCCGGCATCGACGATCGCCAGCGCGACCGGGTTGGCCTGCCCGCCGTCGCGCAGCGCCTTGTCGGCCATCATGAACGGCGCGCCGACGAGCCAGCCGCTGATGTAGCTGAACGCTGCCAATCCCATGAGCGGGAGCCCCGAGCCTCGGCTAAGCGTGAAGCTGCGTCGGATCGCAGCCAGCGCACCAAGCGGGGCTTCGGCGAACATTGCCGGGCCGGTCAGCATCGTCCGGCCGAGGATGTAGAGGCCGGGGATCGCGTATAGCAGCAGCCCTGCGCCGGCCGGCAGCGACACGATCACCATCGCGAGCAGGAAGCGCGGGAAGATCCGCAGGCACCGCGTCAGGCTTGCACGCAGGTCGAGATGCTCGCGATCGAGATACAGCGCGTAGAACAAGGACGTGCCGAAGAAGCTCATTACATAGGCGAGCAGGTACCAGCCGCCATGCGCCGCCGCCCAGGTCTGCACCGCATCGGCCCAGACCATCGCCTGGGCTTCGTTGTTGCCCGCCGCCGCGTCGGGCATCGGCGGATCGGGCACGACCAGCGCGAGCGCGAACGCGGGCAGGAACAGGAACGGTGCGGCGATCCGTAGCAACAGGTCGCGGTCGCGCTTGAACAGCGTCCAGGCGTCGGTGAGAACAGTCGCGAAATCAAGCTTCATGGGACGGCGTGTTTCTCTCTGGTCGCGACATAGAGCTGCGCGGTGAAGACGGCGGCGAGCGCCGTGAAGGCGGTGGTGACGATCGAGCCTGCAACCCCCGCAAGGAAGGCCGCCGTCGCGACCGAATCCGCGCCTAGCACGAGTCGGAAGACGATACCCGTGACGGACTGCGCCGCACCGGTCGCGACCAGCAGCACGATGCAGAACAGCACCAAGACGCCGATGATCCGCCAGGTCATCCCCTTGGTCAGCTGGATCGACCGACGGATCGCGCCGACACCGAGGCGTTCGTTGAGAATGACCGGATTGAGCAGCACCAATCGCGCGCCGATCCAGAGCAGCACGAGTAGATAGGCCAGACCGTAGAGCGCGGTGAAGCTGGCGGCACCGACGCTAGGCGACGTCATCTGCGCGCTGGAGCCACTGGCGGCGGCAGCGAAGTCGAAACCGGACTGGACCAGAACGACGATCGGCGGCACCGCGAGGAGAGCCGCGACAATCGTCAACAGGACGGTGATGCCAAGCGCCGGCACGACGCGCGCGCTCCCTTGCCGACGTGCGGACGCGGCTTCAACCGCCGGATCGGTCGCGATCGCGACGATCGAGAGTTGCGCCCAGATCATCGCGACGAGCGCGCCGATCGTCAGGACTGCGCCAACCAGCATCGAAACCGGATTTGCGCGCGACGTGAACGCAACGAATCCGTCCCGCACGACCGTCGGCAGCAACATGCCGAGCACCGCGATCCGCGCGATCATGCCGGTGCGCCCGTTGAGCACCTCGACCGTGCGATCCCAGACCGTTCCCATCTTCACGCGTGCGTTGACTATGCCCGTCGTCGCGCCTGTCGTCGCCATGCCTGTGCTCCCGCCATTCCCGTTCCTGCGCGAGGTAGCCCAAGCCCTCGCGCTTGACCACATGGTTGAAACGCTCGCCGCGGTTGCAACTTCGGATGCGGGTGCGCAATTGGGATCGGTGACCACCCGTACCCTCTCCGATATCGAATGGCGGACCAGCGTCGGCCTTACCCCTTACGCGGACGCGCTGGCCCAGATGGAGGCGCGGGCGGTAGCCGTCGGCGTGAACGAGGCGCGCGAACTGCTGTGGATGCTCGAACATCCGCCGGTCTACACCGCGGGCACCAGCGCCGAGCCGGGCGACCTGATCGACGCGCGCTTTCCGGTGATTCCGACCGGGCGCGGCGGGAAATACACCTATCATGGGCCGGGGCAGCGGATCGGCTATGTCGTGCTCGACCTGACCAAGCGCGGGCGCGACGTGCGGTGCTACGTCCACGCGCTCGAATCCTGGGTGATCGCAGCGCTAGGCGAGCTGGGCGTCGAGGCGTTCGCGGTCGATGGCCGGGTCGGCATCTGGACGCTCGATCGGGGTCGCGAGGCCAAGATCGGGGCGATCGGGGTGCGGGTCAAACGCTGGGTGACGCTCCATGGCTTCTCGGTCAACGTCGACCCGGACCTGTCGCACTTTGGTGGTATCGTGCCCTGCGGCCTTCCGGAATACGGCGTTACCAGCCTGCAATCGCTCGGCATTCCGGCCGACCTTGCAACTTTCGACGCGGCCCTGGCGTTGACGGCCGATGCT
The DNA here is from genome assembly GCF_049887795.1 of Sphingomonas sp. NFX23. Taxonomy (NCBI): domain Bacteria; kingdom Pseudomonadati; phylum Pseudomonadota; class Alphaproteobacteria; order Sphingomonadales; family Sphingomonadaceae; genus Sphingomonas; species Sphingomonas sp. NFX23. The sequence continues at coordinate 516,927 of NZ_JAGEKH010000003.1, forward strand.
TTCCTTGAAACAGTTTCTTGTCCTTGAGAAAACGAGGCTTGAGGGCAAAGCGTTATCGGATTAATGTCCACTACGATTTGGGTATTAAGGGCGAGCAGCCAGCCAAATCCTCTATCTAGGGAGCTTCCACATGCGTGCACTCATTTCCAAGGTTCTGACCGGTTCGCTGATCGCCAGCGCAGCACTCGCTGTTTCGGCTTGCGGTCCCAAGACCGAGACCACGACCGACAACACGATGGTCACCGACATGAACGCCACTGAGGGCATGGACACGATGTCCGACAACATGACCGCAGTCGACGGCGCGTCGAACGGTGGCATGATGGCCAACGACACCATGATGGCGAACGACACGATGATGTCGAACGACACCATGATGACGAACAACGCGATGACCACCAACGCAATGTAATTTCCGCAAGGAAACTACGACGTTGTGGAGGGCCGCCCGGGCAACCGGGCGGCCCTTTTCGTTATTGGTGGTGCGCGATGGGTTTCGGCGATCGAAGCACGTGCGGGAGCACCCCCACAGCTCCGCTGTCGAGCGATCGTTTCGGCGCCGACGGATTTCTGACGTTCCCACCCGGCAACGGCGTCGGACGACAGGTCGAAAAGGTTAAAATCGCTTGGGAGTTTCACGGAAACGCTTTAGATTCGATCACTTGGAATGCCCTGGGGAGGTTGGAATGAAGGTGTTGCGTACCGCGCTCGCGCTCTGCGTGGCGTCGAGTGGGCTCGCTGTGGCGCAGTCGGCGTCGGCGCAGTTCTTTTTACAGTCGCGCGATTTCTCGGGCGCAGCCGTCACCGGTGAAGAATCCGACCTTGGCCAGGCCCTGCCCGGCGCGACGTCGGCGGAGATGCGGGCGGCGTTGGTGTGGCACATGCGTGCGGCGCTCAACGTCGCGGCGTTGCAGTGCCAGTTCGAACCGACGCTGTTGACCGTGCCGAACTACAACTCGATCCTGGCCGATCACGGCGAAGAGCTGAAGGGGGCGTTCGATACGCTGACCAAGTACTTCGTGCGCGTGAACAAGGCGGCGGGCCCCAAGGCCGGCCAGACAGCGCTCGACCAGTTCGGGACGCGGACCTATTCGAGCTTTGCCACCGTGGCCGCGCAATACGGCTTTTGCCAGACCGCAGGGTCGATCGGGCGTGATGCGGTGTTCGCACCGCGCGGTCATTTCGCCGACGTCGCACTGGCGCGCTCGCGGGAGTTGCGCAACAGCCTGATCCCGTGGGGGGAGCAGCGCTTTCCCCGGTACATCGGTCGCGAACGGGGAGCACCGATGATGATCCGCCTCGATCCGATCTGCTGGAACAAGAAGGGCGAATGGGTCGTGAAGAAGTGCGGCGCGCAGAACTGGCCGCCGGTCGGTTTGGGTATGGCGACTCGCTGAGAGGGCTGGCTCGGGGGTTGAGTGATCTGGAGAAGTACCTCCCAGTCCTCACCCTTCGCACCTGGCAACCGGCCGCCGGGCCTTCCCTTTGTTCAACATCCTGATCACCTAGCGTTACGCAATACCCACGCGAGAGCTGGAGTGGTGCGTGAGGCTAGGGTTAGCGCAGACCGAGCAGCTTGTGCGTCTGGAGCGACAGTCGCCATTGCGGGCGTTCCATCACCAAATCTACGCACGCCTCGCGGTTCGCATCCGCCCGCGGATCGTCGAGCGGCTGGAGCAGGAAGTTCTCGAAGTCCCAGGTTTCGACTTCCTCAATGTCACTGCCCGGCTGCGGCCAGACGAGCTTCAGCTCGTGCCCGGCGCGCTGGACGACGATGCTGCCGGCCTTGGGGCTGATGCAGATCCAGTCGATTCCCGGATGCGCCGGGATCGTGCCGTTGCTCTCCATCGCGATGCGGAAGCCGTACGCATGCAGCGCATCGACGATCGCGTCTTCGATCTGGAGCATCGGCTCGCCACCGGTCAGGACGACGAATCGATCGTGCACCCCTTCTCCCCAGAAGCCCGCTACCGCTGAAGCCAAAGCTTGCGCGTCGGCGAACTTGCCGCCGCCAAGCCCGTCGGTACCGACAAACTCGGTATCGCAGAACTTGCACACCGCGGTCGCGCGGTCCTGTTCGCGGCCCGACCACAGGTTGCAGCCGGCGAACCGGACGAACACTGCGCGGCGACCGGCGTTGACGCCCTCCCCCTGCAACGTGAGGAACATTTCCTTGACGGCGTAGCTCATGTCAGGCCGGCTTGACGGCGTAGCGCGTCGGATCGGCGATCCCCGCCTCGTCGAAGCCGCGCGAACGCAGGCGGCAGCTGTCGCACTCGCCGCAATGCTCACCGGCGGGCGTCGGATCGTAGCACGACCAGCTGAGGCCCAGATCGAGCCCGAGGCGCGTGCCTTCGCGGACGATATCCGCCTTGGTCATCATCTGGAGCGGCGCCTGGATACGGAACGGTTCGCCTTCGACGCCGGCCTTTGTCGCGAGTTCGGCGAGCCCTTCGAACGCAGCGATGAACTCGGGACGGCAATCGGGATAGCCGGAATAATCGAGCGCGTTGACGCCGATATAGATGTCGCGCGCGCCGGCCGCCTCGGCCCAGCCGAGCGCGAGGCTGAGGAAGATCGTGTTGCGTGCAGGGACGTAGGTGACGGGAATGCCACCGCCGTCTTCGGTACCAGCGCCGTCCTTCGGCACGTCGATGTCGGCGGTCAGCGCGGATCCGCCGAACGCGGACAGGTCCATCGGCAGGACGATGTGGCGCTCGGCACCGAGTGCGCTGGCGACGCGGCGTGCGGCGTCGAGTTCGATCCGGTGACGCTGGTTATAGTCGAACGATAGCGCGAGCACGCGCTGGCCGGCTTCGCGCGCGAGCGCGGCGGATACCATCGAGTCGAGCCCGCCCGAGACGAGGGCGACCGCAAAGGGAGCAGGGGATGTCATGATGCGTGTTCGCTAGGCCAGCGAGCGCAAAAAAGAAAGGGGCCGCCCGGCGGAGCGGCCCCGAGTTTGGCGCGGACGCGCGCCACAAGGGAGAAACGTGCTGAATAAGAGCACGTGACCGGAAATAGGGGCGAGGCGTAAAAACGCCGTTAACGCCGCACTTCCCCTCTCCCCTGGGGGGAGAGGGAGGGAGGCGCCGTAGGCGACGGAAGGGTGGGGGGTAGTTGGGACTAGTGTCCTGAGCCTCACGCCCCTCACCCTCCCACGACTACGTCGCGGGCCCCTCCCTCTCCCCTGTAGGGAGAGGGCTTAGTCCTCCACCGCCACCGGGAACTTGGTCGCGCAGAACGCGCAGTCGACGATGATAAAGCCGGTTTCGTCCGCCATCGAGCGCCGTTCTTCGATAGGAAATTTCGAAATCACGCCCCGGATATAATCCGGATCGCAGCGGCAGCCGCGCATGATCGGGATGTCGGCGAGGATGCGGACGTCTTCCTCCTCGTTGAACAGGCGCCAGACGAGCGTTTCCAGCGGCAACGTCGCATCGGTGAGTTCATCGACGCCCATCGTGTTGCCGAGCGTGGCGACATGCTCCCATTCCGGATGATCGAGCTTGGTATGCAGGCGCTCGCGCCCGTCCTCGCCCTCCGGGAGGTGCTGGAGGAACAGCCCGCCCGAGATACAGCGGCCGTCGGGGCCTTTCGCCATCCCGGTGCGGATCATCGTCGGAATCTGCTCGGACTGCGTGAAATAGCTCTGCGCGGCCTGCGACAGTGTGTCGCCATCGAGCGGCACGATGCCCTGATAGCGCTCGTTGCTGGTCGCCATGTCGAACGTGATCGCGAGATAGCCGGCGCCGAACAGCGCGAACAGCGATGGTTCGGCAGGCGCTTCGGCGAGCTTGTCGGCATCATATTCGATGTAGCCGCGCACTTCGCCGCCGCGGTAGTCGCAGACGAGCAACTGGACGACGCCGTTGTCGGTGCGCGTCTGCATCGTCAACTGGCCGCTCGAATCCTTGAGCGTCGAACCGATCAGCGCGGCGAGCGTCAGCGCTTCGGAGAGCAGCTTCTCGATCGCGGGCGGATAGGCATGCGCGGCGAGCACTTCATCGAGCGCGGTGCCGAGCCGGACGATCCGACCGCGCGCACTGCGCGCGGGGATCGCGAAGGCCAGCGCGCGGTCGAGATCGGTCACATTGGGGTCGAATTTTGGCGTATCGTTCATCGTCCGCCAGATGGTGACCCTGCCCGTTCAGGTCAACCGATCTGCCCGAAGCACCAGCGCAGGACAGACTTCTGCGCGTGGAGGCGATTTTCGGCCTCCTGCCAGATCAGCGACTGCGGGCCATCGATCACGTCGGGCGTGACTTCCTCGCCGCGATGCGCGGGGAGGCAGTGGAGGAACTTCGCGTCGGGCTTGGCAAGCGCCATCAAGGCGGTGTCGACCTGGTACGGGGTCAGCGCCTTCAGCTTCGCTTCGGCATGCGCCTGCCCCATCGAGATCCAGGTGTCGGTGACGACGATATCCGCGCCTTCGACAGCCTCCCGCGGGTCGGCGACGACGCGTGCCCGGCCGGAGGCGCGGACGATCGCCTCCTCTTCGGGTTGGAACCCCTGCGGGCAGGCCGCGACGACGTCGAACTGCATCAGCCCGGCGGCCTCGACGATCGAGGCGAGCACGTTGTTGCCGTCGCCGAGCCATGCGACCTTGAGGCCGGGCAGCGTCTTGCCGCTCTCGATGATCGTCAGCAGGTCGGCCATGATCTGGCACGGATGCGACGCGTCGGTCAGGCCATTGATGACCGGGACGGAGGCGTAATGCGCCATCTCCTCGATCTTGGCATGATCGTCGGTACGGATCATGATCGCGTCGACATAGCCCGACAGGATGCGCGCGGTGTCGGCGATCGACTCGCCGCGGCCGAGCTGCATCGAGCCGCCGTCGGACACGATCGAAGTGCCGCCGAGCTGGCGGATCGCCATGTCGAACGAGAAGCGCGTGCGGGTGGAGCTCTTCTCGAAGACCATCGCGAGCGTGTGGCCGGCGAGCGGCGTGTCGGCATCGACGCGGCCCTTGGGGAAGCCGGCGCGCGCCGCCTTGCGGTCGAGTGCGTCGGCGAGCATCGCGGCGATGCCGTCGGCTCCGGCGTCGGTGAGATTCAGGAAATGGCGCATAATTCCTCCCCGGCACGGGGAGGGGGACCGCGCTCGCAGAGCGGGGTGGAGGGAGTTTCAGGCCGGATCACCCCCCGGGTGATCCTAGAACATGCGGGGCATATTCTACCTGAAACTCTCCACGGGCACTGCGTTGCGGGGAAGCCCCCCTCCACCATGCTTCGCATGGTCCCCCTCCCCGTATCGGGGAGGATTTAAATCAATCGTCGGCGGCGGGCACGTAGACGCGCGCGGCGGTCGACAGCTTGTCGATGCACTCGGCGATGTGGCTCTCGTCGATCACCAGCGGCGGCAGGATGCGAACGACGTTCTCGCCCGCCGACACCAGCAGCAGATTATGGTTGTCGCGCGCGAACGCGACGAACGCGCGGCTGTCGCTCTTGAGCTTCAGCCCAAGCATCAGCCCGGTGCCGCGGACGCTGTCGAACAAATGATCGTGGTTGGGGATCATCTGCTCGAGCCCCTGCCGCAACCGGTCGCCCATCGCGGTGACGTTGTCGAGGAACCCGTCCTCGAGCATCACGTCGAGGATCGCCTCGCCCGCCGCCATCGCCAGCGGATTGCCGCCATAAGTCGAGCCGTGCGTGCCGGCGACCATGCCCTTGGCCGCTTCCTCGGTCGCGAGGCAGGCGCCCAGCGGGAAGCCGCCGCCGATACCCTTGGCGACCGCCATGATGTCCGGCGTGATGCCGTACAGCTCGTGCGCGAAGAACTTGCCGGTGCGCCCATAGCCGCACTGGACCTCGTCGAGCACCAGCAGCAGGCCGTGCTCGTCGCAGGCTTTGCGCAAACCGGTGAGGAACTCGTGGCTCGCCTGGCGGATACCGCCCTCGCCCTGGATCGGCTCGACCAGGAAGCCCGCGGTGTTGTCGTCGATCAGCGCCAGCGCACCTTCGAGATCGTTGAACTTCGCATAGGCGAACCCCGGCAGCAGCGGCTCGAACCCGTCGCGCATCTTCGCCTGATTGGTCGCCGAGATCGCGCCGAGCGTGCGCCCGTGAAACGCGGTGTCGAACGTGATCAGCGTGTGACGCTGCGGATTGCCGTTGGCGAAGTGATAGCGCCGCGCAGTCTTGATCGCGCACTCGACCGCTTCCGCGCCCGAATTGGTGAAGAACACCGTGTCGGCGAAACTGTTGTCGACAAGGCGCTGCGCGAGGTGCTCGCCCTGCGGCGACCCGTACAGGTTCGACACGTGCATCAGCGTGGCGGCCTGATTGGCGATCGCCTTGGTCAGATGCGGGTGGCCATGGCCGAGCGCGTTGACCGCGATGCCGCTAGCGAAATCGAGATACTGCTGGCCGTCCTCGCCGAAGAGGTACGCGCCCTCGCCTCGGACCGGACGCACGCCACACCGCGGGTAGACGGGCATGAGCGGGGTGATGGTCACGACGGCAAGCTCCTTCAAACAGAGAAGGCGACCCTTAGCGGCCGCCCGAACCGCCTGATACGAGCGCGCGACGCCGGGAGCAACACCGCTTGCATCACCCACCAAAGCTGACCGAGATTATATCGCCGTCACCCTGTCGCATCACCCTAAACAAGCGCATGCATCGGAAGACGCGGCGCCAGGATCCTGTGTGCTTTGATTCGATTCGAATGACCTCGTCGAAGTACAGGGGAGATAATCATGATCAAACTTACAATCGGCGTAGCATTGATATCGACCGCGATATCGCCGGTAGTCGCGCAAGACGTCCTGTCGGGTACTTGGAAGGGTGATATCAGTGCCAGTCAATTGTCCACCAAACCTTCCAGCACGTTGATAGACAAGGGACTATACACCTGCGCCACCTGCAAGCCGGTGGTGAAGGTCGCCGCCGACGGTGGCTGGCATGCGGTGGCTGGACAGCCCTACTACGACGAGATGTCGGTCACCGTCGTCGATCCGGCGGTCGTGAAATACGCGACGAAGAAGGGCGGCAAGATCGTCAGCGAAGCGACCGAGACGGTGTCTGCCGACGGAAAATCGATTGCGACGGCCTTCAGCGAGACGGTGGGCACGACCGGCGTTCCGATCACCGGCACGTCGGTCAGCGATCGCGTTGCCCCCGCCCCTGCCGGCGCGCATGCCACGTCGGGCTCTTGGCGCCAGACCAAGGATGCGCAGGTGTCCGACAGCGGGCTGACGTTCACGTTCGCGCAGGTCGGCAAGGTCGTGACCTACTCGACGCCGATCGGCATCTCGTTCGCCGCGACGATCGGCGGTCCGGCAGTGCCGGTGACGGGCGATCCAGGCTGGACGACCGTGTCCCTGACGCAGCCCAGTGCCCGCACGTTGCACGAGACCGATATGTTCGAAGGCAAGGTGACCGGCAAATTCCTCATGACGGTCTCGCCCGACGGCAAGACGATGACGATCGACGTCAACGATATCAAACGTGGGAAAACGTCGACGCTGGTCGCCTACAAGCAGTAGGTGATCGTTTGAGAGCCATGACGGTGCCCAGCTAGTGTACTCCCGCGAAGGCAGGAGCCCAGGCTGGGCACGAGCCTTCGCGGGTGAACACAGTGGCGGTGGCAAGCTTGGCGAACTCGGGCCGCCTCCGTGTCGTTTTCGGACGGGCGCGACATCGCCACCCGTTCCCTACACGCTCTACCGTTACGTCACGCGTCGATCGCTTCCTCGTCCATCCGACCCGCGTTCTCCTGGATGAACGCGAACCTGTGCGCGGGGTTGTTGCCCATCAGGCGGTCGACCAGGTCTTTCACCTGCGCGCGCTCCTCATATTCCTGCGGGAGCGTGATGCGGAGCATGCCGCGGGTGGCGGGGTCCATCGTGGTTTCGCGGAGCTGGCTCGGGTTCATCTCGCCGAGGCCCTTGAAGCGGCCGACATCGACCTTCTTGCCCTTGAAGACGGTGCGTTCGAGTTCGGCGCGATGCGCGTCGTCTCTCGCATAGACGCTCTTGGTGCCGACAGTCAGGCGGTAGAGCGGCGGTTGCGCGAGGTAGAGGTGCCCGCGGCGGACGAGTTCGGGCATCTCCTGGAAGAAGAACGTCATCAGCAGCGTCGCGATGTGCGCGCCGTCGACGTCTGCGTCGGTCATGATGACGATGCGTTCGTAGCGGAGCGTGTCCGGCGTACAGTCCTTCCGGGTGCCGCAGCCGAGCGCGAGCGTCAGGTCGGCGATTTCCCGGTTGGCGAAGATCTTGGCGCTGGTGGCCGACGCCACGTTGAGGATCTTCCCACGGATCGGGAGGATCGCCTGCGTCTTCCGATCACGCGCCTGCTTCGCCGAGCCGCCAGCCGAGTCGCCCTCGACGATGAAGAGTTCGGTGCCTTCGGGCGAGTTGGCCGAGCAGTCGGTGAGCTTGCCGGGGAGGCGGAGCTTCCGCGCGGACGTCGCTGTCTTGCGCTTGACGTCGCGTTCCTGCTTGCGGCGCAGGCGTTCGTCCATCCGCTCCAGCACATAGTTCAGCAGCGCCTTGCCGCGCTCCATGTTGTGGCTGAGGAAATGGTCGAAGTGATCGCGTACCGCCTTCTCGACGAGGCCGGCGGCTTCGGGGCTGGTGAGGCGATCCTTGGTCTGGCTTTGGAATTGCGGTTCGCGGATGAAGACCGACAGCATCAGTTCGCTGCCGACCATGACGTCGTCGGCGCTGATATCCTTCGTTTTCTTGTTGCCGACGAGATCGCCGAACGCGCGCAAGCCCCGGACCAGCGCCTGGCGGAGGCCCTGTTCGTGCGTGCCGCCATCGGGGGTCGGGATGGTGTTGCAATACCAGCTGTACGAGCCGTCGCTCCACAGCGGCCATGCGACCGCCCATTCGACGCGACCCTGCGTTTCGCCGTTCGCGCTCGGGAAATCCTGCGAGCCCGAAAAGAAGTCCGAGGTCGCGCATTCGCGGCCGGCGATCTGGTCGCGCAGGTGATCGGCGAGTCCGCCGGGGAACTGGAACACGGCCTGGGCGGGGGTATCGTCGCCGATCAGATCCGGTGCGCAGTGCCAGCGGATCTCGACGCCGGCGAACAGATACGCCTTCGAGCGGACCAGCTTGTAGAGACGCTGCGGCTTGAAGTTCAGTTCGGTGCCGAAGATCTCGGTGTCGGGCGTGAACGCGACGCTGGTGCCGCGACGGTTGGGCGTGGCCCCGAGATGCTCGATCGGGCCGAGCGTCAGGCCTTTGGCGAAGCGCTGGCGGTACAGCTGCCGATCGCGCGCAACCTCGACGACGGTGTCGGACGATAGCGCGTTGACGACGCTGATGCCGACGCCGTGCAGACCGCCCGATGTCGCATAGGCCTTTCCCGCAAACTTGCCGCCCGAGTGGAGCGTCGAGAGGATCACCTCGAGCGCGGACTTGTCGGGAAACTTCGGATGCGGATCGACCGGGATGCCGCGGCCGTTGTCGACGATCGTCAGGCGGTTGTTCGCTTCGAGCGTGACTTCGATGCGCGTCGCGTGACCGGCGACCGCCTCGTCCATCGCGTTGTCGAGCACTTCGGCGGCGAGGTGATGCAGCGCGCGCTCGTCGGTACCGCCGACGTACATGCCGGGGCGGCGACGTACGGGTTCGAGGCCTTCGAGCACCTCGATCGAGGACGCGTCATAGGTGTTGGCGGCGGTTTTGCCGGCGCCGGGCGTCGAGGGGGACGCGAACAGATCTTCAGCCATGGCGGGAACGTAGCCGCAGGCGTCGGACAAAGCCACAGGCTCCGTTTGTTCTCCCTGTGATGCAAAAGTCACATTGATATAGATTGTTGCTTTGGGGGGATAACTTTCGCGGAACCGGCCGTTTATGAAAAACCTGTCATGAAGTTTCCGGGAGTGAATATGACTAAGACGATGATGGTGGCGCTTGCCGGCGCCGCTACGCTGGGTTTTGCCGCAATGCCTGTCGCGGCACAGGAGATCACCGAAGACGCACCGTTCAGCGGCATCTATTTCGGTGCGGCCGGTGGCTATGACGTGCAGCCGAACGACGAAGGTTCGTCGATCCTGTTTGATCGCAACCTCGACGGCCGCTTCGGCGATGCCGTCACGACCGCGGCTGGCGCCAACGCGTTCTCGCCCGGCTTCTGCAACGGCGCCGCGCGGAGCAGCACGGCTCCTGCCGTCGGTGGCCGTGGCTGCCGCAACGACAAGGACAACACCGCCTATTATGCGCGCGTCGGCATCGACCAGCAGCGTGGTAACATCGTCGTCGGCGTCGTCGGCGAGTTCGGCAAGTCGAACATCCGCGACAGCGTCACCGCCTTCTCGACCACCCCCGCCTTCTACACGATGACGCGCGACCTCGACTGGGAGGCCTCGATCCGCGGCCGCGCCGGCTATGCGGTCAACACGACGCTGTTCTACGGCACGTTCGGTGCGGGCTATGCGCGCATCAACCGCGATTTCTATTCGAGCAACACCGCCAACGCCTATGCCCAGAGCGGCAAGAAGAACCAGTTCGGCATCACCGGCGGCGGTGGCATCGAGCAGAAGCTCGGCAAGAACATCTCGGTCGGCATGGAATACATGTTCCACCAGTATCAGGACGACGACGCCCGCGTTCTCGTGACGCGCGGCACGCAGCCTGCGAACAACCCGTTCGTGCTCGCGCCGAACACGGCTGGTACCGCGTTCAAGCGTTCGGATGACAACTTCCGCTGGCACAGCCTGCGCGGCACGGTGGCGTTCCGGTTCTGAGGCGAAGGGCGGCCTGCACCAAGCTGGTGCAGGACTCGCCCAAGCCCGGCCGGCGCGGCTAGCCGCGGCCGACGACGTGGGCTTTGCCCATGGCTAGCGTAATATGAAAAAGGCCGCTTCCCAAAACGGGGGGGCGGCCTTTTTTGGTTCCATGCAAAGTTTGTTTTCCCGCGAAGGCGGGGATCCAGTCTGGGCTCCCGCCTTCGCGGGAGAACAAGGTGGGGATGCTCGCCCTCAACCTCGTCCACCACCCCGGCGAAGGCCGGGGCCCAATTGGGCAACGTAGTCAACTGAGCGAAACCCGTCATCACCATGACCTTCCCAATTGGGCCCCGGCCTTCGCCGGGGTGGTGTAACAGTCAGAAAAAAAGGCCGCTTCCTCACCCGAGGAAACGGCCTTTTCTACATCACGCTAGCCATGGGCAAAGCCCATGTCGTCGGCCGCGGCTAGCCGCGCCGGCCGCGCTTGGGCGAGTCCTGCGCCAGGTTGGCGCAGGCCGCCCTGCGCCTCACCTGGGCCGCGGTCCGCCGAACGGCAGTGGCGGGGTCGGACGCCGATCGCGACGGGGCAACTGCGCCTGGTAGGCATGCCCGCAATGATCGACGCAATACGGGAAGCCCGGGTTCACCGCCTTGCCGCAGAAATGGAAGTCCGGCTCGCCAGGATGGCCGAGCGGCCATTTGCAGATGCGGTCGTTCAGTTCGAGCAGGCTCGTCTTGTTGGCCATCTCAGCCGACGGCTTGGCGGGAACCAGACGACGCGGCGGGGCTGGCGTGCTCGGAGGCTGCTGCTCACCGGGTGCCTGGCGGAGGAAGCCGCCTGGGCCGACCGAGCGCAGAATTGGCTGCGGCGCGCGGACGGGCGCGGCCACAGCCGGAGCCTCGTCCTCGTCTTCGTCCTCTTCGTCCTCAGGCTCTTCAGCGACCGGCTCCGGCTCGACCGGTGCAGCAGGCTTGGCCGCTGCCACGACGGGCTCTGCGACCGGGGCGGGCTTGGGGGCCTCGACCTCGACCGCCTCCGGTGCCACGACCGGCTCGGGGGCAGCCGCCGCGGCCGACGCCGACGCTTCTGCCGCAGCAGCCGCCTTCGCCTCGGGATCGTTCGGCTTCACCGGCGACGGGCGCGCCTGTAGCTCGAGGCGATGCGCCTTGCCGATGACGGCGTTGCGGCTGACGCCACCCAGTGCTTCGGCGATCTGGCTGGCGGTCTGGCCGGCCTCCCACATCGTCTTGAGCGTCGCGATGCGCTCGTCGGTCCAGGACATGTTCGTTCCTTAGTCTTGCTCAGCCGGGTTGCGGGCGGCAGCGGCAGCGATTACCCGCAACGCCTATGAGCAGCCAGCCCCCAATCGGTGAAATCCATTCGGCGGTGCATTCCGCCCCCGGCGTTCCCGTCATAAAGAGCGTGAACTGGGAGGGATTGCGAACCCTCTATATCAAGGAGGTGCGCCGGTTCTTCAAGGTGCAGCTTCAGACGGTGTGGGCGCCGGCGATCACGACGCTGCTGTTTCTGATCGTGTTCACCATCGCGACGGGCGCGAAAAGCCCGGTTCCGGTCGATGGCCAGATCGTCGCGTTCGCCGATTTCATCGCGCCGGGGCTGATCATTGCGCAGGGGATGATGGGGCCGGCGTTCGCCAATGCGAGCTTCTCGCTGCTGGTCGGCAAGATGCAGGGCACGATCGTCGATTACCTCCAGCCGCCCTTGTCGACGGGTGAACTGCTGGGCGCGCTGGTCGGTGGAGCGGTGACGCGCGCGGTGATCGTCGGGATCGTCGTGTGGGCGGCGATGGCGCTGTATCCGGGCGTGCACGTGACCCCGCATGCGCCGCTTGCGATCATCTGGTTCGGGTTGCTGGGTGCGACGTTCCTCGCGCTGCTGGGCGTGCTGACGTCGATCTGGGCGGACAAGTTCGATCATGCCGCCGCGGTCACCAACTTCGTGATCGCGCCGTTGTCGCTGTTGTCGGGCACGTTCTATTCGGTCGACAAGCTGGCGCCGGCGTTCCGCGCGTTCAGCCATGCGAACCCGTTCTTCTACATCATCTCGGGGTTCCGATACGGGTTCCTGGGGATCGCCGACTCGCCGGTGATGATCGGCGGGATCGTGATTCTGGTGATCGATCTGGTGCTGGCGACGCTGTGCTACCGGTTGCTGAAGAGCGGTTGGAAGCTGAAGAACTGATGCGGGGCCTCGCGCTTTGGCTGGTGGCGTTGGCGGTGGCCTTGCTGCCGGTCGGGGCGGTGGCGCAGGGCGCGGTGGCGGACCCGGCTTTGCGGGCTAGGGCGGATGCGCTGGTCGCGATCCTCGACGGTCGCGGCGCCTACGACACGTATTTCGCGGCGAGTTTCCGCGAGAAGGTGCCGAAAGCGCAGTTTTCGGCGATCACCGCGAAGCTGAAGACGACGCTGGGCGTGCCCCAGAAGATTGAGTCGTTGACGGCGACGTCGGCATGGTCCGCGGATCTGGTCGTTGGCTATGCGCGGGGTACGGCGAGTGTTCGGCTGGTGATCGACCCCGCGGCGCCGCATGCTGCGACCGGGTTGCTGATCACCGGCACGGGGGCGCGCGACGATAGCCTGGCGAAGGTCGAGGCGGAGTTTCGTGCGCTGCCGGGGGCTAGCGGGTTCGGGCTGTATGCGCTCGGCGAGGGTAAGCCCGAGCCGATCCTGGAATACCGCGCGGACGTGGCGGCGCCGCTCGGATCGGCGTTCAAGCTCTGGGTGTTGGCGGAACTGGCCCGGCAGGTGGCGAGCGGCGAGCGGCGTTGGGAGGACGTCGTGAACGTCGGGGCGCCGTCCTTGCCGTCGGGCGTGTTGCAGACCTGGCCCGCCGGGTCGCCGGTGACGGTACAGACGCTCGCGACGATGATGATCTCGATCAGCGACAATACCGCGACGGATACGCTGCTGACGACGCTCGGGCGCGCGAAGGTCGATGCGATCGCGGCGGCGGCTGGCGGGAGCGTGCCGGTGATGACGACGCGGGAGATGTTTGCGCTGAAGGGGGATGCGGCGCTGACCAAGACTTGGGCAGCGGGGTCTGTGGACGAGCGACGGGCGCTGCTGGTCGACAATGCGGTGAAGATTTTGACTGCCAAGCTGGATCCTACCGTGTTCGCCGGGAAGCCTGTGGCGATCGACAGCGTCGAGTGGTTTGCGAGTCCGGCGGCGATGGCAGGCGTGCTCGATCGGTTGCGCAGGGCGGATGCTACGACTCGGGCAGTGCTGGCGGTGAATGCAGGGATCGATCCGGCGATTGCCAAGCGGTTTGGGTATGTCGGGTTCAAGGGTGGCGGCGAGCCTGGGGTGCTGGCCTTGAACTATGTGGTGCAGGCGAAGGACGGGCGCTGGTATGCGGCGACTGGGAACTGGCACCGGGCTGATGATGGCGTGAACGAGGTTCGGTTTGCGGGGTTGATGGGGCGGGCGCTGGCTTTGCTCGCGGCGCGGTAGGTTAGCTGCCGTTTCAGACAGACAGAGAGAGAGAGAGAGAGAGAGAGAGAGAGAGAGAGCGCGCTCGACTTTTTTGCCACCACCCCGGCGAAGGCCGGGGCCCAGTTGGTGAACGTTGCTAATTGAGGGCGGCGCGCCGTTACGACCACCTTTCCAACTGGGCCCCGGCCTCCGCCGGGGTGGTGTAATCTGGGGAAGGGCGGCGGCTAAGCCCGCCCAGCCGCCTGCCAGCTATCCGCGCAGAGCCCGTAGATCAGGCTGTCGCGTAACCCCAGATGCGTTTCCCACTCGTCGCGCAACAGGCGTTCGCGACGAAAGCCCAGGCGTTCCAACAGGACGATCGAGGCGGCGTTCTCGGTATCGGCATCCGCGAAAACCCGACTCCGGCCTTCTGCGAACAGGCGATCGATCACCGCCGACACAGCCTCCCGCGCGATCCCCCGCCCCCAAGCTTCTCGTGCCAGGATAAAGCCGATCTCCGTAACCCCTGCCCCATCGGCCTCGCTCCCCGAGACCCAGCCGATCGCGCGGTCGTCGCCGGTGCGGGTGATCGCCCAGGTACGCTGGTTGCCCGGCGCGGCTTCCTCGGCGAGATAGGTGCGCACGTCGTCGACCGAGCCCAAGGGGCCGTCGGCGGAATAGGCCATCAGCTCCGCATCGGCGAGCATCGGGTGCAGCGCGGTCGCGTCGCCCTCGACGAGCGGCCGCAGGCGCAGCCGACGCGTCTTCAGCACCGGTGATACGCCGGCGCGCCGTGGTCTGCGTCCGGGTTGCCTCACGCGGTCAGGGCATCCACGAGCGCGCGGACTTTCTTCTGACGCCACTGCGGGAGCGGGGCGACCAGCCAATACCCCCCCTGCGACGGCTGCGACTCGCCGATCAGCCGGACGCGGGCCTGCGCAAGGTCGCGGCGGGCGAGCAGTTCCGGCACCGTTGCGCGGCCAAGCCCCGCCGCCGCCGCGTCAATCGCGAGCCCGGCATCGGTGACGCGGACCAGCGCGACGCCGTCTTCTCCGGACCAGGCAATTGCCGACTCGGTGTCCGTACCGGGCTTGGCGATCGTCACCATGCCTTCGGATTCGAGCGCCTCGCCCTCATGCTCGCCGGGACCATCGCCCCAGCGGATCGCGAGGTCGAGATTGGCTTCGGTGAAGTCGACATTCTCGTCGGCCGTGATCAGCACGAAGCGCAGTTCGGGATCGGCCTCGGCAATCTGCGCAAGCCGTGGCATCAGCCACTTCTCGGTAAGGTCGCGCGGTGCCGCGATCGTCAGCGATTTCGACGACTGCCCGGCTTGCATCGCGCGGACAGCTTCCTCGAACTGGAGGAACCCGCCGCGGAGCGCGCCTAGCCCCGCTTCCGCTTCGGGAGTGAGTTCGAGCCCGCGCGTGGTGCGGCGGAACAGCACGACGCCGAGCGTATCCTCCAGCGCGCGG
Organism: Sphingomonas sp. NFX23; assembly: GCF_049887795.1. NCBI lineage: Bacteria > Pseudomonadati > Pseudomonadota > Alphaproteobacteria > Sphingomonadales > Sphingomonadaceae > Sphingomonas > Sphingomonas sp. NFX23. Next base: position 532,526 of record NZ_JAGEKH010000003.1, read on the forward strand.
ATCTGCTGCCCGACCGCCGCCGGCGTTACCGCCAACTCGTCCGCGGCACGCGTGAACGACAGATGCCGCGCCGCCGCGTCCAGCACGCGCAAGCCGTTGAGCGGGAGATGCGTGCGCTTCAATTGAGCACCGCGGGGGCGAACAGCGAAAAGCGGGGAATCTCGACCGCGAACACGGCGCCGTCTTCGCGGACCATCTGGTAGCTCCCCTGCATCGCACCCGACGGGGTCGCGAGCGGGCATCCGGAGACGTAGTCGAAGCTGGCGCCCGGTTCGATCACCGGCTGTTCACCGACCACGCCTTCGCCCTCGACCGAGTGGCGCGCGCCGCGACCGTCGGTGATCACCCAGTGGCGGGTGAGCAACTGGACGGTCTCAGTGCCCTCGTTCTCGAGACGGATGTGATACGCCCAGAACCAGCGGCCCCGCTCGGGCTCGGACTGTTCGGGCAAATAGCTGACCGAGACGCGCACCGTCACCCCATCGGTCGTCGCCGCGTTGGGGAACAGCGCCTTCACAGGCCCGCCTGGCGCAGCGCCTGGTCGAGGTCGTCAATCACGTCCTGCACGTCCTCGAGCCCGACGTTGATCCGCAACAGCCCCTCGGTCACGCCCATCTCGATCTGCTTGTCGGGCGATACGCTCGCGTGCGTGGTCGAGGCGGGATGCGTCATCAGCGAGCGTGAGTCGCCGATATTGTTCGAGATGTCGACCAGCTCCAGCGCGTCGAGCAACGCATGCGCCTGCTCGCGTCCCTCGACCTCGAACGCGAAGATCGGTCCGCAGGCGTCCATCTGGCGCTTTGCCAGTTCGTGCTGCGGATGGCTCGGCAGGAAGGGATGCAGCACGCGGGGTACACGGCCTTCGAGAAATTCGCCGACCTTCATCGCGTTTTCGGACTGGCGGTGGATGCGCAGGTCGAGCGTTTCGAGGCCCTTGAGCACCACCCACGCATTGAACGGCGACAGCGTCGGGCCGGTGTTGCGCGTGAACGGCAACAGCGTGTTGGTGATGAAATCCTCGGTGCCACAGACTGCACCGGCGAGCACGCGGCCCTGCCCGTCCATCATCTTGGTTGCGCTGTAGGCCGTGACGTCAGCGCCGAACTCCATCGGCCGTTGCAAGGCTGCCGTCGCGAAGGCGTTGTCGACCACCGTCGTGATGCCGCGTTCGCGCGCGATGTCGCAGATCGCCTTCAGGTCGGCGATGTCCATCGTCGGGTTGGCGGGCGTCTCGAAGAAGAATACCTTCGTCTCGAGACGGACCGCGTCGAGGAACGCCTGCGGATCGCGCGCATCGACGATCGTCGTGGCGATGCCGAATTTCGGGAGCAACGTGTCGGTGAGCCAGCGGCACGACCCGAACGCCGCGCGGCCGCCGACGAGGTGATCGCCGGTCTGGAGCTGGCACAGGAGCGACGCGGTCATCGCCGCCATGCCCGTCGCCATCGTCCGGCACGCCTCGGCGCCCTCCAGCAGCGCGATCCGCTCCTCGAGCATCTGCACGGTCGGGTTCTGCAGGCGGGAGTATGTCATCCCCTCCTGCTCGCCGGCAAAGCGCGCCGCGGCGTCGCCTGCCTTGTCGTAGCAATAGCCCGATGTGAGGAACAACGCCTCCGACGTCTCGCCATACTCGCTGCGGGCGGTGCCGCCGCGGATGGCGCGCGTCGCGGGACGCCAATTCTGAGTGATCGAACGATCCTGGCCGGTCTTGCGCTTCATGCGCGCCGCTTTGCCGGGGGGGAGCCGCGATGACAACCCCGGGGACAAGCGTTGCGGGCGTGAAGAGGCTGGGCCGAGCGTCTCGATCCTCCCCCGCAAGGGGGAGGTGGCGCCGAAGGCGACGGAGGGGGAGGACCACGCAACCAAGGTTACCCTTTCCTCCCCCTCCGTCTGGCGAAAGGCCAGCCACCTCCCCCTGGCGGGGGAGGATCGAGGGTTCGATTAATACCGCCCCCAGGTGAATTTCGACGACAGCGCGTAGTTCCAGACCGCGCCGACCAGCACGCCGATCAGCGCCGAGGCCGCCCAGGCACCGTCCCGCATCTCGTACAGGAACGCTGCGATGCCGACATTGGCGACCGCGCCGACCGAGCAGATCACCGCGAACGACACCCAGCCGTCGACCAATTGCCGCCACCCCTTCAACCGCCGATCACGATACGTCAGCGCGTTGTTGAGGAAGAAGTTGAACGTCAGCGCGGCCAATGTCGCGACGATCTCGCCGACCAGGAAGTGCGTGCCGAACCCGACGAACAACGCGGTCAGCACGGCCATGTGGATGCCGACGCCGAGCACGCCGATCGCCGAGAACATCGCGAACCGCACCGGCACGACCCGCCCGAACATCCGGTCGTAGATCGCGATCAGATATTCCATCGCGACGACGTGATCGAGCTTGCTCTCGCCCTCGGTCCGGCAGCGGAAGGTGTACGGCACCTCGACGAAGCGCAGCGGCGTCGGCGACGCGGTGAGCAGGTCGAGCAGGATCTTGAAGCCGATCGCCGACAGCGACGGCGAGAGGTGGCGGACGATGTCGGTGCGGATCATGAAGAAACCGCTCATCGGATCGTTGAGATCGCATTTCAGCACGCGGCGCGACAGCTTTGTGGCAAGCGCCGACTTGGCGACGCGGTCGCTGTCCCACTCGCCGGTGCCGCCGCCGCTGACGAAACGCGAACCGATTACCACGTCGGTCTCGCCGTCCTTCAATAGATCAAGCATCGCCGGCAACAATGTCTCGTCATGCTGGAGATCGCCGTCGATCACCGCGACGATCGGGGCAGCGGTGGCGCACATGCCCTCGATGCATGCCGACGACAGCCCGCGCCGGCCGATCCGCTGGATCACGCGGACGCGCTTGTCGAGCCGGGCGATCTCACGCGCGGCGTCGGCGGTGCCGTCGGGACTGTCGTCGTCGACGAAGATCGCTTCCCAGTTCAGCCCGACCAGTGCCTGGTCGAGCTTGGCGATCAACGTCGCGACATTGGCCTTCTCATTGAACGTCGGGATGACGACCGCGAGTTGCAGCAGGTCACCGATCACTGGGCGGTCAAACGAGGTTAGCCCGCACTGCATCGCCCATGTCGCGGGTCGACAGCGTGCCGCCGAGATCGGGCGTGCGCGCGCCGCCGAGAATCGCGGCAGCGACGGCCGCTTCGATCCGATCCGCCGCTTCTGGGAGGTCGAGTGAATGGCGCAGCATCATCGCGGCGGACAGGATCGCCGCGCAGGGGTTGGCCTTGCCCTGCCCTGCGATGTCGGGCGCGCTGCCGTGGATCGGCTCGTACATGCCCTTGTTCGAGCCGTTGAGCGCGGCGGACGGCAGCATGCCGATCGAGCCGGCGCACATCGACGCTTCGTCCGAGAGGATGTCGCCGAAAAGGTTGCCGGTGACGATCACGTCGAACTGGCCGGGGTTCCGAACCATCTGCATCGCCGCGTTGTCGACGTACATGTGGCTGAGCGCGACGTCGGGATAGTCGGCCGAGATCTCGATGACGACGTCGCGCCAGAGCTGAGAGGTCTCCAGGACGTTGGCCTTGTCGACCGAGAGCAGCTTGCCCTTCCGGGTACGCGCGGTCTCGAAGCCGACGCGAGCGATGCGCGCGATCTCGGTCTCGTCGTAGCGCATCTCGTCATGGCCTTCGCGCAGGCCGTCGGCGGTCGTGCGGATGCCCTTCGCGCCGAAATACACGTCGCCGGTCAGTTCGCGGACGATGACCATGTCGATCGACCGGGCGATCTCGGGGCGGAGCGCGGAGGCGTCCTCCAGGCCGGCGAACAGCTTGGCGGGACGCAGGTTCGCGAACAGGCCGAGGTCCTTGCGCAGGCCGAGAATGGCTTGTTCGGGGCGGAACTGGCGTTCGAGCGCATCGCAGTCGGGATCGCCGACTGCACCGAACAGGATCGCATCGGCACGGCGGGCGAGCTCGAGCGTCTCGGGTGGCAGCGGATGACCGACCGCCTTGTACGCGGCACCGCCGACCAGGCCTTCCTCATAGGTCAGGTCGAGGCCGAGCGTATCGAGCACGCGACGGGCCTCCGCCGTGACTTCGGGTCCGATGCCGTCGCCGGCCAGTATCGCGATCAAGGGCATGTGCGTTTCTCCTGCGCGGCCCCTTGCCGGGCGGTGCGCGCTCACGCAACCGCCCTTTTGAGGCGATCGACCAGCCGGTCGCGCGCCGCCAACGGATCGGCGCGACGGTCGACGAGGATGTCGCGGGCGAGGAAGTGACCGGTCAACCGCAGGCCGTCGAAGATGTCCGGCCATGCCGCTTCACCGCCTGCCAGCAGGAAATCGGGTAATCGCAGGAGCTTGCCTTCATACCCGAACGCCGCCCCGCGCGAGACGGCTGCGCCACTCTTGGGCGACACGAAGCCGAGATCGTCCTCCGCTCCGGTCGCGACGCAGCGGTCGAGATCGAGTCCGAACCCCAGTTCCGCCAGCACCAGCAATTCGTACCGGACCAGCGCCGCCGCCCAGCCGCGGGCGGATGGAGCGCTCTCGATCGCACCCAGCACGCCGTCGAGCGCGTCGTGGATCTGCGGATAGGGCTGTGCTTCGGGAAGAGCGGCGGCGGCCAGCGCAGTCGCCCATTCGAGCGCACCGGCGGCGAGCGGCTCGCCGTGAAGCGTCGCGCGGCTGTGGATCAGCTCGGCGGTCAGCGAGGCCAGTTGCTCGCCGGTCCGCGCACGCCACTCGCCTTGGATGACGTTCGCCTGCAGCAGCACCGGCCGCATCGCGCGCGACCGCCCGCCGCGAACGTAGCCGGGCTGGACGCCGTCGTTCCGGGTCAGCGCGCGCACGATCGCGCCATGCTCGCCATGCTGGCGAACGGCGACGACGATGGCGGAGGCGCGGAGGTGCATGGGTTACCTTGTACCGCTCTGGCTCGAAGGAGAGGAGAGATTTAGCCGCAGATCGTCTCGGCCATGGCAAGCGTTCGCAAGCCGAACCGAACCCTCTGTGCCACGACCAAGGCGTATCAGGTGCGCCGCGACCGGGGGCGTTCCGAAATCCAGTTCGACCACAGCTGTTCGGCCTGTCGCCAGCGCGTGCGCACCGGATCGGGGCCTAGCGGCACGTCGACGCGATCGAGTTCGAGCACGGGGCGATCGGTGAAGTGCGTGGTCGGCAGCACGTCGCGCATCTCCGCAAGCATCGTGCATAATGCCTGGAAGCGGCGGACATGGACCGCATTGGCGCGCGTGCCGCGGCGGTTGGCGAGTTCGAAGCCGTGGCTGACGATCGTCACCGCGGCATGGTGCGACACCGCCGCATGTTCGAGCGCGTCGTAGCTTTCGCCTGCGGACAAGGCGCAGAGCTGGAAGGTGCGGATCCGGCCGCGCAGGTCCTCGATCACGGTTACCGGGACTTCCGTGATGCCGGTGTCGCCGGCACGGCGGACTGGGGCGATCTGCCGTGCGGGGAGCGAAATGCGGCTGGTGTGCGGCGCCTCCGACCCGTTGTGGCTGCTGTCATAGGCGAAGCCCAGGCCTTCGAGCGCGGTGAGCGTGTCGTCGTTCGCGGCGTAGCTCCCTGCGCGAAACGCGATCGGGTGCGGCGCGCCGGCCTCGACCAGCAATTCCGTAGCGCGAACGAGCAGGTCGGTCTGTTCGGCAAGGCTGTACATGTAAAGTTGGAACCGCTCGTGCGCGACGCCGCGATCGCCCGCTCGCGCGCTGGTCCAGTTGGGGTGGAGGTGGAGCTGGACCTCTTGCCCGGCCTCAAGGATCGTATCGATCATCCGACGGATCGGAGCCGGTCCGAACGTGATCGCGGGCATCGGATCGACGAAGAAACACGCCTTCAGATTGTGCCGGGCCAACTCGGCCAGTTGATAGCCCAGCCCTACCCCGGCCGGCTCCAGCGACCGGGCATAGATCGCGTCGCAATCCAGACCGGCGGCATGGTGGCGCCACGCGAACTCGGTGTCGATGGTCAGGAAGACAGGCGTAGTCACGGATTAGTATGTAACAATCAGTAGTGAAAATGGCGTTGTGATTTTATACAAATCAACTTGATTTGGGTTATAATTTTTTCCCGATCCGGGACGTCATCATCTTCAGGCCCGCATGACGATCTGTGCGTTCTCGATTGGCGGCCAAGTCCATGCGGCTACCGTGAATGATAGAAGTCGTAGACCTGTTGCGCGACGCCTGCGGACACGCCGGGTGCTTGTTGCAGGTCCTGCAAGCTCGCGTTGCGCACTGCGCGGCCGGTGCCGAAGTGCATCAGCAGCGCCTTTTTCCGCGCCGGGCCGATGCCGGGGACTTCGTCGAGCGGGCTGGCGCCGATGGCCTTGCTGCGCTTGTCGCGGTGGACGCCGATCGCGAACCGGTGGACCTCGTCGCGCAGCCGCTGGAGGTAGAACAGGACCGGGGCGTTGACGGGGAGCTGGAACTCGCGGCCGTCGAGCATGTGGAACACCTCGCGACCATCGCGACCGTGTTCGGGGCCCTTGGCGATCCCGACCAGGCACACGTCCTCGACGCCGATCTCCTCGAGCGCGGCCTTCACCGTGTTCAGTTGGCCCTTGCCGCCGTCGATCAGCACGAGGTCTGGCCAATCGCCCGAATCGCGATCGGGGTCCTCGGCCTGCGCGCGCGAGAACCGCCGCGTGAAGACCTCGCGCATCATCGCGAAATCATCACCCGGCGCGGTATCCTTGTTCTTGATGTTGAACTTTCGATACTGGCCCTTGCGGAAGCCCTCGGGCCCCGCGACGACCATCGCGCCGGTCGCGGCGGTGCCTTGGATGTGGCTGTTGTCGTAGATCTCGATGCGCTCGGGCGGCTCGGCGAGGTCGAACAGGTCGGCGACTTCGCGCAGCAGCTTGGCCTGCGTGGTCGATTCGGCCTGCCGCCGCTCGATCGCCTCGATCGCGTTGCGCTTGGCCTGGTCCATCAGGCGGCGGCGATCGCCACGCTGCGGGACCTGCAAAGCGATCTTGTAGCCGGCGCGTTCGCCTAGTGCTTCGGCGAGCAGTGCACCTTCCGTCAGTTCGCGGTCGAGCAGGATCTGCTTGGGGGGCGGGACCTCTTCGTAGAACTGGCCGAGGAAGCTGGTCAGCACCTCGTCCTCGGGGACGTCGTTGGTGTGTTGCGGGAAGAAGCTGCGATGCCCCCAGTTTTGACCGCCGCGGATGAAGAACGCCTGGATGCCGATGAGGCCGTCCTTGCACGCCATCGCGAAGATATCGGCGTCGCCCACGCCCTCCGCGTTGATCGCCTGCGTGCCCTGGATGAAGGTGAGCGCGCGGAGGCGATCGCGGAGCAGCGCCGCGAGTTCGAAGTCCATGTTCTCGGCGGCGGCCTGCATCTGCGCGCCGAGCTTCGCCTGCACCCCGGTCGACTTGCCGCCGAGGAACGCCTTCGCATCTTCGGTCAGTTCCCGGTACGCGGCCTCGTCGATCCGTCCCACGCAAGGCGCGGAGCAGCGCTTGATCTGGTAGAGCAGGCATGGCCGGTCGCGCGTCTTGAAGAAGCTGTCGGTGCAGCTGCGCAGAAGGAACAGCTTCTGGAGCGCGTTGAGCGTGTTGTTGACCGACCCGGCGCTCGCGAAAGGCCCGTAGTAATTGCCCTTCGCCCGGCGCGCGCCGCGGTGCTTCTGGACGCGCGGGAAGGCGTGGTCGTCGCGCAGGAGGATGAACGGAAAGCTCTTATCGTCGCGCAGCAGCACGTTGTAGGCGGGGCGATAGCGCTTGATGAGCTGCGATTCGAGCAGCAGCGCCTCGGCTTCGTTGTTGGTCGTGACGATCGTCATCGACCGGGTCTGCGATACCATCCGCTGCAGGCGCTTGGTGAGGCGCTCGACCTGGACGTAGTTCGCGACGCGGTTTCGGAGCGCGCGCGCCTTGCCGACGTAGAGCACGTCGCCGCGAGCGTCCTGCATGCGGTAGACGCCGGGGCGGATCGGCAGCGTGTCGAGCACATTGCGGATCGCCGCCACGCCGGCCGCGAGGTCGGGCGCTTCACCGCCACCGCGGACGGCGAACGTGGACTTGTCTTCGTTGAACCGGTCGGGGGAATTGGGGGAGGACATCGTTGGGGAATCTAGGGAGTGCGAGGGGGTTATGCCAGCTTAAGACAGTGATGTTCACGCGAAGGCGCAAAGACGCGAAGAGAAGGGAGGAGTTGGTTCACGCGGAGACGCGGAGACGCGGAGACGCGGAGAGAAGATACGAGCACTCAGCGTTCGTTCTCAACCTGCCGAAGGCTTACATCCACTCGTGGCGGCTCGGTACATCATCCCGAGCCGCAACACCTCCGCGGCTCCGCGTCTCCGCGTGAACCAACCTTCTGTTCCTCTTCGCGCCTTTGCGCCTTCGCGTGAATCAATCTTCTAAGCCCTGCGGGCGAAGAGGGGCGGTCAGGTTTGGGCGAAGACCTTGGTACCGACGATGCCGACCACGGTCAGGGCCATGAAGCAGGCCTGGATGCCGCTGACCTTGTCGCCGAACAGGATGACGCCGCCGATGATGACGCCGATCGCGCCCGCGCCGGTCCAGATCGCATAGGCGGTGCCGGCGGGGAGGCCGCGCATCGCGAGGGCGAGCAGACCCATGTTGACGAAGCTGAGGATGATCGGGACGCTGGAGGCTTGCCACGTGGCGACGGTGGCTGCCCATTTGAGGCTGAGCGCCCAGCAGATTTCGGTGACGACGGCGACCGCGAGGATGAGCCAGGACATAGGTGTTCTCCAACGGGCTCAGATTGGAGACTCAGCCGCCGGAAACCCGGGAAGAGACGGCCGTCTGTGCAAAACAGGAAAAGCGCCAAGCGAACTACCGTTCCCTCGCGGAGGCGGGGGTCCAGGGTTGCAGGCGCTGTCTTATGAGATCCTGGGCCCCGCCTCCGCGGGGGAACGGCAGCGCTTCGAGCGCTGCCCCCGGTTAGTTGAGGCGGCTGAGACCGGAGATCGAACGGTCTATCATCATGCGGTCGGCGGTTGCGTCGTGGTGCTCGGCGATGAGGATGCCGGCAGCCTTCGCCGCAGCATCCGCCGCCCGCGCGCGAACTTCGGCAATCGCAGCGCGTTCGGCCGCGGCGATCTTGTCCTCGGCCATCTTCGCGCGACGGGTCATGAGGTCTTCGGCGCCCGCTTTCGCCTTGGCGATGATCGCCGCGGCTTCGTGGTGTGCGTGGGCCTTCATGGCTTCGGCTTCGACGTGCGTGGTCTTGGCCTTGGCCTCGTACTCGGTGCGGATCGCTTCAGCTTCGGCACGGAGCGCCTTGGCCTCGTCGAGCTGCGTACGGATGCCGGCGATGCGCGTGTCGAGCATCTTGCCGATCATCCCTGGAACCTTCTTCCAGATCATCAGCAGGATGACGACGATCATCGCCACCGCGACCCAACCGGTCGAGGTCAGGCCGAGCGCGGTCGGATCGGGCACATGCTCGACGCCGCCGGGTGCGGCCGTGTGACCCTGGATGCCCTGGTTGTCGACCGCACCCTCGGGCGCCATGCCCTCGCCGTGGATGACCTTTGCGGCCGAATCTGGATTAGCCATGCGCCGTCGTCCTGCGTACCGCGTCGGTCGCCGCGTCCAGGCTGACCTGGAGGCCGGCGACCTTGGCGGCCAATTGCTGTGCTGCTTCGGCGGCGACACCCTGCAAGTTCGAGAGCGCCTCGGCCTTCGCGTTCGCGACCGCCAGATCGTGATGACCCAGACGCTCGGCGAGTTCGGCGTCGGCCGCGTGGACCTGTTGCTCGAACGCGGTCGCCGCACGCTTGGCTGCTGCCGCGGTCTCGGCCTGCGCCGCGACGCGGGCCGCGTCCATTTCGGCCTGCCAGTTCGCCTGGACCGTATCGGCCTGCGTACGGGCAGCGACCGCTGCCGCCAGATCGCCCGCGATTCGGCCTTCGCGCGAGTCCACGTTGGACACGATCTTTGGCACCATTCCCTTGCCGATCCCGAAATACAGGATGCCGAAGGTGAGGAGCAGCCAGAAGATCTGCGAGGCGTAGGTAGCGGCTATCTGGGAAATCTGGGGCATGTCGGTCCTTCGTGAAACGGCTGGGCGCGGTCGCCCGGCCAATTCAGCGAGTTGTTAGGCGACGAACACGAGAATGATCATCGTGACGAAGGCGAGCAGACCGAGAAGCTCGGCTGCTGCGAAACCGATGAACAGACGGCCCTGCTGGCTGTCGGCTGCGCCCGGGTTGCGCAGAGCGCCGGCGAGGAACTGGGCGAACACGTTGCCCACGCCGAGTGCCGCGAGGCCCATGCCGATCGCTGCGAGGCCGGCACCGATCATCTTTGCTGCTTGTGCGTCCATGGTAAATTCCCTTTGAAAATCAGTTGGTAATGGAAAACTTAGTGGAGATTGACGGCGTCGTTCAGATAGACCGACGTCAGCAACGCGAACACGTAGGCCTGGATCGCAGCAACCAGCAGCTCGAGCAGCGTGATGCCGATCATCAGCAGCATGCTCGGCGCGCTGACCAGACCGATATACATCCCACCGAGGTTCAGACCGTTGATCACGAACGCGGCCAGCACCTTGAGCAGGATATGCCCCGCGGTCATCGCCACGAACAGTCGCAGACCGAGCGAGAACGGACGCACCAGGAACGACATCAGCTCGACCACGAAGATCAGCGGAATCATCAGCGCCGGCGTGCCGCTCGGCACGAACAGCGAGAAGAAGTGGAAGCCGTGCTTGCCGAAACCGACGAGCAGCACGATCGCGAAGCTGATCAGCGCCAGCACGCCAGTGACGGTCATGTGGCTGGTCACGGTGAACGGGTGCACGCCGGGGACGATGCCGAATGGCAGGAGCCCGATGATGTTCGCGAACAGGATGAACATGAACAGCGAGAAGACGTACGGCACAAAGCGCTTGCCGCCGGGGCCGACATTCTGCTCGAGCATGCCCGAGATGAAGCCGGTAAAGCCCTCGACCGCCATCTGCCAGCGACCGGGCACGAGCTCACGCTTCATGCCACCGATCATGAACGCCCAAAGCGCGACCAGCGTCACCACCATCCACAATGCGGAATTGGTGAACGACAGGTCATAGCCACCTACGATCCAGTGCGAGCCGAACGCCGGCTCGATCAGGAACTGGTGCATCGGATCGATCTTGCCGCCCTGTTCTGCCGCCACGTGGAATCCCTGCCGTCTTGATACGACAAACGCCCGGTTACTCCGGGCGTTCGCCTGAAATTCGAATGATCTGCCTGAACGCGACCGCTATCCCGAGGAACAGCAACACGATCAGCCCCCAAGGGCCAGTGCCGAACCAATGGTCTATCAACCAGCCGATCAGCGCACTGCCGACAAGACTCCCGATTAGAGCGGAAATGACGCGATTGCCTTGCGAGTACCCCCGCTCGGCATCCGCCCCCTTCTGCCCCTTTGCGAGCGTTTCCCGATGCTGCGCCTCTCGCAATCGCTCATCGAGCGCGGAAAGTCGCGGATCTTCAACACCCTGGGGGTCCTGTCCGGGTTCGATCTCCGCCACGCACGTTCCTCCACCTGATTACGCATCGGGGAGGAAGCAAGCAGCGACGAGCGATCCCGCCAAGGCGCGGTCCGTTTAGAAAAGGGGGGGGTGCAAGTCAACCGGTGTGACACGGGCGTCATTAATGGGGCGGCGGATGGGATTGGCGATAACGTTCGGTGCGATCAGTAGAGAAGCTCGGAAGGACGCTCGCTCTTCGTCATCCCGGCGAAAGCCGGGACCTCGCGCCACGAGGGGAAGCTCCCTTCTTCGTCACCCCGGACTCGTTCCGGGGTCCACCGTTCCGCACGCTCACTACTATCGAGTACGCGGAACCGTGGATGCCGGAACGAGCCCGGCATGACGGGAGGTCAAACGCAGCGCGAATCGCGTTCGGGCGCACCGGCGGTGCGGGTCTTCCAGACACCGTTCGGCGTCTTGTACTTCTCACCAGGGTTGGTCTGCATGATCAGGTTGCAGCCGCTAGTGAAGGCGAGTTGCTCGACCGTCGCACCGCTCGCCTGCGCCTTTACCGTGTAAGCCGACTTGCGCTGGATGTTGATGTTGTTGACCAGCGCGCGCAAATCGCCGCTCGCCGCGCCGACCAGGCCGAGATAGCCGTCGGGCTGCTCGCCGACCTCGCCCCCGGCACGCGCCGCGGCATAGGCCGGATCGCGCTGCGCGGTTGCCGCGACAGACAGGCCACCGAGAGCCGCCGCTGCGGCAACCACCATAAGGACCTTGGTCTTCATCTTAGAATATCCCCGGATTCTGCTGGATCAACGATTTCGCCTCGCCATCGAGACGATAGACCACTTCCTGCGTGACGTTGATGTTGAGGTTGATCTCGATCGGCTTGTCGGGCGCCGACACGTTGATGCAGCCCGGCAAGGCCCCCGTCAGCCCGATAATCGCGATCGTCCTCGTCATCCTATGCAAGATCGGCCTTTGCTCCCGCTTCTTCAATCCTGTTTCGGTCATGGCACGATCCTGCTTGCGGGAGGCTGAATGGTCGGGGGTTTCGGAGGAGGCGGCGCAGCTTGCTGCTGCAGCAACGCCGGCAGGTTTCGCTGGATCAGCCGCTTCGGATCGTAGAAGCTCTGCGCCGAGTCGAGCAGGCCGCGGAACGGCGCCTTGATCCGGATATTGAACACGAACGGCAGCTTCTGCAGGCGGCGGACGATGAAGTTCGCCTTCGCCCCCTCGCCCTGGCTGATCCCGGCGAACCGCACGTCGGTGACCATCTCGCCCGCGAGCGGCCCGTTCAGGCCGACGCGCAACGACTGGTAGCGCAACGACTTCAGTGCGCCGAACGCGATGTTCGCCCAGACGCCGAGATCCTTCTGGGTGAGATCGCCGACATAGGCGAGCGTCCCACCGCCCGGCCGGACGCGCAAGTCGCCGCCTTCGATCCGGCCGCCGGTCTCGTCGAAGATCATTGGCAGCACGCCGTCGAAGATGCCGGTCGCGTCGAGATTCTTGAAATCGAACTGTTGCAAGAACTGGTCGGCCGCCATGTTGGCGACGTGGAACGTCATCCGCCGCTCGGATTGCGCGGAGAAATCGAGCAGCGTCGGGTCGAGCGTCAGCGATCCACCCGCGAACGGCCACGAGCCACCCTCAACCTGGACGCGCGCGCCCGGCAGCGTCTGGTAGCGGATCGTGCCGTCGCTGACCGGTATGCCGGGGTTGAGCGTGCGGATCGTCGCCACCTGCCCCGGCGCGCTCTGGAGATTGAGCAGGTCGGTGAAATGGATCTCGGTGGCGATTCCCGTGACCGGTCCGAACGCGGCGGCGAGATCGGTGCCGGCGGTACGGAACACGCCGGTGCTGGTCACCCCGTCGGGGTTCCAGGCGATATGCCCCTCGCCGCTGACCGATCCGTTGACGTCGGCGATCACGCCGAAGGTCAACGGGGTCAGCGCGTCGGGTTGCAGCTTGTCCTTGGCGAACGCGATCGCGGGTACGGCGAGGTCGGCCTTGCCTGCGCCGGCACCCAGAGCGTGGGTCAGCGTTACGTCGGCGACCTTGGTGTTGGTGGTCGGTTCGAACAGCGTGCCCGCCGCGGTAATCGTGCCGTTGACGAGCGCGAGTGTAACGCTGCGGGCAGCAAGCGGCTTGAAGCGCGGGGTCGGCGCGGCATCGGATACCCCCATCGCGCCGGTGAGGTTGAGCGCGCCTTTGACGAGCGTCCAGTCGCCGGCGGCGTCGCCGAGCAGCAGCGGCACGTTGGCGATCTGGCCAGAGCCGTCGGTGAACGCGCCCGCGACGCCCTGCCCGGTCATGCGACCGGTGACGGTGCCGAAATCGAGTCGCGTGATGCGTTCGGACGCGCCGATCCGGGTCTGCACGCCGTTGATCGCAAAGCCGCGATCCGCCAACCGCACGGTCGCACCCGCGGTCGTCAGCGTAATCGGGGTAGTGCCGAGTCGCCCACCCAGCTTGGCCGCGGCGATCTTCGCACCACCGCTGACCCGCGCGCCATCGACTTGGACCAGCGCGCCATTGAGCGGGCACAAGGTCAGCCGCGAGGGATCGAGCACGAGGCCGGAGATCGCAAAGCGCTGGACCGCCAAAGGCACGCAACCGGTGTTGACGACCAGCCGCCCGCGACCGTTCCACAGCGCCGCAACCGGCATCGACAGGCCATCGACCCGGTCGCCGGGACCGCCCGCACCGATCGGTCCCCCGAGCGTGACGCGCGTCGCGATCGAGGTTGCCCCGCCCGGCGTTGCGCTGAAGGTGACGGGGGTCAGCGCCAGGCTCGCGCCACCCGCCGCATAAGGAGCGATGGTGGCAACGCCGCGGATCGCCGCGCCCGGTTTCCCCTGCGCGAGCGACACGCGCGCCTCAGGCAGGCCGCCGCCACGCATCGCGAGGACCGTGTCGAGCCGCACGCCGCCGTTCGGCCAGCCGAACGCGACCCCGCTGCCGCCACCGAGCGCTACACGCGCACCACTGGCGGAGGCGAGGGCCAGACGCGACAGCACGGCCTTGCCGCGCCCGCCGTCGATCCGCACGCGAACGTCGGCGTCCGCGGCAAATCCGCGGCCGGCCTTATGGATCGCCTGCGTCACCGCGCTCGCCAACGGCGCAACGGGCGTGCCCGCGGCCGCACCGCCTATCCCCGCCAGCCCCGCGAGTCGCTTTTGCGCCACCGCGGCGCCGCTCGCCTGGACGCGCCCGTCGAACGCGATCTGCTGGCCGATCCGGTACGTGCCTGTGAGCGCAACCCGGCGCGCGCCGCCCTCAGTGGTGCGAACGGTATCGGCGGCGATGTTCGCCTTGCCGCCGGTCGCCGCCGCGGTTCCGGTGAAGTCGATCGTGCCTCCGACACCAGCCAAAGTCGCACCCGGCGTTCGTGCCGCGCCAGTCTTGAGCGTAGCCTTGCCCTGCCAGCGATCGAGCGCCGCAGAGAGGCCAACGTCCAGATCGGCCACGATCCGCGCCGCCTGCGTCGTGCCGCAGGCGAGCCGCGACACGCGCATCGGCCCGGTGATCGTCGGTTTGGCCGCGTCGATACGCAGCTTCACCGTTGCCGCCAGCCGGTCGATCACACATCCGCCGATATCGAGCCGCTCGCTGATCGCCGCCAACGTACCGCGGAACCCGTCGTCGAGCTTGCCGGAGCCTGCCAGCTTCAACCCGACGATCCCTTGCGGTGTCTCTAGTCGCATCCGACCGTCGGCGACCGATACGTCGAGCGCCGGTAATGCGAACGGCTTCCCCGACGGCGCGGGTAACAACCTGTCGATCGCGCCGAGCGACACTTTCCCGTCCACCAGTCTCCCGCGCAACCGGACCTTCCCCGCGCGCACGCCCTCCAGATACGGCCCGGACAGCCCGACGCCGGTCCGCGTCTCGACCCAGTCGGCGACCAGATCGGGATGCGCCGGATCGCCGATCACGACGTTGGTCAGTCGCTGGCCGCCCAGCGCGAGGTCGGCAATATCGTACCGCGCAGGTACGCCGGCCTTGGCGAGTTCTCGGTCGATGAACCCTTCGGCGATCGGTTTCCGCACCAGCCACAACACGACCAGCGCGGCGATCAGGAGCAGCGCGATCCCCAGCGCAACGCGGCGGGCGGTCACGGTACGGCGAGGATGGGCCCCGGGGTCGACCCCCGTCTCGCTCGTCTCGGTCACCCACTCACTCCGCTACGCTTTCGCGGCCTGCATAGGCGGGAGCGAGGGCGTCATGCAATTGCCCAGGGATGTGCTAGCATCGCAAAATGGCCGATCCGGACGAAGACGCTGACGTCCGGGGGGACGATCTGAAGGGCCATCGCGGCCGCCTCCGCAAACGCCTGTTCGAAGGCGGCAGCGACGCGCTGCTCGACCATGAACTCATCGAATACCTGCTCGCGATCGCCATACCCCGCGGCGATACCAAGGCGCTCGCCAAGGCCCTGATGCGTGAGTTCGGCGGGATTGGCGGGGTGCTTACCGCGGATGCCGAGGCGCTCGGCCGGGTGAAGGGCATGGGCGAAATCTCTACCGCGGCGATCAAGATCGCGCACGCCGCCGCGATCCGCCTGCTGCAATCGCACGTCAGCGACCGTCCGGTGCTCGCCAACTGGCAGGCGCTGCTCGACTATCTCCCGGCCGACATGGCGCACCACGCGATCGAGCGCTTTCGCGTGCTCCATCTCAACACCAAGAACATGCTGATTCGCGACGAGGTGATGAGCAAGGGGTCGATCGACCAAGCCGCGGTGTATGTCCGCGAAGTCATCCGCCGCGCGATCGACCTCGGATCCGCGTCGATCATCCTCGTCCACAATCACCCGAGCGGCGACCCCTCCCCCAGCCGCGCCGACATCGACATCACGCGAACGATCGCGGAGGCGGGCAAGCGGCTCGGCATCACCGTCCACGACCATATCGTGATGGGCACCGGCGGCCATGTTAGCCTGCGTGCGCAAGGGTTGATCTGACGCAATCAGATAAAGGAGAAACATCCGAAACTCCTCGTGCCTTTTCATCCGTATCTTCGTTGTCACGGCAAAGGAATTGCATGTGGATAACAAGTTGCACGACGAAGCCTCGGAGGTAACCGCCGAGCACGGTCAGGTCATGGTCGACGGGCCGGACGGGGTCGCGGTATCATTGACGCCCGACGCCGCGGCCGAAACTTCCGATCGGCTGCTCAACGCCGCCGTCGAGGCGCAGGGGCAGATCCTGGCGGAGACCCGCATTGCGCAAGATCGGGTGCGCAAAGCCGACTGATCTACCGCAAGTCGTAGCTCTCCGATCTATAGTAGCGATATGCGCAACTATCGACCGGAGACGCGATGCGCCAAATTCTATACATGAGTTCGAGCACCATAGCCGGCGACAAGGCCGATCTCGTGGGAATATTGCAGCAGTCCCGGCACAATAATGCGCTGCATGACATCACTGGATTGTTGTGGTCGGACGGCACGCATTTTCTTCAGGTGATCGAGGGACCAACAGCTTTCCTCGACGCGACGTTCGGCCGTATTACGCAGGACGATCGTCATTACGATCTGTCGCTCCAGCACAATATCCCGATCCACGAACGGCAGTTCGGTGCCTGGACGATGGCGCACAGGCGCGCGGACGATCCTGTCGATGCGTATGATGCGCGCATGCGGCGCTTGCTCAACGGCGCGTCGCAGCGGGTGCGCGATCCCTTCCTTGCGCTGATGGCGACGGGTTCGCTGGACGGCTGACGTGACGAAGGCCGCCGGGCGTAAACCCGACGACCTCGATCCGTGCGATGAGACTTTGCGGACGTGTCGTGGCCGTCAGCCCTGTGACAGGAAGCTGGTGACCTCGGTCTTGGTCAGCGACTTGCTCTTGTCGGTATCGGCCTGCGCGAAGGCGGCGGATACCCATTTCTTGGTCTCGGGCGCGTCGGGCTTCGTCGAGGGATCGGTCTTGCTCTTCAGTGCGACCATCCAGCCGCCGAATTCGGTCGCGCTGAGTTTGCCATCGCCGTTCTTGTCGTAGGTCGGGAACTCGGTGTCGACGACCTGCGCGACCTGGCTGCCGGTCGCGGGCTGCTCGCGCGTGGCGGGTTGCATCGGCACTGCATCGGTTGGCGCACCAGATGGAGCGGCCTGCCCGACAGCAGCACCGCCCGACGCCGAAGTCTGCGGGGATGTCGTGGTCGTCTGTGCCAGTACGGGTGCAGCAACCAGTACCGCGCCGGCCAGCATAGCATATTTCAACATTGCGTCTCTCCGGTGGTGTTCTACGCGTCTACTAAGCGACGTTGCGACCATGCCTGATATATACTCGACATAGCGAACCGCTTACCGACTCTATACGCGCCACATCACCGGATTTATACCTCGCGACGGGTGTTTGAACCTTCCCCTGCGTCCTGCTACCGCGTTTCGCGAGCAGCCGCGGGCCGAACGGCACGCGACGCGCCCTACCCTTCACGCTCCCGAGGAAACCCGATGGTCCCCCGCTATTCCCGCCCCGACATGGTCGCGATCTGGACGCCCGAAGCGCGCTTCAAGATCTGGTTCGAGATCGAGGCGCACGCCACCGACGCGCTCGCCGAACTGGGCGTGGTCCCCAAGGAAGCCGCCGCCGCGATCTGGGAAAAGGGGACGTTCGAGGTCGACCGGATCGACGAGATCGAGCGCGAGACCAAGCACGACGTCATCGCCTTCCTGACCAACGTTGCCGAGCATGTCGGCCCCGAGGCGCGCTTCATGCACCAGGGCATGACCTCGTCCGACGTGCTCGACACGTGCCTCGCGGTGCAGCTGGCCAAGGCAAGCGACATCCTGATCGCCGATCTCGACGCGCTGCTCGTGGTGCTCGAACGCCGTGCGCGCGAGCACAAGATGACGCCGACGATCGGTCGCAGCCACGGCATCCATGCCGAGCCGGTGACGTTCGGGCTCAAACTTGCGCAGGCGCATGCCGAGTTCGCGCGCAACCGCGCGCGGCTGGTCGCGGCGCGCGAGGACGTCGCGACCTGCGCGATCTCGGGCGCGGTGGGGACGTTCGCGAACATCGATCCGTTCGTCGAGGAGTATGTCGCCGGCAAGCTCGGGCTGTCGGTCGAGCCGGTTTCGACGCAGGTGATCCCGCGCGATCGCCACGCGATGTTCTTCGTGACGCTGGGCGTGATCGCCAGCTCGATCGAGCGGCTCGCGACCGAAGTGCGGCACTTGCAGCGCACCGAGGTGCTCGAGGTGGAAGAGTTTTTCTCGCCCGGCCAGAAGGGCTCGTCGGCGATGCCGCACAAGCGCAACCCGGTGCTGACCGAGAACCTCACCGGGCTCGCGCGGATGGTGCGCGGGTACGTGACGCCGGCGATGGAGAATGTCGCGCTGTGGCACGAGCGGGACATCTCGCACTCTTCGGTCGAGCGGTACATCGGGCCGGATGCTACGATTACGCTCGACTTCGCGCTCGCGCGGCTGACCGGGGTGATGGACAAGCTGGTCGTCTACCCCGAGCGGATGTTGAAGAACCTCAACAAGATGGGCGGCCTCGTCCATTCGCAGCGCGTGCTGCTGGCGCTGACGCAGGCGGGCGTGAGCCGAGAGGACGCGTATCGCCTGGTCCAGCGCAATGCGATGAAGGTGTGGGATTCGGACGGCGCGCTGTCGCTGCTGGAGTTGCTGAAGGCGGATCCGGAAGTGACGCTGAGCGATGCGGAGCTCGAAGACAAGTTCGACCTTGGCTATCACCTCAAGCACGTCGACACGATCTTCGCGCGGGTATTCGGCGCGGCCTGAGGACTAGGGCGAAGGTTGCTCCCCTCCCTGAAAGGGAGGGGTTGGGGGTGGGTCGGCTGGTTCGAGTTATCCCGTCTGGAATTTGCGGAAGCCGACCCACCCCCTGCCCCTCCCTTTCAGGGAGGGGAGAGCGTTGCGGATCGGGCAAATGTGACGCCCAAATCGCGCCGAATGCACGCAATGCAATTGCGATTACGTGTTACAAAATTGCGACAGCACGCAACTATGCCCATATCTCGCTTGCCGGATATTGTTCCGGCATCGGAGACCAATCCATGCGCATGTTCGAAACCGTGACCAGCACCATGCTGGCGATCGCGGCTCAAGCGCTGGTGGTCGGGGTGGTCATCACCGCCTTCTGATCCATCGGCCCGCCCGCCCCCTTCCGAGGGGGCGCGGCTAGGCCGGCAGTTTCAAGACCCGCGAATAATCACCGCTTGCGCGGGTAGCGCGCGGCGAATTCCTCGTCGGACATCATCAGATAGCGGATCATGTCGATCAGCGCCCAGGGCGCGCTGATGATCAACCCGATCACGGTGATGCTCAGCACCAGCATGATGATCCCGGAGCCGGTCCGGCCGAGGTAGAAGCGGTGGATGCCGAGCGTGCCGATCACGAACGCCATGACCGCGGCGACGTATTTGTTGCGGTCGTTGGTCGGGAGAGCCTCGGCCGGCACAGCGCGACGGGGGCCCGGTGCGGTCGGCATCGGGAAGACGCTGAGCGCGCGGTCGTTGGCGGCCTCGAAATCGACTTCCAGGCCGATTGCTGGTTCGCCGCGATGCGCCCAGTCTTCGCGCGCGAACCGATAACGCTGTCCGTCCTGTCCCGCGACGAGTCCTTCGCCCGTGCGGGGATCGACGCCTAAAACCTGTCCGCGCATATCATTCCTCGGTGTTGGTTTCGCATTCTGGCGGATGATGCGAATCAGGCAAGCTCGAACTCACCCTCGGTGTCAGGCGGCAAGCGCGGTTTGACGCCAATGCCTGTCGTCGTCGTTGTCTGCATTCGTCGATCGCTTCTTCCGCGAGCGGATCGCGCGCTTGTGCTTTTGTGCAGCCGGGCGGCGAGTGAATACGCTGAGCCGGCGCGTCATGAAGCTCCGGAAACGCAGGCTGGATGCCGCAGCGGCCAGCGCCATGAGAATGTCGACATAGGCCGAAACCTCGAATGTCGTGATCCAGATCGCGACATCGGGGGCGGCCAGAGTAAGCAGCCTGATACCGTCGCCTTCGCCGACGAGCGTGACCATTGCGGCCGTCAGCATCAGCAGGAACATGACGGCAGCATCGCCCCGCGTGAACCGTGCCAACCGGACTGCAGGCTTGTCGATCAGCACCCGACGCAAGGTTTCGCCGATTGGCGTCCGGGGGGCGGTGGCCATGAGCAGCCAACAGGCGAGCGCGATGAAAAGACATGCCAGCATTGCGCCCCCCTTGGTTCAGTATGTAGCCGGGTTTATTCTCCGGCGAACACGCCCTTCAGCTTGGCGAAGAAGCCTTGGCTGGCCGGGCACTCATCGCCCGTTTCCGTCTCGCGAAACATCTCGAGCAGTTCCTTCTGGCGGTTGCTGAGACGCGTCGGGGTTTCGACGTCGATCTGGACGACGA
Organism: Sphingomonas sp. NFX23; assembly: GCF_049887795.1. NCBI lineage: Bacteria > Pseudomonadati > Pseudomonadota > Alphaproteobacteria > Sphingomonadales > Sphingomonadaceae > Sphingomonas > Sphingomonas sp. NFX23. The sequence goes on from NZ_JAGEKH010000003.1 coordinate 553,313, forward strand.
GGTCGCCGTGGCCGCGGCCTTGCAACACCGGCATGCCGGCACCGCGCTGGCGGAGTTGCTTGCCCGACTGGATGCCCGCCGGGATCTTCACCTCGTGTGTGCGACCGTCCAGGCCAGGGATCGACAGCGACCCGCCGAGCGACGCGACCGTGAAGCTGATCGGCGCGCGTGCGAACAGCGTCGTGCCTTCGCGCTCGAAGAGATTGTGCTTGGTCACGTGGAGGAAGATGTAAAGGTCGCCAGCCGGAGCACCGCGTGCGCCCGCCTCGCCTTCGCCGGACATGCGGATGCGCGTGCCCTCGTCGACGCCGGGGGGAACGTTGATCGACAGCGTCTTGGTCTTCTCGACGCGACCTTCGCCGCGGCAATCCGGGCATGGATCGGAGATGACTTCGCCCGCGCCATTACACACCGGGCAGGCGCGTTCGACTACGAAGAAGCCCTGCTGCGCACGAACCTTGCCGTGGCCGCCGCAATGCTGGCAGGTCTTAGCCCGCGTACCGGCTTTCGCGCCCGAGCCGTCGCAGGTGTCGCAGAGCGCGGAGACGTCGATCGTGATCTCGGTCGTCTTGCCGTGGAAGGCTTCCTCGAGGCTGACTTCCATGTCGTAGCGCAGGTCCGCGCCGCGCCGCGCCGCCGAGCGACCGCCGCCGCGCTGCGCGCCGCCCATGAATTCGCCAAAGACGCTTTCGAAGATATCGCTGAAGCCGCCGAAATCCTGCGCGCCGCCACCGTGACCGCCGCCGCCGCCGTTCTGGAACGCGGCGTGGCCGAAGCGATCATAGGCCGCGCGCTTCTGCGGATCCTTGAGGCATTCGTACGCCTCGCTGACCGCCTTGAACTGCGCTTCGGAATCCTTGCAGCCGGCGTTCTTGTCCGGGTGATATTTCATCGCGAGCTTGCGGTAGGACGACTTGATCGTCCCCGCATCCGCGGTCCGCTCGCATTCGAGCAGTTCGTAATAATCTGTCTGGGTACTCATGATCTCAAGCCCTCTCCCCTCCGGGGAGAGGGTTGGGAGAGGCGCGCCACACGCGGCCCCTCTCGGTACTGCCCCTCACCCCGACCCTCTCCCCGACGGGGAGAGGGGGACGTCGGTTACGCCTTCGGGTTGTCGTCGACTTCCGAGAACTCGGCGTCGACGACATCATCGTCCTTCTTCGCCGCGTCGCCATCAGCCGACGGCGAAGCGTCCGCCTGGGCCTGCTTCTCGTAGATCGCCTGGCCGAGCTTCATCGCGACCTGGGCGAGCGCAGTGCTCTTCTCGGTCATCGCGTCCGCATCGCCGCTCTCGACCGCAGCCTTGGTCGCGTCGATCGCGGCCTGGATCTCGGCCTTCAGCGACTCGTCGACCTTGTCGCCATTGTCGGCAAGCTGACGCTCGGTGGTGTGGACCAGCGACTCGGCGTTGTTCTTCGCCTCGGCGCCCGCACGACGCTTCTTGTCCTCCTCGGCGAAGGTCTCGGCGTCGCGGACCATCTGGTCGATGTCGTTGTCCGAAAGACCACCCGACGCCTGGATGCGGATCTGCTGCTCCTTGCCGGTGCCCTTGTCCTTGGCCGAAACGCTGACGAGGCCGTTGGCATCGATGTCGAACGTGACCTCGATCTGCGGCACGCCGCGCGGTGCGGGCGGGATGCCGACGAGATCGAAATTGCCGAGCATCTTGTTGTCGGCCGCCATCTCGCGCTCGCCCTGGAACACGCGGATCGTCACCGCGCCCTGGTTGTCGTCGGCGGTCGAATAGGTCTGCGACTTCTTGGTCGGGATCGTCGTGTTGCGATCGATCATCCGGGTGAACACGCCACCCAGCGTCTCGATGCCGAGCGACAACGGCGTCACGTCGAGCAGCAGTACGTCCTTGACGTCGCCCTGCAGCACGCCGGCCTGGATCGCGGCGCCCATCGCGACGACCTCGTCCGGGTTGACGCCGGTGTGCGGCTCCTTGCCGAAGAACTGCTTCACGACTTCACGCACGCGCGGCATGCGCGTCATGCCGCCGACCAGCACGACTTCCGAGATGTCCTCGGGCTTCAGGCCGCCGTCTGCGAGCGCCTTGCGGCAAGGCTCGAGCGTACGCTTGACCAGATCCTCGACCATCCGCTCCAGATCGGCGCGGGTGATCGACTTCACCAGATGCTTCGGGCCGTTCTGGTCCGCGGTGATGAAGGGCAGGTTGACCTCGGTCGACTGCGCCGAGCTGAGTTCGATCTTCGCCTTCTCGGCCGCTTCCTTCAGACGCTGGAGCGCCAGCTTGTCCTTGGCGAGGTCGATGCCCTCGGCCTTCTTGAACTCGTCGGCGAGATACTGGACGATCTTGTTGTCGAAATCCTCACCACCCAGGAACGTGTCGCCGTTCGTGGCCTTCACCTCGAACACGCCGTCGCCGATTTCCAGCACCGAGATGTCGAACGTGCCGCCGCCGAGATCGTAGACCGCGATGGTCTTGCCGTCCTGCTTGTCGAGGCCGTAGGCCAGCGCAGCCGCAGTAGGCTCGTTGATGATGCGCAGCACTTCGAGGCCAGCGATCTGGCCGGCATCCTTGGTCGCCTGACGCTGTGCGTCGTTGAAGTAGGCCGGCACGGTGATGACCGCCTGCGTGACCGTCTCGCCGAGATACGATTCGGCGGTTTCCTTCATCTTCTGCAGCGTGAACGCTGAGATCTGCGACGGCGAGTAATCCTTGCCACCCGCCGAGACCCATGCGTCGCCATTCGGGCCGCGCGAGATCTTGTACGGGACCAGCTCGGTGTCCTTCTTGGTGATCGGATCGTCGAAGCGACGGCCGATCAGGCGCTTCACCGCGAAGATGGTGTTGTCGCCGTTCGTCACTGCCTGGCGCTTGGCCGGCTGGCCGACCAGTCGCTCGCCATCCTTGGCGAATGCGACGATCGACGGCGTGGTGCGCGCGCCCTCGGAATTCTCGATGACCTTGGGCTTGCCGCCTTCCATGACGGAAACGCAGCTGTTGGTCGTGCCGAGATCGATACCGATTACTTTAGCCATGAGTTCTGATTAGCCCCTCACTTGAAACGAAAATACGAAACCGGTTCCACCCCGTTACGGCAGTGGAACCTTTCTGATGATGGGCGCGATATAGGTGGCCTCGCGCTTGCCGCAAGATTGTACCGGTCATAGGATGCGCAAGTGGTCGGGCCCGGAGAAAAGTAACCTATGCGTATCGTTTTCGGACTGGGTGTTGCCGCGATGGCACTGGCGTCGTGCTCGCCGCCCAAGGAACTGTCCGTCGACGGGGCCTGGGTGCGGCTCGGCGCGGTGACCGGACGGCCTGCGGCGGCGTACTTCATTGTGCATGGGGGGCCGGTGCCGGCGACGCTGATCTCTGCCACGACCGACGTCGCGATCAGGTCTGAGATGCACGAGACGATGGACAAGGGCGGCATGTCGACGATGACGCCGCTCGCGAAGGTCGAGATTCCGGCGAATACGGACGTAGCCTTCGCGCCGGGTGGGCGGCACGTGATGCTCTTCGACATGAACTCGGGGATCAAGCCCGCCGATCGCGTCACGCTCACGTTCGCGTTTGCCGATGGGACACGCATCATCAACAACGCGACCGTGGTCGCGGCGGGAACTCCGGTAGGGAAGTGACCGGAGCAGGCTCAAGGCGCGGGCTTACCGAGGGAGAGACGGCGCTCGCGGCATCGGTGTTCGGGGGTGCGATCGATTACTCTTCGGTCAGCTTGGCACGTCGCAAATGGGCGTTCTTCCAGCCGCGCGATACGGTGATGGCACCCCGCGGCTGTATCCACTTCCACCCCAAGGGCGACCTGTGGTGCGACGACTTCGCGCATGCGAACCTGACGTTGCAGGGACTGTTCGTCCACGAGATGACGCACATCTGGCAACACCAGCGCGGCGTGTTCCTGCCCTTGGCGCGGCATCCGTGGTGTCGGTACGACTATGCGTTCCGGCCGGGGGTGGCGCTGCATCGCTACGGCATCGAGCAGCAGGGGGAGATCGTGCGCCATGCCTTCCTACTGCGTGCGGGAGCGAAGGTGGCGGGCGCGCCGCCGCTCGCCCAGTACGAGACGGTGCTGCCGTTCACGCCGTCAGCGCTCGCCTAGACAGGATCGCTATTATAGTTGGGACCACGCCAAGCCCACCCCGTCACCCCGGACTTGTTCCGGGGTCCACCGTTCCGCGAACTCAAAGACCGATGAGCATGCGGAACGGTGGATGCCGGAACAAACCCGGCATGACGGAAGGGTTCAAACCGATCCGACCTCAGAGCCAGCTACGACCATCCGGCCCGGCACAGCCGTAAGGCGGCAACTGGCCCGGGAACCGTGCCTGCATCTTGTGGCAGCCCCAGGCGCGCATCGGCCCCGGTGCATAGCCGTTCAACGCGATGCCGACCTCGTCATACGGGCTCGATCCGCGCGCGACGTACATGTACCAGCGACCGACGAACATCACCGCCGCCGCGATGAGCACGACACAAACGACCTGGACGATTTTTTGCATTGGGAACCCTTTTTGTAAAGAAGGGCGCCCCGTTGCAGACAACATGGATCAATTTCAACCACCGATCTGGTAGATCGCGATCCACTCAATCGGCAGAAATCCGCCGTTTACAGCGCGTCGAAATCGATAGGTCGTGTTCTATCAAGTGCTTGCGGCGCCTCGGGCATCGGATATTTCAGTCCGGTCGCGCAGTTGAAAAGAACGACCTTGTCGTCCTCGTCGACCAGCCTGGTGTTCAGCGCCTGATGATACGCCGCCAGCGTCGCGCCGCCCTCGGGGCATAGCAGCAGCCCATCCTGCTTCGCCGCCGCGTCGACCGCCTTCAGGATAGCCGGATCGCCGACCGCCAATGCCTGCCCGCCGCTCTCGCGAACCGCACGGAGGATCAGGAAGTCGCCGACCGCTTTCGGCACGCGAATCCCCGCCGCGACGGTGCTTGCGTCTTCCCAACGCTCGGCATGCTCCTCGCCCGCTTCGAACGCGCGGACGATCGGCGCGCACCCGCTCGCCTGCACGGCGAACATCTTGGGGCGCTCGGAGCCGATCCAGCCGAGCTTCTCGAGTTCGTCGAACGCCTTCCACATCCCGATCAGCCCGGTGCCGCCGCCGGTCGGGTAGAAGATCGCTTGCGGAAGTTTCCAGCCGAACTGCGCGGCGAGTTCGAGCCCCATCGTCTTCTTGCCCTCGATCCGATAGGGCTCCTTCAACGTCGAGAAATCGAACCAGCGGCCCTCCGCGGCGCCCTTCCCGACGATCGCGCCGCAATCGTCGATCAGCCCGTTGACCCGCCAGACGCGCGCGCCCTGCATCGCGATCTCGCGGACGTTGATCTCGGGGGTGTCGTCGGGGCAGAACACGATCGTCTCGATCCCGCACCGCGTGGCGTAGGCGGCCAGCGCCGCGCCCGCATTGCCGTTGGTCGGCATCGCGATCTTGGTGACGCCCAGTTCCTTCGCCATCGCGACGGCCATGACCAGCCCACGCGCCTTGAAGCTGCCGGTCGGGAGGCGGCCTTCGTCCTTCACGAGCACATTGGGCCCGCCGGACTTGGTCAACGGCACCAGCGGCGTCTCGATTTCGCCGAGGCTGACGATGTTGGACGTGTGGCGGACGGGGAGCAGTTCACGCCACCGCCATAGATCGGTCGGCCGCGCTTCGATCGTATCACGCGAAACCGAGGACCGCACCGCGTCGAGGTCGTAGCGGACGAGCAACGGTCGCCCGGCGCGCGACAGCCCATGAAGCTGATCCGCCTCATACCGCTCGCCGGTAATCGAGCATTCGAGATGCGTGACGAAGGTCTGGCGATCGGTCGTGAGGTTCTGGTTCATTTTTTATCCTGACGAGGCCCAAAACCCCCGTCACCCCGGACCTGTTCCGGGGTCCACCGATCCGCGAACCAAGCGGCCGTGAATGCGCGGCGCGGTGGATGCCGGAACAAGCCCGGCATGACGGAGTGTTTAGATGAACATGAAGACGATACCCGTCAGTACGACAACCACCGCCAGCCAAATGAAAAACTGCTTCCACGTATCCGGGATTGCGGCGCCCAGTCCCTCGATCAGCACTCCGACCAGATCGTGCACGCCGCTCTCCCTACAAGTTACCCGGCCTTGGCGACGCCGACCATGGCGGGACGCAGCAGGCGATCCTTAATCATGTAGCCCGCCTGCATCTCCTGGACGATCGTTCCGGCCGGCTGGTCGCTCGGGACTTCGAGCATCGCCTGGTGCTTGTTCGGGTCGAGCATCTGGCCCTCAGCCGCGATCTTGGTGATGCCGTGGCGCTGGAACACGCTTTCCAGCTCGCGACCGGTCGCTTCGAGCCCGGTGACGAGCCCCTTCATCTTCTCGTCCGCCCGCAGGTCCGCCGGGATTGCCGACAGGCCGCGCGAGAGGTTGTCCGCAACCGAAAGCACGTCGCGCGCGAACGCCGTCGCGGCATAGGCGCGCGCGTCCTGCGCTTCCTTCTCGGCGCGGCGGCGGACGTTCTGGATCTCGGCCTGCGCGTAGAGGACGTTCTGCTTGGCTTCGGCGAGCTGGTTCTCGAGCTCGGCGACGCGGTCGTTCGAGGCCACTTCAGGTGCGGCGTCGGCGGTCTCTTCGCGCAGGTCTGCAGGCGTGTTCTGGTCGATGTCGGACATGGTTTTCCCTATAAATTGGGCCGGCTCAACCCATCAACCGGGCGAGCGTTGCAGCCGTGAAATCCACCATGGGCACGACGCGCGCATAGTTCAACCGCGTCGGGCCGATGACACCGACCACGCCGACCACCCGACCGTCCAATCCGCGGAAGGGCCGAGCGATCACCGAAGACCCTGACAACGCAAACAATTTGGTCTCCGCGCCGATGAAAATCCGGGTCGAATCGCCAGCCCGCGCGCTGTCCAAAAGCGACGCGACTTCCTGCTTTCCCTCGAGATCGTCGAGCAGGTCGCGGACCCGATCGAGATCGGCGGCGGCGGCGGCATCGATCAACCGCCCCTGCCCGCGCACGATCAGCACCGGGCGACGATCGGCATCCTCGCTCCACACCGCGATGCCGCGCTCGACCAGCGTCCGCGCCGCGCCGTCGAGCGCCGCCTGCCCGTCCGCCAGCTCACGCTCGATCCGGGTCCGCGCATCGGCGAGCGTCAGGCCGCCGAGCGTCGCCGACATGTAGTTGCCCGCCTCAATCAGAGCGGACGGCGACATGCCCTTGGGCAGTGCGATCACGCGGTTCTCGACCGAGCCGTCCTCGCTGACCAGCACCGCGAGCGCCTGCTCGGGCGACAGCGCGACGAACGCGATCTGGCGGAGCTTCAGTTCGCGCTTGGGGACCATGACCAGTCCGGCGCAGGCCGACAGCCCGGAGAGCGCGAGCGTGGTCGCGGCGAGCGCCTCCTCGACCGGGCCTCCGACGCCGGCACGTGCCTCGATCGTCTGGCGCTCTTCGAACGAGGGTTCCATTGCCTGCATCATGCCGTCCACGAACAGGCGGAGACCACGGTCTGTCGGCATGCGGCCCGCGCTGGTATGCGGGCTGGCGAGCAGGCCGAGACCTTCGAGTTCGCCCATCACGCCGCGAATCGAGGCGGGCGAGAGGCTGAGACCGGTCAGTTGCGCGATCGTCTTCGACCCCACCGGCGTGCCGCTCGCGAGATAGCTGTCGACGACGGCACGGAAAATGTCGCGCGCGCGATCGGTCAGTTCGGTGACGGGGGGCGTGGCCATACGTCTGATCTAGGGCTGATCGACGGGCGTACAAAGAGGAATGCACCTATCCACCCGTCATCCTGACGAAAGTCAGGACCCAGGGTAACCGAACGGTGTCCTGCGTGGCTCTGGGTCCTGACTTTCGTCAGGATGACGGCGGTGGTTGGGCTGGCGAGCGACCAAACGAAAGGCTAGGCAGCGGGCAACCACTCACTCCCGTTAGGATAAGACTATGCGCCCATCCGGCCGCGCCCCAGACCAGATGCGTGCGATCACGATCGAGCCGCGCTTCACCAAGCATGCCGAGGGCTCCGTCCTGATCGGCTTCGGCGATACCAAGGTGCTCGTCACCGCCAGCGTCGAGGAGAAGGTGCCGCCGTTCATGCGCGGCAAGGGCGAAGGCTGGGTGACCGCCGAATACGGCATGCTCCCACGCGCCACCAACACGCGCAACAACCGCGAGGCCGCCAAGGGCAAGCAGTCGGGCCGCACGCAGGAAATTCAGCGACTGATCGGCCGTAGCCTTCGCGCGGTGGTCGACCTGAAGCTGCTCGGCGAGCGCCAGATCGTGATCGACTGCGACGTGATCCAGGCGGATGGCGGCACGCGCACCGCGTCGATCTCGGGCGGCTGGGTCGCGCTTCGACTCGCCATCGATGGCCTGCTGGCGAGCGGCAAGCTGACCGCCGACCCGCTGACGCAGAAGGTCGCGGCGATCAGCTGCGGGATCTACCAGGGCAATCCGGTGCTCGACCTCGACTATATCGAGGATTCGGGCGCGGATGCGGATGCGAACTTCGTGCTGCTCGAAAACGGCAACATCGCCGAGGCGCAGGCGACTGCGGAGGGCGCGACGTATGACGAGGAGGCGCTGCTCCGCCTGCTGCGTCTCGCGCGGATCGGCTGCACGGATATCTTCGCGGCGCAGGCGAAAGCCGTGGCCAAGTGAGCGGCGAAGGCAAGGAACCGCAGGCGATCCGCAAGCTCCAGCCAGGCAAGCTGGTCATTGCCAGCCACAACAAGGGCAAGGTTCGCGAGATTGCGGCGTTGTTGGAAGGCCGGGGACTCGAAGTCGTCTCCGCCGCCGAGCTCGATCTGCCGGAACCCGTCGAGACGGGCACGACCTTCTTTGCGAACGCCGAGCTGAAGGCACGCTCTGCCGCCGATCTGTCGGGCTATCCCGCGCTCGCGGACGATAGCGGGCTGTGCGTCGACGCGCTGAACGGCGATCCGGGCGTCTACACGGCGGATTGGGCTGAGACGCCGAACGGTCGCGACTGGGTGATGGCGATGCAGAAGGTCGAGGACGCGATCGTTGCCAAAGGCCCCGACGTGGGCCGCGGCGCCCATTTCGTCAGTGTGCTGGCACTGGCTTGGCCCGATGGTCATGTCGAATGGTTCGAGGGGCGTGCCGAGGGGACGCTCGTCTGGCCGCCGCGTGGGGATGTCGGGTTCGGGTATGACCCCGTGTTCGTGCCGCTGGGCTACGACCAGACCTATGCCGAACTCCCGCACGAGACGAAGAACGCGATCAGTCATCGGAACGAGGCGTTCAAGTTGCTGGAAGCGGCAGTGTTCTGAGAGACTTACTTCCCGTTCCCCCGCGAAAGCGGGGGTCCAGGAGCCACGAATGTCACGCTCTTGACCCTGGGCTCCCGCCTTCGCGGGAGAACAGCAGGGACCGACCCTGTCTAAACCGCGATCGCCTGCTTCTCCGGCCATATCACCGCAGGCAGCGCTTCGAACGCGGGTTTTGCCAGCAGATACCCCTGGATATACCGCACGCCGAGACCACGCAGCGCCTCGAACTCGCCACGCGTCTCGACCCCCTCGGCGATCACCGTGATTCCCAGCGCCGTGCACATCCGCAGCATCCCCTCGACGATCATCCGCCGCGGCAGGCTCGTGTCGATGTCGCGGATCAGCTCCATGTCGAGCTTGATGATGCCCGGCTGGAACCGCGCGAGCAGGTTGAGCCCGGCATGCCCTGCACCGAAATCGTCGAGCGCGGTACCGAACCCCATCTTCTGATACGTCGCGATGATGTTCGCGACATGCGCGGGGTCGAGCATCTCCTCGTTCTCGGTGAACTCGAAGATAAGGCGGTCGGTCGGCATGCCGACTGCCGCCGCCGTCTTGAGCGTCAACTGGATGCACGCTGCCGGCGAATAGACAGCGTTCGGGAGGAAGTTGATCGACAGCCGCGCGGGCGTGTCTAGCAGCCCGGCCTTCACCGACGCCTCGATCGCGCGCACCCGGCATTGCTGGTCGAACGCGTAGAGATTCTTGGCATCGACCTGAGCCAGCACGCTCGCCGCCGACTGGCCTTCGGGACCGCGCACGAGCGCTTCGTAGGCGAAGACGGTCTCGGTCTCGACGTCGACGATCGGCTGGAACGCCATCGAGAAGGCGAAGGACAGGCCGGCGCCGTCTCGGCATCCGACGCAGCCAGTTGGCCGAGCGCCATCGGGTTTGGATACTGGTATCATTCGACCAGATTAAGCGACGACCGCTTAAGAAAGTGCCACCAATTTGGGTCTAACCGCTTGCTCCAGATCAATAAGCGCGCTCGCCGAAGACGTTGCCGGGGGGCGAGTAGCGGCACACCAGATAGTCGTCGGTCTTGTTGCTCGCCATCGCGCAGCCGACCTGCGTCGAGCCGCGCCAGACGATCTGCGTATAGTGCGCGACGTCCTCGAACTTGCCGGTGCGGCTGAACCCGGGGGTCGGCTGGTTGATGAAATCGCGCTTCTCGGCGACCCAGTGCCCCATCATCTCGGTATACGCATAGGCATAGCGCGTGCCGGTCCACAAATTCTCGCCTTCGCGCGACATGCCCTGGGGTTGCGGCGCGTGCGCGAATTTGCCGGTGCGCGCGAGTTCCTCGGCATAGGCGCGCGCGGTGGTCGCCAGCGTATCGCTCCAGGTGAGCGGCGCCACGCCGACGGCGGCGCGCGCGGCATTGTGGCCGTCCATCATCGCGGTCTTGAGCAGGCTCGCACCGCGCGGTGCCGGCGCCATCGTATCGCGACGCTCGACGACACGCTCGGGGCCCTGCGCGCAGCCTGCCATCAACAGCGCCCCGGCGATCGCCAAACCCATCCGTGCCGTCATTGCGCTTCCTTCGGCCGCCCCGTGCGACCATATGCGCGAGATAATGCCCGTCTTCGAAACACCAAGCCCCCGGTCCGATTCCCCCGGCGACCTCGCGCTGTACGTCCACTGGCCGTTCTGCGTGTCGAAATGCCCGTATTGCGACTTCAACAGCCACGTCCGCGAGGAGGTGGACCAGGCAGCGTGGCGGGAGGCGCTGCTCACCGACCTTGCGCATGAGGCGCGGGTATTGCCGGGGCGCAAGTTGCAGTCGATCTTCTTCGGGGGCGGCACGCCGTCGCTGATGCCGCCGTCGACGGTCGCGGCGGTGCTGGATGCGGCGGAGAAGGCCTGGGGATTCGCCGAAGGGATCGAGATCACGCTGGAGGCGAATCCGTCTTCGGTGGAGGCGGCGCGGTTTGCGGATCTGGCGCGTGCCGGGGTGAACCGGGTGTCGCTGGGGCTGCAATCGCTCGACGATCAGGCGCTGAAATTTTTGGGGCGTTCGCATGACGTGAACGAGGGACAAGCCGCACTGGCAACCGCGCAGAGCGTGTTTCCGCGCGTCAGTTTCGACCTGATCTATGCGCTTCCCGGCCAACGGCTCAACGATTGGCGCGCAGAACTGGCGCGCGCGTTGAGCCTGGGGACGGAACATCTCTCACTGTATCAGCTGACGATCGAAGCCGGCACACGGTTCGCGACCGAGGCGCTGGCGGGGCGGATCGTGATCCCGGATGGCGATTCGGCCGCCGATCTGTTCGAGGCGACGCGTGCGGATACCGCCGCGGCGGGTCTTCCCGCATACGAGACGTCGAACCATGCGCGGCCGGGGTCGGAGAGCCGCCACAACCTCGCTTACTGGCGGTACCAGGATTATGCTGGGATCGGGCCGGGGGCGCATGGGCGACGCGGCGGGCTGGCGACGGTGCGGCGGAAGAAGCCGGAGAACTGGCTGGCGGCGATCGAGCGTAACGGCCACGGAATGGAGGTGGAGGACCCGCTGACGCCCTCGACCCGCGCGACCGAGGCTTTGCTGATGGGGTTGCGGTTGGCGGAAGGCGTCGATCTGGAGCGGATCACGGCGTTGAACGCGGGCGTGGTGCCGGTGGATCTGGCGGCGGTGGCTCAGCTGGAGGAGCTGGGGCTGATCGTGCACTCCCCGGGCCGATTGCGGGTTACCGAAGCGGGGGCGCTCCTACTCGACGCGATCCTGCCGGAAATCGTCACCGCGTAGGCTGATCTTCGATCATCCCCCTCCCTGGAAGGGAGGGGTTAGGGGTGGGTCGGCCAGTTGGCTATCGGTGCGCCCGCCCCATACCGACCCACCCCCTACCCCTCCCTTTCAGGGAGGGGGAAGCTTACTTCCCGAACCCGGCCGGTGCGGGCGAGACCACCGTGGTCGTGCCGCCGCGGATTTCCTTAACCTCGAGCGCGCGCTCGGCGACGCTGTCCTTGCCGAAGCGGAACGCCCCATCGATGCCGGCGAAGCCATCGCCGTCGCGCAGGCGGTTGACCGGGAACGGCGTACCGGGCTTCCAGTCGCGCGCGATGCGGACCGTCAGCAGCACCGAATCATAACCAAGGCTCGACAGACGGTATGGCCCTGCCCCGAACCGCGCGCGGTATTTGGCGGCATATTGGCGGTACAGCGTGTCCGAAACGCTCGCATACCAGGCGCCGTTGAGCGCTGCCTTGGCGGCGATCGCGGTGTCCGAATTCCAGAGTTCGGTGCCTAGGATACGCGTCGAAGCGCCGCTGCCACGCTTGACCATCGCGGCCGCGGAGGCTGCGTTGGCGCCGCCATCGGCGATCAGGACCGCGTCATAGGGGGCCTTCGCCGCAAGCCGCGTAACTGCGCCTGAGATACCGCCGGGGCCCCGCGCGTAGGTCTGGAGCGAGACGACCTGACCGCCCGCGCCTTCGACTGCGCGAAGGAACGCGGTGGACGCACGCTCGCCGTACAGGCCGTTGGGGACGAGGCCGGCGAAGTTGCTGACGCCGCGCTCCTTGGCGAAATCGACGACGCGCGCGATCGACTGGGTCGGGACATAGCCCATCAGGTACGTGCCGCTGCCCGCCACGCCGAGATCGTTGGAGAAGCTCAGCACCGGGATGTTCGCGGCGCGCGCAATCGGCGCGACCGCACGGACGTCGTCGGCGAGCAGCGGCCCGAGGATCAGCTGAGCGCCCTCGGCGATCGCGCGCTGCGCGGCAGCGGCGGCACCGGTCGCGGTGTCGTAGTTGGTAATCCGGACGCGCTGGTTCTGCGTATCGAGCAGCGCGAGCATCGTCGCGTTGGCGATAGAGGTGCCAACGCCGGCATTGCTGCCCGACAGCGGCACGAGCAGCGCGACCCGGTTACGCTCGGCATCGCGCGGGATGCCGGTCTCGACGCCGATCTCGGGGCGATCGACGGGACGCGTGGTCGGGCGCTGCTGCGTCGGCTCGACTGGACCACGCGGGACGATTGTCTGGCACGCGCCGAGCAGGCACGCCGCGACAAGGGTCGCCCATCGCCCTGCAGTACGTGCGGATTGCCCTATCGTCGTCGCGTCTGCCATGACCGTCCCCATGAACCCTGAAACTCTTCTCGATCCCGGCCTCTACATCGTCGCGACCCCGATCGGCAATCTTGGCGATCTGTCGCCGCGCGCCGCCGACATCCTCCGCCGCGCGGACGTGATCGCGGTCGAGGACAGCCGCGTCACCGCCGGTCTGCTCCGCCACATCGGCACGAAGACGCCGATGGTGCCGTATCACGATCACAGCGCGGAAGGCGTGCGCCCGGCGCTGATCGCGCGTATGGCGACGCAGGCGGTGGCGCTGGTGTCGGACGCGGGGACGCCGCTGATCTCGGATCCGGGGTTCAAGCTGGTGCGTGATGCACGCGCGGCGGGGCATCTGGTGGTGACGATCCCGGGGCCGTGCGCGGCCGTGGCGGCGCTTACGCTGGCGGGGCTGCCGACCGACCGGTTCTTGTTCGTGGGGTTCCTGCCGTCGAAGATGCACGCGCGGGCGGAGGCGATCGCGGAGGTGGCCACGATCCGCGCGACTCTGGTGATGTATGAGTCGGGGCCGCGGCTGGGGGCGTGTTTGGCGACGCTGCTCGAAGGTCTCGGCGACCGAGAGGCGGCGGTGACGCGCGAGATCAGCAAGAAGTTCGAGGAGGCGGTGACGGGGACACTCTCGACGCTCGCCGCGCGTTATGCGGATGCGCCGCCGCGGGGGGAGATCGTGATCGTCGTCGCGCCGCCGGGGGAGGCGCCGCCAGCGAGTGCGGAGGATGGCGATGCTGCGCTGGTGGAGGCGTTGACGCGCCTGTCGACCGGGCAAGCTGCGAGCGAGGTGGCCAAGAAGCTCGGGCTCGACCGCAAGGCGCTGTATGCTCGGGCGCTGGAATTGAAGCCCAAGCCCTGATCTCCCCTCCCGCTTGCGGGAGGGGTCGGGGGAGGGCATGCCATAGACGTGCCGCCCCCGCCCTCCCCTAGCCCCTCCCGCAAGCGGAAGGGGACACACGACCGAAAGGCTGCGGAGGCGACCGGCCGTCGCGGCGAGCGGATGGCAGGGTGGTGGCTCCGCCTCAAGGGCTGGAGCATCCTCGATCGCCGAGTCCGCACGCCCGCCGGCGAGGTCGACCTCGTCGCCCGCAAAGGCAACCTCGTTGCCTTCGTCGAAGTGAAAACCCGCGCGACCGCCGCCGAACTCGACTTCGCGATCGACGAGCGCCGCCTCGCCCGCGTCGCAGCAGCCGCGGAGTATCTGATGCCGCGCTACGCCGGACCCGGCGACGACATCCGCGTCGACGTCATCCTGCTCGCCCCCGGCACCCGCCCGCGCCATATCGAGAATGCCTGGATCGGGTGACGCCGCCCGGTGACTTCGCGCCCGCCCGCGCCTACATGCGCTCGACCGAACAGAAGGAAGACGCATGAGCCTCACCGTCGCCGTCCAGATGGACCCGCTCGACAGCATCAACATCGCCGGCGATTCGACCTTCGCGCTGATGTTGTCTGCGCAGGACCGCGGGCACACGCTCTTCCATTACTCGGCCGAGGATCTGAACTACCGCGACGGCCGGGTCTGGGCGAAGGCGCATCCCGTCACCGTGCAGCGCGTCGTCGGCGATCACTTCAGCGTCGGCGAGCCCGTGAACCTCGACCTCGGCGACGAGGCGGACGTCGTTCTCATGCGCCAGGATCCCCCGTTCGACCTCGGCTACATCACCGCGACGCACCTGCTCGAGCGGATCGCCGACAAGACGCTGGTCGTGAACGATCCCGCGCAGGTGCGGAACGCGCCCGAGAAGGTGTTCGTCCTCGATTACCCGCAGTTCATGCCGCCGACGCTCGTCACCCGCTCGCTCGACGAGGCGCGGAAATTCCTCGCCGAGCACGGCGCGATCGTCATCAAGCCGCTGCACGGCAATGGCGGCAAGGCGATCTTCAAGGTCGAGTCGGACGGCGCGAACCTGTCGGCGCTGATGGAGGTCTTCAACATGACGTGGCGCGAGCCGCACATGGTCCAGGCGTTCCTCCCCGACGTGGCCAAGGGCGACAAGCGCATCGTGCTGATCGACGGCGAAGTCGCGGGCGCGATCAACCGCCTGCCGGGCGAAGGCGAGATCCGCTCGAACCTCGCGGTCGGCGGCTCGGCGGAGAAGTCGGTGCTGACCGACAAGGAGCGCGAGATCTGCGCGGTACTCGGGCCGGAACTGAAGAAGCGCGGGCTGTTGTTCGTCGGGATCGACGTGATCGGCGGCACATGGCTGACGGAGATCAACGTGACCTCCCCGACCGGGATCGTCGCGATCTCGAACTTCGATGGAACGGATCTGGCCGCCATGATCTGGGATGCGATCGAGGCGAAGGTCGCGGCGCGGTAACCGTCCGAATCTGTTCGGCACTTACCCCCTGAAACAGGGGAAGCTTGTTTCCCCGCGAAGGCGGGGACCCAGACTGGGCTCCCGCCTTCGCGGGAGAACAAGGAAGTGCAGACGGTCATTCAACTATTGTCGGTGATCGATCATGCGGAACGGTGGATGCCGGAACACATCCGGCATACCGGCAGTATGTGATACCCATGACTGAATTCATCCTCGATCTCATCGCCTGGGGCGGATATTTCGGTATCTTCCTGTTGATGGCGCTCGAGAATATCGTGCCCCCGGTGCCGTCCGAGGTGATCATGGGCCTCGGTGGCATGGCCGTCGCGCGCGGCGACATGAGCGTCGTGCCGCTGATCGCCTGGGGCACCGCGGGCTCGGTCGTCGGCAATTACTTCTGGTATTATATCGGCCGCAACATCGGCTACGAGCGTTTCCGTCCGTTCATCGAGCGCAACGGCCGCTGGCTGACGATGGAATGGTCGGACGTCGAGAAGATCCACCGGTTCTTCATGAAGCGCGGCGGCTGGGTAATTTTCGTGTTCCGGTTCATGCCGACCTTCCGCACCGTCATCTCGCTCCCCGCGGGAATGACGCGCATGCCGATCTGGCAGTTCGTGATCTGGACCGCGGCGGGCAGCGCGATCTGGAACACCGTGCTCACCTATGCCGGCATCCTGCTCGGCTCGCATTTCGAAGAACTCGATCGCTATGTCGGACCGGTCGCGGTGGCGACGTTCGTCGTCATCATCATCGGTTATGGCTGGCGCGTGCTGACCTGGAAGCCGAAGGGCTAGACGCCGCCATGCGGGTGGGCGTTGCGATAGACGTCCATCAAATGCGCGGCATCGACCTGCGTGTAGACCTGCGTCGAACTCAGGCTCGCATGGCCGAGCAACTCCTGTAGCGCGCGCAGGTCCGCCCCCCGCCCCAGCAGATGAGTCGCGAAACTATGGCGCAGAGCATGCGGCGTCGTCCGATCGCCCAGTCCCAGCCGCGCCCTCGCTGACTGCACCGCCCGGCGGATCATCACCGGCGACAACGCCCCGCCCTTCGCCCCGCGGAACAGCGGTTCGCCGCGCGTAACCGGCCACGGCGTCTGCGCGACATACGCTTCGATCGCCGTACGAACCTGCGGTAACAAGGGCACGACGCGCGTCTTGGCGCGCTTGCCCGTCACCCGGATCGTCTCGCCGAGCGGCAGGATATCGCCCCGCAGCGTCAACGCCTCGCCGATTCGCAAGCCTGCGCCGTACAGCAGCATCAACACCGCCCAGTCGCGCGCGCTGATCCACGGCTCGGCCGCATCGTCCGCCACCTCCTCCGCCAACGCGACCACCTCGGCCGGCGAGATCGGTCGCGGCACGCCCGCCTTCACGCGCGGCCCCCGCATCCGCGGCTGCTCCGCGCCTTCGTTCGCCCAGGCGAGAAACCCGCGCACCGCGGACAATTCCCGCGCCGCCGACGCGTTACCCAACCCGGCTTCTCGGCGTTGCGCCAAATACGCTCGCAGGTCTGTCGCGGTTACTCGTGCGAGCGCCCCGCGCGTGATCCGCTCCCCCCAATGTCCGACCAGGAACGCCGTCAGCCGTTCGGCCGACGCCCGATAAGCCCGGATCGTGTGGACCGATCGCCGACGATCGCGCTCGAGGTGCTCCGCCCAGAGCATCGACGGCGGCAGAATTTCCAGCGTCTGGTCTTTATCGGTGGGCATGTGTGGACAGTAACGCCCCGAACAGGCAAAGAAAATTAACCCAGCCGCTATATTCGAGTTTCATGTCGCCTGTCGATCTCATCACAGACAACTTTTCAGACGAAGCACGGCGCGTGGCTGCGCTTCAGGCCTTGGCGTTGCTCGATAGCGAACCCGAGCTTGAATTCGATGCATTGGTCGCGTTGGCCGCAGAAATGCTGGGTTGCCCTAACGCTTTGCTAACACTCGTCGACAGCAATCGGCTCTGGATCAAGGCGGCGAGCGACGGCGAACGCGGTGAGATCTCCCGCGAAATCGGCATGTGCAATTACACGATCCTCGGCAAAGAACCGATGGTCATCGAAGACGTGTCGAGCGATTTTCGATTCGCGGCCAATCCTCGGACGCAACCGCCTGACGGTATTCGGTTTTACGCTGGCGCGCCGGTTAATGCGCGCGACGCGAGCGGTGAATATTATGCGATCGGCTCGATCTGCGTCGTCGATACTGTACCGCGCTCGCTGAACGATGCCGGGCGCAAGGCGCTGACTCATCTGGCGACCCTGGCAGAGGCGATGATCGCCGCGCGGTCCGCTGCACGCGAGGCCATCGCGATTGCGACGACCGCGGATCGCCAAGCGGCTGCGCTGGCCCGTCAGGACCGCGTTTTCCGGCAGGCGGAACGGATGGCGGCGATCGGATCGTGGCGCGTGTCGCTGGCCGACGACAAGCTGCAATGGTCGGACGGCGTCTATCACATTCACGGCCTGCCGATCGGCGACCTGCCCGAGATGCCGGTGGCGATGGAATTCTATCCGCCGCATGCCCGCGACGAGATGAACGCATCGCTTCGGCGGACGATCGAAACCGGTGCGCCGTTCGATATCGAAGTCGATTTCAAGAACGCGCAGGGTGAACAGCGCCGTGTCCGCGTGCTCGGCGAGTGCGAGACCGTCGACGGCCAGACCATAGCGTTGGTCGGCGTCTTCCAGGACGTAACGGAACGCCACGCGCTCGAGGTCAATTTGCGACGCTCGGCGAATACCGATTCGCTGACCGGCATCGCCAATCGGGCGGCGTTCGATCGTACGCTCGATGCAGCCATGACGCGGTCGCATGCCGACGGCACGCCGTTGTTGCTCGCGCTGGTCGATCTCGACGGGTTCAAGGCGATCAACGACACACTTGGCCATACCGCGGGCGACGACGTGTTGCGCGGCGTCGGCCGGATCCTGAAGGCTCCCTGGCTCAAGAACAGCTTTGCCGCCCGCGTCGGTGGTGACGAATTCGCGATCCTGATCGAGGATCCCGGCATGGCCGCGAACCCTGGCTATATCTCTGCCCGGCTGGAGGAAGCGTTACGCTTTCCGATCGCGCTGAACGGCCTCGCGATGGTCAGCGCGGGCACGGTCGGCATCACCGCTTTGGACCGCGACTGCCTTTCGGTGCGCGATTTCATCCACCGCGCCGATACGATCCTGTACCAGGCGAAGCGCGCGCGTGTCGGCGAACGACGCCGTCCGAACCGCGACGCTGCGTAAGGCGGCATCGACCGACCCGACGTAAGCGGTTCACGCGGAGTCGATCTGTCCCCATATACCGACACGATGTCGTCCCGCGCCCGTGTCCTGATCCTCAACGCCGCCCTCGGGCCGCTCGACTACCGCGTGCCCGCCGGCATGAGCGTCGAGCCGGGCTCGATCGTGGTCGCCCCCCTCGGACCGCGCCAGCTGCTTGGCGTGGTGTGGGAGGCGGAGCGGATGCCATCCGATGCGGAGGTCGGCGACAACCGGTTGCGCAACCTGCTCGCGGTCGCCGACGTACCGCCGCTGGGAGCGCCGCTACGGCGACTGGTCGAGTGGACCGCGGACTATTACCTCGCGCCCGCGGCGTCGGTGTTGCGGATGACGCTGGCGTCCACCTCGGCGCTGGAGGGGGCACGAACCGCTGTCGAGTATCGTTCTACCGGGGTCGTGCCCCCTCGCCTGACGCCACAGCGCGAGCAGGCGCTGGAGCGGATCGGTGACCGCCAAGGCCTCATCCGCGAACTAGCAACGCTGGCGGAGGTCAGCGACGCGGTGATCCGCGGGCTGGTGAAGGTCGGCGCGATCGAGGCGGTCGAGGTCAGCATCGACGTCCCCTACCCCGTACCCGATCCGCAGCATCATGAGCCGACTTTGTCAGAGGACCAGCGGGCAGCAGCCGATGTCCTGGTCGCTGGCGTCGCAGAGCACGCGTTCCACCCGACGTTGCTCGACGGCGTTACGGGCTCGGGGAAGACCGAGGTGTATTTCGAGGCGGTGGCCCAGGCGATCCGCGACGGCCGCCAGACGCTTGTCCTGCTCCCCGAGATCGCGCTGACCGAACCCTTCCTGAAGCGCTTCCACGACCGCTTCGGCTGCGAGCCGATCGCGTGGCATTCGGGGCTTCGATCGACCCAGCGGCGGCGCGCGTGGCGCGCGATCGCGAGCGGCGAGGCGCTGGTGACGGTCGGCGCGCGGTCGGCGCTGTTCTTGCCCTACCACGACCTCGGGCTGATCGTGGTCGACGAGGCGCACGAGACCAGCTTCAAGCAGGAAGAGGGCGTGCATTATCACGCGCGCGACGTGGCGGTGATGCGCGGCAAGTTCGAGGGGTGCCCGGTCATCCTCGCCTCCGCAACACCGGCGATCGAGACTCGGCAACAGGTCGCGACCGGGCGCTACGCGGAGCTGAAGCTGCCCGGCCGGTTCGGCGCGGCGGAGATGCCGACGATCGAGCCGATCGACTTGATCAAGGAACCGCCGGAACGCGGCCGCTGGCTGGCCCCGCGCCTCGTCAAGGCGATGCAGGAGACGCTGGAACGGCGCGAGCAGTCGCTGCTGTTTCTCAACCGGCGGGGCTACGCACCGCTGACGCTGTGCCGGACGTGCGGGCACCGGTTCCAATGTCCGAACTGCACTGCCTGGATGGTCGAGCACCGCCTCACGCGCCGCCTCGCCTGCCACCATTGCGGCCATGCCGAGCCGACGCCGCGCGTGTGTCCCGAGTGCAAGGGCGAGGATACGCTGGTCGCCTGCGGGCCGGGTGTGGAGCGGATCGCCGACGAGGTGACGGCGCTCTTCCCAGAGGCGAAGACGGCCGTCGTTACGTCCGACACGATCTGGTCGCCGGCCAAGGCGGCGGAGTTCGTCGGGCGGATGGAAGCCGGTGATATCGACATCGTCGTCGGCACGCAGCTCGTGACGAAGGGGTATCACTTTCCAAACCTCACCCTGGTCGGCGTCGTGGATGCGGATCTAGGCCTCGACGGTGGCGATCTGCGGGCGGCGGAGCGCACGTTCCAGCAGATCCGGCAGGTGTCGGGGCGCGCCGGGCGTGGCGAGAAGCCGGGGCACGTGTTCATCCAGACGCATAGTCCAGGGGCACAGGTGATGCAGGCGCTCATCACCGGCGATGCCGACGCGTTCTACGCCGCGGAAACGGACGCGCGAAAGGATGCAGGCGCGCCGCCGTTCGGTCGGTACGCAGCGATCGTGGTGTCGTCGGAGGACCAGTCCTGCGCGCACGAGACGGCCAAGCTCGTCGGGCGGAGCGCACCTGAAGTCGACGGCATGCACGTCTACGGCCCCGCCCCCGCCCCGCTGGCGATGCTGCGCGGCCGGCATCGCTACCGGCTGCTCGTCCATGCGCGGCGCGCGCTGGATGTGCAGGACGTCATACGGGACTGGCTGGGGAAACTGGAATGGCCATCCAAAGCGCGCGTGACGGTGGACGTCGACCCGTATAATTTCCTCTGATCGTGCGGGCAACGCGGCCTTAACGCTCGGCCCGGTATGCGTGCCGGATGACGCCGTCCCGCATCGCACCCATCCAGTGGCTTCGCGCACTCGCAGCCACGCTCGTGTTGCTGATGCACGCGTCCGACATGATCGATTCCGGGCCGGTCGCGCTAACCGGCAAGTTCGTACCGTCGGTCCCCAATCTCTCGATGTTCGGCGCGAGCGGGGTCGATCTGTTCTTCGTCATCAGCGGGTTCGTCATGGCGCAGTCGCTGGCGACCGCGGACGCTGATTCGTGGCGGTTCCTGGCAAAGCGATGGTTGCGGATCGTACCGTTGTTCGCGTGCGTCAGCGCAGTCTACATGCTGATCATGCACGACCCCTTGACCGTGCCGGCGGCGTGGATGTCGATCACCGTGCTGCCCGTTCTCGACGGAGCGGGCTACCATGTTCCCGCGCTGTATCCCGGCTGGACGCTCGGGTTCGAATTCGCGTTCTACGCCATCGTGGCGGTTGCCATGCGGGCGCCGCAGCGCCGTGTTGAAATGCTGCTAGCCCTCACGGTGGCGCTGGCGGTGATCGGCAGCGTCGTTCATCCCGGCTGGGCACCTTTGAGGCTGCTGCTGAACCCGCTCCTGCTCGAATTTGCGCTCGGCGTAGGTGTGTGGATGGCTTGGCGCAGCGGGATCAGCGCACGTTATGCGACGCCTGCGCTCGTCATCGGGACCGTGCTGCTCGTGGTCGGGATCGCCTTCGGACTGGGCGTGCCGCTATCGCTTCAGATCGAGGTTGCCGTTGCCGGTACCTCGGGCCTCGCGCGGACCTGGACGTGGGGCATTCCCTGGGCACTGGTGGTAGTCGGGGTGATCGACACATCGGCGGACGGACGGTTCGAACGGATTGTCGCGCGCGTGGGCGATGCGTCCTATTCGACGTACCTGACCCATCCCTGCCTGATCGCGCTGCTGTGGATGGTCGGAGGCTATGCCCCAACCATGTCACCCTATCTGTTCGCGCTGGCGTTCATCGTCGCATCGACGATGCTGGGATTGGCGGTGCATCGGTGGATCGAGCGGCCGCTGCTGGCGCGGTTGCAGCGTCGGCCGTCGGTATCGATCGGGCGAGCACCGGCGCTCGCCTGACAGGCGTTACTCGCCAGCATGTTCGGCGAGGACGGTCAGGCCCTTGGCGTTGACCTCGGCGAAACCGCCCTTGATCGCGATGATCTCGGGGGTGCCATTCTGCGTGCGGAAGATCTGGACACCGCCGTCGCGGACCGTCGACATGAAGGGGGCGTGGCCTTCGAGGACGCCGAAATCGCCTTCGGTGCCGGGGACGACGACCATGTAGACCTCCTCCGAGCGGACGAGCTTTTCTGGCGTGACGAGTTCGAAATGCAGCATGTCTATCTTCTCACTCCCTCCCCTTCAGGGGAGGGTCGGGGTGGGGGAGTGCGGCAGGCGCGACGCGCGCAGTCAGGCCCCACCCCAACCCTCCCCTAAAGGGGAGGGAGCTAAGCTTAAGCCTCGGAAGCCATCTTCTCGGCCTTGGCGACGGCTTCGTCGATGCCGCCGACCATGTAGAACGCCGCCTCGGGGAGGTGATCATACTCGCCCTCGACCACGGCCTTGAACGACCGGACCGTATCCTCGAGCTGGACGAACTTGCCGCTGATGCCGGTGAAGACCTCGGCGACGTGGAACGGCTGGCTCAGGAACTTCTGGATCTTCCGCGCACGCTGGACGGTGAGCTTATCCTCTTCGCTCAGCTCGTCCATGCCGAGAATCGCGATGATGTCCTGCAGCGACTTGTACTTCTGCAGCGTCGACTGGACGGCGCGTGCAGTGTCGTAATGCTCCTGGCCGACGACGCGTGGCTCGAGCAAACGCGAGGTCGAATCGAGCGGATCGACGGCCGGGTAGATGCCCAGCTCCGAGATCGCGCGGTTGAGGTTGGTCGTCGCATCGAGATGCGCGAACGACGTCGCCGGGGCCGGATCGGTGAGATCGTCTGCGGGAACGTACACGGCCTGCACCGAGGTGATCGAGCCCTTGTTGGTCGACGTGATGCGCTCCTGCAGCGCGCCCATGTCGGTCGACAGCGTCGGCTGATAGCCCACCGCCGACGGGATACGGCCGAGCAATGCCGAAACCTCTGCGCCCGCCTGCGTGAAGCGGAAGATGTTGTCGACGAAGAACAGCACGTCCTGGCCTTCGACGTCGCGGAAATACTCTGCGATCGTCAGGCCCGACAGCGCGACACGGGCACGCGCGCCTGGCGGCTCGTTCATCTGGCCGAACACGAGCGCGACCTTCGAGCCTTCCGACTGCGGATTGCCGTCGGCATCCTTGGCGATGACGCCCGCGTCGAGGAACTCGTGGTACAAATCGTTGCCCTCGCGGGTACGCTCGCCGACGCCCGCGAACACCGAGGTGCCGCCATGGCCCTTGGCGATGTTGTTGATCAGTTCCTGGATCAGCACGGTCTTGCCGACGCCGGCGCCGCCGAACAGGCCGATCTTGCCGCCCTTCGCATAGGGTGCGAGCAGGTCGATGACCTTGATGCCGGTGACCAGGATCGCGCTCTCGGTCGACTGGTCGACGAACAGCGGCGCCGAGGCATGGATCGGGGCGGTCGTCTCTGCGCCGACGGGACCACGCTCGTCGATCGGCTCGCCGATGACGTTGAGGATGCGGCCGAGCGTCTTGGGGCCGACCGGTACGCGGATCTGCGAGCCGGTGTCGGTGACGGTCTGGCCGCGGGTCAGGCCCTCGGTTGCGTCCATCGCGATCGTGCGAACGGTGTTCTCGCCGAGATGCTGCGCGACTTCGAGGACGAGCCGGTTGCCGTTATTGTCGGTTTCGAGCGCCGACAGAATCGCGGGCAAATTGTCGGGGAAATGCACGTCGACGACCGCACCGATGACCTGCGAGATGCGGCCGGTGTTGTTGGTGGCCTTGGGGGCGAGCGTGGTTCCGAGGGTCTCTGGGGCGGTTGCCATTGTCTGCTTCCTTGGACTTACTTGAGCGCTTCGGCGCCCGAGATGATTTCGACCAGCTCGGTCGTGATCGCGGCTTGGCGGGTACGGTTATACTGGATCGAGAGGCGCGTGATCATGTCGCCAGCGTTGCGCGTGGCGTTGTCCATCGCGTTCATCCGCGAGCCCTGCTCCGACGCCGCGTTTTCGAGCAGCGCGCGGAAAATCTGGATCGCGACGTTGCGCGGCAGGAGATCGGCGAGGATCGCTTCCTCGTCGGGCTCATACTCGACCACGGCTTCGGCGGGCGCACCCGGCTTGGCTTCCGCCCCGGGGATCGCCGAGAGCGGAATCGGGATGATCTGGATGCCGGTCGGGACCTGCACCAGCGCCGAGACGAACTTCGCGTAGAACAGATGCGCAACGTCGAACTGACCTTCGCCGAAGCGCTTGATCAAGTCCTCGGACACGGCCTGCGCGTCGCTGAACGCGAGCCGTTTGATCTGCCCCATCTCGTGATCGGCGATGATGTCGTTCGGATAGAAGCGCTTGATCACGCGCCCCTTCTTGCCGGCGACATAGAACTTCACGGTCTTGCCGGCCGCGATCAGTTCCTCGGCCTTGCGACGCGCCGCGCGGACGATGTTGGTGTTGAACGCGCCCGCGAGGCCACGCTCGGACGTCGCGATGACGATCAGGTGGACCTGGTCCTTGCCAGTGCCCGCGAGCAGCGGCGACGCGCCCGGCGCGATGCCGACGCGCCCCGCGAGGCTCGCCATCACCGCTTCGAGACGCTCGGCATACGGACGCCCGGCAACCGCCGCGTCCTGCGCACGGCGCAGCTTCGCAGCGGCGACCATCTTCATCGCCTTGGTGATCTTCTGCGTCGACTTCACCGAGCCGATGCGGATCTTGAGGGCCTTAAGTGATGCCATTCTAGTTCGTCACCGTCCCTAAACCGTCATGCCGGACTTGTTCCGGCATCCACTCCTCCACCAGTCCTACGGGATCTGAGGCACGGTGGACCCCGGAACAAGTCCGGGGTGACGGTGTGTGTATGTCGTTTTCTACGCAGCTCAGGCGAAAGTCTTCGCGAACGCTTCGAGCGCTGCCTTCAGCTTGTCCTTCGCCTCGTTACCCAGGTCGCGGGTATCGCGGATCAGCTTCAGCACGTCGGCATGGTTCGCACGCATGTCGGCCAGCAGCGCCTGCTCGTAGCGGGTCACGTCGGCGACCGGCACCTTGTCGAGATAGCCGCTGGTACCGGCGAAGATCGACACCGTCTGCTCTTCGAACGGCAACGGCGAGAACTGGGCCTGCTTGAGCAGCTCGGTCAGTCGCGCACCACGGTTGAGCAGCTTCTGCGTCGACGCATCGAGATCCGACCCGAACTGCGCGAACGCCGCCATCTCGCGGTACTGCGCCAGCTCGAGCTTGATCGAGCCCGACACCTTCTTCATCGCCTTGGTCTGTGCCGCCGAACCGACGCGCGACACCGACAGGCCGACGTTGATCGCCGGGCGCACGCCCGAGAAGAACAGGTCGGTCTCGAGGAAGATCTGGCCGTCGGTGATCGAGATCACGTTGGTCGGGATGTACGCCGAAACGTCGCCCGCCTGCGTCTCGATGATCGGCAGTGCGGTCAGCGAGCCGCCGCCATTCGCGTCCGACATCTTCGCCGCACGCTCGAGCAGGCGGCTGTGGAGATAGAACACGTCGCCCGGATACGCCTCACGGCCGGGAGGGCGACGCAGCAGCAGCGACATCTGGCGATACGCGACCGCCTGCTTCGAGAGATCGTCGTAGCAGATCAGCGCGTGCATGCCGCGATCGCGGAAATACTCGCCCATCGCGACGCCGGTGTAGGGCGCGAGATACTGCAGCGGTGCGGGGTCCGACGCGGTCGCGGCGATGACGATGGTGTATTCCATCGCGCCATTCTCTTCGAGCGTCTTGACCAGCTGTGCGACGGTCGAGCGCTTCTGGCCGATCGCGACATAGACGCAATACAGCTTCTTCGACTCGTCGTCGCCGGCGTTGGCGATCTTCTGGTTGATGAACGCGTCGATCGCGACGGCGGACTTGCCGGTCTGGCGATCGCCGATGATCAGCTCGCGCTGGCCGCGGCCGACGGGAACGAGTGCATCGATCGCCTTGAGCCCGGTCTGGACCGGCTCGCTGACCGACTGGCGCGGGATGATGCCCGGCGCCTTCACTTCGACGCGGCTGCGCTCGGTGGTGTGGATCGGGCCCTTGCCGTCGATCGGGTTGCCGAGGCCATCGACCACGCGGCCGAGCAGCTCCTTGCCGATCGGCACGTCGACGATCGTGCCGGTGCGCTTGACGATGTCGCCTTCCTTGATCTCGGAATCGCTCCCGAAGATCACGACGCCGACGTTATCGGCCTCGAGGTTGAGCGCCATGCCCTGCACGCCGTTCGAGAATTCGACCATCTCACCGGCCTGGACGTTGTCGAGGCCAAAGATGCGCGCGATGCCGTCACCGACGCTCAGCACCTGGCCGGTCTCGCTGACCTGGGCCTCGGTGCCGAAATTGGCGATCTGATCCTTGATGATCTTCGAGATTTCTGCGGCGCGGATATCCATTAGCTTAGCCCTTCATCGCGTGCGCGAGAGTGTTGAGACGCGTCTTGATCGACGAATCGATCATCTGGCTGCCGACGCGGACGACGAGTCCACCCAGCAACGATGGGTCGACGCTGAGGTCGACGGAAACTTCACGGCCGACCCGCTGGCGGAGCTGATGCTTTAGCTCGATCACCTGCTCGTCGGTCAGCGGATGCGCAGACGTCACCTCGGCGGCGATCTCGCCGCGATGCTGCGCGGCAAGTGTCCGGAATGCCTTGATGATCTTCGGCAGCGCGCCGAGCCGGTGGTTCTCGGCGAGGACACCGAGGAAGCTCTTGGTGGTCGCATCGACACCGAGCTCGTCGGCGACCGCTGAGACAGCCTTCACGGCCGCGCCACGCGACACCATCGGGCTGGACGTCAGCGTGCGGAAGTCCTCCGACTGCGCGAGCGCGTCACGCACGTTCGCCAGGCTCGACTCGACCGCGTCGATCGTCTTCGCGTCACGCGCGAGTTCGAACAGGGCCAGCGCGTAACGCCCGCCTAAGCTCGCTTGAATACCGCCGGATGTCTCCACGGACCTGTCAATCCTCGCCTGAAACCGAAATAGTGCCGTCCCACAGGGGAAGAGGGCGCGAAAGCACCTCTCATGGGACGCGGCGCGGGTAGCATCGGGTTCGCGGATTGGCAACCCGGCGGGAAGGTCGTGGGGACGGGTTTGTGACTGTTCTGTCATTGATCAGGGGTTGAAAGGCCACGATTCCTCTCCTCTCCGTCATCCGCGCGCAGGCGGGGATCCTTATCTCCCGGAATCGGCGCTTTCCCCGCACGGCCTGCCACTATGGGTTCCCGCCTCCGCGGGAATGACGGTATTGGCAGGCGTTACGACCAATCGACGAGGACGAGAGAATGACCGGCACGATGGAAACGATGACGATGTCCGACGGCGCGACCGTCGCGGTCTATCACGCGCAGCCGACCGGCGAGCGCCGCGGCGGCCTCGTGCTGGTGCAGGAGATCTTCGGCGTGACCGACCATATCCGCGACCTCTGCGACGAGTACGCGGCCGATGGCTACGAGGTCCTGGCCCCCGCGCTGTTCGACCGCGAGCATCCCGGCTTCGAGGCGGACTATTCCGGCGAAGGCCTAGCGCGCGGCGTCGAACTCGCGCGGCAACTTCACCCGTTCGACCTGTCGCTGAAGGACGTCCAGACCTGCATCGACACGCTCGCCCCCGCCGGGCCGGTGTTCGTGGTCGGCTATTGCTATGGCGGCTCGGTCGCGTGGTTCGCCTCGACCAAGCTCACCGGCGTCGCGGCGGCGAGCGGCTATTATGGCAGCATGATCCCGGCGGCGGCGGACGAGGAACCGAAGGTGCCGGTGATCCTCCACTTCGGTCGCCACGACCATGGTATCCCGATGGAGGGGGTCGAGCAGGTCATCGCCAAGGATTGGCCGAACGCGACGGTGTATGTCTACGAGGCAGGGCACGGGTTCAATTCGGACCGGCGGAAGGATTACCACGAGCCGAGCGCGGATTTGGCGAAACAGCGGACGCTGGACCTGTTCCGCGCCAACGGGGGCTGATCGGCCCCTTCCCATTTGCACCACCCCGGCGAAGGCCGGGGCCCAATTGGAAAGGTGGCAATAATTGAGGGATGCGTTCCGTTAGCAACGTCCCCCAATTGGACCCCGGCCTTCGCCGGGGTGGCGGCTTTGGTAGAAGGCCTCACGCAGGCTAGCGCTGTAGACGTGAAGCCAACCTCTGCTCCCTTGTTCTCCCGCGAAGGCGGGAGCCCAGTCTGGGTCCCCGCCTTCGCGGGGAAACAACTCTCTCTCGCGCTGCTCCGAGATTATTCCTCCGGAAAATCCGCCCCAAGGCTATCCGCCTTGTGCGCCTCAATCTCCTTCAGCCGCTCAGCCAGCTTCTTCGTCACAGCATCATACCCCCAGGCCCCCAGCACCAGATGCCGCGGCGGGTTCGCATCCTCGGTCAGCGCAATCATAGCTTCACCGGCCCGCACCGGGTCACCCGCCTGCGTCCCGCTAACCTCCCGAGTACCATCCAGCCGCTTGCCCGCCGTATCGGCGTAGTCCGCGATCTTCACCGGCGTCTGCTTCAGCGAACGCCCGGCCCAATCCGTCCGGAACGGCCCCGGCTCGACGCACGTCACGTCGATCCCAAGCGGCTTGACCTCGGCAAGCAACGCATCCGACCAACCCTCCACCGCATGCTTCGACGCGGCATAATACCCCGAGCCCGGAAACCCGACCTGACCCGCGACCGACGTAATATTGATGATGTTGCCGCTCTTCTGCGCACGCATCACCGGCAGCACCGCCCGCGTCAGCGCGAACAACCCGAACACGTTCGCATCGAACTGCGCACGGATTTCGGACTCGACGCCCTCCTCGACCGATGCCTGATAGCCGTAGCCCGCATTGTTCACGAGCACGTCGATCCGACCGAACTTGGCCTTGGCTTGCGCGACCGCATCGTCGATCTGCGCCTGCTCCGTCACGTCGAGCGACAGCGCGAGCACACGATCCTCGGCGCCCTCCGCCAGATCGGCGACGCGATCCGCATCCCGCGCGGTCACCACCGCACGCCAACCGCGCGCGAGCACGAGCTTGGCGAGTTCGCGACCGAAACCGGTCGAGCAGCCGGAAATGAACCAGACGGGCGTGTCGGAGGCCATGAGACATCTTTCGTTAGGGGGTATGCACAAGAGAACGGCCGGGTCGGCGATTGGCTCCGCTTTGACCGCAAGCCACGGGATGCACGCGCGGCAACAGGGCCTATAACCACGCGATGACCACCGCCCCTGCCCTCGACGACGACATCGCCTGGACCGCGTTCGAAGCCCGCGACCGCGCGTGGGACGGCCGGTTTATCGTCGGCGTGAAGACCACCGGCATCTACTGCAAGCCGAGCTGCCCCGCGCGGCACCCCAAGCGCGAGAACGTCACCTTCCACCCCAACGCGCCAAGCGCCCGCGCCGCCGGGTTTCGCGCATGCCTGCGCTGCACCCCGGACGAAGTCGGCCGCGACCGCATCGCCGTCGCCGCAGCCATTGTACTGCTCGAAGCCGCCGAAGATCGCCTTGCGCTGGACGAGGTCGCCGCCAGAGTCGGCTACGCGCCGCATCATTTCCACCGCCTGTTCAAGCGCGCCACCGGCGTTACCCCCGCCGCCTATGCCCGCGCTTTGCGCACCGGGCGGGCGCGCGACGCCTTATCGGAGGACTCGACCGTGACCGAAGCAATCTATGACGCCGGCTATTCCGCTCCCAGCCGCTTCTACGAAGCCGACGCCAAACGGCTCGGCATGGCCCCCAGCGCGTGGGCGCGCGGCGGCGAAGGCGTCACGATCCGCTGGACCATCGCCGACACGAGCCTCGGCGCCCTGTTCGTCGCCGCCACCGACAAAGGCCTGTGCCGCGTGTCGTTCGACGAAGACGCGGACGAACTCCGCCGCCGCTTCCCCAGCGCCACGATCGAGCCGGGCGACGAAGCCCTCGCGGACCTGGCAGCGCACGTCGTCGCGGCCGTCGAATCCCCCGACCGCGACCAAGACCTCCCACTCGACGTCCGAGGCACCGCGTTCCAGGAAGCGATCTGGCAAGCCCTACGCACCATCCCGATCGGCGAAACCCGCACTTACAGTGAACTCGCAGCGCTCGCCGGCCGTCCTGCCGCAGTCCGCGCCGCCGGCACCGCGTGCGGCCAGAATCCAGTGTCGATCGTCATCCCCTGCCACCGCGCGCAGCGGATCGGTGGCGCGCTCGGTGGCTACGCCTACGGGCTGGACCGCAAGCGCGCGCTACTCGCCTCCGAAGCTCAGCGCGCCGACTTGCAGGAATAGACCAGCTTCTCGTTCGGCAACGGTGGCAACACCGCACGCACCGCAGCCTGCTGCCCCGCAAGCCGACTCAACGCCGCCTCATCCATGTTGCACACGTTCGGCACGACGCCGCGCGCGGTCCGCGCTGCCTCCATCCCCGCCGCCGACATCAGATAGCGCGTGTTCGAATAGACGCGCGTCGCCGGGTCGAACGATAGCACGGAGACGGTCTGCTCGACGTCGGGCACCAGCACGCGGTCCCAGCGGCCATTCGCTCCTACATATTGCGTCTTGCCGTTCACACACCCCTTCGCGCCCCAGTCGATCGGCACGTCCTCGCTGGACGAGATCGTAATCCGGCTGCGCTCCGGGATCAGCGTGCACATCAGCTTGCCGAGCGCCGCATCGGGCGTCGATATCCGCGTCTTGGGCAGCGCGGACAGCGGCACGTCGACCTCACCCGACGGGCGCAGCACGAACACGACAATCGCAACCAGCACGCTCAGGCCGCCGATACCCAGCGCCCACACCGCCTGCCGCCGCTGCCCCCGCGATTCGAGCAGCCCTGCACTTCCGATCACCAGCGCCCCTGCCACCAGTAGCAGCCCGGCAAGCGCCATGACGTTCTCGCGAGCCCGCCCGGCCTCGGTCCGCGCCTTCTCCAGTGCGACCTCGCGAGTCATCGCATCCTGCGTCGCCGCATCGCGCTTGGCCGACGCCGCATCGGCGGTCGCCTTCGCATCCGCGTCGGCGTCCTGCCGCAAGCGATCCTCGATCGAGGTACACCCCGTCCCGATCGATGCGTAAGGCTGTTTCGCATCGTGGAGAAAGCCAGCCAGCTCGGTATCCGCAATCGCGAACCCGAACGTCGAATCGCCCTCTTCGCCGCGCGTGATCGCCGAGTTAACCCCGATCACCCGCCCGCATCGATCGAGCAACGGCCCGCCCGAATTGCCGCGCGCGATACTCGCCGTGTGCAGCAGAACCTCGACGCTACTCAGCACGCGGCGACCGGAGAGCACGCCCTCCGACCGCACCGGCGTCATCGGCCGGATATAGTCCGCCGCCGACCGCGCCGTTGCCAAGTCGACGTTCCCCGGGAAGCCGAGCGACACCACCGGATCGCCCTCGGTCATCGGCCCGGTATAGAGCGCGCTCGGCGGCAGGCGCGCGCCGGTGAACTCGATCAGCGCCAAGTCACGCTGCGAATCATACGCGATCACCTTGCCCTGATAGGATTTGCTCCCCTCTGTCGGGACGATCCCGACGACGACGTTGTCGGGGTAGCGTTCGGCGAGATCGACGACGTGCGCGTTGGTGACGATCCGGTTGGGCGCGATCGCAAAGCCGCTGCCGTGCCCGAAGCCGACCACCTGATCGTCGACCACCGCGATCGTCACGACGCGCACGACGCCACGCCCGGTGGCGGCGATGTCGTCCGCAGATGCGGAGCTCGCCAACCCGAAGGTGAGCGCGAGAAGAAGCAGCAGGCGGATCATGTGCCTGCCTTCGGGGAGTTCGCGGCGGCGATCAACCCTGACCATCGCACCGCGCGACAGCGGCCCTTTCACGCGCCTGTTTTGGTTAGCAAATTATCAAGCCTTCGCGCCTAACCCGGTCGGCATTCATCCAGGGATACAGGCATGAGCGCATTCGGGCGTCGTAATGGCATCAGCGGGGGGCAGTCGGCCCGTCCCGCATTCGGCGTCGCGCGTCCGATGCAGGGAAGCTCGGGCAGCAATCCCGTGGCGCGCGCGGAACCCGAGGGCGGCGCGCAATTTCCGCCGATCGATTCGCTGCCGATGCCGGGGGAGACCGACGGATTCAGCTCGGGCATGATGCCCGCCGGCCAGCTGGACGCGATGCAGCGCCTGTCCGATCGCCAGAATGCGAGCGGGGAAGCGGGCAACAGCCGAACCGAGGGCTTCGAACAGTCGATCCACAAGATCAAGGAACAGGTCCTGCCGCGCCTGCTCGAACGCGTCGACCCGGAAGCCGCGGCAACGCTCAACAAGGACGAGCTGGCCGAGGAATTCCGCCCGATCATCGGTGAAGTGCTCGCCGAGCTGAAGCTGACGCTCAATCGCCGCGAACAGTTCGCGCTGGAAAAAGTGCTGGTCGACGAGCTGCTCGGGCTCGGACCGTTGGAAGAGCTGCTGGCCGATCCGAACATCACCGACATCATGGTGAACGGGCCCGACCAGACCTATGTCGAGCGCAAGGGCAAGCTCGAACTCGCGCCGATCCAGTTCCGCGACGAGGAGCATCTGTTCCAGATCGCGCAGCGGATCGTCAATTCGGTCGGCCGTCGCGTCGACCAGACCTCGCCGCTCGCTGATGCGCGTTTGAAGGACGGCTCCCGCGTCAACGTGATCGTGCCGCCGCTGTCGCTGCGTGGCACCGCGATCTCGATCCGTAAGTTTTCCGCCAAACCGATCACGCTCGACATGATGGCGGGGTTCGGCTCGATGTCGCCGAAGATGGCCACCGCGCTGAAAATCGCGGGGGCGTCGCGGTTCAACGTCGTGATTTCGGGCGGTACCGGTTCAGGCAAGACAACGATGCTCAACGCGCTGTCGAAGATGATCGACCCGGGCGAGCGCGTGCTGACGATCGAGGACGCCGCCGAGCTCCGCCTGCAACAGCCACACTGGCTCCCGCTCGAAA
Organism: Sphingomonas sp. NFX23; assembly: GCF_049887795.1. Classification (NCBI taxonomy): domain Bacteria; kingdom Pseudomonadati; phylum Pseudomonadota; class Alphaproteobacteria; order Sphingomonadales; family Sphingomonadaceae; genus Sphingomonas; species Sphingomonas sp. NFX23. Next base: position 586,503 of record NZ_JAGEKH010000003.1, read on the forward strand.
CGCGCCCGGCCAATCTGGAAGGCCAGGGCGAAATCTCGATCCGCGATCTCGTCAAGAATGCGCTGCGTATGCGGCCGGACCGGATCATCCTTGGCGAAATTCGTGGCTCGGAGTGTTTCGACATGCTCGCGGCCATGAACACCGGTCACGATGGCTCGATGTGTACGCTCCACGCCAACTCCCCGCGCGAGGCGCTCGCCCGTATGGAGAACATGGTGATGATGTCCGACATCAAGGTGCCGAAGGAAGCCATCTCGCGCCAGATCGCCGATTCGGTCGAGCTGATCATCCAGGTGAAGCGCCTCCGCGACGGCTCGCGCCGCGTGACCAACATCACCGAGGTGATCGGCATGGAAGGCCCGGTGATCGTCACGCAGGAGCTGTTCAAGTTCGAGTATATGGACGAGTCGGCGGACGGTAAGATCCTGGGCGAGTACCGGTCGATGGGGCTGCGACCGTATACTCTGGAGAAGGCGAAGCAGTTCGGGTTCGACCAGGCGTATCTGGAGGCGTGCCTGTAGGGGAGTCGCCGATTGCACCCACTTCCTCGACTGTTACCGTCCCTGTTAAGCCGATCACCTGGGCGTAGGCCACCACCCCGGCGGAGGCCGGGGCCCAGTTGGAAAGGTGGCAATGACGGAGCGCGGTCCGCTGTCATCACCGTCCCCCAACTGGGCCCCGGCCTTCGCCGGGGTGGCGGCCGTTGCGAGCGTTGAGTGCATCCCGAACTGTTCTAGGCTGGTCTCGGCACGCTAGTTCGCCGGGCTGATTGCGAGACTGGTTCAAGCCACTGCACGCCCCTTCTACCGTTCCCTCGCGAACGCGGGGGGCCAGGAGTCACGAACGCCCCCGCCTGTGACCCTGGACTCCCGCGTTCGCGGAAGAACAATTATTGTTTCGCCAGGCCAGGCTTAACTGGATCAAGATAAAGCGCACCGTGCCAAGCGGATACTGTCTCGCAGGCAAGCACGCCGCATCGCTATCCACCCCGTCTCCGCCCCGCCCCGGCGAAGCCCCCGCTTGTACCCGTCCCCCGACCCGCTAGGGGACAGCGCCACATGCGTCGTGCCCTGCTCACCCTCGTCCCGCTGATCGCGGTCCTCTTCGTCTCAGCGCGCGAGCCCTCGAAATCCGCTCCGGCAACCGCGACCTCCCCCGCCGCACGCGAGCGCGGCGTGTACCATCTCGCGGCGGACGCCGAAGCGCGCTGGATCGCGTTCGACCTCACCCCCGGCAACCAGATCCGCTTCAAGATGCAGCTCGACGGCCGCGACGTGACCGCGATCCTCGACACCGGCGTCAGCTACACGCTGCTCGCCAAGGCCTCTTCTGCGGTCGATCCCGCCAAGCTGGTCGCGGGTGGCAGCGCGACCGCGATCGGCGGGTCGGTCGCACTCGGCTGGATGCCGACGCGCTTGGTCGCGCTCGGCGGCCTCGCGCGGACCGGTGGCGGCGTGACAGTCGCCGACCTACCCGCGATCGCCACCGGCAGCGCCTCCGCGGTCGACCTGCTGGTCGGTGCCGACATGCTCGCCGGCCATGCGCTCGACATCGATTACGCCGCCAAGCGCTTCCGCCTGCTCCGCTCCGGCCGGCTCCCGTTCAAGGGCGAGAGCGCACCGCTGCGCGTCTCCGCCGAGCGCAGCGTCTACGAAAGCGCGCTCACGCTGGGCGGCCGGCGCCTCGCGCCGATCGTGGTCGATACCGGCGACGGCTCGTCGATCACCGTCACGGCGGCGGGATGGCAGGCGGCAAACCTGAAGGCGTTGCGCACCACCAGCGCGATCGCGTTCGGGCTCGCTGGCCCGGCGGTCAGCGGCCTTGCGATCGTTCCCGAGATTGGCGTCGGCGAGATGATCGCGCGCGAGGCAGAGGTCCGGATCGAGCCGGCCGGCGGCTTCTCGCAGGCGATCGGCACCGCCGGGCGGATCGGCTCCGGCTTCCTTCAGAACTACCGCGTCCTGCTCGATCCCGGCGCGCGGCGGATGGTGCTCAGCCGAGGTCCCAAGGCCGACCTGCCGCCGCCGCGTTCGACCAGTGGCCTGCTCATCGGCATCGAGAAGGACCGGCTGAAAGTCCTTCACGTGATGCGTGGCGGCCCGGCGGCGGGATCGGGCTGGAAGGACGGCGACCTGATCTGCGCGATCAACGGCACACCCGTCACCAGCGGCTATCCGACGAGCCCGATCGCATCATGGACGGCGGGCATGCCCGGCCGCGTCGTGACGCTCGGACTGTGCGACGGCACCATACGCAAGCTCGAATTGACGCATTTTTATTAGGACTGCCCATGTTTAGCCTGCGTCACCGATCGGGGCAGGCAATTCTGCTGCTCCTCGTCGCCTTCGCGCTCCGTAGTCCGTTCTTCGGCAATCCGGTGATCCATAGCGACGAGCAATTCTACCTGCTCGTCGGCGATCGCCTGCTGCACGGCGCATGGCCATTCGTCGACATCTTCGATCGCAAGCCGGTCGGCCTGTTCCTGATCTTCGCCGGCATCCGCAGCGTCGGCGGCGATGGCGTGCTGATGTACCAGCTTGCCGCGACGCTCGTCGCCACCGCCACGGCATTCCTGGTCGCGCGGATCGTCAGCCGCCTGTCTTCTGATGATGCGAACCCGTTGGCGAGCGTCGGCGCGGCGCTGATCTATCTCGTCTGGATCATCGTGTTCGACGGGGCGGGCGGGCAGTCGGCAATATGGGGCAATGCCTTGATGGCGGCCGCCGCGCTGCTGGTGCTCGATACGACGCGCGGCCACCGGCATATCTCCTTGCGCGGTGCCGGTGCGATGCTGCTGATCGGCCTGGCGATGCAAATCAAGTACACTGCCATGTTCGAAGGGATATTCTTCGGCCTGACGCTGGTGTGGGCCGCGTATCGCGAGGGGCGGTCGATCGGTCGCCTAGCGGCCGATGCCGCCTTGTGGATCGGCGCAGCGCTGTTCCCGACCGCGCTTGCCTGGATAGTCTATGCCGCGGCGGGCCACGGCGACGCCTTCGTCTTTGCCAATTTCCTGTCGATCTTCGGTCAGCAGGACGACGACACGCTCAGCTCCAACCTGCTGAAGCTGTTGGGCGGCGTGGGCATGAGTCTGCCGCTCGCCTGGCTTGCGTGGCGTGGCCGTCGCACGGGAAGCTTCGCGCTCGGATGGCTTGCGGCGGCGGTGATCGCGATCCTCATCATGCACACGTTCGAGCTGCTCTACCTGCTGCCCCTCGCGCTGCCGCTGTCGGTCGCGGCCGGCACGGGGCTGAGCGGCCCGACCGTTCGCACGACCATGGTCCGCCTTGCCGCCGTACTGGTGTTTGGCGCACTGGCGGCGACCGTCATGACGAGTATCCGCATCGGACGGCGTGGCAATGCCCACCAGATCGCGCAACTCGTCCAGATGATCGGCCAGCAACCCCGCAGCTGTATGTTCGCCTATGGCAGCGAACCGATCCTATATTTCCTGACCCGGTCCTGCCTGCCGACGCCCTATATCTTCCGCAGTCATCTGGGCCAGACGGCCGAGTCGCACGGCACGGGGATCGATCCGGTCGTGGAAGTCGCGCGGTTGCTCGCAGCGCGTCCTGGCGTGATCGTCGTACGCGCGCCCAAGCCCAGCACGAACCTCGCGACCCAGGCGCTGGTACTGCGCGCGATCGCCACGCGGTATCGACTGGTCGGCTCGGTGAAGATCGGCGGGTTGCCGCAGAGCGTCTATCGCCTGCGCACCGACGCTGCCCGTTGACGAGGCGCGGTTACCTCAGGTCTTGAACGCGAGGCCGATCGTCACCGCGAGTCCGATCAGCGCCAGCATCTGGACGGTCGGCCAGTCGACCCAGCCCACCGAATCCGGATCGCGCCGACGGCGGCGTCTACGTTCGCCTAGCCCCGCCACAACAGCAAGCGCGGCGAGACCTGCGCTCAAACTCCACAGAACCGGGGCCATCGTTCAGCCGAGCTTCTCGACCTTTTCCTGCAACTTGGCGAGTTCGTTGCGCAGCGCAGCGATCTCGTCGTCCTTGCTGGCGGCGGGTGCAGGCGCAGGTGCGGGCGGCGTCATCGCCTGTGTTGCGGCGTCGAACATCTCGAGGTTGCGCTTGGCGATGTCGGCGAAGGGCGAGTTCGCGAACGCGCCTTCGACTGCGGACTTGAACTGGTCGTGGTTGCGACGGAAGCTGTCCATCGACGCCTCCAGATAGCCGGGCACCATCGTCTGCATCGAATCGCCGTACATCGAGATCAGCTGGCGCAGGAAGTTCACCGGCATCATCGTCTCGCCGCGGCTCTCCTCCTCCATGATGATCTGCGTCAGGACGTTGTGCGTGATGTCCTCGTCGGTCTTCGCATCGACCACCTTGAAGTCGCGGCCCTCGCGAGTCATCGTCGCGAGATGATCGAGCGTGATGTAGGATGACGACTCGGTGTTATAGAGCCGCCGGTTGGCGTACTTCTTGATGATGACGATTCCGTCGGCAGCCTTTTGCTTCTTCATGGATCCCCCGTCTTATGTTTGAAACGGAAGCTACAGTCTTTGATGACGCACCGCAACAAGGTCCGAGGCCCTTACCCTTGTTCCTTTCCGTGCTGCGCAACGAGACTGCAGCATCGCCGGAACGCATGGCCCGCGCGCTAGCGGGATTGCGCGCCTATCAGGCCGCAATGCGAGAGGAACGCCCCGTTCCGCGGCCTGCGATCCACCGCGCGGGCCGGGTCGCGTTGCGCGATTATGGCGGCGAAGGGCGTCCCGTCGTGTTCGTCCCATCGTTGATAAACCCGCCCGATATCCTCGATCATTCGCCCGAGTCTTCGCTGGTGCAATGGATCGCCCAGCAAGGATTCCACGTTTGGCTGGTCGACTGGGGATCACCCGGCGACGCGGACCGCGACCTCGATCTGGCGGCGCATGTCGAGCGGTTGCTGGTTCCGCTGTTCCAGTCACTCCCCGAGCCACCGGTGTTGGTCGGCTATTGCCTCGGCGGCACGCTCGCACTGGGCGCCGCTGCGATCACGCCCACCGCCGGTGTCGCGACGATCGCCGCCCCGTGGCACTTCGCCGGTTATGGCGAAGGCCGTCCCACGCTCGCCGCGACCTGGGCCGCGGTCCAGCCCGCCGCCGCGATGCTCGGCCTGCTCCCGATGGAAGTGCTCCAAGCGGGCTTCTGGCAACTCGACCCTGCGCGTACGATCGCCAAATACGAAGCGTTCGCCGACCTCCCCCCCGACAGCGACGCGGCCCGCGCGTTCGTCCGGCTCGAGGACTGGGCCAACGCAGGCGCCCCCCTCCCCTACGCCGCCGCCGCCTCGCTGTTCGAGGACTGCATCGCCAACGACCTGCCCGGCAAAGGCCGCTGGGAGATCGCCGGCACCCCGATCGACCCGCTCACACTAGCCTGCCCCACGGTCGAGTTCGTATCGCTCAGCGACCGCATCGTCCCCGCCGCCACCGCGATCGGCCTCGCCGACCGCCGCGACCTCGGCGCAGGCCATGTCGGCATGATCGTCGGCCGCTCTGCGCGCGCGCGCCTTTGGGAACCGCTCGCCAACTGGATCGCCGCGCTCGGCTGACCTACATGGGGTCCAACCATAGAGGATCCCGACATGACCGACCTGAACCCCCACGACGTCGTCATCACCGCCGCCAAGCGCACCCCCGTCGGCAGCTTCCTCGGCGCGTTCGCGAGCGTACCCGCGCACGAACTCGGCCGCATCGCGATTGAAGCAGCGCTCGGACAGGCGGGCGTGGCGGGCGAAGACGTCTCCGAAGTCATCCTCGGCCAGGTCCTCACCGCCGCCCAGGGCCAGAACCCCGCCCGCCAGGCCTCGATGGCCGCCGGCGTGCCGAAGGAAATCCCCGCCTGGGGCGTCAACCAAGTCTGCGGCTCGGGCCTCCGCGCGGTCGCACTCGCGGCACAGGCGATCCAGACCGGCGACGCGACCATCGTCGTCGCGGGCGGCCAGGAATCGATGTCGCTCTCCGCGCACGCGCAGTCGATCCGCGGCGGCCAGAAGATGGGTAATCTCAGCCTCGTCGACACGATGGTCAGCGACGGCCTGACCGACGTCTTCAACGGCTATCACATGGGCATCACTGCCGAGAACCTCGCCGAGCAATACCAGGTCACGCGCAGCGAGCAGGACGCCTTCTCGGTCGCCTCGCAGAACAAGGCCGAGGCCGCGCGCGGCTCAGGCCGCTTCAAGGACGAGATCGCGCCGGTCACCATCAAGGGCCGCAAGGGCGACACGGTGGTGGCCGATGACGAATACATCCGCGCTGGCGCGACGATCGAGAGCGTCTCCGGTGTGAAGCCCGCGTTCAAGAAGGACGGCACGGTAACGGCGGCTAACGCCAGCGGCCTAAACGATGGCGCCGCCGCCCTCGTCATGATGCGCCGCGACGAAGCCGAACGCCGCGGCTCGACCATCCTCGCGACGATCAAGAGCTGGGCCTCCGCCGGCGTCGACCCGTCGATCATGGGCATCGGCCCCGTCCCCGCCACAAGGCGCGCGCTGGAGAAGGCCGGCTGGACGCTAGCCGACCTCGACCTGATCGAGGCGAACGAAGCCTTCGCCGCCCAGGCACTGTCCGTCGGCAAGGAACTCGGCTGGGACGCATCGAAGGTCAACGTCAACGGCGGCGCGATCGCGATCGGCCACCCCATCGGCGCCAGCGGCGCCCGCGTCCTGACGACGCTGATCTACGAAATGCAAAAGCGTGACGCGAAGCGCGGGCTGGCGACGCTGTGCATCGGCGGCGGCATGGGCATTGCGATGTGTCTGGAACGCTGACGTACTTTCGAAGGTAACTTTATGTCGGGGTGATACGCCATATGACCATATTGTGACGATTTTGTCACAATTGGTTACAAACGGAACGACGGGCTGGTCTGAACCTTAACGCAGGCTTGCCACTAGTCGCCATTCGCGGTTGTAAGGTCCTCATAACGGCGAAAGTGCCGGTAAACGGGGGACTTTAGTTGAACAGAGCGTATCACCTTCTATCCGCGACGATCCTGGCAACGGGCGCGATGACGCTACCGAATTCCGTAGCTGCGCAGACCGCGCCATCCGCTACGGATGGCACCGCCATGGAAACCGGCACTCAGGTCGCGGCCGAGGCCGCTGCCGCGCCGGAAAACGAAACGATCGTCGTCACGGGATCGCGCATTGCCCGTCCCAATCTCGATTCGCCGTCGCCGATCACGTCGCTCAGCATTCAGGAACTGACCCAGACCGGCGAAGTCTCGCTCGGCGATACGCTGAACAAGTTGCCGTCGCTGCGCGCGACGTTCAGTGGCTCGAATTCGACTCGGTTCATCGGCACGGCCGGTATCAATGCGCTCGACCTGCGCGGTCTAGGCACGAACCGGACTCTGGTCCTGGTGAATGGCCGCCGTCACGTCACCTCGACTCCCGGCGAAAGCCGCGTCGACATCAACACCATTCCCGTCGATCTGATCGAACGCGTCGATGTCGTAACAGGCGGCAATTCGGCGGTCTACGGGTCCGATGCGGTCGCTGGCGCCGTGAACTTTGTCTTGAAGCGGGACTATGAAGGCTTCCGCCTTCGCGGCCAGAGCGGTGTGACGTCGCGCGCCGATCGCCCATCGTATTTTGGCAGCCTGACGGCCGGCAAGAACTTTGCCGATGGTCGTGGCAACATTGCAGTCTCGGCCGAATACAGCGAGTCCGACGCGCTCTATTTCACCGATCGCACCCGGTACAGCACGACCGGCCGTCGCCAATTCAATCTGACCGAAAACGTCTTGAACGAGCCGGGTAGCGGCAATGGCGTTCCCGACACCACCTTCCTGACCAACGTCCGCAACATCGCCATATCCGAAGGTGGCGCGATCACGTCGGCCTGCCCTGCCGCAGTGGCCGGCAACGCGGCCGTCACTGCCCGTCGTGCTTTCAACTGCACCGGCGAGAACAGCAACACGGGCGCGGCACTCGGTCGGGTGTTCGTGTTCGACAATTCGGGCAACCTCGTACCGAACAACGTCATCAAGGACTTCCGTCCGTTTGGTTCAGGCAATGCGATCGGCGGCCTGGGTTCCTCGCAGCGCCTGACCGGTCAGTTGCAGCCCGGCATCAAGCGCTATTCGGCGAACGTCCTGGCGCATTACGACGTCTCGGACGCGTTCCGTCCGTTCGTCGAGGCAAAATATGTCCGCGTCGACGCAATCCAGGAAGGCCAGCCGACGTTCCTGCAGGGCACGCTGCCCGCGATCTACAACGTCAACAATCCGTTCCTAACGGCTCAGGCACGCTCGGTGCTCGCGCAGACGCTGGCGCCTGGTGCCACCACGTTCCAGGCGCAGCGCATCAACGTCGATTTCGGTGCCCGTGGCGAAAACCATCGTCGCGAAACCTATCGTATCGTTGCCGGCGTCGAGGGCACGTTCAACACCGATTGGCGCTATGAGGCCGCCTTCAATTACGGCCATCTGGACACGTTCTATGCGACCCAGGGCAACGTAAACGTCCAGAAGTTCAAGAACTCGCAGGATGCGGTCCGCAACGCCGGTGGCAATATCGTCTGCGGCATCAACGCCGATGCAAGCACAGCCAATGACGACGCGAGCTGCGTTCCCGTCAACCTGTTCGGCCAGGGTGCACCCAGCGCCTCGGCATTGAACTATTTCGTTGTGAACTCGACCCGCCGCCAGCAGGCCGACCAGTATGATGCGACCGCGTTCGTGTCGGGCGACCTTTCGCAGCTGTTCGAACTGCCGGGCGGCCCGGTCGCATTCTCGATCGGCGGCGAATATCGCCGGGAGACAGCCTATTCGGCATTCGACGACGTCACGCGGAGCGGTGCGACCTTCCTCAACGCCATTCCGATCTTCGACCCGCCGGCGCAGGTCGTAAAGGAAGCGTACGGTGAAATCCGTATTCCGCTGCTGAAGGACGTTCCATTCTTCCAGGAACTGACGATCGATGGCGCAGGTCGCGTTTCGGACTATAACATCGGCGCAACCGGCACCGTGTATTCCTACAATGCCGGCCTGACCTGGTCGCCGGTACGCGATATCCGTCTCCGTGGCAGCTATGCCCGTTCGGTTCGTGCACCGACCCAGGGGGATCTGTTCTCGGCACCGAGCCAGACCTTCCTCAATGGCCTGATTGACCCCTGCAGCCAGAATAATATCCGCAACGGCCCGAACCGTGCGGCTAACTGCGCAGCCGCAGGCGTTCCGACGACCCAGACGTTCAACGGTATCACGGAGCCTTTCACCAACGTTCCGACCTCCGGCATCAGCGGTCTGAACGGCAGCAATCCCAATCTGCGCGAGGAAACCGCAGACAGCTTTACTGGCGGTTTCATCCTCCAGCCCAGCATCATCCCGGGCCTTACGCTGTCGGTCGATTACTACAACATCAAGATCACCAACGTGATCTTCGCGCTGGCGCCACAGACGATCATCAACCAGTGCTACGACAGCCCCAGCGGCATCAACAATCAGTATTGCGCGGCATTGACGCGTAATCCCAACGGCACCTTCGCCGGTCAGACCGGCGTCACCAACGGTGGCGCGCAGATCTCCTTCCCGGCGACCGGGCAGTCGTTCCTGTCGGGTCCATTCAACTTTGCCAAGCAGAAGACATCCGGTGTCGATGCCGATCTGAGCTATAGCCATAACGTTGGCGGTGCGAAGGTAACGTTGCGTGGTATCGTCAGCTACCTGATCAACCGCGACAACTATACCGACATCAACACCCCAAGCTTCATCGACCAGCAGAAGTTCGAAGTCGGAGATCCGGAATGGTCGGGTTCGTTCACGGCCAATGTCGACTTCGGTGTGTTCGACCTTAACTACAACTTCCGTTACGTCGGCAAGCAGACAGTCGCCGCCGAGTATGAGACACAGAACTCGGTCCAGGGTCGCCCGGCTCGGGATCCCGACGCGTTCCCGTTCACCTTCTACCCGGATGTGACCTACCACAACATCCGCGTCGGTGCGGACGTCACGGACAAGTTCCGCTTCTATGCCGGCATGGACAACGTGTTCGACCGCCAGCCCCCCTACGACATCACCGGCACGACCGGCGCGCAGGGCATCTACGAGAACGTCGGCCGCTTCATGTACGCAGGCTTCGAAGCCAAGTTCTGATCCGCCGATCTACCAACTGAAAAGGCCGCTCCTTACGGGGCGGCCTTTTTTTTGCTTGGAGCAAGTCCTGATGCCGGCCTGCGGTGCCGCATGATGCGCTTGTTAACGCCAAACTCGCGAATAGCGTCCGCCAAGACTGGTCAACAGTTCGTATTGCGACATCCCCGATACCGCGGCTGCATCGGGCAGCGCGAAATCGAGCGCGAGCCATGTCCCTTCGTGCACTGCTGGTACACTCGTCACGTCGATGGCCACGAGATCCATCGATACGCGACCGATAACGGGCATCGCGATGCCGCCCGCCGATGCGGTTCCACAGTTCGAAAATCCGCGGAAATAGCCGTCGGCATAGCCTAGATTGAGGATCGCCACCTCGGTGTCGGCCGGCGCCGTCCAGATCGCGTTATAGCCTACCGTTTGTCCCGCGCGTACGCGGCGGCACTGGAGGATTTGCGCTTCGATCGTGACCACGAACTTGATCGCATCCGCCAGGCCGGCGCGGGGGACCCCGCCATATAGCGCCAGCCCAGGCCGTGTCAGGTCGAACGCATAGCCGTTGAGCGCGATGCCGGCGGAGTTGGCGAGACTCATGCGCTTTGCCGCCGTCGCGCCCGCAAGCGCAGCGAACCGGTCCCGCTGCTCCGCGTTCATCGGTACATCCTCGTCGGCGCAGGCGAGATGGCTCATCAGCGTTTCGATCTGGAGGCCATCGAGCAGACCGGCCGCAATATCGTCCACCGACACGCCCAGGCGGTTGATGCCGGTGTCGACCATGACGTCGCATGCGCCACCGCCAGTCCCTTTCCAGCGCGCAACTTGTGTCGGGGTGTTGAGGACCGGGCGGGCGAAGCCGGCGGCCGCGGCGGGCATGTCTTCTTCGCGGACGCCGTGGAGGACGGAGACGGTCAGGCCCAGCGGCGCGAGTTCGGCGGCTTCCTGCCAGTTCGAGACGAAGAAGTCGCGGCAACCTGCGTCTGCCAGGCGGTTTGCGACTTCGATCGCGCCGAGACCGTAGCCGTTCGCCTTCACCGCGGCGCCGCACGCTGCGGTGCCGCTCATGCGGTCGAGCGTGCGCCAGTTCTGGACGAGAGCGTCGCCGTCTAGGCGCAGGCGGAGGGGGGCAGGAATATCGATCACCCGGCGCGGGATAGTGCCACGGGCGCGGCGCGTCGACCGTCTATGCTGCTTCGATGCGTCCGACCGGCACGAGCAGGCGGCGGCCATCGTCTTCTAGGGAGGTAACGCGGACCCCAAATACGCGGCCGAGCGTGTCGGCGGTCATGACCTCCGCGACGGGACCAAACGCGACGACGCGGCCATCGGCGAGCAGCAGCGCGTCGTCGGCCGCGCGCTGTGCCTGGACGAGGTCATGGAGGACGATCGCCACCCCTGCCCCGCCGAGCGCATAGCCTCGCAGGCGGGCGAGCAGGTCGATCTGGTGCGACGGGTCGAGGCTCGCGAGCGGTTCGTCGGCGAGCAGCCAACCTGGCTCGCCCGCCAGCACGCGTGCGAGCAGGACACGCGCCCGTTCGCCGCCGGAGAGTTCGCCGACCGGGCGATCCGCGAGATGCTCGGTCTCGGTATCGTGCATCGCGCGGTCGACGGCGGCATGATCTTCGAGCGATGGAGCAGCATGCGCGCCGAGGTGCGGCAGGCGGCCAAGCGCGACGACATCGCGCGCGACGATGTTCCAGTGCACCGTTGCGTCCTGCGGGAGATAGCCGATCGCGCGCGCTCGAGCGCTCGGGTCCATCGCGGCGACGTCCTGCGCGTCGAGGCGGACGCTGCCGGTGCTGCGGTCGACGAGCGCCGCGGCGGCTTTGACGAGCGTGCTCTTGCCAGCGCCGTTGGGGCCAAGGATCGCGGTGACGCGGCCGGGACGGAGGTGTACGGATACGTCGCTCAGGACAGCGCGCTTACCGAGCTTCACGCCCAAAGAGTCGATGATCAGATCCATGCGCGGCCTCGTTCCCTGACCAGCAATCCCAGGAAGAACGGCGCGCCGATCATCGCCATCGCAACGCCGAGCCGGATTTCGCCAGCGCCGGGTGTGAGACGGACGAGGCTGTCGGCAGCGAGTACGAGCGCTGCGCCGCCAAGTGCCGAGGGTAACAGCAAGGCGCTCGGGCGGTGGCCGAAGATCGGGCGTAGGAGGTGCGGCACGACGAGCCCGACGAAGCCGATCACGCCGGTCACCGCGACGCCCGCGCCGACAACTAGGCCGGTGCCCAGCACGACGAGCAACCGGACGCGACCCATCCGTATCCCGAGCGACCTTGCCGCCGCCTCGCCCAGTGCCAGCGCGTCGAGCGAGCGGCCTGTGAGCAACAGCAGCACCGCACCGACCACCATCGGCGGCAGCGCGAGCGTCACGTCGTCCCAGCCGCGATCAGTCAACGCGCCCATGATCCAGTCGATCACCTCGGCGACCGCATAGGGGTTCGGCGCGATCGAGATCAGGAACGCGGTCAGCGCGCCGGCAAGACTCGACAGCACCGTGCCCGCGAGGATGAAGGTGATCGCGCTCGGCGACCGCCATGTCAGCGCCGCGAGCAGCGCGACCGCACCGCCTGCGCCCAGCATCGCGGCGACGAAGATCGCGGGGCCGGAGCCGAGCCCGAACACGATTGCCGCGACCGCCGCCAGCGCCGCGACCGACGACACGCCGACGACTGCGGGGTCGGCGAGCGGGTTGCGGAGATAGCCTTGCAGCACCGCTCCCGACAGGCCGAGCGTGGCGCCGAGCGCAAGCCCCAGCACCGCGCGCGGCAGGCGGAGTTCGAGGATGATCCACCAGCGCGGGTCGCTCGAGAACCACGCGTCTAGCGGCACCCAGACCTTGCCGCAGCCGAGCGACAGGCTGAACAGGAGGACGACCAGGACGGCCAATACGGCAAGTTTCAGCGTGCGGGTCATCAGAGCGCCTCTTCGCCCGTACCGACCACCGCCACCACCCCGGCGAAGGCCGGGGCCCAATTGGGGGACAGTCGTGACAGCGCGCGGCAGGTCATTACTTCGGTCATCCCAATTGGGCCCCGGCCTCCGCCGGGGAGGAGCACGGGCGGTGAGCCGTTCGCGATTCTAAGCGCTCGCATCACAGCCCCGCCCGGATCGCGGCGAGGCGTTCGAGCGCAGGCGGGATGGTAGGCCCGCCGCAATTGATCAGGACGCGCGGGAAGACGGCTTGCGGCGTGTTCGGCAGCAGGCGGTGGCGCAGCGCGGTGCCGCGGCTTTCGCGTTCGGAAGCGATCACGACGGCGGGGGGCTGCGTCACGATCGTCTCGGCTGACAGCGTGCCGGTATGCGTCAAGCCGTAGCTCGCGGCGGCGTTTCGGAAGCCGACGCGCGTCATCATGTCGTTCAGCAACGTGCTCCCCCCCGTCGCGAGATCGCCGCTGATATAGAGCAACGCGCTCGGCGACCGTCCATCCTTGTGGCTCCAGCGGGCCACCGCGCGGTCGATCTCGGCATTGATCCGCGCGCCGCCCATCGGCGCTCCGGCAGCATCGGCGATCTGCGTGACCTGCGCCTGGCTCTCCGCGATCGAGTCGGGAATGCCGACGAGCAGCGTCTTCAGACCGGCCCGCGCGTACGCCGCCTGAGTCGCGGGCGGCGTGTAGGTGCTGGCGATGACGAGATCGGGGTGGAGCGCGATCACCTCCTCGGCGGTCCCCGCGATGCCGCGAAACCGGCGCGCGACGGCGAGCGGGATCGATGTCGCGGACGGATCTTGCGAATAGTGGCTGATCCCGGCGATCCGCGCGGGCGGCAGGATCCGGACCAGCACCGAATCCACGCACGGATTGGTCGAGACGATCCCCCCGCCACCGCCCGCTCCGGGGGATTGCGCGCAGCCCCCGAGCAGGAGCGCGAGGAGGATCGCCCCGCGCCTCACTTCAGCCGCAACCGTACGCCGCCATACGCCGCGCGACCGTAATTGCCGTAGCCCGCGACCGTCTCGTACCGCGAGTCGGTGAGGTTATCGACGCGGCCGTACAGTGCAATCTGGTCGGTGATCGGCATTTCCACGCGGACGCCCGCCAGCGCATAGCCGTCGAGTCGCACGGTGTTGGCGGCGTCGTCGAAGCTGTCGCCGACCATCGTCACGGTGCCGCCGACCGACAGCCCGAACGCGAACCGGTAATCGGCGTCGACGCTCGCGGTCTGCTTGGGACGGCGCGCGAGATCGTTGCCGAAATCGCTGCCGATCGAGCGGTTCTCGGTGTCGATATAGCTGTAGTTCGCGGTCAGCGTCAGCGCGTCGACCGGGCGCAGCGCCAAGGTGAACTCGACGCCGTCCGCCTCGGCGCGGGCGATATTGTCGTAGACGCCGAACGGGCGGTCGACGCAGATCGAACCGGCGGTCGTCTGCTCCGCCGGACTGCAGTCGCGGAAGTCGATCTGGTTGCGCGTACGCCGGTTGAAATAGGTCACCGCGACGCGCGCGCGGTTGTCGAGGAACGCCTGTTCGACACCGACGTCGAAGTTGCGCGCGGTCTCCGGATCGAGGCCGCGATTCCCGTAGTCGGAGAAGAGCTGGTACAAGGTCGGCGCCTTGAAGCCTTCGCCATAGCTCGCGCGGACGGTGGTTCCGGTCCGCAACGCCAGCGCGGCGTTCGCGCCGAACGTCGTGTGGCTGCCGAAATCGTCGTGGTCGTCGTTACGGACGCCGCCGGTGATCGTGAGGACGTCGAGCGGCTTGACGATCAGCTGGCCGTAGACGCTGGTGATGCCGGTATCCGCGAAGGTGAAGCCGTCGTTGAAGCGGCTGTTCTCGCGCTCGACGCCTGCGACGACGCGCACTTGGTCGAGGGGGCGGAAGTCGCCCTGATACTCGTAGCGTTCGCTGCGGCCGCGACCGATGAACGACGGATCGCTGCCGAAGCTCGGGTCGTAATTGTCGCGGTTGATGTCGGCGATCGTGAAGGCCACGCGGTTGTTGAACCGACCGTCGGCGAAGTTCGCATGTAGCCCCGCGTAACCATAGGCTTCGCGCGTCTTCGAATATTCGGCGGTGTCGACGAGCACGTAATCAGGGGCCGGGAAGCCGTCGATCGCGACGCGACTGTCGGCGAAATAGCCGCGCAGGTCGAGGCCGATGCCCGGCGCGAACTCGACGCCGACCCGCCCGGTTGCGCCATATTGGCGATAGCCGTCGCGCTCGGTGCCGCTGGCCGCCGACGAGATGCCGTCGGTGCGCAGATATCCGCCGGTCAGCGATCCGGACACCTGACCCGACTTGCCCGACACGCCCGCGCTCGCGAACACGCTGTCGGCATAGCCATATTCGGCGTTGGCGCGCGCCTGGACGCCTTCGGTCGGTGCGGCGGTGATGATGTTGACGACGCCGCCGATCGCCTGGCTGCCCCATGGCACCGAGTTAGGACCGCGCAATATTTCGATCCGCTCGACCGAACTCGACAGGAGGTTGCCGAAGTTGAAGCCGCCGCCGGTCGACGAGGGATCGTTGACGCGCACGCCGTCGATCACGACGAGCGTCTGATCCGCCTCGGCACCGCGGATGCGGACGCTGGTCAGCGCGCCGACCGTGCCGTTACGCGTGACGGTGACGCCAGGCGTGGTCGCGAGCAGGTCGGAGACGATGGTGGTCTGGCGGCGCTCGATCTCGGCGCGGTCGATCACGGTCACGGCCTGGCCGATCTCGCTCAGCGGTTGCGCAGCGCGGGTCGCGGTGACGACGATTTCGGGGGCGTCTGGGTTGGATATGGTCTGAGAATAGGCGGGCGATGCGATCGCCGCGGCACTCAGGAGAAGGAAGAATTTCGTCATTCGGCTGCGTCCTAACCAGAACCGCCAGCGACCATTCGCCGGGCGGCCAGACGTCTCTCGCTCGAGGAAACCCGGCTGGACCGGAGCACTCGTCCGCGCCGGACACCCGCCCGCGCAGTGGATCGACCGTGACAGGCAGGTCTCCTGGCTTCCGGGTCGCCGCGCCCACCCCACCTTCCCAGGCCGAGACCCAGTGGCATATCGGGGTGGCCGCTATCCGGTCACAGTTGCGGGTACAGCGCCGGTCTTGCGGATTTGGATCGTGACGACCCGGCCCGCGCACCGACTTCCCTTTTGATCCCGTTGCGGGGAACCCTTCACGTACGCGGCATTAGTCGTGCGCCAGGCACGGGTCAACGCGGGGCCTGCTGATCCTCCCCCGCCAGGGGGAGGTGGCTGGCGCTTGCCAGACGGAGGGGGCGGACACGGAAACGGGGGTGATCGCATGCCTCCCCCTCCGTCACCTTCGGTGCCACCTCCCCCTTGCGGGGGAGGATCGTAAGCTCCCTCACCGTCCACCGCACCACCCCGGCGGAGGCCGGGGCCCAGTTGGGGAATGTCACTAACTAAGCGCGGTCCGTCGTTACTGCGACCTTGCCAACTGGGCCCCGGCCTCCGCCGGGGTGGTGGCGTGTTAGTCGGGACGTCGCTTTCCCTCCGTTGTTCTCCCGCGAAGGCGGGAGTCCAGTCTGGGTCCCCGCCTTCGCGGGGAAACATGATGTCTTCGTTTTCCTTAGCAGAAAGAATATCACCGCCCGCCGTAGCGCAGCCCGACCCAGATCGTCCGCGGGGTGGCGCGCTCGACGATGTTCGCGCCGCTGACCCCTGCCTCGACCCGCTCGTTGAGGAAATTCTCGGCCCGAAACTCGGCAACCAGCGACCGCAGGATCGGCAACGCTGCATACGCATCGAGCGTCGTCGCAGCCCCAAGCACGCGCGTATTCTGGTCGTCGTCGAACTGCTGGCCGATATGCCGCACCGTCAGTGACAGCGTCGCCGCGTCGCGTCGCCAGTCGACCGTCCCAGAAACCTGGTCGCGAGGGGTCTGCGCCGGTCGCACGCCGTCCAGCGCAGCCGTGATCCCCGATCCCTCGACCTTTGAGTTCGTGTGCGACCACGACGCCTGAACACCAAACGGACCCGGCCGATACGCCGCATTCAACTCGAACCCATGCGCGCGGATCGCGTCGAGGTTCTGGCGAACGCGGTAGGTCGTCACCCCCGGCAACACCTGCGTCGGCGTGGTCGTCGTGACGTTCGCCACCGCATCCTTCAGCCGGTTGTAGAAATACGTCGCGGCGATGCTCACGCCCGGCGCAGGCGTCAGCGTCACCCCGCCCTCGACCCCGGTCAGCCGCTCCGGCGACAACAGCGCATTCGCCGCGGTCGCATCGTTGCCGACGCGAAACGGCCGATACAGCTCGTTGAGCGTCGGCAGCCGCCACCCGCGATACCCGGCCGCGCGCAGCGTGATCGCCTCCACCGGCTGATACGCTACGCCCGCCCGGCCGGTCGTCTCGCTGCCATCGCGGTCCGCATATCGAAGATTGGTCAACGCCGCGCCGCCGGCCAGCGGCCGTTCGGACAGATAGCCGCCGTCGATCGACCACCAGTCAACCCGGCCGCCAAGACTGAACGTGAAGTCGCCAGCAACCAAGCTCCCATCGGCAAACACGCCGGTTGTCGTCGTGCTCCCGCCGGCCTCGCGCCGCCGCGTCGGCACGGTGTTGACGAACGTATACAGCTCCTGCGTCTTGCCGCTGACATCGCGAACATCCGCGCCCAGACGCAGCGTGATGCTCTCGCCCAGCGGCGGAGCGATCTCGATCCGTCCGCCAAGCCCGGTGGCGGGCGTATTATACTGGTTCAGCGACTGGATCGCGGTCGTCCGCGCGGCGTTGATGCTGTTGAAGCTGCTCGCGAACGCGCGCGTTTGCAGATACGCCAGCGCCGAATACCCCCAGCGCCCGCGCCCGATGAGCCGGACGCTCGCGTCCGCGCCTTCGCTCTTGTTGTCGGTAAAGTCGCTCCCCCGGTCGCGCCGATCGGTGAACGCGCTCGCATTCATCTGCAATTCGGTCTTCGAGCCGATCCCGACGACGGTCCGCAGCGCGCCCGACGCCTGCTCGTACGGCGCGGCGCGATCGACGATTCCCCGGCTTTCCTCGACGGTCGGCGTGAAGCCGTCCCCGCGCGCATAGGCTCCGGACAAGGTCGCAAACCCAGACCCGTGCACCAGTGCCGCAGAGCCCTGTGCATCGACCGAATCCCGGCTGCCATACGCGACACTGCCCTGGAAAGGCGCCGCCTGGTCCGGCGTCGCGCTCTCGAGCTCGACCGTCCCCGCCAACGCCCCCGGCCCCTGATACCCGCTCCCGCCGCCGCGCGTCACGCGAATGCGCCCGAGCCGCCCCGTCGCATACGCCGGAAACGCGACCCAGCCGCCGAACGGATCCGCCTGCGGCACGCCGTCGAAGATCAGCAGCGCGCGACTGGAGGCATTGCCGCCGATCCCGCGCAGCGAAATCCCCTGGCTGGTCGGGTTGGCGCTGCGCGAGTCCGACCGACGAAACTGCTGGAGCCCCGCGACGTCGGCCAGCACGCTCTCCAGCCGATTGCTCGCATTCGCCTGGATCCGCGCACGATCGATAGTGACGACGTCGTACGCACGATCGCCGGGCGCATCGGCCAGCCCGCGCCCGGTGACGACGATGTCAGCCTGCTGGTCGCTAGGCGCGACAGTCGTCTGCGCGACCGCACCCCCGGACGAAATCAATACGAAGGCAAGCGTAGAGAGCGAGATACGGATCATCGCCGCCGCATGGCAGCTTTTCGGCCCGCCCGGAATACACGTCCGGCGTCAGGCCGCGCCAAGCTTCGCCGCGTTGCGCGCAATCGCCGCCGCGCCGCCAAGAACCACCGCATCCTCGACGAAACCCGTCGGCGTCTGGCCGTACTGCGACATCGCCGCCATCCGCGCACGCCAGCCCGGATAGGACGCGGCCACCGCCGTCAGTCCGCCGACCGCTGCACCGATCCACCGCTGCCGCCGCGGGACGAGCGACGCGCCCGCGATAGCCGACGTGACGAACCGCGCGGCCAGGCCGATCGCGACGATCCGGTCGGGCGCGGTCTTCTGCTTGTCCCCCGCCATCTCGCCGATCGCGAGCGCCAGCGCACCCGCCGCGACGACGGGATGCGACAGCAGCTTCGGCGCACCATTGTCGGCGGGCAATTCGTCACGAGCGGCAGCGATGGCGACCGCGGCGAGCGGCGTCATCGCGCGCTGGCCACCGACGAGGCCCATCAGGAAGGATGCGAGCATGATGATCTCCGGTAAAAGCAGGTTCGAGCGCATCAACGCACGCGAGACCGGCCAGGGTCCGCCGTTGGGACTGACCGGCGATCTCCTTGATTCAGCAAGGAAACCGGTACGCGCGTCGGTCGTTCATCGCGTTATCTCCCAAAGCTTCAGGACACAGATCGATGAGATTCGATGGTAAGATCGTAGTGATCACCGGCGCCGCCTCCGGCATCGGCGAAGGCGCCGCGCGTCGTTTCGCCGCGGAGGGCGCGACGCTCGTACTCGGCGACAAGGACGCGGACGGCCTCGCGAAGGTCGCCGCCAGCCTCGACGGCACGACCGTCGAAACGCTCGAAACCGACGTCTCTGACATGGCCGCCTGCGAGGCGCTGGTGGCGCATGCGATCGACAAGTTCGGCCGAATCGACGTGCTCGTCAACGACGCCGGCGTGGACCATCTCGGCAAGCTCGACGAGGGCGACCTCTCCGAATTCACCAAGGTCATCGAAACCGACCTCTACGGCGTCGTCCACATGAGCCGCGCCGCGATCGCCACGTTGCGCGCAAACAAGGGCTGCATCGTCAACGTTTCGTCCGTATCGGGCCTCGGCGGCGACTGGAACCACAGCTTCTACTGCGCCGCCAAGGGCGCGGTGACCAACTTCACCCGCGCGCTCGCGATGGACGAGGCGAAGCACGGCGTCCGTGTCAACGCGGTCAACCCGTCGCTGACCTACACCGCGCTGACCGCGGGCATGAAGGACCAGCCCGACCTTATCGCGAAGTTCGAGGAACGCATCCCGATGGCACGCGGCGCACAGCCCGAAGACATCGTCGGCGCCATCGCGTTTTTGGCTAGCGCCGACGCGCACTATATAACCGGGGTCAACCTGCCGGTCGACGGCGGCCTGTCCGCCTCGAACGGCCAACCGGCGCTCTCCTGAGCGCGAGAGGATCACCATGACCGACTACAAGAAGACCGACGAGGCGATCGCCAAGCTCACACCCGAGCAGTTCCACGTCACGCAGCAGAGCGGCACCGAGCGGCCCGGCACCGGCGAGTATCTCAACACGCGCGAGCCCGGTCTCTACGTCGACATCGTCTCGGGCGAGCCGCTGTTCGCGTCCGCGGACAAGTTCGATTCGCATTGCGGCTGGCCGAGCTTCACCAAGCCGATCACGCCCGAGCACGTCGCCGAACTCCACGATCGCAGCCACGGCATGGTCCGCACCGAGATCCGTTCGGCAGGCGCCGACAGCCATCTCGGCCACGTGTTCGAGGATGGCCCGCAGGACAAGGGCGGCCTGCGCTACTGCATCAACTCGGCGTCGCTGCGGTTCGTCCCGCGCGCCGAGATGGAAGCCAACGGGTATGCCGCCTACCTGCCGCAGGTCGACGCGGCAGGCTGACGATAGCGCATGATGGTGTGCCGCACGGGCACACCGTCACGCCCTAAAGAGACTTCCGTTCAGCGCCGGGTCGCGAGCTTCGCGCCCAGCGCCGTGACCAGCCCGAACGCCGCATGGTTCACGCTGTGCATGCCGATCGTCTTCGCACCGGCCTGCCACTCCGGCGGCTTCACGCCAAGCAACGGCCCCGTAATCCAGTGCATCGCCGCATAGAATGCCGCACCGAACATCAGGCCCGAGCCGATGACCGACGCTTCCTCGTCGACGGTCGCGGCGTAGACCGCACCCGCCGCCGCAGACAGCAACAGGTGACCGCCCTGCGTGACCGCTTGCTCGCGCGACGACGGCAGGGCATCCGCGGCAGGCGTGTCGATGCCCAGCTTCTCAGCGGTCTTGCGTTCGAGCGTGACGATCTCGGACGGTTCGCCGCTCTTGCGCTCGCCCGCCATCAGCAGCGCGGTAATGCCCAGCCCGGCCACCACGCCACCTGCGACCGCACCGGCCATCCGTCGTGAATCCGCCCTACTTAAATCCATCGTCGTGCTCCTGAAGTTCTGCGATCCACAACGCGCGGATCGCAATTCGGCCCACCACGTCGCGCCGCCCGATCATCTTTGCGGATCATTGGCTTAGCCGCCGGAACAGCAGCCTCCCGAGACTGTTTCGATACCAGGACCCTTTCGCGTCGGCCCGCTCCACCATGAGCTTCCACAACGAGTCCGACGCCCCGATCCGACGAGGACCATCATGCCGATCCAGACCACCGACGATCTCGAACTCGCCTACGCCGATACCGGGCCGCGCGACGGCCAGCCGGTCCTGCTGATCCACGGCTGGCCCGACGACGCATCGACCTGGGACGAGGTCGTCCCCGCGCTCAACGCAGCCGGGTTGCGGACCATCGTGCCAACCTTGCGCGGCTTCGGCGAAACCCGGTTCGTGCGTGATGCACCGCGCACCGGCAACAGCGCGATCCTGGCGATGGACATGATCGCGCTGATGGACGGGCTAGGGATCGAGACGTTCATGGTCGCCGGGCACGACTGGGGCTCGAACACCGCGGAGGCGCTCGCGGTTGGCTGGCCAGGCCGTGTCGAGCGGATGGCGATGCTCGCCACCCCGCCCCGGCTCGGCGGCATGCCGACCCCGCCGTTCGAGCAGGCACAGCGCCAATGGTATCACTGGTTCATGGCCACCGCGCGCGGTGCGCAGGCCGCTCGCGACGACCGCAAGGGCTTCGCGCACATCCACTGGGTCAACTGGTCGCCCCCCGGCTGGTTCGACGAAGCGACCTTCGCCCGCGTCGCACGCTCGTTCGAGAACCCCGACTGGGCCGACGTCACGCTGCACAGCTACCGCGCGCGCTGGAACGAGGCCGAGCCCGATCCGCGCAGCCAGTGGCTCGAGTACAAGGTGAAGGCGACCAGGACGCTCTCCTTGCCGACGATGTATTTCCAGGGCGCGGTCGACGGCGTGAATCCGCCGTCGGCGAGCACCGCGGTACCGGCCAAGTTCACCGGCCCGTTCGCTTTCGTGACGCTCAACGGCGTCGGCCATTTCATCCAGCGCGAAGCCCCCGACGCGGTCGCGCGCCATCTCATCCAGCTTTTCACCGGCAACCCCGCCGACCTGTCCGACACCACCGACCGGAGCCTTATCATGTCCAAGACCAAGCCCTTCCTCGCCGGCGCTGCCGCGATCGCCGTCGTCGCCGCCGCCGCGATCGGCGTCGCCAGCGCGCAGACCGCATCGCAGACCGGCGGTCGCCCGCTCACCCAGGTCGCGCAGTTCGATCACCAGGCGACCGGCGTCGCCGTCACCGCCGACGGCCGCCGCTTCGTCAACTTCCCGCGCTGGACCGACGACGCGCCGATCTCGGTCGCAGAAGTCATGAAGGACGGTTCGCTCAAGGCCTATCCGGACGCCAAGTGGAATAGCTGGCGCAACGCGAAGTCGGCGGAAATGCCGGTCGGCGATTATTTCGTCTGCGTGCAGTCGATCGTCCCCGACGGCCACGGCAACCTCTGGGTGCTCGATCCCGGCGCGCCCGGTAACGAGAAGATCCTCGAAGGCGCACCCAAGCTGGTGAAGGTCGACCTCGCCACCAATCGCGTGACAAAGGTCATCAAGGTGCCGCTCGATGTCGCGCTTCAGGGCACCTACCTCAATGACATCCGCTTCTCGCCCGACGGCAAGACCGGCTACATCACCGATTCCGGGACGCGTGGCGCGATCATCGTCATCGATCTCGAAACCGGGAAGGGTTTCCGCGCGCTCGACGGCCATGGCTCGACGCAGATCGACAAGACCGTGAAGGTGATGACCGACGGCAAGCCGCTCGTCCGCCCCGACGGTCGCCAGCCCGCCTTCGCCGCGGACGGCATCGCGATCTCCAACGACGGCAAGACGCTCTATTACCAGGCGCTCACCGGCAAGACGCTCTACTCGATCGACACCGCGCTGCTGCGCGACGGCGTTAGCGAGGCAACGCGTGCGGCAGGCGTGAAGACGGTCGCGCAGACGCACGTCGCCGACGGCCTGTGGATGAGCAAGGCGGGCACGCTCTACCTGACGTCGCCGGTCAACAACGGCATCACCCGGCTGGTCGGCGATCATGTCGAGCCGGTACTGACCGACGCCCGCCTGCGCTGGCCCGATACCTTCTCGGAAGGTCCGGATGGCCGCATCTACGTCACCGCCAGCCACATCCAGGATACCAACTGGTTCAAGCCCGGTGCGCCCGCGTCGCTCAAGACCGAGCTGTTCTCGTTCGTACCCGCAAAGTGAGGGCCGACATGACCTATCTCCGCTACAGCGACGACATCGAGACGATCCAGCCCAACGAGCAGGAATCGATCGACGGCATCATCCAGGGCATGTCACAGCAGACGCAAACCGTCGAGAAGCGCGAGGGCCATGCGGTCCGCGCGAGCCACGCGAAGAGTTCGGCGTGCGTGATCGGCGAACTGACGATCGCGCCCGGCCTGCCGCCCGAACTTGCACAGGGCGTGTTCGCGACGCCCGGCACGCACCCCGTCGCGATCCGCTTCGCGCAAGGGCCGGGCGAGACGCTCGGCGACCGCGTCTCGACGCACCGCGGCATGGCGATCAAGATCTTCGACGTACCCGGCGAAAAGCTGTCGGGCCATGATGCCGACACGCAGGATTTCGTGTTCGCGACAGGCACGACGTTTCCGTCCGGCACCGCGCAGGGCTTCCTGAGCGACGCCAAGAAGATCGGTGCGGCCGTACCCTTGCCGGAGGGCTTCAAGAGCGCGGTGTCGAGCCTCGCGCGCAACGTGAACAAGGCACTGCACGCAGTCGGCACCGAGAGCCCCAAGGCGGACTTTTTCGGCCACCCGTTCAGCCATCCGCTCGCCGAACCGTATTTCAGCCAATGCCCGATCCGTTACGGCGATTACGTCGCCAAGCTCGGTGCCTTCCCCGCCTCGCCCGAACAGGCCGCGCTGAAGGACTGGGAACTCGACCCCAAGCAGGATGAGGACGGTTTCCGCCACGCCGCCGTCCGCTATTTCGGCGAACACGACGCGGTCTTCGAACTGCGCGTACAGCTATGGGCGAACGCCGAGACGCAGCCGATCGAGGATACGTCGGTCGACTGGCCCGAGGAGGACAGCCGCTACCTGACGGTCGGAACGATCCGCATCCCCCGGCAGGAAGCCTATAGCGCCGCCCGCGTCCGGTATTTCGACGATGTGATGACGTTCCGCCCCGCGCACGCACTCGCGGCGCATCGTCCGCTGGGTTCGGTGATGCGCGCGCGCCTACAGGTCTATCAGGCGCTGTCGAAGCTGCGGCACGGCGAGAACGGCATCAAGGCCGAAAACACCGCGAAAATCGACCAGATACCCGCCTGAGGCGAGGGTCCCTTCGGGGACCCCGCTTGCGCTCCGGGCAAATAAAAACCCCGCTAGTCCATGGGACTAGCGGGGTTTTCAATGGTGGGCGTGGCAAGGATTGAACTTGCGACCCCTGCGATGTCAACACAGTGCTCTACCACTGAGCTACACGCCCGCCGGAGGGCTCCACTAGCCGCGCTCTTCGCGCCGTGCAAGCTCTCAATGCATGCCCGTCACATTATCCATCTCGAACAGCCGGTCGACCTCGGCGACCAGGTCGCGCAGGTGGAACGGCTTGGACAGCACGCGTGCCTGCGGCATCGCCCGCCCGGCCTTCAACGTGACCGCCGCAAAGCCGGTGATGAACATCACGCGCAGGTCCGCGCACATCTCGCCCGCCTTCTGCGCCAGTTCGATGCCGTCCATCTCGGGCATGACGATATCGGTCAGCAGCAGATCGAACGTCTCGGTTTCGAGCAAGGGAATCGCCGCCGTCCCGCGGTCGACCGCGGTCACGGCATAGCCCGAGCGTTCGAGCGCCCGAGTCAGATACTCGCGCATGACCTGATCGTCCTCGGCCAGCAGAATTCGTAACATCGATCTAAAGTCCCGTTTTCACACGCACATTCCGCGGCCGCCCTACCCTGAAAATGGTTAACATATCCAGGTCGATTGCCCATGCCCGGTGCTGGCCCTAGCGTGGTGCGATGCAGTCTTCTCCCTTCGAGCGCCTGGGCGCAATGCCGCCCGTGAGCCCGGTGGTCGTGTCCGTCCCGCACGCAGGCCGGGACTATCCGCTTGCGCTCAAGACGGCGTTGCGCGTGCCGCTTGCCGGGCTGCTGCCGCTCGAGGACCGGCTAGTCGATGCGGTGGCGCGTGCCGCACGGACCGACCAGACGACGATCGTCCAGACCCGCGCGCGCGCCTGGATCGATCTCAACCGGCGCGAGGACGAGCGCGATCCGCTGCTCGACGAGGGTGCGCAGTCGCTGCCGCTCGCCCAGCAATCCGCCAAGCTGCGCAGCGGGCTCGGGCTCGTCCCACGCCGCGCATCGGGGGCGGGCGATCTCTGGGCGCGGCGGTTCACCGATGCCGACGTCACCGCGAGGATCGCCAACGATCACCGTCCTTACCATGCGGCGCTCACGGCGGCGCTGAAGGCGGCGCACGACCGATTCGGCGTGGCGGTGTTGCTCGACGTGCATTCGATGCCGCCGCTCGGACCGAGTGGATCGCGAATCGTGATCGGCGACCGGTTCGGCCATTCCGCCGAGCCGCGCTTCGTCGCGCGGATCGAGGCGGAGTGTGTCGCGCGCGGGTTCTCGACCGCGATCAACGCGCCCTATGCGGGCGGCCATATCCTCGAACGCCATGCGTGCCCGGCCGCAAACGTTCACGCGGTTCAGTTCGAACTGGATCGCACCCTGTATCTCGATCGCAAACTCCACGCGCCCGGCGCCGGCTTCGCGCGCGTGGTGGACCTGGTACGCGCGATTCTGGCGGCGCTCACAGACGAGGCCTTGCCCGTCCCGCTCGCCGCGGCCGCCGAATGACCGAACACGCCTAGCCGATCAACGCGTCCAGCAGTTCCTCGATCCGCCCTGCCCGCGTGATCGGGTCGGCAATGCCCTCGGCGGCGATCCACCGCCCGTTCTTCTCGACCAGGTCGTCGAGCGGTTTCGCCGCAGTCCGGTCGTGCGGCGTGAACGCGATCGCCGCGGGACCGGCGTCGATCTGTCGTACGCCCGCCTCGCGCGCCATCATCCGGATACGCGCCACCTGCAACAGTCGCAGTGCCGCCTCTGGCGCCTTGCCGAACCGATCGTCGAGCTCGGCCTCGAACAGATCGAGCGCCGAGACGTCCTCCAGCCGCGCAAGGCGACCGTAGAGCGACATCCGCACCTCCATTTCGGGGATCCACGCTTCGGGAAGGCTGCCGCCCAGTTCGAGATGAAGTTCGGGAATCCAGTCGTCGATTGGCGCCCCGCCCTCGCGGTCGATCCGTGCCAGCCGCAACGCGCGACCGAACAGATGCTGGTACAGGTCGATCCCGATCAGCTTCATGTGACCAGCCTGCGCCTCGCCGACCAGATCGCCCGCGCCCCGCAGGTCGAGATCGCGCGCGCTGATCGCAAAGCCCGCGCCCAGGCGGTCGAACGCTTGTAGCGTGCGCAACCGCTTGAGCGTCGCCTCGGCGATCGTCGCCTCGCCATCGGTCAGCAGCATCACCTGCCCCCGCCGTCCGCTGCGACCGACGCGGCCGCGAAGCTGATGCAGCTGCGACAACCCGAACCGGTCCGCGTGATGCACGATCATCGTGTTCGCGCGCGGCACGTCGAGCCCGGCCTCGATGATGTTGGTCGCGAGCAGCACGTCGCCGTCGCCCGCCGCAAACGCCACCATCGCCTCGTCGATCTCGCCCGCCGGCATCTTCCCATGCGCCTGCACCAGCCCGAGTTCGGGCACGAGCTTGGCCAGCTTGGCGGCAAGCGGCGCCATGTCGTCGATCCGCGGCACGACGACGAAGCTCTGTCCGCCTCGCGCCCGCTCGCGACGCAGCGCCGCGCGCACCGTCGCGTCGTCGAACTGCGCGACCGACGTGCGGATCGGCTGGCGACGTGCCGGCGGGGTGGCGATGACCGACAAGCCCTGCAACCCGATCATCGCGGATTGCAGCGTGCGCGGGATCGGCGTCGCGCTAAGCGTCAGGACATGCCCCGCCCCCAGCGCATGCATCTTGGCCTTGTCGGCCGCGCCGAACCTTTGCTCTTCATCGATCACGACGAGCGCGAGATCCTTGTACGCGACGCCCTTGCCGGCAATCGCCCCCGTGCCGATCACGACGCCGATCGATCCGTCCGCAAGCCCCGCCCGAACCCGTGCCTTCTCCGCAGTGCTCGACAGCCGCGACAGGCCGGCGACGGCCACGCCGGTCCCTTCGAACCGCTTCGAGAACGTCTCGATATGCTGACGGACCAGCACCGTGGTCGGCGCGGCGATCGCCACCTGGCGCCCGGCCAGTGCGACGGCAGCAGCGGCACGCAACGCGACCTCGGTCTTGCCGTAGCCTACGTCGCCGATGATCAGCCGGTCCATCGGCTTGCCGCTCGCCAGGTCCGCCAGCGTTGTCGCGATCGCCTTTGCCTGATCCGGCGTCTCGGTGAAGGCGAAGCCGGCGGCGAATTTCTCGTACCGGGCACGGTCGGGCTCGATCGGATCGGTCGTCCGTGCGTCGCGTTCCGCAGCGATCGCTGCGAGGTCTCGCGCGCTTTCGGCAATCGCGGCATCGATAGCGCCTCGCCGCTTCTGCCACGACGCGCCGTCGAGCGAATCGAGCGTGACCGCGTCGATCTCCGCGCCATACCGCCAGATCCGGTCGGCCTCGCGCACCGGCACCAGGCGGCGGCCTTCCTTGGCATATTCCAGGACGATCGCGTCGCCGTCGGTCCCCGGCAGCATCTCGAGCCCGCGGACGACGCCGATCCCGAACTCCTCGTGCACGATCACGTCGCCGCATCGCAGCTCGCTCGTCAATCCCGGCAACATGCCCGCGCTGCCGCCTGCGATCTCGTCCCCACGCGCCCGCCCACCGAGCAGGTCCGCGCCAGCAACGACCGCGGTCTCACTCGCGACGAACCCGCGATCGACCGGGGCGACCAGCAACATCGCCGTGCCGGGCTTCGCCGAAACGACGTCCGTCCAGCGATCGACCGACGTGAAGCTGATCTTCGCCGCTCGCTCGAGCCTGGGCTGGAGGAACCGCAGGTCGCGCGGCGATCCCACGACGAGCAGACGCCCATCCGCAAGCGCGTCTTTGGCAAACCGGGCAAACGCGCGCGCCGGATCGCGCCGCTCGATGAACCGCGGGGGCATTTCGTCGCCGACGTCGAACGCGGCCGTTTCACGTTTCCCGATCTCGGTTGCCCAGACCTTGTCGAGGACCAGGTCGGCGGAGGCACGACGTCGGGGTAGGCCATCCGCGGCGATGGCAAGAAACCGATCGCGCCGCTTTTCCGCATCCCGGTCGAACGCGATCGCTGCATCCGGTAGGTGCGCGAGTATCGACACGCCCTTCTCGACCACAGGCTCGGTCGCGCGGCCGATCTCGACGACGTCGACGTCGCCCAAGCCGAGTTGCGACACCGGATCATAGTCGCGCAGGCCGGTAATGCGGCCATCGGCAAACTCGATGCGGACCGGGGTTTCGCGATCGGCGGGGAACACGTCGATCACGCCACCGCGTACCGCGATCTCGCCGGGTTCGTCGATCCGATCGTCCGTCAGGTAGCCGACCTCCTCGGCGATCGCGGCAAACGCCTCGATGTCGATCGGATCGCCGACCTGCAGCCGCGGTGGCGCCACGTCGAACATCGGTGGCGGCGGATAGCGTACCGCAGTCGCCTCGGCAGTCGTCACCACCAGGATCGGTGCCGCCTTACTCTCAAATCCCGCGCGCAGCCGCCGCAACGCCGCAACGCGACGTCCGACATTGGCAGGCGATGCCGGCGCGTCATCGCCCGGCAGCGCATCGCTCGACGGCACGTGGACGACCAAAGCATCGGGCGCGAGCGCCGCCGCAATGGTCGCGATCTCCGTCGCACGCTGATCGTCCGCCGCGACGTAGACGAGGTTCCCGTCAGACAAGCGCTCGACGATCGCCGCCGCCAGCGGCGCCACCGCCGCGCTAGGCTTCGCCGCTATCGCTGGCGCGATATCCGCATTCTCGACGTCTTGACTGACCTGAAGCACCGATACGCATCCTTCTTTCGAGGATGAACGTGATGTCGGCAGCGTGCGTTCCGGCGATACTATCCTCGATCAGGGTATTCGATCACCATTCGAAGGCAGGAACGATCGTGCGCTGTCCGACCAGGAACGCGTCCGCCACAAGCCGCAGCGGTGTTACGTCCACGTCACGGGAGTGCGAACCGACGAGCGCCGCGAACTTGGCATAGAGCCCGGGATATTCGGCGTCCGTCGCCTCGGTGACCGTGCCGTCGATCTCCAGGATCGCGCCGCCCATGCTCAGCTTTAGCGTACCGCCGTCGGTCTCGACGACGATGTCCCACTGCTGCGGGCCTTCGTGCAGGAAGTCGAACGCCGCCGTCACGGGGATGTCGCCGCAGGTGAGATCGATATCGGCAGCCAGCGGCGACATGCGGCCTTCCGGCACCTGCAGGTCCGCACGATGCACGACCCAGTCGCCGGGGAGGATCTCGGTCACGATCGACAGCGCGTTGATGCCCGGATCGAACACGCCGAACCCGCCCGCTTCCAGGATCCAGTCCTGGCCGGGGTGCCAGCGCCGGATATCCTCGCGCCATGCGATCGTGACGCGCTCGACCGTGCGATCGGCGAGCCACGCCCGCGCCGGCGCCACGCCGGCCGCTTCGCGCGAATGCCAGGTTGCGAACAGCGAGCGGCCCGCGGCAACCGCATGTGCCTCGATCCGCGCGACCTCGGAAAGCGTCGCGGCAGGCGGCTTCTCCATCATCACGTCCAGCCCGGCATCGAGCGCCGCCATCGCGATCGCGGACCGTCCGACCGGCGGCGTGCAGATCGAAACGGCATCGAGGTCATGCCCGGCCGCGAGAAGCTCGGCGATGTCGTGATAATTATCGACGCCGTCGACCACCGCATTCCGGCTGACCGCCGCGACCAGTTCGAAGCGCGGATCGTTCGCGATCGCCGGCAGATGCTGGTCGCGCGCGATCTTGCCAACGCCGATGATCGCCAGCCGGATCGGCTTTGCGGACTTTGCCTCGGTCGCCATTAAAACCCTCTCAGTTACAGTATAACGGTGCTTACTCGTCGCCGATCAGCGTCAGCACGTCGCCGATGATCCGCGTCATCGCGATCCGCGCCGCAGCGGGGTCACGTGCGATGATCGCGTCCGCAACCGCGGCGTGATCGGGGATATTGGCGGAACGGCCCTTGATCCGGTTGGTGAAGCGGATCGACGTCCGCAGCGCGGTCGAGACAACCGACTGGAACTGCGCGTAGAACGGGTTCTTCGACGCCCGGAGGATCGCCATGTGAAACGCGATGTCGGCCTCGAGCGGATCGGCCGTCCCCGCCTCGCCCGCTTCCATCTGCGCCAGTCCGTTGCGGATCGCCGCCTCATCCGCGGCGTCGCCGAACCGCGCCGCCAATGCCGCGGCCTCCGGCTCGATCGCGACGCGCAACTGGTTGAAGTGCCGCAGCAACTCGACCGAGAACTTACGCTCCAGCGTCCAGCGTAGCACGTCAGTATCGAACAGATTCCACGAGCTCGCCGGCTGTACAACGGTCCCCTGCCGCGGCCGTGCGCTGACCAGGCCCTTCGCAGTCAGCATCTTGACCGCCTCGCGCGTCACCGATCGGCTCACGCCGTGCGTCTTGGCGATCTCCGCTTCGGTCGGGAACGGACGGTTTTCGTAGCGTCCGGTGACGATCGCCCGCCCGAGCGTGTCGAGCATCCCATGCGTCAGATTACGGCCCAAGATCGCGGTGGCCGGAAGAACGTCGGTGTCTGTCGTATCGGTCGCCATCGGCCGGGTTTTGGCGCAACGCGCTCCTGGTGTCACGCGTCTTGCAACGTGCCGCATCGATATCCGGTGGAAGGCTTGCGGCAATCATCCTACAATTGGCGACGATGCGGGCGGATACAGGCGAAACCGTCAAGCTCGCGACGACGTCGAGGTAGAGTTATGCAGCCTTTCATTGCAGTCGACTGGGGCACCACCAATCGGCGCGCGTTCCGGATCGAGGACGGTACCGTCGTTGCGACCGAGCGCGACGACCGCGGCGCCGCGACCGTGGCGACCGACGAGTACGGCGCCGAGGTTGCGGGTATCCGCGAACGGCTGGGCGACCTGCCGATGCTGCTGGCGGGGATGGTCGGATCGAACATCGGCTGGCGTAGCGTGCCCTATGTCGCCGCCCCCGCAGGACTTGCAGAAGTCGCCGCCGCGCTCGACCGGGTCGACGATCGGACCGCGATCGTCCCCGGACTGTCGTACCGCGATGGGGTGCACGCCGACGTGATGCGCGGCGAGGAAGTGCAATTGCTCGGCGCGGTCGCCGCCGGGCTGGTGTGCCAGCCGGGCACGCATTGCAAATGGGCGACCTTGGACAAGGGGCGGATCACGCGGTTCACCACGGCGATGACCGGCGAGCTGTTCGCCCTGCTCCGCGCGCACGGTGTCCTGTCGCGACAACTCGGCCATCCGGTCGAGCCGGGCGCGGCGTTCCTCGAAGGCGTTGCGGAAGGGGCCAAACGCGATCTCGCCGCCAGCCTGTTCGCGATTCGCGCGCGCGGCGTACTCGGGATCGCCGACGACGCCCACGCCGCCTCGTTCGCCAGCGGCCTGCTGATCGGCGCGGATACCGCCGCGCGGATCGAACCCGGCGCGACCGTCCACATTCTCGCCGATCCCGCCCTCGGCGCGCTGTATGCCAGCGCGATCGATGCTCTCGGCGGCGCGTCGCACCATATAGACAGTCAGGCCGCGTTCGTGGCCGGCATCACCCGTATTCAGGACCTTGCAGCATGACCACACATCGCCAAGCCTTTGACGACGCCTTCGCGAAATGCCCGCTGATCGCGATCCTCCGCGGCGTAAAGCCCGACGAGGTCGAGGCGATCGGCGAGGCTTTGGTCGAGGCGGGCTTCACGATCCTCGAAGTGCCGATGAACTCGCCCGATCCGCTCGACAGCATCGCCCGACTGGCGCGCCGGTTCGAGGGCCGCGCGGTCGTTGGCGCAGGCACGGTGTTGCGCTTCGAAGACGTCGAGGCGGTCGGCGCGGCGGGCGGCACGCTGATCATCGCCCCGAACGCCAACGTGCGCGTGATCACTGCAGCCGCGGACAAGGGCTATGTCGCGCTCCCCGGCATCGCCACGCCCACCGAGGCATTCGCGGCGCTCGACGCCGGGGCCGCTGCGCTGAAGCTGTTCCCCGCCGAAGCCGCCGGCCCCACGGTGTTGAAGGCGATGCGCGCAATCCTTCCCAAGGATGCGCGCGTGTTGCCGGTCGGCGGGATCGTGCCGGAGCTGATGGCGGATTGGCGGAAGGCCGGCGCTGCTGGCTTCGGTCTGGGCTCCGCCCTGTTCGCGCCCGGCATGACCGCAGCGGACGTCGGCGCACGCGCGAAGACGTTCATCGAGACGTGGAACGCTGGTTAGACCCAAGACTCGAAGCAGGGATCGTCTTCGCGGCGCGCAAGGTTTAGGGCGGCGCGATGATGTTCGCCGAACAGGAACGAGACCTCGCCAGACTGACGGCTGCCGACCGGTACCGATCGCTCCGGCCGCGTACGGGCGTCGACTTCGCTTCGAACGACTATCTCGGACTCGCCGGATCGGACCGGCTCCGCGCGGCGATGACCGATGCGTTGCAGCGCGGCGTCCCGGTCGGTTCGGGCGGGTCGCGGCTATTGCGCGGCAATGCGCCCGAGCATGAAGCACTGGAGGCGGATGCCGCGCGGTTCTTCGGGAGCGAGGCCGCGCTGTTCTTCGCGAGCGGGTATGTCGCCAACACGATCCTGTTCGCGACGCTGCCACAACGCGGCGACCTGATCGTCCACGACGCGCTGATCCACGCCAGCGCGCACGAGGGCATGCGTCTCGCTCGAGCAACCTTCGTCGCCGCCGCGCATAACGATGCCGATGCGTTCGAGGGCGCGATCGCCGCATGGCGCGCGTCGGGCGGCACTGGCCGCGTGTGGATCGCGGTCGAGAGCCTCTACAGCATGGACGGCGACCAGGCTCCGCTCGCGGCTTTATCCGAAATCGCGGACCGCCACGACGCCGTCCTGCTGATCGACGAGGCACATGCGACGGGTGTGTTCGGCACCGATGGTCGCGGGCTAGCCGAAGCGCTCGACGGGTGCGAAAACGTCATTACCTTGCGGACCTGCGGCAAGGCGCTGGGGTGCGAGGGCGCTCTTTTGTGTGGCCCCGCGGTCATGCGCGAATTTATCGTCAACCGCGGAAGCGGGTTCATTTTCTCGACCGCACCGTCGCCACTAATGGCACTGGCGGTTGGCGAGGCACTGCGGATCGTCGCGGACGAACCGGCGCGCCGGGAGAGGCTCTGGACGTTGATCGCCAAGGCAGAGCGCGCGCTCGCACCCTACGGTGTCGCGGCGACGGGGTCGCAGATCCTGCCGCTGGTGCTGGGGGACGCCGCGCGGACGATGCATGTGGCGGGCGCGATCCAGGCGGCTGGGTTCGACGTGCGCGGGATACGTCCGCCGACCGTGCCCGAGGGCGGATCACGGTTGCGGATTTCGTTGACGCTCAACGCGAAGGTCGCGGATATCGAGGCTCTGGCTGACGTCATGGGAGAGGCATTGCAATGACGATCGTCGTTACCGGAACAGACACCGATATCGGCAAGACCGTGTTCGCCGCCGCGCTCACCGCCGCACTCGGCGCGCGGTATTGGAAGCCGGTGCAGGCCGGACTTGCAGATGGCAGCGACGCAGCCTCGGTCGTGACGCTCGGCGTGCCCGCGGACCACGTGCTACCCGAAGCATACCGGCTGACGACACCGTGCTCGCCGCATCTCGCCGCCGAGATCGACGGTGTCAGCATCGATGCGGACCGGCTTGCGCTACCCGAAATCGATGGTCCGCTGGTGGTCGAGGGCGCGGGCGGCGTGATGGTCCCCGTGACACGCGACCTGATCTTCGCCGACCTGTTCGCGCGGTGGAACACGCCGATCGTACTCGTCGCGCGCACTGGGCTCGGCACGATCAACCACAGCCTGCTCTCGATCGAGGCACTGCGCAGCCGCGCTGTCCCCATCCTGGGCATCGCCTTCGTCGGCGACCCGGTCGAGGATAGCGAGGCGACGATCGCCACGCTCAGCAAGGTCCGTCGGCTCGGCCGCCTGCCCCGCCTCGATCCACTCAACGCTGCGACGCTGGCGCAGGCGTTCGCCGCGAACTTCGACCTGGAGGCGTTCCGGTGACCGACTCTCCCGTCTGGCACCCCTTCACGCAGCACGGCCTGTGCGAGCCGATCCCGCTCGTCACGCATGCCGAGGGCGCCGCGCTTTACACCGCCGACGGCCGCCGGATCGTCGATGCGATCTCGTCCTGGTGGGTTACGACACATGGCCACGCCAACCCGAAGATCATGGCGGCGATCGCCGAGCAGGCGGGGAAGCTCGACCAGATCATCTTCGCCGGCTGGACGCACCAGCCGGCTGAAGACCTCGCGCGCGGCCTGACCGCGATTATGCCGCCCGAGCTTACGCGAGTTTTTTTCTCCGACTCAGGCTCGACCAGCGTCGAGTGCGCGCTGAAGATGGCACTCGGCTACTGGCTCGACCGCGGCGAGGATCGCCACCGCATCCTGGTGCTCGAACACGGCTATCACGGCGACACGATCGGCGCGATGTCGGTCGGCGCGCGCGGCGTCTACAACCGCGCCTACGCGCCGTTGCTGTTCGACGTCGGCACGATCCCCTTCCCCGCCGCCGGGTGCGAGCAAGCAACGCTCGACGCGCTGGAGAAAGCCTGCGCCGCACACCCCGCCGCGTTCATCGTCGAGCCGCTGCTGCTCGGCGCGGGTGGGATGCACATTTATCCCGCGCATATCCTCGCCGAGATGCGGCGGATCTGTTCCGCGCACGACGTCCTGTTCATCGCCGACGAGGTGATGACCGGCTGGGGCCGCACCGGCACTTTGCTCGCCTGCGAACAGGCGGGCGTGGTGCCCGATATCCTCTGCTTGTCGAAGGGCCTGACCGGCGGCGCGATCCCGCTCGCGGTGACGATGGCGACCGAGGCGATCTACCAGGCGCATTACGGCACCGACCGGGCGCGGATGTTCTTCCACTCCTCAAGCTACACCGCCAACCCGATCGCCTGCGCCGCCGCCAATGCGAACCTCGCGATCTGGCGCGACGAGCCGGTGCGCGAACGGATCGCCGACCTCGCCGCCCGCCAGGCCTCGCGGCTGGAAGCTCTCGCCCGCCACCCCCGCATCGCCAACGCGCGCCAGATCGGCACTATCACCGCGGTCGAACTCCGCGGCGAGGACGGCTATCTGTCGCAGATCGGCCCGCGCCTGCTTGCGTTCTTCGGCGAGCGCGACCTGCTGCTCCGCCCGCTCGGCAACACCGTCTACGTCATGCCGCCCTATTGCATCGACGATCCCGATCTCGACCGGATCTACGCGGCGATCACCGAAGCGTGCGATACGATCAGGCATTGATCCTGACGTTCTTGCTGCACTGCAGCAACAAATGATGTACTTGCGACGTTGAGATAAGATCGCGGCCGAGTACGCTGGCGACGAAAGGCTCGTTTACCGTGAGAAACATCGCCGATACCCTCGCCCGCATGGCGCGCGCCGGAGCCCCGACGCCGCGCGACACCGCGCCCAGCCGCCTGACGCCACTGGCCGAGTTCGGGACCAACCCGGGGGCCCTGCTGGGCTTCAGCTACGTTCCCGCCGATCTGCCAGTGAACGCGCCACTGGTCGTCGTGCTCCACGGCTGCACGCAGACCGCGGCCGGGTATGACCACGGGTCAGGCTGGTCGAAGCTCGCCGATCGCGCGGGTTTCGCGCTGGTCTTCCCCGAGCAGACGCGCGCGAACAATCCCAATCGCTGCTTCAACTGGTTCGCGTCGGAGGACACCGCGCAGGCGGGCGGCGAGGCCGAATCGATCGCGCAGATGACCGAGACGATGATCGCGCGCCACGGCCTCGATCGCAGCCGCGTGTACGTCACCGGGCTGTCGGCGGGCGGCGCGATGACGATGGCGATGCTCGTCACGCGCCCGGACCTGTTTGCGGGTGGCGCGGTGATCGGCGGGCTCGCCTACGGTACCGCGACCGGCGTGTCGCAGGCGCTCGATCGGATGCGCGGGCATGGCGACACCAGCGATGCCGCGCTGGTCGACATGGTCCGCAGCGGCGCTCGTGGCCACGACGGACGCTGGCCGACGCTCGCGATCTGGCACGGCGGCGCGGACGCGACGGTGAGCGTGGCGAACGCGGACACGATCGCGCGGCAATGGCGCGGCGTCCACGGCGTCGACGCCAAAGCGATGCGCACGGAGCGGGTAGGCACCGCCGTCCACCGGATCTGGTCGGACGCGGAAGGGCGCGATGTCGTCGAGGACTGGACCGTCCCGGGCATGGGCCACGGCACGCCGATCGATCCATTGCGTGGTGAGCGCTTGGGGGTTGCGGGACCGTTCATGCTCGATGTCGGACTTTCGAGCACGGCGGTGATCGCGAAGTCCTGGGGCCTGCTAGCGGCGGCGAGGGTGGAAACTGCGGCCAAGCCGGCCTCGGTCGAACGCGTCGCCAAGATCGCCATTCCCGTCTCGCCGAAACCTGCGGCAAAGCCCCGCACCGAAGCCCCCGCCGGTATCCAGGCGACGATCGAGAACGCCCTCCGCGCTGCCGGGTTGATGCAGTAGAATAGAGGCCAGCGTGGGGTCGGACGTCAGCGTGCGCCAAACTCCACCCGTCATCCTGACGAAAGTCAGGACCCAGAGCCAAACCGGACGACGTTCGTTACCCTGGATCCTGACTTTCGTCAGGATGACGGAGTGGTTGGGAAGCGTTGGGCAATTCGACTCGTGCCGTTCGCACCGAATTTGTGCCTATCGATCCTCTTCCGCCAGGGGGAGGTGGCAGGCACTCGCCTGACGGAGGGGGCGGCATGGATGACATCCGTTGCGTTTCCTCCCCCTCCGTCGTCTCGAACGCCCCCGCTCCCGGGGGAGGATCGACGGGAGCAATCGACAAGCCGCCCAACCCGGCTAAAGCCAGCGCATGACGTCCACCCCGCCCCGCCCCTGGCGCACCGAGTTCGCCGCCACACTGAAACTCGCCTGGCCGCTGGTCGCGACCAACCTCGCCCAGGCGCTAGTCGGCGCGACCGACGTCGCGATGCTCGGGCGACTGGGGTCGGACACGCTCGCGGCGGCGACGCTCGGGCTGAACCTCTACCTCGTCTTCCTGATCTTCGGCATGGGCCTCACCACCGCCGCCGTCCCGATGATCGCGCGCGAGCGCGGTGCGCGGCCGCATGCGGTACGCGACATCCGGCGAACCGTGCGCCAGACGATATGGGTCGCCGCCACGCTCTGCATCCCCTCGTGGATCGTGTTGTGGAATGCAGAGCCGATCCTAGTCCACCTGCTCGACCAGGATCCACTGCTTGCGCACGAAGCGGCGCGGTTCGTCCGCGCAGTGATGTGGGGGATGCTGCCCAGCCTATGCTTCCTCGTGCTCCGCGCATTCGTCGCTGCGCTGGAAAAACCGGCATGGTCGCTGGTGGTGATGGTCGGGTTGCTGGTCGTCAACGCCGGGCTCAACTGGCTGCTGATCTTCGGTCATGCCGGTCTCCCCGCGCTCGGCCTGCTCGGCTCGGGGATGGCGAGCAGCATCGCGAACGGCCTCAGCTTCATCGCGATGGCAGCGGTCATCGTCTACGCCAGGCCGTTCCGCCGTTATCGCCTGCTCGGCCGGTTCTGGCGCGCCGACTGGCCCCGATACCGCGCGGTCTGGAAGCTCGGCCTGCCGATCGCGATCACGCTCGGGTTCGAATCCACCGTGTTCATCGCGGCGGTGTTCCTGATGGGGCTGCTCGGCACCGTGCCGCTGGCGGCGCATGCGATCGCGATCCAGATCGCCAGCGTCACCTTCATGGTCCCGCTTGGCATCGCGCAGGCGGCGACGATCCGCGTCGGCCTGGCGTCTGGGCGTGGCGACCGCGCCGGCATAGGGCGCGCAGGTTGGGCGGCGTTCGCGATCGGCGAGAGCTTCATGGTGCTGACCGCCGCATTGCTGATCCTCGCCCCACAACTGCTGATCGGGATCATCCTCGACGTCGATGCGCCTGCGAACGCGCCGGTCGTCGCGCTCGCGATCTCGCTGCTCGCGGTGGCTGCGATATTTCAGGTGGTGGACGGCGCGCAGGTGATCGGCGCAGGCATGTTGCGCGGATTGGGGGATACCACGGTGCCGATGATCTTCGCCGCGATCGGTTATTGGGGGATCGGCATCGGGGTCGGCGCGTGGCTCGCCTTTGCCCGCGGCTGGGGCGGCGTCGGTATCTGGACCGGGCTGGCGACCGGATTGGCGGTGGTGTCGGTGCTGATGATGGCCCGGTGGCAGGCGCGCGAGCGGCTCGGCCTTGGTTGACGCTCCGCTGGGCGTGTTTTCGCGATAGGCCGGTACCGTTAACGCGTAGAGCGCGTTAACTTATATTGCATCACGGGCGCCTAACATGTCCGACCCAGACCGTATCGTCGCGATCGGACTTCTCACGCAACGCGACGTGTTTGCGCTGGGGCACGATCTTTCGCGCGTCTATCCGATCGACGATGCCCCCTGCTTCGGCGCATTGCTTGGCGCGATCGACGACGCCGACCGCGCATTTCATCGCGAGCACGATGCCCGCCAATCGCTTGCCGATCAGCAGATCAAGGTTGCAACACAAGCACGCTAGCAGCGTTCGAGACCCGCTGCTCTAGCGGAGATCGATCATGACGCATTTACCGACGGAATTGCTGCTGCTCGGCTGGTCGACGGTCCTGCTGTTTGCGTACGTCATGATCCAGGGGCAGACGGCTACGCGCGATCGCGGGCTCGACTGGAACGCGGGCCCGCGCGACGGCGAACAGAAGCCGCTCGGCGAGATGGCCGGCCGCGCCGAACGTGCGCTCAAGAATTTTCAGGAAACCTACCCGGTCTTCATCGCGCTAGCGCTGGGCTTGGCCGTGACCGATCGCACCGGCGGACTCGGTGCGATCGGCGCATGGCTCTGGTTCGGTGCGCGGATCGCCTACATCCCGCTCTACCTGTTCGGCATCAAATATGTCCGCAGCCTGTGCTGGACGGTGTCGATCCTCGGCCTGCTGCTGATGCTGATCCGCTTCCTCTAAGACCTAACCGCGCAGCGTGCGGATGATCGCCGAGAAGTCGAGGCTACCCTGCCCGGCCTCGGCAAACGCCTCGTAACGCTCGGCTGCTTTCGCGCCCATCGGCGTATCCGCGCCGGTGTCCTTTGCCGCCGCCATCGCAAGCCGCAGGTCCTTAAGCATCAGCGCCGCCGCGAACCCACCCTGATAGTCATGATCGGCGGGCGTATCGGGACCGATGCCGGGCAGCGGCGCGTACGTGGTCATCGACCAGCTCTGCCCGGACGAGACGCTGGCGATATCGTAGAACGCCTGCGCATCGAGGCCCAACTTCTCCGCCAGCACGAACGCCTCGCAGGTCGCGATCATCGTCGCGCCGAGGATCATGTTGTTGCAGATCTTCGCCGCCTGCCCCGCGCCGTTCGCACCAGCGTGAATCACCGCCTTGCCCATGTCGGCAAGGATCGCCTGCGCCCGGTCGAACGCCTCCGCCGACCCACCGACCATGAAGGTGAGCGTCCCTGCGTTCGCCGCGCCGATCCCGCCAGAGACGGGCGCGTCGACCGCAACGAGGCCCTTGGCCTGCGCCGCGGCGGCGACCTGCTTGGCGGTGGCGACGTCGATCGTCGAACAGTCGATCAGGATCGCGGACGGCGACGCGACGCCGAACAGCGCGTCATAGACCTCCGCGACATGCTTGCCGGCAGGGAGCATCGTCACGATCGCCTCGGCACCGTCCGCGGCTTCGGCAGCGGACGCGACCGGCAGGCATCCGGCGGCCTTCGCCTTGTCCAGCGCGTCGGCGCTCAGGTCGAACGCGCGGACGTCGTGGCCTTTCTTGGCGAGGTTCGCCGCCATCCCGCCGCCCATGTTGCCGAGCCCGATGAAACCGATCCGTGCCATGTTCTCTCTCCTAAATTCTACTCCCCTCCCGTTCACGGGAGGGGTTGGGGGAGGGCAGTGCCGCAAACACGTCTCGCGTGGTCGCGGCACGCCCCTCCCCTGACCCCTCCCGCAAGCGGGAGGGGAATTACGATCATTTCCCCGTCCAGGTCCCGGCGCGCTTCTCGACGAATGCGGCCATGCCTTCGCCCTGGTCTTCAGTCCCAAACAGCCCGTGGAACAACCGCCGCTCGAACTGGACGCCCATCGCAAGCCCCGTCTCGAACGCCGCGTTGACCATTTCCTTGTTCGCCAGCACCGCCAGCGGCGCCATCGCGGCGATCGTGGTCGCCGTCTTCACCGCCTCCTCGACCAACTCGTCCGCCGGCACGATCCGCGAGACGAGCCCAGCGCGCTCGGCTTCTGCCGCATCCATCATCCGCCCGGTCAGGCACATCTCCATCGCCTTGGCCTTGCCGACCGCGCGCGTGAGCCGCTGCGATCCGCCCATCCCTGGCGACACCGCCAGCTTTATCTCAGGCTGGCCGAACTTGGCGGTATCCGCGGCGAGGATGAAGTCGCA
Source organism: Sphingomonas sp. NFX23 (assembly GCF_049887795.1). Classification (NCBI taxonomy): domain Bacteria; kingdom Pseudomonadati; phylum Pseudomonadota; class Alphaproteobacteria; order Sphingomonadales; family Sphingomonadaceae; genus Sphingomonas; species Sphingomonas sp. NFX23. Next base: position 627,312 of record NZ_JAGEKH010000003.1, read on the forward strand.
CATCATCGCCAGCTCGCACCCGCCGCCGAGCGCATAGCCCGCGACCGCCGCGATCATCGGTTTCCGCGTCCGCGCGAAATGCTCCCAGCCCGCGAAGAAGTTGCTCGCGTACATCTCCGCGAAGCCCTGTGACTGCATCTCCTTGATGTCCGCCCCCGCCGCGAACGCCTTGGCCGAGCCGGTCAGCACCGCGCAGCCTTGCGACGTATCCGCATCGAACGCGGCAAACGCGGCGATCAGGTCGGCGAGCACCTGCGAATTGAGCGCGTTCAGCGCCTGCGGACGGTTCAGCGTGACGAGCGTAACGCCACCGCGCTGCTCGACCAGGATCGTTTCGTAGGTCATTCACTTACTCCTTGTATCCCCGCGAAGGCGGGGACCCAGTTTGGGCTCCCGCCTTCAGGGCCCCTTCAAAGTTATACTTTGAAGGGAAACCCTTCGCGGGAGAACATCGTTCGATCAGCCCGGGGTCCAAGCCTCATGTTCCGGCAAAGGCGCGAAGATCTGGTCGATCACGTGATCGGTGACATCCTCGGGCGTCGCGGGGTCCCAGCGCGGCGCATTGTCCTTGTCGACGATCACCGCCCGCACGCCTTCGATAAAGTCATGCAGCTGCACGACATGCGCGCCGACCGCATATTCCTGCCGCATCTCGTCGGCGAAACTCGCCATCGCCGCGCCCTCGTGGAGCAATCGAAGAGAGACCTTCATCGTCTGCGGCGACTTGGTCTTCAGCGTCGTGAGCGTCTGAGTCGCCCACTCCCCACCATCGGCGTCGAGCGCGTCATAGATTTCTTCCAGCACGTCCGACGCAAACAGCCGGTCAATATCGTCTTTGCACGCGAGGATCTTCGCGTCGGGTGCCGACGTCGCCAATGCGTCCAGCACGCCCACAATATCCTGCGGCGTCTCCGCAATCCGCGCCTTGGCCGTATCAAGCGTATCGCTCGCGAGAAAATGCGTCGCCAACCCAAGCGCGAGACACTCCGCGCCATCGAACCGGTGCCCGGTCAGCGCGAGATACTGCCCGATCCGCCCCGGCAACCGCGACAGATACCAGCCGCCACCAACGTCCGGGAACAACCCGATCCCCGTCTCGGGCATCGCGAACTTGGTGTTCTCCGTCGCCACCCGGAATCGGCACGGCAGCGCGAGACCGACGCCGCCGCCCATCGTGATCCCATCCATGAACGCAACGATCGGCTTGGCATACGTGAACAGCCGATGGTTCATGCGGTACTCAGCATGAAAGAACGCCCGCGCCTCAACGCCATCGGTCGCGCCCGAGGCTGCAAGCATGCGGATATCCCCGCCAGCGCAGAACCCACGCCCTTCCGCATGATCGATCACGATCGCCTCGACCGCCGCGTCATCGCGCCACGCCTCCAGCGCCTCAATCACGCCTTCGCACATCGCCAAGTTCAGCGCATGCAAGGCCTTAGGCCGATTGAGACGAATACGGCCGATCGGGCCCTCAACAGTGGTGATCAGGTCTTCGGTCATTCGCTCTTCCTTGTTCTCCCGCGAAGGCGGGAGCCCAGACTGGACTCCCGCCTTCGCGGGAGAACATGCTATTGCCGCGTCAGTTCGCGACCGACGATCATCCGCATGACCTGGTTCGTCCCCTCAAGGATCGAATGCACGCGCAGGTCGCGCCAGAAGCGTTCGATGGGGTAGTCTTGCAGATACCCATACCCGCCATGCAACTGCAACGCGCGGTCGACCACCGACGAGCCGGTATCGGTCGCGAGCCGCTTCGCCATCGCCGCGAACTTGGTCTTGTCGGGCGCGTTCGCCGTCACCTTCGCCGCTGCCATGTAAAGCAGCGCCCGCGCCGCCTCCAATTCGGTCGCCATGTCCGCCAGCATGAACTGCGTGTTCTGGAAGTCCGCGATCGCCTTCCCGAACTGTTTCCGATCCTTGGTATACGCGATCGCCTCGTCGAGACACCGCTGCGCGCCCCCCAGCGAGCACGCACCGATGTTCAGCCGCCCGCCATCGAGCCCCATCATCGCGATCCGAAAGCCCTCGCCCTCGCCGCCGACCATGTTCGCCGCCGGCACGCGGACGCCATCGAAGATTACCTGCCGCGTCGGTTGCGAATGCCACCCGAGCTTCTTCTCGTTCGCGCCGAACGACACGCCCGGCATGTCCTTCTCGATCACGAGGCAGGAAATGCCCTTCGGTCCGTCCTCACCGGTACGGACCATCGTCACGTACACCTCGTTCTCGCCCGCACCCGAGATGAACTGCTTCGAGCCCGTCACGATCCAGTCGTCGCCGTCGCGAACCGCGCGCGTCTTCAGCGCAGCCGCGTCGGAGCCGGAGCCCGGCTCTGTCAGACAGTAGCTGCCTAGCCGGTCCATCGTCACCATGCTGGGGAGATACTTGTCCTTCACGCCCTGTGATCCGAACCGATCGATCATCCACGCAGCCATGTTGTGGATACTGATGAACGCCGACGTCGAAGGACATCCGTACGACATTGCCTCCATGATCAGCGCCGCTTCGAGCCGCCCAAGCGCGATCCCTCCGCTCTCCTCGCTGACGTAGATCGCCGCGAAGCCGAGTTCGGCCGCCGCCTTGATCGTCTCGCGCGGGAAGATGTGTTTCTCGTCCCACTCGGCCGCGTGCGGGGTGATCCGGTCGGCAGTAAAGCGGCGCGCCAGCTCTTGGATTTCGCGCTGGTCGTCGGTGAGGTCGAACTGGTTGGTCATAGGTCTCTCTTCCGTCATGCTGGGCTCGACCCAGCATCCAGAGCCAGGAACGCCGAAACTGGTGGCTCGGAATCCTGACTTTCGTCAGGATGGCGACTTGGGGGAATGGTATGGCTAGGCAACCGGCGGTCTATATCATGGCGAGCTGGCGCAACGGAACGCTGTACGTCGGCGTGACGTCCAACCTGATGGCACGGATCGTTCAGCACCGCGAGGGGACATTCGATGGTTTCTCAAAACGATACGGCGTGAACCAACTGGTGTGGTTCGCGATGGCCGACACGATGGAAGCCGCCATTACCCGCGAGAAGCAGCTCAAGGTCTGGAAGCGCTCCTGGAAGATCGAATTGATTGAAACCCACAATCCCACCTGGCGCGATCTGGCCGAAGACTGGGGTTTCGATCCCCTCCCGTCATCCTGACGAAAGTCAGGATCCAGAGCCACGGGCGTAGCGCCTCGTAACTCTGGATCCTGGATCAAGTCCAGGATGACGGGATGGGAGGGCACCACCCTACTCACCCCATCGTCGGGATAACGAACGCGTCGTTATTCCGCGCCGGACCGCCATCCTCGGCCATCGCCGGCAGCGCAGACCCATCCGGCCAGCGCTGCGTGATCGTCTTGACCTTGGTCCAGAACTTCACGCCTTCCATCCCGTGCTGGTTGGTGTCGCCGAACGCCGAGCGCTTCCACCCGCCGAACGTGTGATACGCCACCGGCACCGGGATCGGCACGTTGATGCCGACCATCCCGACGTTCACCCGCGCCGCGAACTCGCGCGCCGCGTGCCCGTTGCGGGTGAAGATCGCGACGCCGTTGCCGTATTGATGCTCGCTCGGCAGGCGCACGGCCTCCTCGAAATCGGCGGCGCGGACGATCTGGAGCACCGGCCCGAAGATCTCCTCCTTGTACGCCGACATCTCCGTCGTCACATGGTCGAACAGCGACGGCCCGATGAAGAAGCCCTTCTCATGCCCCTGCAACGCGAACCCGCGCCCGTCGACGACCAGTTCCGCGCCCTCGTCGACTCCGGTCTGGATCCAGTTCTCGATGCGGGTGCGATGTGCCGCGTTCACCACCGGCCCGTAATGCGCGTCGTTGTCCGTCGACACACCAACCCGCAAAGCAGCGATCGCCGGGATCAGCTTCTCGCGGAGGGCAATCGCGGTCTTCTCGCCCACCGGCACCACCACCGGCAGCGCCATGCAACGCTCGCCGGCCGAGCCAAACGCCGCGCCCGACAGGTCCGCGACGACCTGGTCGAGGTCAGCGTCGGGCATGACGATGCCGTGGTTCTTCGCGCCGCCCATGGCCTGGACGCGCTTGCCCGCCTCGACGCCGCGGCGGTACACGTAATGCGCGATGTCGGACGATCCGACGAAGCTGACCGCCGAGATCGCCGGATGATCGAGGATCGCGTCGACCATTTCCTTGTCGCCGTGGACGACCTGAAAGATGCCCTCGGGCAGCCCCGCCTCGACGAACAATTCGCCCAACCGCACCGGCACCGATGGATCACGCTCGGACGGCTTGAGGATGAAAGCGTTGCCGGTGGCGATCGCGACGCCCGACATCCACAGCGGGATCATTGCCGGGAAGTTGAACGGCGTAATGCCCGCACCGATGCCAAGCGGCTGGCGCATCGAATAGACGTCGATCCCCGGCCCGGCGCCCTGCGTATATTCGCCCTTCAGGATGTGCGGGATGCCGCAGCAGAACTCGATCACCTCGAGCCCGCGCTGGATGTCGCCCTTCGAGTCCGCGATCACCTTGCCGTGCTCGGACGAGAGCAGCCGCGCGAGTTCGTCCATGTTCGCCTCGACGAGCCGCTTGAACTCGAACATCACGCGAGCACGACGCTGCGGGTTGGTCGCCGCCCAGCCCGGCTGCGCCTTCTGCGCCGCAGCGACCGCACGGTCCAGATCGGTCGCGCCGGACAGCCGCACGCGCGCCTGCACCTCGCCCGAATTCGGGTCGAATACATCACCGAAGCGCTCGGCCGTGCTGGCCGCACCGCTAACGAAATTCTCGATAGTCCGCATGGCATCCTCTTCTTGTTGCACGCACCGTCGGGCATAAGCGTTTCGCAGCCAAGCGGGGTTGTTTGCAGAATCGCTCTGCGAATATGCAGCATAGGGTGAGGCGTTCATGGATTGGGACGACGTCCGGTATTTCCTCGCTCTGGCGCGCACGCACCGGCTTGGGCCAGCGGCAAAACTGCTGGGACAGGACGCGACGACGGTGTCGCGGCGGCTGCAACGGCTGGAGCGACGACTCCAGACGACGTTGTTCGAACAGACGGTCGCCGGATACGCGCTGACCGAACGCGGTGCGGCGTTGCTCGACCATGCGGAGACGATGGAAGCGTCCGCGCTCGGTATCCAGGAGGTCGTCGGCAACGATGCAGGCGTGCTCGCCGGCCCGATCCGGCTGAGCGTGTCCGAAGGGTTCGGCAGCCGCATCCTTGCGCCGCGGCTTGCGTCGTTCACCAACCAGCATCCTCGGATCGCGATCGATCTGATCGCGTCGACCGGTTTCCTCAATCCCTCACGGCGAGAGGCGGATATCGCGGTAATGCTCGCGCGGCCGAAGAGTGGCCCGTTGGTGGCGCGGAAGCTGACGGACTATCACCTCGGGCTCTACGCGCATCCCGATCACCTCGCACGGTCGGGACCGATCGCGACCACTGCAGACCTGATGCGGCACCGCCTGATCGGCTACGTACCGGACATGATCTACGCGCCCGAACTCCGCTATCTCGCGGAGATCGACGGGCGCCTGGATGCGTCGATCCGCAGTTCGAGCATCGTCGCGCAGGCCGAGCTTATCGCCGCGGGCGCGGGATGCGGGATACTTCCGTGCTTCATCGGTGACCAAATGCCGGGACTGGTGCGCGTGCTGCCCGAAGCGGTCGACATCCAGCGCTCGTTCTGGCTCGTCGTCCACCGCGACGTCCGCCGGATCGCGCGGATCGACCGGTTCATCGCCTGGCTGGACGTCACAATCGGCGACCTGAAGCCGCTGATGCTGGGCGCGTCCTCCCCGCCGATTGCCGCCCCCGAGTGACGCCCGTATAGATCGATGTTGCATGGCAGCATCGCCGGGCCTGGAGCAGCGCGTTGATCCCCAAACTCTATCACCAGATGATCGACGCGATCGGCGACGGCACCGGCCTTCCCGATATCATCCTCCATATTCATGCGGGCATGGCGCTGCTGATGATTGCCCGGCTGATCACGCGGCGGTCATTCGGGACGTTCATTCCATGGTGGGTGGTCGTCGCGGGCGAGGCGTTCAACGAGATCATGGACCGATTAAATTTCGGCTCTTGGCGTTGGGAGGATACCTCGCTGGACATCATCAACACGTTGCTGTGGCCGACGGTGATCTGCCTTGGGGTGCGGTTGCGGCCGATGATCGCGCAGCGGGTTACGATCAAGACGGGTGAGGTGGAGACCGGGCCGGATGCTGTTGTCCCGGTAGAAGGCGCTCTCGTCGAGACCAACCACTAACCCCAACCCCTCCCTGGAAGGGAGGGGTTGGGGTGGGTCGGCCGATTGGCCGGCGCTGTGGATCCCAAGCAGCCTACCCACCCCTAGCCCCTCCCTTTCCAGGGAGGGGAACGCGTCGTGGTCGTGATTGAGTTCAGCCCAGCGCGATGTAACGCTGCAGATGATAATCCTCATCACCCAACTGGTGGTCGATCATCACCAGCCGCTTGGCGTAGTGCGACACCGCATATTCCCACGTCATGCCGATCCCACCGTGAAGCTGGATCGTCTCCTCCGCGACCAATGCCCCAGTCCGCCCGATCGTATATTTCGCCGCCGCCAGCGCCCGCTCGCGCGCCTTCGCATCATCGCCATCGAACGCCGACGCCGCGTTGATGACCGCCGAATGCGCTTGCTCGATTTCCAGCAACACCGTCGCCATCCGATGCTGGAGCGCCTGGAACTTGCCGATCGGCACGCCGAACTGTTTTCGGTCGCGGAGGTAACCGAGCGTCGCCTCCTTGACGAACTCCATCGCGCCGACAGCTTCGGCCGAAAGCGCGAGCAACCCCGCGCCGACCGCCGCATCGACGATCGCCTGCCCCTGCCCTTCGCCACCAACGCGCGCATCCGCGCCGACAATAACGTTCTCGAACGTTACATCACCAGCCGCGCCGCCTTCGACAACGTTGAAGCTGCGCACCGATATCCCGGCCGTATCCGCCGGTACGAGCAATACGAGCGGATCGCCATCCTGCTCGACCGTCACGACGAACACCGATGCCGCACCCGCCTGCGACACGACTGCTTTCGTCCCGCTCAGCATCCAGCCATCGCCACTCTCCGTCGCAGTCACCGGCGTCGCGCCGTCGTCGTACGCGAACGCGGCGATCGTCTCGCCGGACACGATTCCAGCGAGCGTCTCGTCATGCCCGCCGGCCTTCGCCAGCGCACGCCCCGCCATCAGCGCGCCCAGGAACGGCTCGACCACCAGCGCGCGGCCGAGTGCCTCGAACACCACCATGATGTCGAACCCGCTGCCGCCGAAGCCGCCCGCCGCCTCGTCGAACAGCGCGGAGACGATACCAAGTTCGCTCAACTGCTGCCAGACCGCCGGGTCATACCCCGTGTCGCCATACGCGCCCGCGTTGCGCGTCTCGATCGGATAGCCGTCGCGCAACGCCCGCACGAGCGTGTCGGCGAGCATGCGGCGGTCGTCGGTGTGTTCGAAGTTCATGGTATCAGAGACCCAGGATGGCTTTGGAGATGATGTTCTTCTGGATCTCGTTCGACCCGCCGAAGATCGACAGTTTGCGGTTGTTGAAATAGCTCGGCGCCGCCATCGCCGCGTCCTCCGGGCCGACATCCTCGCCATTCCACCCGGCCTCCAGAGCTTCGGGTATGTAGGGCGCCGCGTACGATCCATAGGCGCGACGCGTCAGCGACGTGATCTCCTGCCGGATCTCGGTGCCCTTGATCTTGAGCATCGAGCTCTCCGCACCCGGCGCACCGCCACCAGCGACCGCCGCGAGCACGCGGAGGTTGGTCGTCTGCATGTTGGCCAGATCGATCTCGACCCGCGCCATCCTTGCCGCGAACAACGGATCATCCGCCAGCGAACGCCCGCCTTTCTTCTGCATCTGCGCGACTTCCTTCAGCCGCTCGAACGACGCGATCGAGAAGCCGACGCCGGCGATGTTGGTGCGCTCATAGGTCAGCAGATACTTTGCGTAGGTCCAGCCTAGATTCTCTTCGCCGACGAGGTTGGCGACGGGCACCTCGACATCGGTGAAGAACACCTCGTTCACCTCCTGCTCGCCGTCGATCAGCGTAATCGGGCGGACCTCGATGCCCGGCGACTTCATGTCGATCAGCAGGAAAGAGATGCCCTCCTGCTTCTTCGCGGTCGCGTCGGTACGGACGAGGCAGAAGATCATGTCGGCATGCTGGCCGAGCGTCGTCCAGGTTTTCTGGCCGTTTACGACATAGACGTCGCCCTTCCGGACCGCGGTGGTCTTGAGGCCCGCGAGATCGGACCCGGCGCCCGGCTCCGAATACCCCTGGCACCACCAGTCGGAGCCATCGAGGATCCGCGGCAGCCACTGCTTCTTCTGCTCTTCGGAACCGAATTTGATCAGCACCGGTCCGAGCATGTTGACGCCGAACGGCACCACGCGGGGCGCGTGCGCGAGCGCGGACTCATTGTCGAAGATGAAGCGCTGGATCATGCTCCAGCCGGGGCCGCCCCATTCCTCGGGCCAGTGGTTCGCCAGCCAACCGCGTTCGTTGAGGATCGCGTGCCATTCCTCCATGTCCGACTTGCGCAGCCGCTTACCCTCGCGAACCAGCGTCGAGAGGCGCGCGGGCAGTTTGTCGCGGAAGAAGCTGCGGACTTCCTCGCGAAAGGCTTCTTCCTCGGGCGTGAAGCTGAGATCCATGGCCATGTGACTCCTGATGTTGGAGCCTGTGTGCCACAGTCGATCGTAGAATTGAAGGACCGGTATGGTCCGAAACGAAGAAAACGCGGCGCCGAACGACGCAGGTTAATCCAGACGGTATCCGACGTCTTTCCCCTCCCTGAAACGGAGGGGTCGGGGGTGGGTAGGCCGCTCGAACCACGCGCGTTCGACCATGCGGAAGCCGACCCACCCCCAGCCCCTCCCTTCCAGGGAGGGGGGAAAACGTCAAAACCGGTAGCTGATCCAGCCAGCCAGGAAGTCAGAGTTCTTGTATCCCGCGTTCGTCAGCGCAGGCCCGGCGATCAGATGCTCGTAGCGCCCGGTGAAGGACAGCCGCGAGGTGAACGGGTACACCGCCTGGAACCGCAGCGTATCGGCGATCTTCTTGCCCCCGAAATTCTGCGTGCCTGCAAACGCCGAGCCGTTCGCGCGGTACACCGCATCGCTCGTCGTATCGCGCCACGAGCGCTGATATTCCGCGGTCAGCCGCAGCTTGTCGAACACGCTGAACGTCACGTTCGGCGCCAGCGCGACCAGGTTGGTCGGCGTCGCGAACAGCTGATAGCTGTAATAGATGTTGTTGCCGAACGGCGCCAACGAGTTGCGCAACGTGCCGTTACCGTACGCGCCGCCGCCGCTCGCATAATCGGCGTGGAAGCCGACGCGGGGCGCGGACTTGCCTTCGCCGAGCTTGTAGGTCTGCGCCAACAGGATCAGCCACGCCTTGATCGAGCGATTGTCGTACGAACCGCCCTGGTAATTGATCGTCCAGTCGAGATTGACCGGCCCGGCATCACCCCAGACGTGCAGGCCGTAGAAGTTGCGAACTTCGCGCGCATTGTCCGTGCCCCATACCGCCGCGCGGTTGCGCAGGCGCCAGAGGAACGGATCGACGTACAGCTTCGAGCCCCCGAACAGCGTCTCCGGCACGACGATGCCCGTCGAGATGCCCGAGAAGCGCCGCGCGCTCTCCGCATTGTCATCCTGTGTACCGCCATTGCCATACGCAGTCGGCTTGAAGTCGAACACGTCGGCGCGGACGCCGGCGGTGCGTGCCCAGGCGCGGAAGCCGTTGAAGCCGAAGAACAACGTGTTGTTGTCGCGCGGCACGACCAGCAGGTTGGGACCGTCCGCAAACGTCTGGCGGCCATAGCGCACGCCGACGTCGACATCGGCGACCGTCCCGGTCAGATCGACGAACGCCTGCTGCACCGCAAGCTTGTTGCGCAGGTTGGGCAATGCGGTGCCGAGATTTCGACCGTCCAAAGTACCGTGGGCCAACTCGCCGTAGAAGCGGAGATGCTCACCGACATGCAGATCGGCCCCTCCAAACAGGCGGAGAATGTCCTGCCGCTGTGCCTCGGCATCGCGCAGATTGGGGTTGGTCGTCTGGTTGACGCGCAACCGCGCCTCTCCCGACAGCGTCAGATAGACGTCGCCATCACCCGAGATCGAGATGAACTTCAGCTGGTCGACGATGTCCTTGCGCTTCTTCGGATCGCGCAGCTTCGACCAGTCCTCCGCCCAGCGCGACTGGTTGTAACCACCCGCCGTCACGCCGTCACCGATCGCGGCATTGGGATAGCTCTCGGCGATCGGCGAGGCCTCGGCGATGCTCGACACGTCCTTGGCGCCGGCATTCGCCTGTCGCGAGGGCGGCGCTTCGGCCTGCGCCATGGCCGCGCTCGAAAAGGCCAGGGTCGAAAGTGCGGACGCGGCAAAGCCGGCCGCATACGCCATGCGGCGGATCGTCATCGAGGTCATAAGCAAATATCCGGTACAGGACGCGGGACCGGCGAACCGGCCCCGTACGCGTCAGTGGGCGGTAGCAGCGGCGGGGATCGCCGCCGGCACGAACTCGGGGAGCTTGCCCGACAAGGCGGCATCGAGCTTGTCGCGGTCGAGACCGCCTTCCCAACGGGCGACGACGATCGTCGCGACCGCGTTGCCGATGAAGTTGGTGAGGCTGCGGCACTCGCTCATGAAGCGGTCGACGCCAAGGATCAGCGCCATGCCCGCGATCGGCACCGTCGGCACGATCGACAACGTCGCGGCCAAGGTGATGAAGCCCGCGCCGGTGACGCCCGCCGCACCCTTCGAAGAGATCATCGCGACGACCAGCAACAGCAGTTCCTGGCCAAGCGTCAGGTGCGTGTTGGTCGCCTGCGCGATGAACAGCGCCGCCAGCGTCATGTAGATGTTGGTGCCGTCGAGATTGAACGAATAGCCGGTCGGCACGACCAGCCCGACGACCGACTTCTCGCAGCCTGCCGCTTCCATCTTCTGGATCAGGTTCGGCAGCGCGGCTTCCGACGACGAGGTGCCGAGGACCAGCAGCAGTTCCGCCTTCAGATAACGGATCAGCTTGAAGATCGAGAAGCCGGTCAGCCGTGCGACGGTGCCGAGGATGACGATCACGAACAGCGCCGCGGTCAGATAGAAGGTCGCGACCAGCGCGCCGAGATTGGCGAGGCTGCCGATCCCGTACTTCCCGATCGTGAACGCGATCGCACCGAACGCGCCGAGCGGGGCCGCGCGCATCAGGATGCCGACCAGCTTGAAGACGATCAGGCTGAGCCGCTCGAGGAAGTTCAGCACTGGCTTGGCAGGCTCGCCGACCAGGCTCAGCGAGATGCCGAACAGGATCGCGACGAGTAGGATCTGGAGGATGTTGCCCTCGGTGAACGCGCTGACCATCGTGTCCGGGATGATGCTCATCAGGAACCCGGTGATCGTCGTCTCGTGCGCCTTCACGGTGTAGTCGGCGATGCCCTTGGTATCGAGCGTGGCGGCGTCGATGTTCATCCCCGCGCCCGGCTGGACGACGTTGGCGACGATCAGACCGACGATCAGCGCCAGCGTCGAGAAGAACAGGAAGTAGGCGAACGCCTTGCCCGCGACGCGGCCGACCGAGCCGAGCTCCTTCATCCCGGCGATACCGGTGACGAGCGTCAGGAAGATCACCGGTGCGATGATCATCTTCACCAGCTTGATGAACGCATCGCCGAGCGGCTTCAGCGCCGCGCCATAGGTCGGATAGAAATGCCCGAGCGCCGCGCCGAGCGCGATCGCGATCAGGACCTGGATATAGAGCTGGCCGCTCCAGCGCTTCCGTGCGGGCGTTTCCGCGACGCCATATGTCTGAGTGGGTAGGGTCAACATCGCCTCCTGGTATTCTCGTCCACTCACGCGGGACGTTATGTGCGACGGTAATGCCGGGCCGGACCGGGGACTACAAGACCAGCCCCTTCATCGCTTAGAACGTTGGTTTTCAGCCATTTACCAGCATACCCATTGTTCGGACGTGTGGAAATCGCCGCGTTTCACCAATGGCGCGGCCAGTGCGTGTGTGATAATCCGCACAAAATGACGCGACTCCGATCTTCCCTTTTCATCACGGCGTTGACGGTGCTGATGGCGTTCGCGGCGCTTGGCACGATCGTCGCGGGAGTCGCCTCGATCTACGGCCAGCGCGCCGCTCAAGACGCGCGCGCAGGCGTTCGGATGCGCGCGGTCCAGCAGACGCGGAGCAACCTTCGCCTGCTCGAAGCCGAGTTGCAGACCTATCGCCTGCTACCGATCATGCTCGGCGAATATCCCGACGTCCGCGCGGCGCTGGCCTCGGGCAAGGTCGACCCGGCGCTCAACACCAAGCTCGCGCTGCTGGCGGAACGCACCGGCGCCCCGGTGATCTACGCACTCGACACGCAGGGCATGGCGATCGCCGCCTCGAATGCCGGGCGCCCCGACAGCTTCCTCGGCCACGACTACCGGTTCCGCGACTATTTCACCAAGGCGATGGTGTCGGGCGCGACCGAGTTCTTCGCGCTCGGCAGCGTCAGCGGGCGGCCGGGCCTGTACCTGTCGCGACGGATCGACCGCGCCGGTCGACCGCTCGGCGTGGTCGTGGTCAAGGTCGAGTTCGAGAAGATCGCGCGCGCGTGGATCCAGGACCGGATGGCGACCTTCGTCACCGATCCCGACGGCGTCATCCTGATCTCCAGCGATCCGAAGCTCGAATTTCGGACCACCCGCCCACTCTCGCCTTCGCGCCGCGCCGAGCTGGTCGAGACGCGCCAGTTCGGGGCATCGCCATTGGCCCCCGCCCTACTCACCCTTGCCGAGGGGGTTTCGCGGCTGCCCGACGGATCGCCTGCGATCACGGTGTCGCTGCCCGTGCCGATCTCGGGCTGGCGGCTGGTGCATATGGAGCCGCTCGACGCCGCCCTGCGCACCGCCGCCGCCCGCACGCGCTGGGCCACCGCGATCGCCGCGATGCTGACGATCGCGGCGATGCTCGGCGCGTGGTGGCTGTACGAACGGCGCAAGCGCAACGTCGGCGCGCGCGCGGAACTGGAGGCCGAGGTCGCCCGCCGCACCGCCGAGCTCCGCGCCACCGCCGACCGCCTCCAGATCGAGGTCGAGCAGCGCGAAGCGTCCGACCAGCGCTTCCGCCAGGCGCGCGAGGAACTGGCGCACGCCAACCGCGTCGGCTCGATCGGCACGATCACCGCCAGCGTCGCGCACGAGATCAACCAGCCCGTCGCCGCGATCCGCACCTTCGCCGACAATGCCGCGGCCTTCCTCGACCGCGGCGAACCGGCACGCGCGGCAACCAATCTCCAGTTGATCGTCGACCTCACCAGCCGGATCGGCACGATCACCGCCGGGCTCAGGCGCTATGCCCGGCGTGGCGCAGGCTCGATCGGCCCCGTGGCGCTCGACGAGGCGATCGACGGCGTCCGCTTGCTGATCGGCGACCGCTTCCGCGCCAAGGGCGTGACGTTAGACCTCCCAACCGGCCCCGAGGCGCGCTTGACGGTGATCGCCGGCCGCGTCCGCCTGGAGCAGGTGCTGGTCAACCTCCTCCAGAACGCGCTCGACGCGGCCGCCGACCGCCGAGATGCCCGGGTGAGCGTCACCGTCGGTCGGAAAGGGCGCGACGTCGTGCTGACCGTCGCCGACAACGGTCCCGGCATCGAGGCCGACATCGCCGACCACCTCTTCACCCCGTTCGCGACGAGCAAGAAGGACGGCCTCGGGCTCGGTCTCGGCATCGCGCGCGACATCATGACCGAGTTCGGCGGCACGCTCGACCTCGTCCCCGCTCCAGAAGGCGCCATCTTCCGTATGATCCTGGTGAAGGCATGAGCGAGCAGGCCGTCTTGCTCGTCGACGACGACGACGTGTTGCGCGGGGCGCTGGAGCAATCGTTCGAACTCGCCGGGATCGCGGTGATCGCCGAGCGCGACCCGACCGTCGCGCTCGCCCGCGTGACCGCCGGGTTCGACGGCGCGGTGGTGTCCGACATCCGCATGCCGAAGATGGACGGGCTCGAACTCTTCCGCCGGATCGCCGCGATCGACCACGAGATCCCGGTGCTGCTGATGACCGGCCACGGCGACGTCGCGATGGCGGTCGCCGCGCTCAAGAACGGCGCGTTCGACTTCATCCCGAAGCCCTTCGCCACCGATCACCTGATCGCCGGAGCGCGCCGAGCGCTCGAAATGCGCCGCCTCGTGCTCGACAACCGCCGCCTCCGCGCCGCCGCCGAGGAAACAATCGGTGCCGAACCGCTGATCGGCGAGACACCGGTAATGGTCCGCCTGCGCGAGACGATGCGCCAGATCGCGCAGGCCGATATTGACGTGCTGGTCGAAGGCGAAACCGGCACCGGCAAGGAACTCGTCGCGGTCCTCCTCCACCGCTGGAGCAACCGCCGCTCCCGCCCCTTCGTCGCGGTCAACTGCGCCGCATTGCCCGAGGCGGTCGCCGAGATCGAGCTGTTCGGCCATGACGGCGACTCGCGCCTGCCCCGCACCGGCCGGATCGAAGCCTCGAATCGCGGCACGCTGTTCCTCGACGAGATCGAGAGCACACTCCCCGCATTCCAGGCGAAGCTGCTCCGCGTGCTGGAGGAGCGCGAGGTGATGCCGGTCGGCGGCGACCTGCCGCGTGCGCTCGACCTCCGCGTGATCGCCGCCGCCAAACCCGGCCTCGAACAGGCAGTCGACGAAGGGCGGTTCCGCGCCGACCTACTCTTCCGGCTCGACGCTGTTCGCCTCCGCATCCCGCCCTTGCGAGAACGCCGCGACGACATACCGCTGTTGTTCGGCCACCTGCTCCATCAGGCGGCAGAGCGGTTCGGCCGCGAGGTGCCGACGATCGACACCGCGACGCTTGCCTATCTCGGCCAGCACGACTGGCCCGGCAATGTCCGCGAACTCGACAACCTCGCGAAACGCCTAGTGCTGCGCGTCGAGGCCGAGGATGCGGCGGACGAAGACGGCATCCCCCTCCCCGCCCGCGTCGACAAGTTCGAGGAAGCGACGATCCGCGCCGTGCTCCAACAGGTCAGCGGCGACGTCCGCTCGGCCTTGGCCGCACTCGGCATTCCGCGAAAGACATTCTACGACAAGCTCAAGCGCCACGAGATCGACGTCGAGGCGTATCGCCCGACGAAGGGCTGATAGCGCTCAAGCGATGCCCAACCAGTCTTCCGTCATGCCGGGCTTGTTCCGGCATCCACGGTCCCGCACAGTCAACGGCCGATGAGTATGCGGAACGGTGGACCCCGGAACCAGTCCGGGGTGACGGATCGATCGGGCAAGACCTCTCAATCTAAGTCGGAATACCCGGCGGCGGCACTCTGCCCTGCCGCGTTACCACGAACTTCGCGAGCGGCGGCCCGATCAGCAACACCCCCAGAAACCGCAACACCTGCAACGCCATCACGAACGGCACGTCCACCGGGCTCGACGCAGCGATGATCGCGACCGAATCCATTCCTCCCGGGCTCGTAGCCAGATACGCGGTGACCGGATCGATCCCCCACCAGCGCGTCAACGCCGCCGCGATCCCGCCGCAGAACGCGATCAGCAACGCCACCGACAACAGGATCCGCGGCATCGCCTTGCCCGCCACCCGCAACGTATCGCGCGTGAACGACAGCCCGATCCGCCACCCCACCACCGCATAGCTGATCGCCAGCAGCCACTGCGGCAACACTGGCTGCGCAACGCCGGTGACGTTGAGCGCCGCCCCAGCGACCAGCGACCCGAGCAGCGCGCCGGCGGGAAGCTTCAGCACGACGCCAACGCTCGCACCGACACCGGCAATCGCGATCGTCCGCAGCACGGCGACCGGGTCTACAGAGGCGAACCACGTCGCCGCGACATGATGCCCGCTCCCACCGCCGACCATCACCGCCGCCAGCACCGACGCGACCACCGCCACGCTCACCACCCGCGTGTAGGTCATCACCGCGACCAGCCGCGAATCCGCGCCATAGGCCTGCGCCATCAACACCATCGCGCTCGCCGCGCCCGGCGTCGATCCCCACACCGCGACGGTCCCCGGAAGCACCTGCCACCGGCTCAGCAAGTATCCAAGCACGCTGCTCGCCGCGAGCGTGACGAAATTGACCATTAGGAAAACCGGCCAGTGATCCGCCACCGTCGCGACGATCCCGGTCGTGATCGACCCCGCGATCAGCGTCCCGACCGCCGCCTGTGCGCCGCGAAACGCAGACGTCGGCACGCTCAGCGACCATCCCCGCACCGCCAGCACGACCGCGGCGACC
Organism: Sphingomonas sp. NFX23; assembly: GCF_049887795.1. Lineage (NCBI taxonomy): Bacteria > Pseudomonadati > Pseudomonadota > Alphaproteobacteria > Sphingomonadales > Sphingomonadaceae > Sphingomonas > Sphingomonas sp. NFX23. The sequence goes on from NZ_JAGEKH010000003.1 coordinate 643,562, forward strand.
ATCGGTCCGAGCAGCAACCCCGCAGGCAGCCCGGCCAGCTCCAGCAGCCCCGCGATCACCGCCGACAGCGCGATCAAGACGGCCCACCGCCAGATCATGGCTTGGTAGCGAACCAGATCGTGTGCCGCGCGCCGCCCTTCCGCGTAGCCCGCGCGATAACCTCGTCGACCGCGAAGCCCGCTTCGACAAGTCGCATGGCGAACGGCTTGCTTGGCGCAGAAGACCATACGGCGAGCACGCCGCCCAGTCGCAACGCCGCACGTGCTTGAGACAACCCGCGCGCGCCGTAAAGCCGGTCATTACCCGGCCGCGAAATCCCGTCGGGTCCGTTATCGACATCGAGCAGGATCGCGTCCCAATCACCCTCCGCGATCGCCGCGGCGACATCGCCCTCGACGATCCGCGTCCTCGGATCGGTCAGGCTGTCCCCGTGCAGCGCCGCCATCGGCCCGCGCGCCCATTCGATCACCGCCGGCACGATCTCCGCCACAACTACCTCCGCGTCAGGCCCAAGCCGAGCCAGCGCCGCGCGGAGGGTAAACCCCATCCCAAGCCCACCGATCAGCATCCGAACACCCGGCCGCCCACCGATTCGCTCGCAAGCCTGCTCCGCCAGCGCCTCTTCCGATCCGCTCAGCCGGCTGTTCATCAACTCGTTCACACCGAGCATGATCGAGAACTCGGCACCACGCTGGAGCAACCGGAGCTCACCCCCACCCGGCACCTGCGCCGTCCCAAGGAGTACGCGAGGGATCATGCCGACCAAGCCGCGATATCGTCCTGCTCGCCAATCAAGGCCAGCCCATGCGCGATCGACGTCAGTTCGCCGCCACTCATGATCGCGGCCTCGCCGAACCGCTCGACGAAGATCCGCCGGATGCGCGGGATCAGCGACGATCCACCGGTCAGGAACACCCGGTCGATCTCGCCGCCACCGACGTTCGCCACCTCCAAGGCCCGGTCGACCGCCGCCTCGATCCGCACGACGTCGTCGGCGATCCAGCCCTCGAACTGCGCGCGCGTCACGTCCGCCTCGATCTCCAGCCCCGCGCCCGCAAAGTGGAAATGCGCCTCCTCACCACTCGACAGCGCGCGCTTGAGCGACCCGACCGCATCATACAGCGGATAGCCAAGTTCGTTCTCGATCACCGCAATCATCCGCCCGATCGCGTCCGGATCGACCGCGGTCTTCTGCAACCGCTCCAGCTCGGTCATCGTCTTGCGGTTGCGCATCAACGCCAGCCGCGACCAGTCCGCGAAGTCGGCGAAATACGCGCGCGGGATCTCCAGTTCCTTGCCGAACGACTTGTACGCGCCGCCCTTGCCCAGCATCGGCAGCACCAGCCGGTCGAGGATCCGGTAATCGAACCGATCGCCCGCGATCCCGACGCCTGCGTGACCCAGCGGCGTACACCGCCGCGCCGCGCCCGGTTCGGCCACGCGCACCACCGAAAAGTCGCTCGTACCGCCACCGAAATCCGCCACCAGAATGGTCGCCGGCTCGGTCAGCCGCGTCGCGTAGCTGTACGCCGCACCGAGCGGTTCGTAGACGTAATGGATCTCCGCGCCGAAGCCCTTGAACATCGCGTCATACCGCGTCCGCGCGAGCGCCTCGTCAGGCCGCGCGCCGGCATATTCGACCGGCCGCCCGACCACGATCCGGTGCGGCCGCGTATCGAGCTTGCCGTCGGCGTGCGAAATCAACTTTTCGAGGAACAGCTGGCCCATCTCCTCGAAGCGATAACGCTTGTCGAAGACCGAGGCCTGCTCGAACGTCTTCATCGCCGCGACCGACTTGAACGACTGGATGAACCGGCTGTCGAGCGGGTACTCCATATATTCCGCGATCGCCCACGGCCCTGCATCCGACGCGAGCCCCTTGCCGCTGTCGTCCTGCCAGAAGCACAGCGCCGAACGGAATACCGGGCTCGTCTCCGCAGGGGCGGCGAACGTCACGAGTTCGGGCGTCCCGCCGCGCGTCCCCAGCGCCACGACGCTGTTGGTCGTGCCGAAATCCAGCCCCAAAGCGGGGCCGCCAGCGTCCGTCTGCATCGCGTCGTCCTTCAATGAACGCGCGCCTATGCCGATGCGGGGGCCGGGATGGCAACCCCGTGCGTGCTTCGGCGGACCAGTTGAGCGGGTTTGGTTGAGCCGCGATCCATGACTGGATGACCGCACACAGCGGAAGCCCGTTAAGAGTCGGTCTCCAGCGGTTTGCCCTTTTCCGAGCGAGCCGTTCGCACAGATTTTATCGGGCACGCCTCTTTTCCCGCGGACGAAACAAGGCCGGTCCCTCGCAGCGTAACCAAACGCTAAGCTCTTGGGGATAAGCATGCGCGATGTTCGTATCGCTGACAGCGCGTATCACCGCGATCGGGCTCATAGTCCTCATCGCGTTGGCGTCTTTGGCGGGGCTCCTCGCCGATGCGTCGTATCAGGCCAGCCAGAGTGTTCACTGGGCCGCGCATTCCGCCGGGATCATCGAGACGACCGAGGCCGCGCTGGGCGATCTGCGCGAGGCCGAATCCGGCCAGCGTGGCTTCGTCATCACGCGCGATCCAGCCTATGCTCGGTCGTACGCCGAACGTGTGGATAGCGCTGCCCGAACCATCGCCCGAGTCGTTGAACAGACCGACGACAATCCGCTTCAGCATGCACGGGCGCAGGAAATCGCGTTGCTGATGAAGGAACGCTCCGCCTTTTTGCTGCAACCGTTGAATCTTGCCCGCCGGGGTGATTTTTCCGGCGCAGTCACGGTCATCGCGAGTGGCCGCGGCCGCGAACTGATGGATGCGATCAGCGTGCGCGCGCAGGGCTTTCTCGACGAGGAACGCGCGCTCCAGTCCACGCGGCAGGACGCGGCGGTTCAGCGGCTGGAAAGCGGCAAGAGACTGGCGATACTCGGCGCGATCGCCGTCGCCCTCGTCGTCGTCGGCAGCTTTGCACTGCTCGTTCGGGCGATCCGCCGCCCCCTGGCGACCATGATGCGAGCGATGACCGCGCTTGGCAGCGGCGAACAGGACGCCCGCATCGATACTGCGATGGGATCGCGCGAATTTACCCGCCTTGCCGTCGGCTACAATGCGATGGCCGACCGATTAAGGGGTGCCGTCGCAGACCAGGGCACCAGCGAGCGGCAATTGCAGATCGTCAACACCGAACTTGAGCAGAACACGAAGTCGCTGCGTGAACGCGGCGACGTGATCGAACTGCTCGGCGGCATGGCGCATCGCATGCAGGCCGCGCGCACCGACGACGAGTTGGCGCAGATCGTCCGAGTGTTCGTACCACAGGTGCTCCCCGACATCCCCGGCGCGCTGTACGCACACAACAACTCGCGCAATTGCCTTGCCCCCGTCGCGAGCTGGGGCGGCATCACCGTGCCGATCGAAGGCTTTGCGCCGGAGCGGTGCTGGGCGCTGCGTCGCGGCCAGAGCCACTCGGTCGAAGACCCCAGCCGAGAAATCGTCTGCGGGCATGTCGCGGAGAACGAGGTGTATCACTGCGAACCCCTGCTCGCGGGCGGCGAGGTCATCGGCGTGCTCTATCTCCAGGGCAGGATCGGAGCCGAGAACCGCTTCCGGATGAACGTGCTGACCGAGAACATCGCATCCGCGCTGGTCAACCACCGCTTGCAGCGATCGCTGCGCGAGCAGACGATCCGCGATCCGCTCACCAGCCTGTTCAATCGTCGCTACATGGAAGAAACGCTCAAGCTGGAGATCGCCCGATCCTCGCGCGCGGGAACTCCGCTCAGCCTCGTCATGTGCGACATCGATCATTTCAAGCGGTTCAACGACGAGTTCGGCCACGATGCCGGCGACTCTGTGCTGCAGATGGTCGCGGCGGAGATGCGCAGCCGGTTCCGCGACGGCGATGTCATCTGCCGCTTCGGCGGCGAGGAGTTCACGATCATCGCGCCGGGCACGACCGCGGAAGCGCTTGCCGGTCGTGTCGAGACCGTGCGACGCGCCATAGCGGAACTGGCCGTCCGACACGGCAACCGCACGCTGGGCTCGACTAGCATGTCGTTCGGCATCGCGACCTGGTCCGACGCCATGGACCGGGATGGCGCGACACTCATCCAGGCGGCGGACATGGCGTTGTATCAATCCAAGCTTGACGGCCGCAACCGCGCCACCATCAGCATGCTAGCGGCTTGATCCGGGTCGTTCGGACCGGTCCCGGCGCGCCGTCGACTGGAACAGCGTCGCATTGAGAACCGGATTGCCCGGATAGACGATCTCACCGGACTGAAGTCTCTCTCAGACCCCGCTCCGCTTCCAATCGGCTGCGGCAGGAATCACATCAGCGGTAGCGCGCAAGCCACGCGGTGCGCCGATCGGTCTGCTTGGTCAGGCAGGCGGGATGGTTCAGGCGTTCAATCGTGCCGACGCCGTCGCCTTGATCGAGCGGGCAGGCAGCGTCGCGCTGCTTGATCCAGGCGCGCTGCGACGTGCGCAATGCGGCGCGACGCGCAGACGGCAACCGTTTCATGGCGGCGGCATAGGTCCTGTTCAGTCGCCCATCTGCCCGCTTGTAATCCGCGCCGAAACAGGCCGCCATCGCTGGGGTGATACCCTGTGCGGCCTCCCCGGTGTTGAGGCAGCGGTCGAGGTCGGATGAGCCGGCCAGGGTGAGGGCAAACGCTAGAATCAGCATTTCAGGTCTCCTTTCCCAGTCCAACGTCGCAAGGCCGGGTCGGTTCTGTTGCGCATGCGTAAATCGTCAGCCACGCGGGAGCGACGTATCGGCACGGAGCGCGATTGCGGTATCTAGCGCACCGGAATTGACAATTCGGAGGTCGCGATGCGCGTGTTGGTGACGGGATTGGGCGACATCGCTCACAAGGGGTATCTGCCGGTGCTGGCGGCCAACCCCGAACTGGAGCTGCATCTGGCGACGCGCGATCAGCAGGTTCTCCGTGAAGCCGGACGTTCGTTCCGCGTGCCCCACCTCCATGCCAGCGTAGAGCGTGCATTGGCGGCGGCGACCTTCGACGCGGCCTTCATCCACGCCGCGACCGGTGCGCATCCGGCCCTCGTTCGACTGTTGCTGGAGCGGCGTATCCCCACCTTCGTCGACAAGCCACTCGCCGACAATCTTGCTGAAACCCAACAGCTTGTGGCGCTGGCCGAACACCAAGAGACCCTCCTGACAGTCGGGTTCAACCGCCGGTTCGCGCCGGACTATGCGGCGCTTCGTGGTACCGGCCCGAGCTTGATCGTCATGGAAAAGCACCGTCACCGACAGGCCGACACCCCGCGCAAAGTGGTGTTCGACGACTTCATCCATGTCGTCGACACGCTGCTGTTTCTGGCGCCTGCCCCAGTGCAACGCCGCACGATCGAGACTCATGTCGAGCATGGACTGCTCAAAGCGGTGACGCTGATGCTGGCCGGCGACGGCTATACGGCCATCGGCACGATGCACCGGGATAGCGGGCTCGATGAAGAACGACTGGACGTGATCGGGAACGGCGTGCGGCAGTCGGTCCGGAACATGGCGGAACTGGTGCGCTCGGCAGGCACGGAGTGCCACCACCGGCGCGGTGACTGGACTTCCGTCGGCCGTCAGCGTGGCTTCGAAGCGATGTGCGCCGACTTTCTGACGGCAGCACGCGCGGGCCGTACCACCCCGGCCGCAGACATTCTGGCGACACACGCGCTCTGCGAAGCCATCACCGCCCATGCGGATGCGGAAGCAACACCGGACCGACCGTCTTATACAAATATTTCAGCTAATTAGAACATCATTCGAGGCACTTGAGAAATACGCATCAAGTATCTCAAACCAAATCGGTTGGGTTTGAGCGTCGAATTCTCCTCGTCGTAAGCAACTAGTCCGCATCAATAACCGCTACAATTATCTGTCCGATCCGGACATGTTATCATCAGGAACTCACTCGGTCTGGAATCGTTGGTGCCCCGCAGCCGCAACGGCTGTTCCATGAGAAGAGTGACTTATGATTAAAACATTGATTCTCGGCGCGTCCGCCGTCGCCATGACTGCCCTGCCAGTTGCGGCCAACGCCGCGCCTGTCGCCAATTCGGCACAGTCGCTCTCGGTCGCGTCGCCGGTTCGTGCAGGCACGTCGTCGAAGAAGGCGAGCAATCTCACGGGCGTGAGCATTGTTCCGCTGATCATCGGCGTCGGCATCGTCGCTGGCGTGACGTACCTGATCGTCGACCATGAAGACGACAACAACTCCGACAGCAACTAAGTGAAATGGGTCGGGTAACACCGGCCCATTTTTCTATCGAACAGATTGCCGCGGATCGACCCGCATCGAGGCGAACCGATGACCCGCGCATGGCTTCTCCTGACGCTGCTGGCATCGCCCGCCGACCTTGCCGCAATGCCGTCGGGTGATCCTACCGGCACCAGCTTGGCGCGTTGCCTCGAGCGCGAATCCAACGCCTCCACCGCCGGCCAGACCGAATGCCAAGCTACAGCGCTGCGCGACTATGATCGGCGCCTGAACCTTGCGTACGCGGCACTGCTGCGGCGGCTCCCTGCCTCGGCAGCGCAATCCCTGCGCCAATCGCAAAGGGCCTGGATCACCTTCCGGGATGCCGAGGACAGGGCGCGAACTGCTATCTACGCCACCCGCAGCGGCACGATGTACGTCCCGATGGAGGCGGCCGCCGGAACAATCCTGACGCGAGACCGCGCGCTGCAACTGGAAGGCTATGCGCGCATACTCTCGATTGAGCGCTGACCGTCCGATCGCCTAGTTGGCCAGCCGGGCGACGAGGAAGTCGACGAACACGCGCACGCGCGCCGGCGTGTTCGTGCCGCCGACGAACACCGCGTGGATCTGCTCGACATCGCCAGGGTTGAAGTCCTCGAGTACGGGCACGAGCCGTCCTGCGGCGATGTCGTCGACGACGCTGAACGCGCCGACACGCGCGATTCCGACCGCCGCACAGGCAAGCTGGCCCAGCGTCTCGCCGTTGTTTGCCTCGATATTGCCCTTCACCGACAACGCGATATCCTGCCCGTCGCGGCGGAATGGCCAAACCGGTTCGACGCGACGAAAGTTGAAGTTGAGGCAATTGTGCGTGTGCAGGTCTTCGGGGACCATCGGCGTCCCGCACCGTGCGAGATAGTCGGGCGCCGCGACGATGACGCGCCCGCTTTCGCCCAGCTTGCGCGCGGTCAGCAGGCTGTCGGCCAGCGGACCGAAGCGGACCGCGACGTCCGCTTGCCCGCCCGCGACATCGACGAGCGTATCGGTCAGCGCGAAATCGACCAGGATATGCGGGTACGAACGCGCGAACTCGCCCAGCAACGGCACGATGCACAACCGCCCATGCGATAGCGCGGCGCTGATCCGCAGCCGCCCGCGCGGCGCGCCCTGATCGGCGATCTGCTGCTCCGCGTCGTCCAGGTCGGCAAGAATCCGCCGCGCGGTCTGCAGATAGACCTGCCCCTCGACGGTCGGCGTCAGGGCCCGCGTAGAGCGCAGCAGCAACCGCACGCCAAGCCGTGTCTCGATCCGGTCGATCGACCGCGCCACCGCCGATGGCGTCAGCCCCAGCGCGCGCCCAGCCCCCGAGAAACTGCCCTCGCGCATCACCGTCGCGAAGATCTCCAGCGCACGGGCCCGGTCGGCGCCTATCCCGATCTTTGCGTCCACGTCACAAATCCTTCGCCGTCACATCGTCTAATAAGGGGGCACCATACCGTCCATCTATGCACCAACGCGAACATCGGGGATACGCACATGGACTATCGGCAATTGGGATCATCGGGCTTGCGCGTTCCCGTGTTGAGCTTCGGCACCGCGACCTTCGGCGGCACCGGGCCGTTGTTCGGCGCATGGGGACGCAGCGACGAGACCGAAGCACGGCGGCTGGTCGATGTCTGCCTGGAAGCGGGCGTGACATTGTTCGACACCGCCGACGTCTATTCGAACGGTGCCTCGGAGTCCGTGCTCGGCGCGGCGATCAGGGGGCGGCGCGACCGGGTGTTGATCTCGACCAAGACCGGCCTGCCGATGGGTGACGGCCCGCAGGATTGGGGCGCGTCGCGGTCGCGACTGATCCGCGCGGTCGAGGATTCGTTGCGGCGGTTAGGAACCGATTACATCGACCTGCTCCAACTTCACGCCTTCGATGCATCGACCCCGACGGAGGAGGTGATGGGCACGCTCGACATGCTGATCGCTGCGGGCAAGATCCGCTATGCGGGCGTGTCCAACTATCCAGGCTGGCAGGTGATGAAGGCGCAAGGCATCGCCGACCGCCACGGCTCGCCGCGGCTGGCCGCGCACCAGGTCTATTACTCGCTGATCGGCCGCGCGTACGAGGCGGACCTGATGCCGGTCGGCGCGGACCAGGGAGTCGGCGCGCTGGTGTGGAGCCCGCTTGGTTGGGGTCGCCTGACCGGCAAGATCGGGCGCGACCGGCCGATCCCCGCGGGCAGCCGCCTGCACGACACCGAACAGTTCGCACCGCCGGTCGAGGCCGAGCACCTCTACCGCGTGATCGACGCGCTCGAGGCGGTCGCGGCGGAGACGGGCAAGACGGTGCCGCAGGTCGCGATCAACTGGCTGTTGCGCCGCCCGACCGTATCGTCCGTCATCATCGGCGCACGCAACGAAGCCCAGTTGCGCGACAATCTGGGGGCGGTCGGCTGGGAACTGACGGCCGCACAGGTCGCTGTGCTCAATACGGCCAGCGATGTGCTGCCGCCCTACCCCCATACGCCCTATCGCCAGCAAGAGGGTTTCGCCCGGCTGAACCCCGCGCTGGTCTGAGGAACGACATCATGAAACTCAATCCCGGCCTGCTGGCCCTCGCCGTCGGCGCGTTCGGCATCGGCGTGACCGAATTCGCGCCGATGGGGCTGCTTCCCGTCATCGCGAGCGATCTCGGCGTGTCGATCCCGACCGCGGGATTGCTGATCAGCGCCTATGCGCTCGGCGTCGTTATTGGTGCGCCATTGATGACGTTGACCACCGGGCGGGTGCCGCGGCGGACGTTGCTGATCGCACTCGCCGGTATCTTTACCATTGGCAACCTGCTCGCGGCGGTATCGACCGGCTACGGCATGCTGATGGCCGCGCGGATCCTGACCTCGTTCAACCACGGCGCGTTCTTCGGCGTCGGGTCGATCGTCGCGGCCAGCCTCGTGCCGGCGGAACGGCGCGCGGGCGCGGTGGCGGCGATGTTCATGGGCCTGACGATCGCGAACGTCGTCGGCGTGCCGCTCGCGACCTGGGCAGGCGACCATCTCGGCTGGCGCGCGTCGTTCTGGGGCATATCGGCACTCGGCGTGGCAACGATGGCGGCGCTGCGGCTGACGCTGCCGGCTTTGCCTGCGCCCGAGGGCAGCGATGCGATGGCGGAACTGCGTGTGCTGACACGGGGCCCCGTGCTCGGCGCGCTTGGCCTGACCGTGGTGGGCGCGAGCGCGATGTTCACCGTGTTCACCTACATCACGCCGATCTTGCGCGAAGTGACTCACGCCTCGCTCGGCTACATCACCGCGATGCTGGTGACCTACGGCCTGGGGCTGACGCTCGGCAACTGGCTCGGCGGCCGTTTCGCCGATCGCTCGGTCGACAAGACGTTGATCATCACGCTCGCCTCCCTGACGGCGATCCTGATCGTGTTCGCACTGCTGATGCCGTTCAAGATTCCGACCGCGATCCTCATCTTCCTCTGGGGTATCGCGAGTTTCGCGCTCGTTCCGCCGCTGCAGATCCGCGTGATGCATGCCGCGGCGGACGCGCCCAACCTCGCATCCGCCATGAACATCGGTGCGTTCAACCTGGGCAATGCGATCGGCGCGGCGGTCGGCGGCGGCGTGATTGCGGCAGGGTTCGGGTATCCGGCGGTGGCGATGGCGGGTGCCGTCTCGTCGGCGCTTGGCCTCGTCGCGGTGATCGTCAGCGTTCGTCGGAATACGGTACGCGATCAACGCCATCCGGCTTCGGCGAGTCCGGTCGAGGTTATGTAGAAGCCGCCCCCTGATCGATGGGGACCGAACGCGCATCGCCTGCGTTGTACGGCCGCTATCATCAGGAGACGCGGCATGAATCCGACCGGCAACACCATCCTCATCACCGGCGGCGGGTCGGGTATCGGCGCCGCGCTGGCGCAGCGTCTCCACGATGCGGGCAACGCGGTGATCGTTGCCGGCCGACGTCAGGAAGCGCTCGACGAGACGATCGCGGGGCGCGAGAACATGAGCGCGATGACGCTCGACATCGACGATCCCGCCGCGATCGAGGACTTTGCGCAGCGCCTAATTGCCGAACATCCCGCGCTCAACGTTCTGGTCAACAATGCCGGCATCATGAAGCTGGAGGACGCCGCGACCCGCCGTGATCTGACCGATGCGGAGGCGACGATCGTCACCAATCTGCTGGGTCCGATCCGACTGACCAACGCGCTGGTCGATCATCTTGCAGCGCAATCCGGCAGCACGATCGTCAACCTGACGTCTGGGCTTGCCTATGTCCCGCTGACCGCCGCCCCCACGTATTCGGCGACCAAGGCGGCGATCCATTCCTACACCGTGTCCCTGCGTCGCGTTCTGGACGGCAAGGTCGAGGTGATCGAGATCGCACCCCCCGGCGTACAGACCGGCCTTACCCCCGGGCAGGAAACGCGTCCCGGCTATATGCCGCTGGAGGCGTTTGCGGATGAGGTCATGACGCTCTGGACGCAGCAGCCGACGCCTAACGAGATACTCGTCGAACGTGTTCGGCCGTTGCGCAATGCCGAAGCCGATCATCGCTTTCCGGAAGCCGTCGTGCAGTTGAACGAGATGGCCGAACGCGCGCGCCGCGGGGGCTGATCGCTGGTGCCTCGACGTACGAAACGTCGAGGCACCACCCGCCTTTTCTGCTAACTATTCTCAATAGCCTTGATCTGCCTGTCGCGAGCCGATAGGCGGACGACTGTGAACGCCTCCCAAACTTCCCCGTCGCCCGCGACGATCGCCAAGCGCAAACGCAAGTGGCGAAGCTGGTGGCTCAAGCAATTGCACAGCTGGCACTGGATCAGCGCGGCGCTGTCGCTGACCGCGATGCTGCTGTTCGCGATCACCGGCATCACGCTCAATCACGCGGCATCGATCGGTGCCAAACCGGTCGTCGTGGAGAAAAGCGGCACGTTACCGCGCTCGCTGCTCCACATGCTGAGCGCGCCGCATACCGCCGACGCGCCGCTTCCCGTTCCCGTGGCTAAGGCGGTCGTCACCGCGGTCGGGCTCGATCCCGCCGGCAAGCCCGTCGAATGGTCCGATAGCGACGCCTATGTCGCCTTGCCCCGCCCCGGCGGCGACGGCTGGGTCAGCATCGCGCGCGCGACCGGCGCGATCACCGCGGAAACCACCGATCGCGGCTGGATCTCCTATCTGAACGACCTGCATAAGGGTCGCAACGCGGGCGCGGCGTGGTTCTGGTTCATCGACGTCTTCGCGGGCGCGTGCATCCTGTTTACGCTTACCGGGCTGCTGTTGCTGCAACTCCACGCGCGGCACCGGCCTTCGACCTGGCCGATCGTCGCGGCCGGGCTCGCGCTTCCCGTCTTGCTCGCCATCCTGTTCATCCATTGAGGGGTTTCGCCATGCGTCCTACCGCGTTCCTGTTGCTCGGCGGGGCGATCACCGCGCCTGCCCTGTTGTCGCCTGCGGTTGCAGCGCCGCCCGGTGCGGTGACGATCACGATTCCGCGGCTCGACGTCGCCGAATATCATCGCCCCTATGTCGCGGTGTGGCTGGAGCCGGTCGGTGGGGGCGCGCCGCGGACGCTGGCGGTCTGGTACGACCTTAAGAAGCGCGGCAACGATCCCGGCACCAAATGGCTCGCGGACCTGCGCGCCTGGTGGCGCAAGGGCGGCCGCAGCATGACGATGCCCGCCGACGGCGTCAGCGGCGCGACGCGGACGCCGGGCCAGTACACCATCCCCCTGCCCGCCGACGTCAAACCCGGCCAGTATGTCCTCAACGTCGAGGCTGCGCGCGAGACCGGTGGTCGCGAACTCGTCTCCGTACCGCTTACCGCCGGAGCCCGCACCACGGGCAAGACCGAGCTCGGCGCCGTCGCCATCTCCGCCCGCTAAGGATCACAGCATGAAGCCTTTTGTTGCACGCCTGATGGCCGCCGCTGCGCTGCTGTCGATCCCCGCCGCACTGTCGGCGCACCGCATGTGGTTGTTGCCGTCGGCCACCGTGTTCTCAGGGACCGATGGCTGGGTCACGGTCGACGCCGCCGTCTCGAACGACCTGTTCTTCTTCGATCACCAGCCGCTTCGCCTCGACGGCATGAAGGTCTGGCAGCCCGACGGTAGCGAAGGCGCACTGCAGAACGGCGCAACCGGGCGCTATCGCTCGGTATTCGACGTGAAGCTCGACAAGCCCGGCACGTGGAAGATCGGCACGCAGATGTCCGCCGTCATGGGCAGCTTCAAGGTCGATGGCGTCGAGAAGCGCCTCGGCGGTCGTCGTGGTCCGCCGCAGCCGAACGCGCCTGCCCCGCTGACCGTCGCCGACATCCCCGCCAACGCGACCGACGTTAAGGTCACCGAGGTGTCGGGCCGCAACGAGATCTTCGTGACCGCGGGCGCGCCGACCACCACCGTCTTCAAGCCGACCGGCAAGGGCCTCGAGTTCGCGCCGATCACCCACCCCGACGAGCTGGTCGCGGGCGAGACCGCCAAGTTCCGCTTCCTCGTCGACGGCAAACCCGCGACGGGGCTGAAGGTGACGGTGATCCCAGGCGGCAAGCGTTATCGCAATGAAGAGGGTGCACGCGAGCTGACCACCGGCGCTGACGGCGTGCTCAGCGTCTCGTGGCCGACCGCCGGGATGTACTGGCTCAACGCGACGCTGGCCGACGCCAAAGCGACTTCGCCGCGGGCAACCGAACGGCGGATGAGCTACGTCACGACGCTCGAAGTGCTTACGCCCTGAGGCGTTCGGCATGAGTTTGGCGGCATGAGTTTGACGGCATGAGGATCGCGCTGCCGCCGACGATCGACGCCGCGGCGTTCGCGGCGCGCGATCCGTCGGCGGTGGTGCTCGATCTGCACGGCGAGACGATGGGGACGTCGTGGAGCGTACGCTTCGCCGCGCCCGCCGGCACCGATCCGTCGTCGATCCGCGCCGTGATCGTCGCGCGGCTGGCCGGGCTCGTTGCGGAGATGAGCCACTGGGCATCGGATTCGCTGCTGTCCCGCTTCAACCGGTCGCCGGGCGGCACCTGGACGACGCTCCCACCCGACTTCGCACACGTCATGACGCGCGGCCTGGCGATCGCGGAGATAACCGACGGCGCGTTCGATCCGACGATCGGCAGGCTCGTCGATGCCTGGGGGTTCGGCCCCATCCCCGTCGTCTGCCCCCCCGGCACGCTCGAAATCGAGAAAGCGCGCGCGACATCGGGCTGGTCCCGGCTCTCGTTCGCCGCCACCGGCGCGCACCTCCGCCAACCCGGCGGCATCGCGCTCGACCTGTCGGGGATCGCCAAGGGCCACGCGGTCGACGCCATCGCCGACCTGCTGCACGACGTCGGCATCGCCAACGCGCTAATCGAGATCGGTGGCGAACTCGTCGGTCGCGGGATCAAGCCGGACGGCGATCCCTGGTGGGTCGACCTCGAAAGCCCCCCAGGGCTGACACTCCCCCCGCTCCGGATCGCGCTCCACGGCCAAGCGGTGGCAACCTCCGGCGACTACCGCCGCGGCGCTCACACGCTAGATCCACGCACCGGACGCCCGATCGAAACGCACGTCGTATCCACCAGCGTTATCCACCACACCGCGCTCGACGCCGACGCCTGGGCAACCGCACTCACCGTGCTGGGGCCGGACGGCCTCGACCTCGCGCGCAATCACGGCATCGCCGCCCGCCTCGTCACCGAGATCGACGGCACCGCGCAGGAGTATTTGTCGCCTGCCCTGTCGGCGATGCTCGAAGACTGACCACCACCGTCATTCCCGCGGAGGCGGGGCCCCATATCGGCAAGCCTCACGATACGATCATGAACTTTCCGAGGGTAAGCAATTCCGTCGGTGCAGCGACCATGCCTGCGCAAGACCAGCCTTCGCAAAATTGGGACGCAGGAGCATGCCCGCTCCACCCCACGACGCTACCCGATCCCGCCCTCGCGCGTTACCAAAGCCAATGACCGACGCGCTCCCCTCCGCCATCCCCGCCGCGACGCTCGTCATCTTCCGCGACACGCCAGCCGGCCCCCCGGAACTGCTGATGGTCGAGCGTGCCAAGGCGATGGCGTTCGCGGGCGGCGCACTGGTATTCCCTGGCGGCCGCGTCGATCCCGGCGACCACGCGCTGGCGGCGGTGCTAGGCTCGCCCGACAACGAAACCGCCGCGCGCATCGCCGCGATCCGCGAAACGATCGAGGAGGCCGGCCTGCCGATCGGCCTGTCACCGATGCCCTCTATTCAAGCCTTCGAGCGGTTGCGCGCCGCCCTTCACGCCGGAACCGCGTTCGGTGAAGCACTGGCGGACGCAGACACGTCCCTCGATCTCGATGCACTGGAATATTTCGCCCGCTGGCGGCCAGCACACGCCCACGCGCGCATCTTCGACACGCGCTTCTATCTCGCCCGCCTGCCCGCCGACGCCCCCGCCCCGCGGGTCGACGAGACCGAGAATGTCCACCTGTTCTGGGCAACCGCCGCGCACATTCTCGCCGAGACCGATGCCGGACACGCGACGATCATCTTCCCGACCCGCCGCAATCTCGAACGCCTCGCGCAGTTCGCCGATTTCGACGCCGCGGTCGCTAACGCCCGCGCGCATCCGATCCGCACCGTCACGCCGTGGACCGAGATACGCAACGGCGTCGAGTATCTCTGCATCCCCGACGACCTCGGTTATCCGATAACGTCGGAGCCGATGTCGGACGCGGTGCGCGGCTGACATGCGCGCGGTGCGGAGGACGATCGGGTGGCTGGTGGCGCTGGTCGTCATCGCGACGCTGGCGCTGATGCTGTGGGCGGGCCTGCGTGGCCGGCCGCAGGACCTGCCTTGGGCGCCGCTCGATCTCGGCCAGCCGGTCGGCCTGTTCACGGGCCGCGCGCTCACCGCGCTGACCGAGGATTTCCCGCAATGCCGCGCGCTGCTCGACCGCGCCGGCGTCCGCTACACCGTCCTGCCACCGCGCAAGGGCGACGGGCAGTGCGGCTATGCAGACGGCGTGCGCCTGACCGGCGGTGCTCGAAAGATCGCCTTCGCACCTGCCGGGTTGGGCGTCGCCTGTCCGGTCGCCGCGGCGCTGGCGATGTGGGAATGGAACATCGTCCAGCCTGCCGCCGAACGGCACTTCGGCGCACGCGTCGCGACGATCGATCATTTCGGCAGCTATAGTTGCCGCCGCATCGCCGGCAGCCATTCGAGCAACTGGAGCGAACACTCGACCGCCGACGCAGTCGACATCGCCGGCTTCCGACTGACCGACGGCACGCGCATCACCGTCGCGCGAGACTGGAAAGGCGACGATCCCAAGGCCGCATTCCTCCGCGAAGTCCGCGACGGCGCCTGCCAGCTGTTCGCGACGACGCTGTCCCCCAACTACAACGCCGCGCATGCCGACCACCTGCATCTCGACCAGGCGAACCGTGGGTCGATGGGATGGCGTGCGTGTCGGTGATCCGATCCCCCCTGGTTACCCCACCCCCGGCGAAGGCCGGGGTCCAATTGGGAGACCTCGCTAAACGAAGGGGTGTGCATCGTTACTGCGACCTCTCCAATTGGGCCCCGGCCTTCGCCGGGGTGGATAACGCCCTGGCAGTCCGCCTCGCTAACCGCGAGATTTCAGCTCGCCAAGGTTGTCCCCGAATCCACCTTCTCGACCCAGTAAGGAAAGAAAGCCGGCTGCCGGTTCGACCAACCCGACGCGGTCGCCGCCGCCTCGCTGATCGACTGAAGCAGTTTGCGCCGCAGTTCCGGATGCAGATGCGGCAGCGCCGCCGCCGCGCAGAACGCAGACGGCAGCCAGGGCCGAACCTCAGCCCCGATCAACCGCTCGTACAGGAACCGCAGCGCCGAAAAACTCGTCAGCCGTCCCTGCCCTAGGTCGAACGCGACCAACGTCATCAGCGGCGCCAGGAACGGCTCGATCGCGTCAACCCCGCTGTCGTCCGGCACCATCGTGCGCAGATCGGAAAGATTGTTGTACAGCCGCGCCTGCGCCCGGATGCTTGCCGCCTCGACCACGTCGCGCGACCAGCGCTGCATCGCGTCCTCACGGTCCAGCCCCACGTCGAGCGAACGCCGGATATACCGCTGCGTCGAACTCGGAAAAGCCGCGAATTCCTTCATCTCGGCGAGGGTCGTCGACCCCTGTGCCGGTTTCATTCTGGAAGCCATGTCGTCACCCCGCTCTCGTCAAGGAACCGGCAGACTATGCGCTCGGATGGTTAACAACGACCCTATCGCGCGTCATCTTTCCGTAACACCAAGCGACCATGAAAGCTGTTGCGCTGCAACAAGGCTGCGACGAACCGAACGAAACTAAGCGATTTGATCGTCTTGCGCGGCGTTTGGGCAACAAAAAAGCGCCGGTCGTTGCCGACCGACGCCCGTTCGTTGAGCAGATGCGAGGCTTACGCCTGCTTTTCGCGCAGCGCCCGCTCGGCATCCTCGTCATAGCCCGACGACTTCGCCGGCTCGGTACCAGACCCCGGCTGCGTCGCAGAGATCGGATCGCTGCCGTCCATCGACTCGTCGAGCCCGTTGTCGAGACGCGCGTCTGCGCTGTCGGGATTCTTCTGCAGGCGCTTGCCGATCGACTTGTCCTGGCCCGCCTCCTGACGCGGATCGCGGCCCGAGCTCTTGCCCTCCGCATCCTTGTCGTCGGGCGCTACGGACAGGCTATCCAACGCGCTCTTGTCTATGTCGGTCATTGCGACGTCCCTTTTTAATCTTGGCGATGACCAACGGTCGAAGTGCGCTTTGTTTCCCCGCGAAGGGCCCCGGGAAGCGGCTCAATCGAGCGGCGTCACCTTCACCGTCTGCTCCCACAGATATGCCTGCCCGAACACCGTCATGAACGCGATATCGGTCGCATCGCGCCCCACGCAGACCCGCGCGATATCGCTGCACGTCGCCATCTTGGTCGCATCGATCAACCGCCAGTCGCCGGCGAGCCACAGCTCCGCGACCGCATGGAAGTCGGGCGGATCGACCCCCGGCGCATAGGCCGACACGCACCGCGCCGGGATCCCGCCCGCCCGCGCGAGCGACACGAGCAGATGCGAATAATCCCGACACACACCCGAGCGCGACGCAAACGTATCGAGCGCGGTCGTCTCCCCGCTGCTCGATCCACAGCGATAGTCGAGCGACTGATACACCCACTCGGTGAGCGCCGCCGCCAGCGGACCGCCTTCCAGCCCGCCGAACTCGCGCGCGACAAAGCCCTCGAAGCGGTCCGACGGACAATAGCGGCTCGGCATCAGATACGGCGTCAGCTCGCCATCGAGCATCCGCGGCGGCGTTGCCGGATACAGCTCGAGCTGCACCCGCTCGCGATTTACGGAAACGATGGCCTTATACTCGGCCGTGAACCGCCCATGTCCGCGTGACCAGCAACGCTGGCCGATGCCGTCCTCGCCGCGCACCGCCCGGATCGGACTATCGGACCACAAAGTGAGGGACTCGGACTCGATCTTCTGGTCGGCCATCGCCGCCGCCTCGATTTGGAGGAGCACATCGGCATCCCCCGCGATCCCGTAATCCAGACGCACGTCGATCGAGAGCCGCATTGCGCGTCCCATTCCTGTTCCGAAGCCAAAAGAAAAGGGCCCGGCGGTGTCCCGCCGAGCCCTGCGTTCGTCACACCCTTAGCGGGAGTTAGTTGCGGCTGCTACCAAACAGACGCAGCACGAACATGAACATGTTGATGAAGTCGAGATACAGGCTCAGCGCCGACATGATGACGACCTTGCCGACCATGTCCGTACCCGCGACCTGCGCATACAGGCTCTTGGTACGCTGCGTGTCGTAGGCGGTGAGGCCCGCGAACAGCAACACGCCGACGCCGCTGATGACCAGCTGCATCACGCCCGACTGCAGGAACATGTTGATCAGGCTCGCGACCAGCAGGCCGACGACACCGATGATCAGGAACGTCCCGAACGCCGACAGGTCGCGCTTGGTGGTGTAGCCGTACAGGCTGAGACCAGCAAAACCGGCTGCAGTGGCGAAGAACGCACCCGCGATCGACGTGCCGCTATAGACCAGGAAGATCGTCGACATCGACAAACCCATCAGGACGGCAAAGCCCCAGAAGAGCATCTGCATCGTGCCGGTCGACATCTTGTTCTGGCCGTAGCTCATGCCGAACACTATCGCGAGCGGCGAGAACATGATGACGTACTTCAGGATACCGCCGCTCATGAACACCTGTGCGGCAGGCGATTCTGCGCCGCCCCATGCGAACAGCATCGCGACGATGCCAGTGAGCAGGACTGCAGAACCCATGTAGTTATACACGGACAGCATGTACGAACGGAGACCAGCGTCATAGGCCTCGGTACGCTGGCCCGTGGCCGACGTTCCGAACGGCGCGGCGCGGGGCTGGGGGTCAGACCAATTAGCCATTTTGAAATCAGCTCCTTTGTCCGGCATGGTGCCGGTTACGGTGAATATCGTCTTTTACAGGACGCTTTTCAAGCAGAGTGGTTGCATCGGCATGGTGGTTCGCGGTTAACCTGCCGCAATCCATGATCCGCCTTTTTGTCGCCCTCCGCCCGCCACCCGCTATCCGTCAGAGCTTGCTCGACATAATTGAGGGCGTGCCGTCCGCGCGCTGGCAGGACGAGGAACAGCTGCACGTTACGCTGCGCTTCATCGGCGAGGTCGAACGACCGGTGGCGGAGGACGTCGCGGTAGCGCTGAGCCAGATCGTCGCGCCGGTCCCGAGCGTGTCGCTGACCGGAGTCGGCCGCTTCGAGAAGCGCGGAAGGACCGATACGCTCTGGGCCGGCGTGACGCCCCCCGACGCGCTCGCCGCGCTCCACCGCAAGGTCGACCAGGCGTGCGTTCGTGCCGGCCTCCCGCCCGAACATCGCGCCTATCTCCCGCACATCACCGTCGCGCGGCTGGCACGGGCGGCGGGCGTCGGGTTCGCGATCGAGGACTGGCTCGCCACCCACGCCGCGCTGTCGAGCGCGCCCTTCCCGCTACCCCATCTCGTGCTGTACGAGAGCCATCTCGGCCGCGACGGCGCGACGTACGAACCCGTCGCTCGCTGGGCGCTTGGAACCTGACGCGCGGCGGAGGGTTCGCCAGAGTATCAACAGGGAGAGACACTATGCGGATTGCGACACTGGCACTGCTCGGCGCGGCGACTATCGGGCTGACCGCCTGCGAGAAGACTGGAATGGAGACCGGTGCCCCCGTATCTGGCGGGCAGCGCGCCACGGCAACGCTCCAGACCGCGACCGGCAGCGATGTCGGCCGCGCGACGGCGACCGAAGTGGCCGGCGGCCTCCGCTTCACGCTCGACGCCAAGGCAATGCCCCCCGGCACGCACGGCGCGCATATCCACATGGTCGGCCGCTGCGACGCCCCCGACTTCACGACCGCGGGCGGCCACTGGAACCCAACCAACATGAAGCACGGCAGCATGAACCCGCAGGGCCCGCACGAAGGCGACCTGCCCAACCTCGTGATCGGCACCGACGGCCGCGGCACGATCGGCATCACAATTCCGGGCGCGACGATGGCGGGGCTGATGGACGCGGACGGCTCGGCCTTCGTGGTCCATGCGGGTCCGGACGATTTGATGACCGACCCGGCTGGTAATAGCGGTGGGCGGATCGCCTGCGGGGTATTCCAGGCGGGCTAAGTGCGTGGCCCCTCTCGCGCGTCGGGAGGGGCGCATTCGCATGCGCAACTTCCGCTCGTGCTAAGTAGAGACCGAGTAGTCGCAAGGCGGCGTATCGAGGGCTCGTATCTAAGCACATTTCTCGCGTACTGACCTGCCCCCCGTTCGCCCTGAGCGTAGTCGAAGGGCATGCGCCAAGCGTAAGTGCTTCGACATCGCTCAGCACGAACGGAAGAGGGTGGCCGGGATAGGTTCAACAGGAGCGGTTAAACCGCTTCCCCCGCCGCCCGCGCCCTATCCTCCCGCGTAGCCTCGGCCCCAGGCGCAAGCCGATACGCCGCCACCGCACACGCCAAAGTGATCGGCGTCACCACCAACAACGACAGCATCCCGATCGACAAGCTCCCGGTCAGCGTCGACACCCGCCCCGCCATATATGGCCCAAGCGCGAGCCCGATCAGCGTCGTCCCGATGAAGAACGTTGCCGTCGCCGTCCCCCGCATCCGCGGCAAGACCATGTCCTGCGTGGTCGCCGCCGCCGCACCCAGCGCACACGACGCGGTCAACTGCGCGAGGAATATCCCGGTATAAAACGCGACCGGCGACGACGCGGTGAAGGCCAGGATCAGGAACGGCACCGGCACCACCGCGCCGAAGATCACCACCCACAACCGCCCCGCCGGGTTGCCCTGCCGCAACCGATCCGACACCACGCCGCCGATCGTTAGCCCGAGGAACCCCGCGGTCGCGCCAAGGCTGCCGATCATGAACCCCGCCGACGCCGGCGTCGCGCCAAGCTCGCGCAACGCATAGGGCGCCGCCCAGAAACTCGCCGCATAGCTCAGGAACGCGTTCAACCCGTACGCGACTACCGTGCACAGGAACGCCGGCGTGCCGACGATCAGCGCAAAGGTCGGCGGATCGCGCCGCTTCAGCGCCGACGCCCATGAGAACACCGCATACACGCCGATCCCGATCGCCACCCATTGCGGCCAGGGCTCGCCCGCCGCCACCAGCCCCGACACCGCCGCAACCACCAACGCGAGCGCAACGAGGTTGTACCCCAGCGCCCGCGCTCCCCCCATCGCCGCGCCGATCAACGTCAGCGGCGGCACGATCGTCACCAGTTCGGCCCCGAACGCGCGGAACGGCGCCGGATGCTTCTCCGGCTCGGGCAGCCCCTCGACCAGCCCGCGGATCGGCTCCTTCAACGTCGCGATCCAGACGGCGAGCAACAGCCCCGGCACGCCGACCGCCATGAACGCCGCCTGCCAGCCGACCAGCCCGAGCGGCCCGCCACCCGGATAGGCCTTGTTCCAGCCCTGCACGATCAACCCGCCGATGAACAACGAACAGCCGCCGCCGACGTAGAGGCCTGCGGAGTAGATCGACAAAGCCGTTGCCCGCAGCCGCTTCGGGAAATAGTCGGAGATAATCGAATATGCCGAAGGACTAGCCGTCGCCTCGCCGATCCCGACGCCGATCCGTGCCGCGGCAAGATGCCCGCCGGTCTTCGAAAAGCCCGATAGCGCGGTCATCACCGACCACAGCGACAACCCGATCGTCATCAGCCTGACGCGGTGCCAATTGTCCGCCAACCGCCCCAGCGGAATACCGAACAGCGAATAGAACACGCCGAACGCAGTGCCGTACAGGAACCCGAGATCCTGGTCCTTGAGCCCCAGGTCGCGCTTGATGTCCTCCGCCAGGATCGAGATGATCTGCCGGTCGACGAAGTTCAGGACGTAGACGAGGAACAGGATCGACAACACGTACCAGGCGTAGCGCGACGCGCCTTTCTCCGGCTCGCCCATAACGGTTTCGGCGTTTGCCATGATCCCTCCCGATGTTTTTCGAGCTATGGGTATCAGAGGCAAGAAGAGAGAAACAGTGCTTTCGGCAGGCTCGGGTACGCCAGATCGAGCGGTGCGCGTCTACCTCAGTGTGACCCGATCCGCCCGCGACGAAGCGCCCCCTGCTCCAGTCGCTGCAAGAGCGTCTCGATCGTCGGCGGCACAGGCGGCTCAGCCTGCGCACGCAGAGGCCGGGCGATCGGCGTCGGCGCGCTGACCTCCTCCACCGGTTCGGACGTTTCGACGACCGGCGGCTCGACTGGCTTCGGCACAGGCGCGGTCACGAACGTGTCCGGCTCGACGGTCGGCGACATTTCGATCACCGGCGCGACCATCGTTGGCTGCGCCAGCGGCGCGACCGGCCGGGCAGGCTCCATCGGCACCGGCCGCATCGCCTTCGGATCATAGGCGGCGAGCGGCAGGTCGAGATCGGCGGGAATAGCCCGTTCATCACGCGGGGCCCCATCGGCCGAACCCGCGACGCCAACCTCCATCAACGGCGTACCGAGATCGGCCGCAGACATAGGCTTGCGCGGCGGTGCGTCGGGATGCGCGTCGGCGCGGCGGATCACCGGCACGCCGTCTTCCCGCGGTCGCGCACCGGCAAACACCCCACCCGGCCCGAACAGCAAATACAGCGACGACCACAGGATCGCCGCGATCAACGCCCCCGCCCCCAGCGAAAGTATCGCGCGCGCAGTCGCCCCGAGCGGTGGTGCCGCCATCGGGATCAGCGCCGCGATACCCGTATCCGATACGAGCGCCTCCAGCGCATCGCCGGACGACAGCATCACGCCTGCCGCCGCGATCACGCCCCCGGCAATCGCACCGACGATCGGCACCAGACGATTCAGATTGCCGCGCTGCAAAGTCCGAAGAGCAAACTCTGCCATTAATTTTCCCGCACCGCGGCCGCGATCAGCCGTTCATAGACTGGAGCATAGCGACGAATGTTTGACGACCAGTTACGCTCTTCCTGGACGAATGCACGCCCCCGTGCGCGCCGTTCGTCCCACCCCGAGCGATCCGCGAACATCCCCGCCAGCGCATCCGCAATCGCCTGCGGATCGTCGGGCGGAAACAGCGTGCCGGTATCACCGTCGCGGATCAGCTCGCGGTGCCCGCCGACGTCCGACGCCGCGACCAGCCGCCCCTGCGCCATCGCCTCCAGCGGCTTCAATGGCGTGACCAGATCGGTCAGCCGCATCCGCTTGCGTGGGTAGGCGAGGATGTCGACCAACCCGTAATAGCGCTCGACCTCCTGATGCGGCACGCGCCCAACGAAGGCGATCGCATCCGCCACCGGCGATGCCCCCCCCTGCGCGCGCAACGCCGCTTCCATCGGCCCGCCGCCGACCATCAACAGCCGAGCTTTGGGCCGCAGCGCCAGTAGGGCAGGCATCGCCGCGATCAGATCGTCGAGCCCTTCGTAATCGTAGAAGCTGCCGATGAACCCGACGACGTCGGCACCGTCGAGCCCCAACTCAGCCCCCAGCGCATCGTCACGCGGCGGCGCGTTGCCGAACAGGTCGAGGTCGACGCCGTTGGGCGACACCATGATCTTGTCCCTGGAGATGCCCCGCGCGACCAGGTCGCCGCGCAGGCCCTCGCAGATCACCGCCACCGCATCCGCCCGCCGCACCGCCCACGTCTCCAGCGCCCGCGTCGCACGGTAGCGCATCGACGTCGCCGTCCCCGTCCCGTTGCCGACCGCCGCATCCTCCCAGAACGCGCGAATCTCGTAGACCAGCGGCAGCTTCCGCTTGCGCGCGACGATCAGTGCGGCGAGCGCATCGATTACCGGCGAATGCGCGTGGAGGATGTCGGGCTTGAAGGCATCGACCGCCGCCTCGATCCGCTTGGCGAACGCCGCGATCCCGACGGCTTCGCCGACCGGTCCCGGCTTCACACCGGCATCCGTACGGTGGAAGGTCAGCCCGTCGACCGACTCAACCGAGGCAGGCGCGACACCGTGCCGCGGGCCGGTCACCGCAGCGACAGTCCAGCCGAGCGCCTCCTGCGCCTTGAGGATCGCCCGCGTGCGGAACGTGTAGCCACTTTGCAGCGGCAGGCCGTGATCGAGGATATGAAGGATACGCATCGTGCTATCCCCCTGCCACAGATCGCTTAACGGCGCGTCAACCGACTATACCTACAGACGATTCCGTGATGTCCGCATATCCGGAAAGGAGGCCGTACCTATGATCGACAATCTCGCGCTCGGCCTCAGCCACGGGTTGATGATGCTTGCGGCGTTCCTGTTGCTCAAGCGTCCCGATCTCGATCGCGAGCCCAGCCCACACGACAGTTCGGATACCAAGCGCAAGTCCACCGAGAAACCCCGCCACGATGCGTGACCTCGCGTTCATCGCGTTCCTGCTCGCGTTCTTCGGAATGGGGTTCAAGCGGCCGTTCCTGCTCGTGCTCGTCTATGTCTATATCGACATCGTATCGCCGCAGCGGCTGACCTACCTGCTACTCAATTCGGTGCCGATCTCGCTGATCGCGGTCGCGCTGGCGGTCGGCGGGTGGATCCTCGCCGACGACAAGCGCGACACGCGGGTCGGTGGGCGACAGGTGCTGATCGTGCTGCTGCTGCTCTATTGCTGGGGCACGACGATCACAGCAGACTTTCCCGTCGAGGCCAAGGAGAAATGGGACTGGGTGTGGAAGGCGCTCGCCTTCGCCGCGTTCCTCCCCCTGACGCTGCGCACGCGCGTGCGGATCGAGGCGCTGCTGCTGTTCATGATCCTCGCCGCATCGTCGATCATCGTCGTCGGCGGCATCAAGACGATCGCCAGCGGCGGCGGCGGTTACGGCCAGTTGAACCTGATGGTCGACAATAATTCAGGACTGTACGAGGGCAGCACGATCAGCGCGGTGGCAATCGCGATCGTCCCGATCATCGTCTGGTTCATGCACCACGGCACGATCTTCCGGCCGGACTGGCGGGTAAAGGCTTATTGCCTGGCGCTCGTCTTCGCCTGCCTGCTGATCCCAGTCGGCACGTCGACGCGCACCGGGCTGCTCTGCATCGGCCTGCTCGCGCTGCTGTCGATCCGCAACGTGAAACGCAAGGTCGCGTATCTGGCGATGCTCGGCGTGCTGGGGCTGGCGGCGATCCCGTTCCTGCCCTCGACCTTCACCAACCGCATGAACACCATCAAGACCTACGACGCCGACGAATCCGCCTCGACGCGCCTTGCGGTATGGAAATGGACGATCGAATACGCAAAGGCGAACCCGTTCGGCGGGGGCTTCAACGCGTATCTGGGCAACCACATCCGCTACGATTTGAAGACCACGCCCGGCGCTGCCGAGGCCCCCAAGGTCGAAGTCGATAAGGCGCGCGCGTATCACAGCGCGTATTTCGAAATGCTCGGCGAGCAGGGCTATCCCGGCCTTGCGATATGGCTCGCGATCAACCTGATCGGCATCGTCCGCATGGAGTTCATCCGCCGCCGCTACCGCGACCCGGACGGGGAATTCGCCTGGGCCGGACCGCTCGCGGCCGCGCTGCAAAGCGGGCACATCGTCTACCTGCTCGGCGCAGGGTTCATCGCGATCGCGTTCCAGCCGTTCGTCTACATGCTGATCGGCGCGCAGATCGGCCTCGATACCTATCTGGCGCGCAAGCGGAGCGAGCAGTCGTTCCGGCCGATGCGCCGCAGTGCCGTGCCATCTCCAGCGTGACGGATCGTACACCGGTTCACGAACTGCGCGCGCTGACCGGCGTGCGCGGGATCGCCGCATGGTTCGTCGTCTTCTATCACATCCGCCTGTCGATCGCGGGGCTGCCCAGCGGCGTGCGCGACGTCTTCGCCAAAGGTTATCTGGCGGTCGACTTCTTCTTCCTGCTGTCCGGCTTCGTAATCTGGCTGACCTGGTCCGACCGCATTCGTACCGGCGGGGTGGCTAGCATTCCGCGGTTCCTGCGAAAACGCATCGCCCGTATCTGGCCGCTACATCTGGTCACCTTGGGGGGCGCCGTGGGACTGGCCCTGCTGCTCCGCGCAACCGGCCGCAGCGATCCGCAGTTCGTCTTCCCGGAATTGCCGCTCCACATCCTGCTGCTCCAGAACTGGGGCTTCACGCATCAGCTCGCCTGGAACGACCCCGCCTGGTCGATCAGCGCCGAACTGGGTGCGTACCTGCTGTTTCCGTTGCTGGTTATGGCGGTGGACTGGCGGCGCTTGCCGAGCTGGGCATTGCTGGCAATTGCCGGCGGCCTGCTGGTCGGCCTGCACCTGGCGATGGATGCGACTACCCTCGGCGCCAACATCCCGCGCTACGGCCTGCTTCGCTGCCTGGTAGAGTTTACGACGGGCAGCATCGTCTGCGCCCTATGGTTGCGGTGGCGCGGCGTCTTGCGAGCGCCGCTATGGGCGGCGCTCGCAGCCATGGTCGCTGCCGGTAGTTGGATCGCGGGTGCACCGGAAACGCTGGTCGTCCCCGCGTTGTTCGCCGTCGTCCTGCTGCTGCTGGCACTGACTGGAGGTAAGCCAGGAAACCCGTTCGAACTGGGACCAACGCACTATCTGGGCGAGATCAGCTATGCGACCTATCTCAGCCATTTCATCTTGTGGAAGGCGTTCAAGCTCGTCTTCGTCAGCGACGCGACCGCCGTGTCGCCGATGTATGTAGCCTTGTATCTGGGCTTGGTCCTGATGGCCTCGATTACCCTCTATCACCTGATAGAACGCCCCGCCCAACGCTGGCTCAACAGGCTCCCCTCCCGCTCGTGGGAGGGGTTGGGGGAGGGGCAGCCATAAACGTCGGCGCCCAATCCCCTCCCCTAGCCACTCCCGCAAACGGGAGGGGAACAGGTCAGTCGACCGGCTCGTCGGACAGCTCTTCCTCAAGTGCGGCGATGATCGCCTTGTTGAACGCGGGGATATCGTCCGGCTTGCGGCTCGTGATCAAATTGCCGTCGACGACGACCTCTTCGTCCACCACGTCCGCGCCCGCATTCTCCAGGTCCGTCCGGATCGACGGGAAGCTCGTCACGCGGCGTCCGTCGATCACGTCCGCCTCGGCCAGCAGCCACGGCGCATGGCAGATCGCGGCGATGATCTTGCCGTCCTCCATGAACTCGGTGATGATCTCGATCGCGCGCTCCTGCTGGCGCATCGCGTCCGGGTTGGCGACGCCGCCCGGCAGCACCAGCGCGTCGTAATCGTCGGTATCGACCTCGTCGAGCGTCAGGTCGGGCGTCGCCGTCTCGGCCTTGTTGATGTCGCCCTTCATGCCCTGGATCGGGTCGGTCTTGATCGAGGCGAGCGTCACTTTCGCGCCCGCCGCCTCCAGCGCTTTCCTCGGTTCGAACAGTTCGACGGTCTCGAAACCATCGGCAGCGAGCATCAATACGCGAGCTTGGGAAAGATCGGCCATGTCATGTCTCCAGTGAAATCCCGTGCCCCCTCAACCAAGCGCAGCCCGCCTCGTTCCGGAACGATGCGCCTTCCCGAACATTTGCAGAGATAGTTCGAACGAGACCCTCGAGGGACCACCGCATTGCCCATCAAGATCGTGTATTCCGACGACTCCAAGCCCGGCATCACCCGCAAGAAGATGCGGAACGGCTGGGGCTATTGGGATGCCAAGGGCGAACGCATCACCGACCGCGACGAGATCGACCGGCTGAATGCAGTCGGCCTGCCCCCCGCCTACCGCGACGCGTGGTTCTGCCCCAAGCCCAACGGCCATATCCAGGCGGTCGGCTGGGACGAGAAGGGGCGCAAACAATACCGCTATCATCTCGGCTTCCGCGAAGCGCAGGAGGCCGCCAAATACGAACGCTGCGCCGATTTCGGCCACGCACTCCCCAAGATCCGCAAGGCGGTCGAAGCCGATCTCCGCAAGCGCTCGCTGACCCGCGAACGCGCGGTCGCCGCGGTTATCCGCCTGCTCGACGGCGGCCACATCCGCATCGGCAACGAGGCTTATGCCGAGGCGAACGAGAGCTTCGGCGCCACCACGCTGCGCAAGCGCCACGGCGAAGTGAAGGGCTCGACGCTCAAGCTCCAGTACAAGGGCAAGTCCGGCAAGATGCGGACGCTCAAGATCACCGACCGCTCGCTCAGCAGCTTCGTCAAGAAATGCCAGGACCTCGACGAACAGCATCTGTTCGCGTGGCTCGACGACGCCGGCGTCGCGCACCCGGTCACCTCGACCGACGTGAACTGCTACATCCGCGACGTCACCGGCACCGATTTCACCGCCAAGAACTTTCGCACCTGGGCCGCCAGCGTTGCCGCGTTCGAGGCACTCGCGTCGGCCGAACGCGACCTCAGCCTCAAGACGATGCTCGAACCCGTCGTCGCCCGGCTCGGCAACACCCACG
Organism: Sphingomonas sp. NFX23; assembly: GCF_049887795.1. Classification (NCBI taxonomy): domain Bacteria; kingdom Pseudomonadati; phylum Pseudomonadota; class Alphaproteobacteria; order Sphingomonadales; family Sphingomonadaceae; genus Sphingomonas; species Sphingomonas sp. NFX23. Next base: position 671,574 of record NZ_JAGEKH010000003.1, read on the forward strand.
CGATCGCGCGCAAAAGCTATGTCCACCCGTCGCTGATCGCGCTCGTGAAAACCGGTCAGTCGACCTTCCGCAAGGCGCTCCGCCTCCCGCGCGCCAAGCGCTACATGAGCCGCGAGGAATGTGGCCTGATCACCTTCCTCGAAGCCGGCACGCCCGCTGTTGCGACACTGGCAAGAGCGGCCTGACGAGTATTTCCATGACCAATACCACTGCCGCCGCCAAGCAACCGATCTTCGACGCGGGCGACGTCGGCGACCAAGCGCAGGGCTTAGTCACCGCCAGCTTCGCTTGGGTGCAAGCCTATTGGCTCCAGATCCTGATAGCATTCGGGATCGGCGCGGTGATCGTCGTCGCGCTCCACACTGCGCGCCGCTTCGGCAGCAAGCTCTGCGAACGCCCGCGCGCGCTGAACGGCTGGGGTATCGTCGTCGGCAAGGCGATCGCACGCACCGGCAATTTCTTCATCGTCATGCTCGCCGCCAAGCTGGTCGCCGGATACTCCGCCGCCCCCGGCGAAGTCGCGACGACGATCAATTTCCTCTTCACCGTCGCCGCGGTGTTCCAGGCCGCCGTCTGGGTCCGCGAGATCATCCTCGGCGCGATCGAGCACCGCACGCAGTCCGAACATTATTCGGGCGAAGCGCTGCTCTCGGCGATGGGGCTGATCCGCCTGCTCGTCACTTTCGTCGTCTTCGCGGTCGCGCTGGTGGTCGTCCTCGACAATCTCGGCGTCAACGTCACCGGCCTCGTCGCGGGTCTCGGCGTCGGTGGCATCGCGATCGGCCTGGCGGCACAGGGCATCTTCGCCGACCTGTTCGCCGCGCTCGCGATCATCTTCGACCGCCCGTTCCGCCGCGGCGACTCGATCAGCTACGACACCGCCTCGGGCAGCGTCGAGGCGATCGGCCTCAAGTCAACGCGCATTCGCGGCATCGACGGCGAGGAGCGCGTGATCTCGAACAAGAACCTCCTCAACAAGGAGATTCTTAACAACACGCAGCGCAACCACCGCCGCGCGAAGTTCGTCATCGGCGTCACCTATTCGACGCCCCCGGAGGTCTGCTCGCGCATCCCCGCAATGCTGAAGGAGATCGTCGAAGCCAACGACAAGATCTTCACCCGCGCAGGTTTCACCGGCTTCGGCGCGTCGAGCCTGGATTTCGAGGTCCAGTTCGACAGCAAGGGGCCCGACTATGCGAGTTTCTACGACGGTCGGACGGCCGTTGGCATCGCAATCCTGAAGCGGTTCAACGACGAGAAGATCGAGATCGCGTTCCCGACGCAGGTCAACATGATGGCCGCGCCGGATGGCTCGATGGTGATGCCGTATCTCGAAGGGCGACGGGCGGACACGGAAGCAACGCCCGCCTGATTATCTACCCGGCCGCTCGACGCCTTCGCCTTCGGCTTCGGAATGTACGCGCCGGTTAGGGTAGCCCTACCCTATCTTGTTCTCCCGCGAAGGCGGGAGCCCAGTCTGGGTCCCCGCCTTCGCGGGGAAACAATGCTTGCTAGAGTACCGTGAAATCGAGTCGGCCGAGACAAGCTGGACATAAAGAGCTCGCCGCCACGCCCAACACCACCCCGGCGAAGGCCGGGGCCCAATTGGCAAGGTCGCAGTAACGAAGCGCGACGGTCGTCAGCACAGTTCCCCAATTGGACCCCGGCCTCCGCCGGGGAGGTGCTCTACAAGTGACCCACGCGTAGGCCGTGTCCGGTTGAGGAGAGACTAAATTCCACCCTCATCCAACGACAGCAACGTCGCGTTCCCGCCCGCACTCGTCGTATCCACCGAAACCGCCCGCTCGGCACAGAACCGATAAAGATATCGCGGCCCACCAGCCTTCGGCCCCGTCCCCGAAAGCCCCTCACCACCAAAAGGCTGAGACCCCACGACCGCGCCGATCATCGACCGGTTGATGTACAAATTTCCCACCGCAGCCTCGGCCTCGATCACCTCGGCCGCCCGCGCGATACGGCTGTGCAGGCCCATCGTCAGCCCATACCCCTTCGCGTTGACCCGAGCGATCGTCTCGCTCAGCTTCCCCGCCTCCCACGTCGCCACGTGCAGGATCGGCCCGAACCACTCCTGGTTCAAATCCTCGATCGCCCCGATCCGAACCAGAGTCGGCGGCACGAACAGCCCATCCGCCGGCGCATCGAGCGTCTTGACGATCTTCGCCTTCACGCTCTCGCGGTAGGCCATCAGCCGATCATACGCGGCCTGGTCGATTACCGGCCCGACATCGGTCGCGGGATCGCCCGAGCGCCCGATCCGCAACGTCTCCATCGCCCCCGACAGCATCTCGATCACGCCGTCGGCGATGTCCTCCTGCACCAGCAGCAAGCGCAGCGCCGAGCACCGCTGCCCCGCCGACCGGAACGACGACGCGATCACGTCCGCCACCACCTGCTCAGGCAGCGCGGTGGAATCGACTATCATCGCGTTGATCCCGCCGGTCTCCGCGATCAGCGGCACGATCGGCCGCGTCTCGTCGTCGAGCAATGACCGTGCGATCTTCCGCGACGTCGCGGTCGATCCGGTGAACGCGACACCCTGGATGCGCACATCCGCCGTCAGCGCCGCGCCAACCTCCGGCCCGCCGGTCACGAGCACCAGCGCATCGACCGGCACGCCAGCCTCATGCGCAAGCTCAACCGCACGCGCCGCGATCCGCGGGGTCTGCGGCGCAGGCTTGGCAACCACGGTGTTGCCGGTGACGAGCGCCGCCACCGTCTGTCCGAGAAAGATCGCCAGCGGGAAGTTCCACGGCGCAATCGTCGCCCAGACACCCCGACCCTCGATATGCAGCGTGTTCCGCTCGCCCGTCGGCCCCGGCAGTTCGATCGGATGCAAGTTCAGCCGCGCCTGCTGCGCATAGTAGCGACAGAAATCGGCTGCTTCGCGCACCTCGCCAATCGCGTCGCCAATCGTCTTGAACGCCTCCTGCACGCAGATCGCCATGAGTTCGTCGTGATGCTTCTCGAGCAGGTCGGCAAGCCGTTCGAGGCAAGCCGCGCGTTCGTCGACGGGCGTGGTCGACCAAGCCGGAAACGCCGCATGTGCACGCGTGATGGCATCTTCTACCGTTCCCCCGCGAAGGCGGGGGCCCAGCCCCTCCAAATCACGCGCGTCAGCGCGGTCGGCGCTTCGCGCCGAGTCTGGGCCCCCGCCTTCGCGGGGGAACGGCGTATGGGCCAACGGTGCGTTCACGGCCTTCACCACCGCCTCCAGCGTCCCCACATCACTCAAATCCAATCCAGCAGAATTGCGGTGCCCGCAGGCCCCGAACAAATCCACCGGCAACGGAATGCTGGGATGCCGCTTCCCCCCCACCGCAGCGATCTTCGCCACCGGATCCGCCAGAATCTCCGCCTCGGTCAGCCGCTCGTCCGCCAACTGATGCACGAAACTCGAATTAGCCCCATTCTCCAACAACCGCCGAACAAGATACGCCAGCAAATCCCGATGCCCGCCAACCGGCGCGTAAACCCGGCAATGATAGCCATTCTCCTGCACCAGCCGCTCGTACAGCCCGTCACCCATCCCGTGCAGCCGTTGGAACTCGAAGTCGCGCGAGTTGCCCGCCCACTCCATGATCGTCGCGACCGTCAGCGCGTTGTGGCTCGCGAACGCCGGCCGGATATTCTCCGCGGCCAGCATGTCCTTCGCCACGGCCAGGTACGACACGTCGGTCGCCGCCTTGCGCGTGAACAGTGGATAGTCCGCCAGCCCCTCGACCTGCGTGCGCTTGATCTCGCTGTCCCAATACGCGCCCTTCACCAGCCGCACGTTCATCACGCGGTCCAGCCCGTTCGCCCATTCGATCACCGGCCGCGCGCGCTTGCCATAGGCCTGCACCGCCATGCCGAACCCGTCCCAGCCCTTCAGCGACGGCAGCCCAGCGACCGTGCCGATGATGTCGAGGCTCATCTCCAGCCTTTCGGATTCCTCCGCGTCGACGGTAAGCGCGATGCCCTTCGACGCCGCCTGCACCGCAAGCGCTTCCAGCATCTCGGTCAGCGCGGGCACGCACTCACTCCACCGCGCCACTTCGTACCGTGGATGCAGCGCCGACAGCTTGACCGAGATCGAGTGCCCCGCCGCCGGATCGCGCCCGACCGCGTCGACCGCACCGACATACGCCTGGAAGTATCGCTGCGCATCGGCATGCGTCCGCGCCGCCTCGCCGAGCATATCAAAGCTCGCCGTGAAGCCCTTGTTCTCCGGCCGGCGCATCCGCTTCATCGCCTCGTCGATGGTGCGACCCATCACGAAGATCTCGCCCATCATCTTCATCGCCGCGCCGACCGCCTGCCGCACGAACGGCTCGCCCGCGCGGCTGATCAGGCGCCGCAGCGGTCCCGTCGATCCCTCGCCGACCAGCACGCGGCCGACCACCAGCCCCCAGGTCGCCGAATTGACCAGCTTCGAATTCGACTTGCCCGCATGCGCGCGCCAGTCGGCATCGCCCAGCTTGTCCGCGATCAGCAGGTCCGCCGTCTCGGGATCGGGCACGCGCAGGAACGCTTCCGCCAGCGACAGCAACGCGACGCCTTCCGACGAATTGAGCCGATATTCCTGGAGGAACTGGTTCACCCAGCCCTTGCTCTGCGCCGCTCGCAGGTCCGCGAGCAGGCCCAGCGCATGCCCCATCACACGTTCGCGCGAATCCGAATCGAGCGCGGCGCGGTCCAGCAGCGGTTTTAGAACATCGGGTTCGCTCGCGCGGTACAGCTTTGCCATGATATCGCGGGCATTGGACGTTACGGCAGTCGACATTTTCCAGCTTCCGGTTGGGTGAGGCTTGCGATCCGCTCGCCTGTACGCCTAGAGACATTGCAGCGCTTAGCGCCAAATGAGCTTTGAGGGGAATGCCGTGGCGACGATCACCACCGCGCAGATGCACCAGCGCATCGGCACCGAGACGGTTTCCGACTGGGTCGAGGTCACGCAAGACATGATCGACAAGTTCGCCGACGCGACCGGCGACCACCAGTTCATCCACATCGATCCGGTCCGCGCGGCACAGACCCCGTTCGGCGGCACGATCGCGCACGGCTTCCTGACGCTGTCGCTGATGCCGCTGCTGTCGTCGAAGGTGCCCGACGCGCCGACCATCGAGGGCGCGAAGATGGGCGTCAATTATGGCGGCAACTCTGTCCGCTTCCTGACCCCCGTCCGCTCCGGCTCGAAAGTCCGCGGCCGCTTCAAGCTGCTCTCGTTCGACGAGAAGCGTCCCGGCCAGTGGCAGCAGACCAACGCGTTTTCCGTCGAGATCGAGGGCCAGGAAAAGCCCGCCCTGATCGCCGAATGGATCAGCCAAGTCTTCGTTTGAAACTAATTCCCCTCCCGCTTGCGGGAGGGGTCAGGGGAGGGTCCGATATAGCCGCGATTGCGCCGGCTGCTCTGGCCACCCCCTCCCCCAACCCCTCCCGCAAGCGGGAAGGGAGCAGATAAGGATAAAATCATGCGTTCAGCCGTCATCGTCTCCACCGCCCGCACCCCCATCGGCCGCGCCTATCGCGGCGGCTTCAACAACACCCCCGCCCCCACGCTCGCCTCGCATTCGATCAAGGCCGCGGTCGAGCGCGCCGGCATCGACGGGGCGGAAGTCGACGACGTCGTCTTCGGCTGCGCGCTCCAGCAGGGCCACCAGGCCGGCAACATCGCCCGCACGTCGTTGCTGCGCGCCGGCCTCCCCGTCACCGTCTCGGGCATGTCGGTCGACCGCCAGTGCGCCTCCGGACTGATGGCGATCGCCACCGCGGCCAAGCAGATCATCACCGACAACATGGACATCACGATCGGCGGCGGCGTCGAGAGCATCAGCCTCGTCCAGACCCCGCAGATGCGCGTCGCCCCCGATCCCCAGCTGATCGCGATGCACAAGGACGTCTACATGCCGATGCTGCAGACTGCCGAAGTCGTCGCCAAGCGCTACGGCATCAGCCGCGATGCGATGGACGCGTACGCGCTCCAGTCGCAGCAACGCACTGCCGCCGCACAGGCAGCCGGTTATTTCGATGCCGAGATCGTGCCAGTCGATGCCAACATGGCCATCGTCAACAAAGAGACGAAGGAGGTCACGTACAAGGACGTGACGATCACCAAGGACGAGGGCAACCGCGCCGACACCACGCTGGAAGGGCTCCAGTCGCTGAAGCCCGTGATGGGCCCCGACTTCACGATCACCGCGGGCAACGCTTCGCAGCTCTCGGATGGCTCGTCGTCGTCGGTACTGATGGAAGAGAAAATCGCCTCGCAGCGCGGTCTCCAGCCACTCGGTCGCTATGTCGGCATGGCGGTCGGCGGCACCGAGCCCGACGAGATGGGCATCGGTCCGGTCGTAGCGATCCCCAAGCTGCTAAAGCGCTTCGGGCTGAAGATGGACGATATCGGCCTGTGGGAACTGAACGAGGCGTTCGCGGTCCAGGTCCTCTATTGCCGCGACCATCTCGGCATTCCCGACGAGTTGCTCAACGTCAGCGGCGGCGCGATCTCGATCGGCCACCCCTACGGCATGACCGGCGCCCGCGCGACGGGCCACGCGCTGATCGAAGGCAAGCGTCGCGGCGCAAAGTATGTCGTCGTCACGATGTGCGTCGGCGGCGGCATGGGCGCGGCCGGGTTGTTCGAGGTGCTGTAAATTCGAAATGCAGCGCCGGTGTAGCCCACGTACTACACCGGCGCTGTCCCCATCGTCTTGCCTATATGGTCCCCGGCCGTGTTAGCAGCTCCGTTCAATATTCTGGAACAGCACGCAGTCGGGTCCCTACGACGCATTACGAAACTAAAACGCCGCCCGGCCCTTCTATTACTGAACTGCTCGACGCCTGGCTACGCCTGCTGCGGCTACTCGACGCGCCGCAGGACATCACGGTATTGGCGCCGCTTTGCGAGCATGGATCCCTTACCGCCTACTTCAGGGCGCGCAGGGAGCGATCGTCCGCCAGATCGCGCGTGCGGATAGCCGCCTTTCGCAGGTCGCCGCGCGATTAAGCTAACGCGAACAGTTCGACCAGCCTTTACGCGTCGAAGCGTTGACCGATGAGGCAGGCATGAGTTCGGCTTCGCTACATCGGCATTTTCGAACGGCAACGGCGATGAGCCCGCTACAGTATCAGAAGAGCTTGCGATTGCAGAAGGCTTGTCGACTAATCGTCAGCGGCCGCGATGTTGCCGCGGCCGGCTATGCCGTCGGGTACGAAAGCGTATCGCGATACAGTCGCGAGTATGCCCGGCTCTTTGGCTCACCATCCTCTCGCGATACCAAGAGCGCAAACGCCGCAGACCAATTCAGCGAGGTTTTCGCGGAACGAGGCAACCCGGCCCAATTCCGGACACTCGGACTGCCTTGCGACACCGCCAGCTTCGGTCCCGATACGGCGCCGGATCTGTCGGCATCGCGGTATGCGTCAGGCAAGGCTGTTGGCGAGCACCACGTCGAGCAGGCCCGGGAAACGCCGGTCGAAATCGGAGCGTCGCAGCGTGTTGATCATCTCGCGCCCAGCCTGCGTCGTCTCGATCAGCCCCGCGGCGCGAAGCAGCTTCAGGTGATTGGACAGCGTGCTCTTGGGGATCGACTCGCATGGTGCCGCGTCGGTGCAGCTCAGCCGCTCGGTCATGGCCAACCGTGCCACCATTGCCAGCCGATTGGGATCGGCCAGCGCGTGGAGAGCGAGATCGAGCGGAACGTCCTCAAGACGGGGATGCGTGAAACGGGGCATCGGGCTCATATAATGGAGCGGCTCCACTTTAATAGTTCGGATATGTTGAACTGTGGAAGCGTCAGCTTATGTTCCCTCTTGCCGACAGCACACGACGGCGTGATCGCGGGCCACATTTCGGAGAATTGACATGTCACTTCAGGGCAAAAAAGCGCTCGTCACCGGTGGATCACGCGGCATCGGCGCAGCAATTGCCAAGCGACTGGCTGCCGACGGTGCAGCCGTCGCGATCACCTACGCCGGCAACAAGGCTGCCGCCGACGCTACCGTGGCGGCAATCGAGAGTGCCGGCGGCACTGCCTTCGCATTCCAGGCAGACGCTGCCGACCCTGCATCGCAACGCGCGGGCGTCGAGCAGGCCGCCGCCGTGCTCGGCGCGATCGACATCCTGGTCCACAATGCCGGCGTGGCGGAATTCTCTGCCGTCGCCGACGATACGGACGAGACCTTCGATCGCCAGTTCGACGTCAACGTGAAAGGCCTCCACGTTGGCACACGCGCGGCGCTGTCGCACCTGAACGACGGTGGGCGGATCATCCTGATAGGCAGCGTCTCGGGCGAGCTCGCCTTCCCGGCGACCGCGGTCTACAGCGCGACCAAGGCGGCCGTTGCGGCGTTGGCGCGAGGCTGGGCGAAAGATCTCGCATCACGCAATATTCTGGTGAACACGGTGCAGCCAGGCCCGATCGACACAGACATGAACCCCGCCAACGGCGAGTTTGCGCAGCAGATGATCGGATACATTCCGCTTGGCCGCTACGGCAAAGTCGAGGAAATCGCGGGTGCGGTCTCGTTCCTCGCCGGTCCCGATGCGAGCTATATTACGGGTACCACGCTCAACATCGACGGAGGCGCGGCTGCCTAACGCTACCGGTCAGCCCCTCCGCCAAGTTGGAGGGGCTGATCGCGCTTGGGCGAGGGTGCGATCGAAGGGAGCACGGCTGTCCTGGAGTATCTCAAGCTGATCGCATCACCCGGGCTTGGCGCATCCTGCGTCTCAGTGCCAAGTACGCTGTTTCGACACTTTCGAACTCGAGGAAGATCTGTGCGGAAATAGCGCGATGAGCGACTAACCGGCCATGACGGCGGCCCCTTGCGAATGGCAAGTAGACGTTGGCGAACACGCTTGGACGGTCCGGATTGCTCCAGGAGATTGATCGGGATCTTGGCGATATGCAATCAGCCTTGCAGCGCTGGTGGAAGCCTCAGAACAACGTGATCAGGCTCAGGTAGCCGTTCAGTGCTGGCCCGAACCTTGGGCTGAAGATCGGATGCACCGTTACTCCCAAGCCCGGCTGGATATAGATCCCCGCCGCAGCGCGATAGGCGTAGCTGGCCGTGGCAGCCCAGGTACCTTTGTAGAATGATTGGTTTGTCGGGACACGAGCGCGCAGTCCCTCCGGACTATACACGTTATACGTTGTTACCAACGACGCCAGATCGAACGGACGGCTTTTGATGAGACCGACGCCATAGACGCGGCCTTCGTAATATTGCGTGAAGAAGTTCTGTTCCGGTGGCGCGTAGTTGAATGTCGCTCCGGCATAGATTCCGCGAAAGGGTTTCGCCGGATCGGTCTGCGTCAGCTGTCGATCGGCAGCGACGAAAACGGCCCAATTATCTTTTTGCGCACCATCCGAGAAATGCGTGTAGCGCGTCGAATTATGAATGCCGCCGAACCGTACCCAGGCAGATTTCGTTCCGGGCGCCGATGCCCGATTGAAACCGATTTCGTCGATCAATAAGACGCCAGTACCTGGCGGAGAGAAACGAAAACCTCCCGGGTTCACGGCGTTCTCCGCGGTCGCACCCCCGGGTGGCAAGCTGCGCTGAATACCGAATTTGTTGTAGAAGCCGGTCTTCGATCGTACCCGGACGTTGATACCGGGCGCTGCGAACCCGCCATAACTCAAACCGAGTTGGAACGGGATCGTCGCCTGCGGTCCGAGGTTTCCGGTTGCCAGATTGCCACCGACGTTGATCCCGAGGAACTCCTGCGTGTTGTCGATGTAGCCCGCTTTGAAGTCCAACACCCCGGCGATCACATCCTGATAATAGTGCAGACGACCGATCCGGATTTTCTTCGGACCGTTCACTGCTGGAAAGCTGTTGTCGACGATGCTCAATGTCGTTGCGATCTGTCCACCCTTGAGGCCAATACGGCCGAGATCATAGGTCGCGGTGAGGCTGGCCGTGGTATTGGTTCGTGTTATCCGCTGGCCGTTATAAAGCTGTGGTCCACGATAGCCGCGATCGTTCTGCAAGAAGTCATACTGGAAATTAGCCGTATTGATCGGCGAAATGCCGATGCCGATATCGGCGAGCGCATCACGAACGCCCAGATGATCGGCGAGGATCGTATCGGCGACCTTGGGATACGAGATCGCCCATCCCTTCAGACTAAGATCGTCGAACCGCTTGAAGCGATCGGGCGTGGGCAAGACGCTGTCGTCTGGCAGTGCGCTGGTTGTCGCAGGCTGTGTCGTCTGTTCGGGGGGATCCGGTCGCGGGGGCACCTGAGCAAGAGCCACGGAGGGCGCTGACACCGCCAATAGCGCTGCAACGCAGCAGAATGCGGTAGGATCGGACATACGCAACTCTCCAAATATCAGCGACGCGTCGCGCGCTCCGCCTGCGCCCAGGCCAGCGCCATCAATTCGGGCAGCACCGCGACGCGCTGGCGTGCCTCGGCAGACGCCGCCGTACCGTTCAGCACGCGGCCCTTTATTCCGTGGAAGATCGCGGCGAGGCGGAAGAAGTTGAACGCGATGTAGAAGTCGTATCCGGGCATCGAAGCCAAGCCACGCCGGGCACAATAGGCTTGCAGATACGCTTGTTCGGACGGGATCCGGAGCGACGCCGGATCCACACCACCAAGCCCGGCGACGATATGTGCCGGCATCCGGTACATCATGGCATGATAGGCGAAGTCCGCTCCCGGATGCCCGAGAGTCGACAATTCCCAATCGAGTACGGCCAATATCCGGGGTTCGCTGGGATGAAAGATCAGATTGTCGCAGCGGAAGTCGCCATGCACGATGGATGACGCATCGTCGTCGAGGGGAATGTTCGCCGGCAGCCATTCGACGAGCCGGTCCATATACGGATCCCGCCCTGCGGCATCGTCGGACAGATACTGGCTCGACCAACGCGCGATCTGACGTTCGAAGTAATTGCCGGGCCTACCATAGTCCGCGAGCCCGATCGCGTCTGGATCGATCCCGTGAAGCTGCGCCATCGTCGCATTCATCGCATCGAAATACGCAGCCCGCTCCTCGGCAGGTACGTCAGGGAAGGTCGCGTCCCAGACGACGCGCCCTTCGACCATGTCCATGACGTAGAACATCGTGCCGATCACCGTGTCGTCCACCGACAGTCCGTAAACGTGCGCCACCGGAAAGCCGGCACGCTCGAGTGCGATCAGCACCCTAGCTTCGCGGTCGACGGCATGAGCGCCCTTCAGCAACGGCCCGGGCGGCTTGCGACGCAGGACGTAACGTCGCTTCGGCGTGGCCAGATGGTAAGTCGGATTGGATTGCCCACCGCGAAACTGCGTGACGATCAGCGGCCCCTGATAGTCCGCAACATGCGCCCGCATCCACGTGTCCAACGCGCCTTCGTCAAGCTCGAAACCCGGGCGTACTGGCGTGGTCCCCAGATTGGCATCGGAGACCCGCGTCATGACGTGCTCGACCCCCAACTTGCGGCGCCGCGGTAGCCGTTCACCGGGAAAACCAGCGTCAGTTCGGCGGTGCGACACGCGGTATGGCACTGACCAACCCTGGTATGCCAAACCCTCAAAGCGTCTGTCCGTCGTCGATCGTCATCACCGAACCGGTCAGGTTCCGGCTTGCATCGGACGAGAAATACAGGATCATCGCGTCAAGCGCGTCGCTGTCCATAACGCGCTTTCGTGGAAAGGACGCGAGCAGCCCCTGCCCCGCCGGCTGATCCCAAAGCGTCTCGTTCATTTCGGTGGAGATGTAGCCGGGGCAAAGCACGTTGACGTTGATGCCCTTGCGCGCCCAGTCCTTCGCCAGCGATCGCCCCATCTGGGCGACGGCAGCCTTTGTCGCACTGTACGGCGCAATGCCCGCCCCCGGCTGATGCGCGGTGATCGACGATATTATCGTGATGCGACCATGTTCGCGGTCCTGCGATCCGGCTGCCACCATGCGCCGCGCACCTTCGCGTGCCGTCAGGAACACACCGCGCAGATTGACCGCGACGATCCGGTCGAAGGCGTCGGCCTCCAGCCCGAGAGAACTGCCTGCGACGTTCAGTCCGGCGTTGGCAATGACCGTATCGACCGGGCCGAAGCGTGCTGCGGCTTCGTCATAGGCCGCGATGATCGAGGCCTCGTCGGTGACATCCATCGCCAGCGGCAGCGCTTCGCCGCCATTGTCCGCTATCTCCTGCGCAAGCGTGTCGAGCAGTTCGGCACGCCGCGCGCCGATCACCGCTTTCGCACCGCTCGCCGCCAATATGGTCGCAAACCGACGCCCCAGTCCCGAGGATGCCCCTGTGACCAGCGCGACACGGCCGGTCAGATCGAACGAAAATCCAGTCATGCCGACACCAGTGCGGCAACCGCACGCGCGGCCATGGCCTTCTTGTCGAGCTTTCCGGTCGCGCCGATCGCCATCTCATCGACCAGGACCAGATGTTCCGGCCATTTCTTGCGCGACATGCCTTCGCGTTGGAGATGCGCGATCATCTCGTCGAAACTGATTGGCGACGCGCCATCGCGTATCCGACAGACTGCGCAAGCCTGCTCGCCAAGCTTGCGTTCCGGAACGCCGACCACTGCCACTTCGGCAAGTGCCGGATGGCGCAGTAGCGCGGCTTCGATCTCGGCGGGGTCGATGTTCAGGCCGCCGCGAATGATCTGGTCCTTGATCCGACCCACCACCCGGACATATCCCTCATCGTCGCGCACGATCTCGTCGCCGGTCAGGTAGTAGCCGTCGGGCGTCATGCGCTCCTGTCCGGCTCCCAGATTCTCGGCATAGCCCAGGAACAGCGAGGGTCCGCGCACGCCCGCCTGTCCACGCCCACCGCGTGGCAGCGAGCGACCATCCAGATCGAAGGCTTCCTCGAGCGTTCCCGGGAAGGGTCGCCCATCGGTCGATTGTCGCCGCAACAGCGTGTCTGCCGGCACGGTCGAACAATGTCCCATGCATTCCGACATGCCGAACATACGCAGCGCCTTCAGGCCCAGCAGAGCATCGGCATCGGCGATCAATTCAGGCGTCATGGCACTACCGCCAACGGCCACGGCGCGTAACGGCAATCGCCCCGACCACGCGCCTGTCTTTGCCGCCTCCACCATCGTATAAAGGTGCGTCGGCACCATGATCGCCCAGCCGCAGCCATGAAGGGTCGCACGTCGCATCGCTGTCACGGGGTCCCATGGATCGATCAACACGAGGGGGTGGCCAAGCGACAGGGCGAAATGCGCGGTGAACGTGAAGCCCGGCGCGCTGTCGAGCGGTACGATCCCCAGGATCGAGTCTCCTGGCTTCAGGCCGGCGTTGGCAGCGCAGGCACGCGTCGCGTAGTTCAACGCCGTCGACCCGTGCATCACACCCTTGGGCACGCCTGTAGTACCGGACGTGAACCCGATCAGCGCGGCGTCGCGGTTGCGAAAATCGTTGGAGCGAGCTGTCGAAGGAACGGGATCGATACGGATCGCGTCGTCGGGATCCACGAAGATGTGCGCGGCATGGCTCAGCCGGCTCTCCAGCATCGTCCGGTCGGCGTCGGACAATTTCGGCGAATAGGGGCAGAAGATCGCCTCGCACGCCGATACGGCGAGCGCGATGACCAAGGTGCTCGCACGCTTGTGCCCGGCGACCAGCACGCGGGATCCTGCGCCGACTCCCGCCGCACGCAGACGGACCTGGAGGGTATCCGCCTCGGCGCGAAGCTCGCCCCGTGTCCATCGTCGATCATCGCAATCGACCAGAGCCGTCGCGACTGGATCTTCGTCGGCCCTCGCCACGAACTGCGGCCACAGCCGGTCGTCCGACCAGACAAGTCCATCCGCGCTCAGGTCAGCCAATGGATTGCCCTCCGTCCACGAGGAAAGTCTGGCCGGTAATGAAACTGCCGGCCTGGGAGGCAAGTAGGGCCAGCGTACCTGAGACTTCGTCGGGGTGTCCGAAGCGCCCCATCAGGATGCGTGCCCGAGTTTTTTCCTGAATCGCGGGATCGAGCGTCTCGGTCATGCCGGTCTCGATCGATCCGGGCGCGATCGCATTCACGCGTATGCCGTGTTCAGCCCATTGCGCAGCCAGATCACTCGTCAGGTGGACGATAGCCGCCTTGCTCGTCGTGTACGGCACGACCTGGCCATCCGCAGGGCGGTAGGAGATGAAGGCGCCGACCGAGGCGATGTTGACGATCGCACCACCGCCATGCGCGATCATGTGCCGTGCCGCATGCCGGCACGCGAGGAACGTGCCGGTGACGTTCACCTCCATGACCTTGCGCCAGCCCTTGAGCGGAATGTCCTGTGGGAGCCCCCACCACGAGGCGCCGGCATTGTTGACGAGGATATCGAGACCGCCAAGTCGCGCGATCGTCTCGGCCATGGCGGCCTCGACGGAGTCCTCATCCGAAATATCGCAGGACAGTCCGATCGCCTGCGTGCCAAAGCGCTCGGTGATCGTGTTGGCCAACGCAACACATTCGTCGCCGTTGCGGGAGGCGAGTGCCACGGCGCAGCCTAGATCCGCCAAGGTCGCGGCCATTGCCTCCGCTAGTGCGCCGCGTCCGCCCGTGATGAGCGCACGCTGGCCGTCCAGTCGAAAGCCTTGCGCCATAAAGCCAGGAGAGAGTTCACTCATCTCCATACTCCTTCGACCGAACCGGCCCTTCCAGCAGATCGACCTCCTCGGTGATCAGGATGATGCGGCGGCCGCCCATTCCCCGGGTCTGGGCGGTCGCCGCCTTCCATTCGGGCGAGGCGAAGGCGACGTCGAGCGCCGCCTGATCAACGAAGGTCAGCACGGCGTGCCCGTCCCATCCCGGCGTTTCGGGACTGTCATAGTCCTTCGTCACGACGCCGTGGCGATACGCGACGAGACCAGGCAGCACCCGGGCGGCATCGGCATGGGGCCCGCGCCACCACTCGGTGAAACGCGCCTGCGTCCAGTCGTCGGGACGGCTTGCGAGCACGACCATGCTGACCTTCGTCACCTTAGTTGCCCGTCCAGACCGGCTTGCGCTTCTCGAGGAACGCGGCGACGCCTTCCTTCGCATCGGCGGAATGGTGGACGACGTTGCAGGTCATCGTCTCAAGCGTGATGAGCGTGTTCGTGTCCGCGTCCATGCCGCGGTTCAGCGCCATCTTGGTCATCCACATGCAGAACGGGCTCTTGTCGATCAGCGGCGCGCAGAAGTCGGCGATCAGCGCATCGAACTTGTCGGCGGGCGCAGACGCGTTGCACAGGTTCCACTCGACCGTCTCGTCGCCGGTCAGCAGCTTGCCGGTCAGCATCAGTTCCTTAGACTTGCGCATGCCGATGTAGCGCGGCAGGCGATAAATCGGTCCGGCACCGCCGAATAGCGCGCGGCGGATATGGAAATCGCCGATCTTCGCCTCCGATGCAGCCAGTGCGAAATCGCACGAGATCATCAGCTCGAAGCCACCAGCGACGGCATAGCCTTCGACTGCAGCAATGGTCGGCTTCGACATGTTGTAGATCTTGTCGTAGGTCCGCGCCGAATCGATCGCGAGCTGTAGCGAAACCGTGCTTTCGTGCAGCACCGGACCGACCAGCTGATCCAGATCGGCGCCGGAGCAGAACGTGTTGCCGCGTCCGCGAAACACCACGGCCAACGCCTTCTTGTCGGCAGCAGCGCGATCGACTGCGGCCTCGAGTTCGCGCAGCAGCTGAGGGCTGACGCAGTTCCGCTTGTGAGGCCGGTTCAGCCAGATCGTGCAGATACCATTATCCGCCAGTTCATACTGGATGACGTCTTTTTCGAGTTCCATGTCGCTCTCCGTTTTTAGTGATGGAAGTACTTGTAGAAAGTTCAGTCCGCTGCCGGTTCCAGCAGCGCGCCAACGGCCATCCAGGCGGCAACCCCTGCTGCGGGGATCGCGCAGAGCACCGCTTCGGCGATTTCCTCGTCGCTGGCGCCCGCCCGGCGGGCACCGCGAACATGCGTTACCGCCATCGGGCTATACCCGGCTGCGAGGATCGCCAGCAGCAGCAGTTCGCCATGCTTGGGCGACAGCGGGTTCGCGTCGATGCTGCCCCGACGCATGAGATAATATGCGTCCGCTGCCCGCGGCACGAGCCGCAGCAACTGGGCGAGTGGCGGCGGAATCGTTCCGAAATACGCCTCGAAATTGGCGACCGCTTCGCCAGGCGCAGCGTCGGGTAGCTGCTGTGGTTTCGGCAACTCGCCCAACGCCATGGCGCTGGTCACCAGTTGGGCGAATTCCAACGCCGCACCTTCACCGCGCAGGCTGCTCAAGACGATGATTCCGGCGGTTGCCTCCGTCACGGTGAGACCCAGACCCACGCCACGAACAAGTTCGCGGCGAGCAAGATCGGGATAGCGCCGATCGATCGCCGTGACCGCGACGAACAACGCCTTCAACCGCGCCGGAACGGCTCCGTCCCGATCGATGACGTCGCGAAAGGCCGCATACCCAGCCAGCGTGTAAGGGGCGTGAGACCGCAGCAATGCCGCGTCTTCCAGCCCGTTCGACGAACTCATCAGCACTATCCTCTCTCGCCGCCAATTGTGTCGACCGTCCGGTCGGGCGTCAATCTATTTTCTTGGTTGGCGGTCCGGTGGTCGCGATTACCACCCTGCCAAACCGATACTCCAACGTCAGTATCTAAGCACCGTCCGACCGGACGGTCGCCTGTCTAATTGGTCAATGGATATCCGAATCGATCTCTGCCGAACCCGGCGATTTGGCGCGTCCATGTTCCGCCCCAGGCGCCACAAGACCGGTTGACAGCCGACCGGTCGGTCGAATAGCTCTGGCAGGACACGACCGACCGGTCGATTGAGTGATCATTTATCCGTTAGGCAGGGGTAGCCGCATGAATTTCGAGCATTCGGATCAATCGCAGGCCTGGATGGCCCGTGTCCGCGCCTTCATGGACGAGCATATCATTCCTGCCGTCCCGGTTTATCACGAGCAAGCCGCGAAACTGGATCGTTGGAAAGATATTCCACCGATATTCGAAGAGCTTAAAGACAAAGCCCGCAACGAAGGATTGTGGAATTTCTTTATGCCCCCGTCGGAGCATGACGGTGAGTTCTTCACCAGTCCCGGGCTGACGAACCTCGATTACGCCCCGATCGCGGAGCTGATGGGTCGCGTGTCGTTCGCGAGCGAAGTCTTCAATTGCATGGCGCCCGACACCGGCAATTTCGAGGTCCTTCACCGCTATGGCACGCCGGCACAGAAGGCGCGTTTCATGGTGCCGCTGCGTGACGGGATCACGCGGTCTGCGTTCCTGATGACCGAACCCGCCGTCGCCTCGTCCGACGCGCGCAACATACAGACCGCGATCCGCCGCGATGGCGACGAGTATGTCATCAACGGTCGTAAATGGTGGTCGTCCGGTGCGGGCCATCCCAAGTGCGACTTCTTCATCCTCATGGGCAAGACCGATCCTGACGCGCCTGCCTATAAACAGCAGTCGATGATCCTGGTACCGCGCGACACGCCGGGCGTGACCTTGCTGCGCCACCTGCCCGTATTCGGTTACGATCACGCGCCGCACGGCCATTTCGAGGTATTGCTCGAGGACGTTCGCGTGCCCGTCGACAACATGCTGCTCGGCGAGGGACGCGGCTTCGAGATCGCGCAGGGCCGCCTCGGGCCCGGCCGAATCCATCATACCATGCGCAACATCGCGACGATGGAAGTGGCGCTGGAAAAGATGTGCCGGCGACTCCTGACCCGCCATACGTTCGGCAAGGCGATTGCCGAACATTCGGTGTGGGAAGAGCGGATCGCGCGCGCGCGCTGCGAGATCGAGATGACGCGCCTCCTATGCCTGAAGGCGGCCGACATGATGGACACCGTGGGCAACAAGGCCGCCCGCGCGGAAATCGCGATGATCAAGATCGCCGCGCCCCGCATGGCGCAGCAAATCGTCGACGATGCCATTCAGGCGCATGGCGGTGGAGGCGTCAGTGACGATTTCGGACTGGCCGAGTTGTGGGCGAACACCCGCATCGTCCGTCTGACCGATGGCCCCGACGAAGTGCACGAACGTCAGCTCGCACGCATGGAATTCGACAAGTACCGTGGGGAGTTGGCGGCATGAGTGCTCCCGCTGCAACGATCGGCCAGACCGAAGCAGTCGTGCCTGGTACCCAGTTCGACGAGGCGACGCTGAAGCGTTACCTCGTTGGGGCAGTACCTGGGTTTTCTGGTCCCATGGCCGTCGATCAGTTTCAGGGCGGCCAGTCCAATCCGACATTCCTGCTGACGACTCCGGATGCCAAATATGTATTGCGCCGGAAGCCGGCTGGCGTCCTGCTCGCGTCGGCGCATGCGGTGGATCGCGAATATCGCATCACGCGCGCGCTGTTCGAAGCGGGGCTGCCCGTTCCCGAACCGCTGGTGCTGTGCGAGGACCTCGATGTCATCGGCACGATGTTCTACGTCATGCGACATGTACCCGGCCGCGGCTTCTGGGACCCCCGCATGCCGCAATTGTCCCCGGCCGAGCGCGCGGCGGTGTATGATTCCGCAAACGACACGCTCGCCCGACTTCATCGCGTTGATTATGCGGCGCTCGGTCTCGCCGACTATGGTCGCCCGGGAAATTATTTCGTCCGTCAAATCTCGCGCTGGACGCGCCAATACGAGGCGTCACTGACGGTCGATATACCAGAAATGGACTGGCTGGCCGAGTGGCTGCCAGGGGCCATTCCGCCTAGCGACGAACGCACGACGATCATCCACGGTGACTATTCGTTCCACAATCTTCTGATCCACCCGACCGAACCGCGCGTCGCGGCGGTGATCGACTGGGAACTGTCGACGTTGGGGGATCCGCTCGGGGACCTGACCTATCACATGATGGAGTGGTTTCGCCCCGAGGGGGTTGATGTGCGCGGAACGTTGCGCGGCGCCGACCTGACGGCCCTCGGTATCCCGACGCCCGAGGCTTATGCCCGGACGTATTGCGAACGCACAGGGTTCGACGTCGACCCCACGCATCCCTTCTACACCGCGTTCAACCTGTTCCGGGTTGCGGCCATCTTGCAAGGCATCGCCGGGCGCGCGCGAGACGGTGTGCAGACCGCCGCCAATGCAGGCGAAATCATCCAGCGGATCCGTCCCCTCGCCTTGGCCGCATGGCATTCAGCGCGCGAAGCCGGAGCAGGCTGACCTTCCTTTCGTGGCCCGAAACCTACCGTCGGGTCACAGCGACCATCTGACTACGGAGCGAAACAAGCGACCATCAGATCCGACAACAGATCGGACGATATAAAGGAGAGGATTACATGACGCGATCGATGATTCCGTTGGCGCTAGGTGTTTCGACGCTAGCCCTGCTTACTCCGATGACGGCTTATTCCCAAGCCGCCGGCACCACGACGCCGGGGGAACAGGAACCCGTTATTCCGACTACGCCAGCCCCCCCGGCCGGCAGCGTGACGGACGCGGTACCGACGCCGCAGGCAGCAGCGGCAACTGGCATCGCCGGCGACATCATCGTCACCGCGACGCGGCGGTCCGAACGTCTCCAGAATGTACCGATCGCCGTCAGCGCGCTGGGGGAAGAGCAAATTCAGGCTCGCAAGGTCGACAATTTCGCCGAGATCGTGAAGATCGCACCTGGCCCCACCTTCGTACCGGTCAAAGGTACATCGGTCGTTACGGTACAAATCCGTGGTCAGGGTACCATCAATGATTCACCCGGTCTGGAAAGTCCGGTCGGGGTGTATATCGACGACATATTCTACGGGACGCTCGCGTCCTTCGACGCCAATCTCTATGACGTCTCCCAGGTGTCGATACTTCGCGGGCCGCAAGGAACGACTTTTGGGCGCAACGCCGTGGGCGGCGCGCTCGTCGTCACCAACAACATGGCCGAGATTGGCGTGAACAGCGGCCGCGCGACGTTGACTGGGGTCACTTATAAAGGTGGTCGTGGCGGATTGGAGGCTGACGGATTCATCAACGTACCGATATCGGAAACTCTCGCCGGACGTTTCGCTTACAGCGTGAAGTCGGTTGGCGGATATCAGCACAATTTGATCACCGACAACTACCTCGCGAATAACAAGGTATCTTCCTATCGGGCGTCTGTTCGCTGGCGGCCCAACGAGAAATGGAACATCGTCGCGAGCGGCTCCTACCTACGCCGCGTTGGGTCCGGCGATGGCCCTACCATCGTCGGCGACGGCGCCCTGGCAGCATCGGTACAAGAACGAACGAACGGCAATCTCCACAAAGTGCTTCTCGATGACGATGGGTTCACGCGGCGTACGATCGGCACCGCGTTGCTCAATGCGAGTTACGAGACCGCCATCGGACAGATCAGTTCGATCACGGGATACCGATATCTGAAGTCGAGGCTGGCGGAAGACGCCGATGGAGGCCCGAACCCCGTCAACTTTCCTTCACTCAACACGAACGACGAGTGGCAGGTAAGTCAGGAATTCCGGTTCACATCAGACCTTGGCGGCCCCTTCGATTTCGTCGCGGGCGCATATTTCGGCTATGAGGACTTGAACCACAAGATCACGTTCGGTTTCGACGGTCGCGATCCGAACCTCTTCTTCTCGGTCCTCAATGCGGGTCGATATACGCCAGGTCAGACGTTCGAGGGACAGATCGAGAATCGCAGCTTCGGACCGTATGCCGAGGGAAAATACAAGTTCACGGACAAATTGTCGCTGACCGCCGGCCTTCGTTACAGCTACGAGCGCAAAACGGGCTACACGCAGCATATCGGATCGTCTCCGTTCCAGGGCGGTCCTTACTTCCAGCAACTGCCGGCCAATGACGATGCGGTCGACAGCTGGAAAGGTTGGACCCCGCGCGTCATCGCGGAGTATCACCCATTCCGTGGCAGCCTGTTTTACGCATCGGCGTCGCGCGGCTTTCAGGGTGGCGGCTGGTCGTTCAACGTCCGAACGCCGCTGGCTGCCGCTACACCGCTGCGCGCCCAAACGACATGGAGCTATGAGGTCGGCACGAAGACCGATCTCTTCAATCGTGCTCTCACCATCAATATCGCTGCCTTCCACGCCGACACGGCTAATCTCCAAGTGCGCTCTCAGGTGGACGGCGTGTTTCAAGACTCGAATGCAGGGAAGCTTCGGTCTCGCGGCGTCGAAGTCGAGGCAGTGTTACGTCCCACGTCCAACCTGTCGATCGGCGCCAATTATGCTTACACCGATGCTTTTTACGCGAGTTTCGTCGGATGCACTGCAGCAGGTCTGAATTGCACCGGCAATCAAGCTCCATTCACGCCAGAGCATGATTTTACTGCCCTTCTCGATTATACTGCCGACCTTGCGAGCGGCGCTTCGGTGATTTTTCACTTCGATACGAAGTTTGCCAGCCCGTTCCAAGTTACCTCAACCGGACTTGGCCAGCCCGCAGTACGACTGACCGAGCGCAAGAATGTTGCCAATACTTCTTTGACTTTCAAACCGGCCGCCGCCGACTGGGATATCCGTGTCTGGGCGCGCAATCTGTTTGACAAACAATATGCCACCAACGGTCTCCAGTATAACTTCTATCATGTGTCGCGCGCCGAAGTGGCCGCTGCAGGTGGCTTGGGCAATCTTGACGTTGAACGGATCACCGTCGGCGCACCGCGGACGATCGGTGCGACCCTGACGATACGATATGGGAAATGATATGATGGGACAGGCCGCAGATACCCCGACGACGGCATCACGACGGATCGCATTGCTGGTGTTGATCGTGGTGTCGGTGTTCAACTATCTCGATCGGACAGTGATCTCGATCCTGCAGGTGCCGATCAAGCGCGACCTGTCCCTCAGCGATGCTCAGCTCGGCGCGTTGACCGGGCTGACCTTCGCCCTGTTCTATTCCACGCTTGGCGTTCCGATCGCGCGGCTGGCCGATCGGTACAGTCGCAGGATCGTGATTGCCGGATCGTTGTTGTTGTGGAGCGCGATGACTGCGGTAAGCGGGTTCGCTGGCAGCTTCGCCATGCTTGTCTTCTTCCGCATCGGCGTGGCGCTGGGAGAGGCTGGCAGCATTCCCGCAAGCCATTCGATGATCGCCGACTATTATCCGCCGGAGCGCCGAGCGACGGCACTCGGCATCTGGGGGCTCGCACTGCCGATCGGGGTGATGCTGGGGTATCTGTCGGGCGGCTGGCTCGCCCAGGCGATCGACTGGCGGGCCGCATTGTGGATTATCGGAGGGATCGGCGTCGTGCTGGCACCGATCGTCCTGATGATGCTCCGGGAACCGGTTCGCGGGCGCTACGATGCCGGGCCCGCCCCCGACGCCATGCCGTGGCGCGACGGGCTGGCGCTGATGGCGCGACGGCCGAGCCTGTTGCTGCTGTTCGCCGGTGGCGCGCTGAACAACGTCGTGCTCAGCGTCGCGCTGAACTGGAACGCGCCATTCTATACGCGGCTGCACGGCATGGCGCTTGGTGACGTCGCAACTGCGCTGTCGCTGATGACAGGCCTTGGCGGGGCGATCGGTATTTTCCTGGGAGGGTGGCTGACCGACCGTATCGGGGCCGACAAGCCCCATCTCCGGCCGGTATTAACCGGAATTGCGCTGATCGCGGTCACGCCTGCCGCACTCGTCCAGCTGTTGTCGCCATCGACCACGGTATCGCTGATCGCGTGCGCGGTGACGGTCATGCTGCTGTTCTTCTATTATGCGCCGATCATCGCGATGACCCAGACGCTGGTGCCCGCATCGATGCGGGCATTCACGTCGTCCATCCTGCTACTGTCGGTCAATCTTATCGGGCTCGGCCTTGGGCCATGGCTGACGGGCGTCCTGAGCGACGTCATCGGCATGGGCGACCAGTCGTTGCGTTATGCAATGGCCGCGATGTCCTTCGTCGGAATTTTCGCAGGGTCGTGCTTCCTGCTCGCCGCCCGTTATTACAAAAAGGATCTGGCAAAATGAGCGATTGGTCGAACGGCTGTGCCGTGATTACCGGTGGCGGCAGCGGGATTGGCGCTGCGCTTGCGCGCCACGCAGCGACATTGGGCATGAACGTCGTGCTCGCGGATATCGCGGTCGAAGAGGCGCAAGCGGTCGCCGACGAGATCGGCGCCGACCGTGCGATCGCGCTGCGCTGCGACGTGTCCTCCGAAGCGGACGTGGCCGCGCTTGCCGATGCCGCGGAAGCCAGGTTCGGCCGTGTCGGCCTGCTCTGCAACAACGCGGGGATCGTGCCTGGTGGGCGTCATCGACGCGTGTGGGAATATACCGAAAACGACTGGCAATGGTCGCTCGGCGTCAATTTGGGGGGCGTATTGAACGGCATGCGCGTGTTCGTGCCCCGGCTGTTGGCGGCGGAAGCGCCTGCGCATATCATGAACACGGCCTCGGTTGCCGGGCTGGTCAGCGGCTCGGGATCGGCCTGTTACGGTGCGGCGAAGCACGCCGTGGTCCGCGCGACAGAGGCCCTGTATGCTGGCTTGCAGGAAATGGACGCTCCGATCGGCGTCACGTTGCTCCTGCCCGGACTGGTAGCGACGCGGATCTACGATGCCGAGCGGTCTCGTCCGCAAGCGTTGGCAGGGCCAGGTGGCCCGCCCAGCGAGTCCGCCGCTCTGGAAGCGATGCGCGACGATCTCTATCGCGGTGCACTTACCGCCGAACAGACCGCCACGATCGCCTTCGACGCGATCCGACAGAATCGCTTCTACGCGACGACGACCGACGCGTTCGATGCCGCAATTCGCGCCCGTGCCGATGCGATCCTCTCCCGGACGAACCCCCATTTCGAGAGCATCGTCGACATGAGCCGCAAGGATGCCGGATTGGCCGTCACGTCGGCCGGATGAGCTTCGTCGGCCGCTCCGTACTGATCACCGGTGCGGCAATGGGCATCGGCCTCGCTACCGCGCGTCGTTTCCTCGAACGTGGGGCCGATGTCTGGCTCGCAGACCGAGACGAACGCGCGCTCGCGTCTGCGTGCGGTGAACTCCCCCTTGCCCGCCGCGATCGTACCATCGTGCTCGACGTCACGAACGAAGATAACTGGGCGGACGCCGCCAGTCGCATCGCCACGGCCGGCGGGTTGGACGTGCTGATCAACAACGCCGGGCGGGGTCATTTCCGTATGCTCGCCGAGACCAGCCTTGCCGAGTGGCGCGAGATCCGGGCGGTCAATGTCGACGCGCTGTTCCTGGGCACACGCGCGATGCTTCCGATGCTTGTCGCGTCGGGATCGGGTGCGATCGTCAACGTCGCGTCGATCCGGGGCATGATCTCGGGGCCGGGATCGGGTTCGTATAGTGCCGCAAAAGGTGCGGCGCGCATGTTCGGCAAGGCGGCCGCGTTGGAGTTCGCGGCGCTCGGCAACGGCGTGCGCATCAATACGGTCAATCCCGGCCTGATCGACACCCCGCTATCGCGTGCGGTATTCAACGATCCCACTGCGTCTGCCAGGCGATTGGCGGACATCCCGCTCGGTCGCGCCGGGACTGCGGGAGGAAGTCGCGGACGCTATTGTCTTTCTCGCGAGCGACGAGGCCGCCTATATCACAGGTGCGGACGTGACGATCGATGGCGGCCAAACTGCGGGCTGACGCCTCACGCCGTGACCAGCAGCGTCCCGTCATTGCTTCCGTCAAACAGTGCAACGAACGCTTCGGGCAGACGCGCGAACCCGGCGCGCTCGTCGATGCGGACGGTGAGCCGGCCTTCGTCAGCCCAGTGCCGCAACTTGGCGCGCGCGACAGCAGCGCGCCCGACGAAATCACCGACCACGAACCCTTCCATGCGGATGCGGCCATAGACCAGCTTCATCATGTCTCGCGGCCCTGGAGCGCCGCCTGCCCGGTCGTAGGACGAGATTTGCCCGCACAAGACGATACGGCCGCGGTCCGCCATCGCGTTCGCCGCAGCCTCGAGCTGCTCGCCACCGACATTGTCGAAGAACACGTCGATGCCACCGGGACACAGTTCAGCCAAGCGGGCTGGAACGTCATCGTTGCGATAATCGATCGCTGCCGTCGCACCGAGTTCTTCGACCAGCTTGCGACATTTGTCGGGGCCCCCTGCGATACCGATCACGCGACAGCCTATGATCCCCGCGATCTGACAGACAAGCGAGCCTACCGATCCTGCCGCACCTGATACGACGACGGTTTCTCCCGCCAAAGGCCGTCCGACGTCCAGCAATCCGAAATAGGCCGTCAGACTGTTGGGTGAATACAGGCCAAGCGCCTCGATGAACGTCACGTCGGAAGGTATCGGAAATGGCGGAACCGGGGCTGCACTCGGACGAAGCACGCTCCAGTCCTCCCACCGCGCCATCGCGACCATCCGCGTGCCAACGGGATGATCCGGATGGTTCGACTGCACGACCTCACATGCTGTCATGCCTGCGATCGTGCCGCCGATCGGGATCGAGCCGCGATAGCTCGCGGGTCCGGCGTTCAACCAGTTGCGGATCGTCGGGGCCACTGCGAAGATATGGTTGCGGACCAACACTTCGCCTTCGTCCAGCGCGGGAGGCGCGAATGGCTCGGTCAGCATGACAAAATCGTTTGTCGCGACCCGCCCGTCGGGCCGCTTGGCCAAAGTCCACTTGCGGTTGAACGTCACGCCGCGAGCGCCACGCGCGCCTCGCTGGCGCTGCCAAATGCACGTGCCAGCAGCATGACCCGGCGCAGGCCACGTCCGACCGGGAGTTCGTCGGTCACGCCCATCCCGCCGTGAAGGTGCACCGCCTCCTCGGCAAGCCGCTGTGCCGCGTCCGCGACATAGGCCTTGGCGCCCAGCACACCGCGCACGAACCCGGCGTCATCGCGGTCGACGATCGCGGCTTTCAGCATAAGCGATCGCGCCTGTTCAAGCGCGACGAACATCCGCGCCAACTTGTGCTGAACGACCTGAAAGCTGCCGATCGCGACGCCGAACTGCTGGCGTTGGCGCACATACTCCACGGTCTGCTCGTACAGCGTAGACATCGCCCCCACCAATTCTGCGACGTGGCAAAGGCGAATCATTGCCAAGGTCGTATCGCCGTCCCCTTGCGTCAGGGCCAGAGCGGGCGTGCCGTCAAACCGCACCATGCCGGCAGCCGATCCGTCGATCAGCCGCACCGGGTCGATCGAAAGCCCCTCGGCGTCGCGTTCGACGAGCCAGGTCGCGCCGTCGCCTATCACGACCAGTGCGGCTGCATCGACTGCCGACAAAACGAAATCCGCGCGTCCCGTCAGCCGCCCGCCATCGGTCGAAACATCGGCCACCGCGACGGCGAGCACATGATCGCCCGTCATTGCCGGTGCTACCCATGTCTCGATCGCTGCGGCGTCGCCCCCACGCGCGATCGCATCCGCGGCGCCAACGATCCCCTCGGCCAATGGCGTGATCGCAAGCGCGCGGCCGAACTCTTCTGCCACGATCATCACGTCCTGCGGACCGCCGCCCAGGCCGCCCGCTGCTTCGGGCAACAGGAAGCCGAAGAGTCCCAGTTCGCCCAGCGCATGCCAGTCATCCTGCGAGATCGGCCCCTCGCCGGCCGTTGCAGGGTCCGTCCGATCCGCCAGAAAGCGGCTGACGGTATCGCGCAACAGGACCTGTTCCTCGCTGGGGGTGATGTTCATGTCACACCCGCTCCACGATCGTGACGTTGGCAATGCCCCCGCCTTCGCACATCGTCTGCAAGCCGTACCGCCCACCGCGCGCATGCAGCGCGTGAACGAGGGTCGCCATCAGCTTCGTGCCCGTCGCACCCAGGGGATGACCAAGTGCGATTGCACCGCCATTCACGTTGAGCCGCGCTGGATCGGCACCGAGCGCGGACAGCCACGCCATCGGGATCGATGCGAACGCCTCGTTCACCTCGAACAGGTCGATCTGATCCAGCGCCATGCCCGCCCGTTGCAGCGCGCGACGGGTCGCGGAGATAGGCTCCTCCAGCATGATGACGGGATCGCCCGCCGTCACGGTAAGGTTGTGGATGCGCGCGAGCGGCGTCAGGCCATTAGTCCGAACCGCTTCGGCCGAGGCGACTAGGACACCGCTGGCGCCGTCGCAGATCTGGCTGGCAGTCGCTGCGGACAACGTGCCCTTCTCGCTTAAGAGCTTGACCGAACCGATCGACTCGAGCGACGCGTCGGCACGTACGCCCTCGTCATGATCATGCACGACCGAATTGCCATCGGGATCGATCGTCGTGACCGGAACGATCTCGGCAGTGAAGGCGCCGGACGCGCGAGCGGCTACCGCCTTACGGTGGCTTTCCAGCGCATAGGCGTCCATCGCAGCTCGGTCGAAACCGTATTTGTCGGCGATCATCTGTGCACCGGTGAACTGGCTGAAGCCCTCGACGCCGTAGCGTTCCAAGATCTTCGCCGAGAAGGGACTGCCGCCCATTCCGGCCTTGGCGGCGAGTGTCACCGGCGATCCCATATGGACACGGGACATGCTCTCGACGCCGCCGGCGATCACCAGATCCTGTGTGCCCGACATCACCGCTTGAGCCGCAAAGTGCAGCGCCTGTTGCGAGCTGCCGCATTGGCGATCGATCGTGACGGCGGGCACGCTGTCGGGCAGCGACGAAGCAAGTACGACGTTGCGGCCAAGTGCGAAGGTCTGCTCGCCGATCTGGCTGACGCAGCCGATGATGACGTCGTCGATCGCCGATGGATCGACACCGGTCTCGGCGATGATGGCGTCGAGTATCGTCGCACCCAGGTCGGCAGGATGAATCCCCGCAAGCCTGCCATTGCGACGGCCGCCGGGAGTACGTTTTGCTGATACGATGAAAGCTTCTGGCATGAAAATGGTCCTTCGATGGTCAGAGGCCGACGGCGGCCTTGGCAATGATGGTGAGCTGGATTTCGCTGGTGCCGCCGAAGATCGACCACGCCCGCGCGTTGAGATAGCGTGCGGCGGCCAAGCCTGCCTCGGGCGGGCCGACCAGTGCGGGCGCGTCGTAGGCGTGGAACGGGCGTTCGGCGGGGAGCTGCAAGCTCGCCATGCCGAACGCGTCGATCGCAAGGCCCTCGATCCCCTGGCGGATTTCAGAGGCGATGAGTTTCACCGCGAGGCTACGCGCATGCGGTGGATTGCCCTGCTCGATCTCCAGCAACGTGCGCAACTCGGTCATCTCGAGCGCTTCGGCCTCCAGCCGCAGCCGGACGGCGCGATCCGCCAGTTCGCCCCTCAACGTCGTGGCGCGCGTCAGACGATCGAGATCGGCCAGCAATTGCGGCGCATAGCCGGTACCACCGCGCTCGTTCTCGAGCAGGAACTTGGCGATCGTCCACCCCTGCCCTTCCTCGCCGACCAAGTTTGCAACGGGGACACGGACGTCTTCGAGAAAGACCTCGTTCAGTTCATGGTCTCCCGATGCACTCAGGATAGGTCGCACGGTAACACCGGGCGATGCCATGTCGATCAGCAGGAACGAGATGCCGCGCTGCGCCTTGACGGTGGCGTCGGTGCGTACCAGCGCGAACATCCAGTTCGCGAATTGCGCCTGCGTCGTCCAGATTTTCTGCCCAGAAACGATATACTCGTCGCCTTCGCGCACCGCGCGCGTGCGGAGCGAGGCGAGGTCCGAGCCTGACCCCGGTTCCGAAAACCCCTGTGCCCAGATGTGCTCGCCGCTGCGCAATGCGGGCAGAAACCGCTCCTGCTGTTCATCGCTGCCATAGGTATACAGGACAGGCCCGACCAGCTTCAGTCCCATACCGGGCAGGATCGGTGCGCCCGCGGCCGTGCATTCGGTCTCGAATATCCAGCGGCGCACGGCATCCCATCCGGGTCCACCGGCCGCTTGAGGCCAGAAATAGACAAGCCAGCCCTTGGCGTTCAACGCCGCCTGCCATGCAAGATACACGTCGGGTTCGGCGAACACGCCCGATGTCAGGGTTGCGCCCCGCCGCATCGCCGGCGTCAGCGCGTCCTGCAGGAACGACCGCACCTCCGTACGGAAAGCCTGCTGTTCTGGGGATAGCGAAAGATCCATCACGCGCGCTCCACGATCGCGACGCCCGAGACGCCGGGGGCGCCATAGACGTGACTATAGCCCAACCGGGGGCTGCCCGGCACCTGCCGCGCGCCAGCCTGGCCGGTCAGCTGGCGGTAATTCTCGTACACCTGCCGCAGCCCCGAGGCGCCGACCGGCTCCCCGCACGCGAGGCATCCGCCATCGGTGTTCACCGGCAGCGCACCGCCAATCCGCGTGCGTCCCTCGGCCAGCCACCGTTCCTGCTCGCCATCGGCACAGAAACCGTTCTCGGCCATGTGCATGATCTCTGCCCCGCTTTCGGTATCCTGCAATTGCGCGACGCCGATATCGGCAGGACCAACCCCTGCCATCTCATATGCAGCGCGCGAGGCGATCTCGGTGGGCGATGGCCCACGATCGATTTCCAGCGCCGGCGAAAAGACCTCGAACGACCCCGGCGGGCGGCTACGGACCGCTGCCGCACGAAGCCGCACCATCGGCAATCCCAGTTCGCGCGCGCGCTTGCCACTGGCGAAAATCAGCGCGACCGCGCCTTCGCCGGGCGAGCAGAACATGAACTTGGTCAGTGGATCGCTCACCATGGTCGAGTGCAAAATCGTGTCCGCATCGACCGGTTCGCGCCGCCATGCATGCTCGGTCAGCGCCCCATTTGCGAACGCCTTCTCCGCGACTGCCGCGAGGGTCGATGGAGTAATGCCGTAAGCCGCCATGTACCGTTGGATCTTCATCGCGAAGAACTGCGTGGTCAGCATCAGGCCGGTTTCACCATACCATTCGGGCAGGCCCCATTCGGCAGGCTTCGGATCGAAGGCACCGCGCGGATGCTTGTCGAAGCCGACAGCAATACCCAGGTCGAACTCGCCCGACTTGATCGTCGTATAGGCGCCGAACATCGCCGAGCCACCGGTCGCGCAACCGTTCGACACGTTGATGAACTGCAAGCCGGTCAGTCCCAGATCGGAGACCATGGTGTCGGCTTTGCCCGCGGCGTCCGATCCGCCATAGGCGAACTGCACGTCGGGCCAGGCAAGACCCGCATCGGCGAGTGCCGCGCGCACCGCGAACGCCCCCTGCTGCAAGCCGCTGCGGCCCGGCGTACGGCCAAACGGGTGAATGCCAGCACCGATGATGAAGACGTCGCTCATGCCGCCAACACCGCTGGCGCGAAAGCGAAGGTCGTACGAACCTCTCCATCCATTCGCGTAAAGGCCTGCGCCACCAGCGTCATCGGCATGTCGATCGCGAACCGGTCGATCGGTGCGCCGGTCAGCCGACCCTCGACGATCAGTGCCTCACCCAGAGCCACATAGCCGACCGCATAGGGTTCGAACGCTTCGGGCCCCGCATAGGGCGGCGACTTGGGACGGAAGCGCTGCACCGTCCACGACCACAAACGGCCTTCGCGGGGCAAAGTTACCGTTTCAAAACGGTCCTCGTCATCGGGTAGCGGAAAGGCGATCGCGCCCGTCATGCGATTGCGGCCCGCCAACAAGGCGACGTCGCCCTGTCCATCGCGGACAAGCAAGCGATCGTCGATCAGGGGCGCATCTTCCAGCGGTGCATCCAGCATATCTCTCTCTCCTTGGTTCGAGAGACTAGCGGCATCGCCAATGATACGCCGCTGACCTTTGTGTCAGCGCACCTTGCCGAGAAATCCGAGCTGCGCCGCCTTGAACAGCGCCTGGTCGCGATTGACGGCATCGAGCTTCTGCGCGGCGGAGCGGATATGAAAGCGGATGGTGGTGCGCTTCAGGCCAAGGATGGTCGCGATATCGTCGTTGGTCTTGCCTGCCCCCGCCCACCGCAGGCACTCTACCTCCCGCTTCGTCAGCGCCACCCCCGCCAGCTGCTCGCGTGGCTGTTCTGTTGCCTTGGCGTAGCTGGTGATGAAGATTCGCGCGAGCAGCGCCAGTGCCTCGTCATGCGCGCCGAAGATCGCGCTCAGGTCCTCCACGTCATGATCATGATGGACGAAACTCGCAGCACCGATCTGACCGAACGGGAGATGCACCGGCGCTACGATCGCCGCGCGCGTGAACGCCCGTGCCTCGAAATCGGAGAGATCGAGCGCTTCGAGCGCGCGATTACGCGACCGCGAATAAATGCCGCTTCTGTTGCACCAGAACGGTTCCCCCTCCAGCCGACACGCCTTGGGCAAAGG
This sequence comes from Sphingomonas sp. NFX23, assembly GCF_049887795.1. NCBI lineage: Bacteria > Pseudomonadati > Pseudomonadota > Alphaproteobacteria > Sphingomonadales > Sphingomonadaceae > Sphingomonas > Sphingomonas sp. NFX23. The sequence goes on from NZ_JAGEKH010000003.1 coordinate 702,633, forward strand.
CGACGTCAGTCCGAGCAGGGGTACTTCCCACCATAACGCCCCAGCCTCGCCTGGCGTGAAGACATCGCCGGCGAGTACGCGGCCGTCCACATCCTTCATCGGCGTCGAGGTGGCGATATTGTGCGTGATGTTGACGAGTAGCCCGGTGCGCTCGCTCACCGCATCGCGCAGCGCCTCGGCAGCCGGACGTATGTCTGCGGACGTCTGTATCCGTACCGCGTCGAGGATATCGTCGTCGATCAGCATGGCAGCGTGGAGGGACTCACCGTCCAAGCATAAACACGGTGAGGATCAGGTCGCGATCGGTCGTACATGGACGGGGTCTAACAGGATCGCCGCCGGCGCGTTACCCCTGCGATGGGTTGGTCTTGAGCCCGTCGAAGAAGGGTTGGCATAGCGCATCCGCGACTTGCTCCGGCGTCTGCGTCGGGGCCAGCGGCGGGTACCATTTATACGCCCAGTTGCACATGCCCAGGAAGCCGTAGGTCGTAATGGTCGGATCGACGCTGCGGAATTCACCGCTCGCTATGCCCGCCTCGATCAAGCCCTTCACGCGGGCAAAATAATCGCGCCTTGCCTGGCGGATAGCATCGCGCATTTCCCCTTCCAGATCACCGTAATTGTCCATGAAGGCACGAACATAGCCCGGATGGTTGGCGATCTGGGTCAGGATGCCGACGCACGCCGCGCGCAGCGACGGCACCGGATCAGAGCCCTCCTCCACCGAAAGCCCGGCAAGCAAGGCCTGGATATGCGTGTCGTGGATAGCGTACAGAATGGAAATCTTGCTCGGGAAGTAATGGTATAGCGTCGGCTTTCCCATGCCGACTTCGTCCGCGAGCATCTGCATCGACGTATTGTGATACCCGACTTTGTCGAACAGGCCGGCGCAATGCTCGATGATCGCAATACGCTTCTCATCATGCGCTTCCGTGCGAACCTTGGTCGTCTTTGCCGGCATGCGGTGTCGTATCCTGTTGTCTAGCAGTTATCGTTCGTATGCCGTTCGAGCGCGTGCGTCCATGCATCCGCGCAGTCTTGGACTGTTATCCGCTCTTTGGCGCTTCCATCGCGGTTGCGCCGATCACCCATGCCGACAACCCGGCGACCGGGACCGCGCAGAGGATGGCTTCGGCGATCTGGGCCTCGGTCGCGCCTGCTTTTCGTGCGCCATCGATGTGAACGGAGGCCCAATTACTATAGTCCGCGGCGAGCACGGTCACGAGCAGGAGCTCCGCATGAGTCGGCTCCAATGCGGTCCCCGACAGCGTCCCCTCACGCATGAGATAATAGGCGTCGGCGCCGGTAGGCACGAGATCGAGCAACAGTCGAAGCGATGGCGGCACCGTACCAAAATATTTGATGAAGTTGCCTTCCGCCTCTCCTGGGGCGACCTCAACCGGCTGCTCGTCGGCCTCGATCACGGCATCGTCGGGATAAGTCACACTCAGCACTTCGGCGAAACGCAGCGCCGCCCCCTCGCCTCGCGAACTCGACAGGATCGTCATCGCCGCGGCGGCATGCTCGCTCGTCAGCCCAGCGGTCGCGGCCTGCGCCAACTCTCGTCGCGCCATCGCCTCATAGCCTTTCGTACAGGCGGCCGCGGCGACAAACAGACGCTTGAGCGAAGCCGGCAGCGCACCGTCCTCCTCGACCACCTTACGAAACCGCGCATAACCCGCGACGGTCTTCGGAGCGTTGGAGCGCAGTCGCCCGCTTGAAAGCAGCGGATTGGCTTGGGGGGCGTCGCGAGTCACGTCTTTCTCCTTCAAGCAGAAGCCGATGAGCCTTGGTTCGGCCTGTGTGCCGCCCTTCTTAACGACCATCCGGACGCTGACAACAGTTGACGACCGACCGTACGGTCGATTATCCGTCGTGACGATAATCGAGAAGGATGTCAGGCTATGACGAACGACCGGCAATCGACGTGATGAAAGCATTGGACAACCGCCTCGCCCTGGTCACCGGTGCAGCGTCGGGGATCGGGCGCGCTACCGCCCGTCGCATGGCCGAACACGGTGCGACCGTTATTCTCGTCGATCGGACAGCAGACGCCTTGCCCGGCGCGCTGGAAGACCTGCCGGCAGGTGCGCACCGCACCGTCACACTCGACGTCATCGACGAAAGCGGCTGGATCGACGTGGCGCGGACCATTGCCGATGATATCGGGCATCTCGACATCTTGGTGAACAACGCCGGCTTCGGGACCTTCCGCTCGATCGCCGATACGACGCTCGATCACTGGCGGATGGTCATGGCCGTCAACCTCGACAGTATCTTTCTCAGCACCAAATATCTTCTGCCCCTGCTCGCGAAGTCGCCGACGGGCGGTGCGATCGTCAATATGTCGTCGATCCGCGGCATCGCGGGTGCCGCCAACACCGGCGCTTACTGCGCGGCAAAAGGCGGCGTTCGCATGTTTACCAAGGCCACTGCTCTCGAGTGCGCGGCCTTGGGCAACGGGGTACGCGTCAACTCCATCCACCCCGGACACGTCGCCACGCCCCTGACGGCGGGAGCGCACGCGTCGGAGGAAGGACAGCGCGCGCTGCTGGCGGACACGCCGCTCGGGCGCAAGGCCTCCCCGGACGAGATTGCCGATGCCATTGTCTTCTTGGCCGGAGACGGATCGCGCTACATGACGGGCGCCGAACTGGTCGTCGATGGTGGATCCACCGCACAATAGGAGACAGTCTTGAAGATCAACGACATAGCCGCCATCGTCACGGGTGGCGCATCCGGACTGGGCGGGGCCACCGCTGCGATGCTCGCGGCCAGAGGGGCCAGGGTGACGATCGTAGATCGGGATCGTGCGGCCGCAGAGGCTCACGCCACAGCAATCGGCGGGCGCGCCGCGATCGTCGACGTAACGGACGACGCCGCCATCGAAGCTGCACTCGCCGAGGCGGAACAGGCCCACGGCGTCGCCCGGATATTGGTCAATTGTGCCGGCGTAGCGCCCGCGATCAAGACCGTCGGCAAGGAAAACGTTCCGCATCCGCTCGATGCCTTCCGCCGCGCCGTCGAGATTAACCTGATAGGCACCTTCGCGATGATTGCCCGCTTCTCGGCGAGACTGGTCGCGGCCGAGCCGATCGGAGAGGAACGCGGCGTGATCGTCAACACCGCCTCAGTGGCCGCCTATGACGGGCAGGTAGGCCAGGCAGCCTATGCCGCCTCGAAAGGCGGCGTCGTCGGCATGACGCTCCCCATCGCTCGCGACCTTGCGCAGCATCGCATCCGGGTGATGACGATCGCCCCCGGGATCTTCCTGACGCCAATGCTCATGGGCCTGCCACAAGCGGCGCAGGATTCGCTGGGAACGCAGGTGCCACACCCTAGCAGGCTTGGGAAACCAGACGAATATGCCGCGTTGGTCGAAGCGATCCTAACCAATCCCATGCTCAACGGCGACGTGATCCGCCTGGACGGTGCGATCCGGATGGCACCCCGATGAGCGGTGCCAGCATTGCCGCAGCCGTGGCAGGCTTCGTTCGCGACCAGATGGTGCCGTACGAACACGATCCCCGGCGTAGCGCGCACGGTCCTTCGGACGAACTCGTCCAGGAGTTGCGCGATCTGGCGCGCGCGGCCGGAGTCCTGACCCCGCATATTCTTTCCGACGGCAGCCACCTGTCGCACAGAGATACGGCGAAGGTGCTGCGCGCTGCCGGGTTGTCGCCACTCGGGCCATTGGCGGTCAACGTCATGGCACCCGACGAGGGCAACATGTATCTGCTCGGCAAGGTCGCCAGCACCGAGCAAAAGGCGCGCTTCCTCTCGCCGTTGGTGGACGGCACGGCGCGATCCGCCTTCTTCATGACGGAGCCAGCAGCCGATGGTGGCGCTGGCTCGGATCCTTCGATGATGCTCACGACCGCCGCTCGCGACGGAAACCACTGGGTCGTCAATGGTCGCAAGGCGTTCATTACAGGCGCCGATGGTGCCAAGGTCGGCATCGTGATGGCGAAAGCCGACGAAGGCGCGACGATGTTCCTGGTCGACCTGCCCGATCCTGCGATCACGATCGAACGCGTGCTCGATACGATCGACAGTTCCATGCCGGGCGGTCATTCGGTCGTCGCTATCACCAACCTGCGCATTCCGGCCAACCAGATGCTCGGCAATCCGGGCGATGGCTTCAAGCTCGCGCAAGTTCGGCTGGCGCCCGCGCGGCTTACCCATTGCATGCGGTGGCTGGGTGCCTGCGACCGCGCGAACGAGATCGCGACCGACTATGCCTGCCGCCGCCACGCGTTCGGCAAGCCGCTGGTTGATCACGAAGGGGTCGGCTTCATGCTTGCCGAGAATCTGATCGATCTGAGACAGGCCGAACTGATGATCGATTGGTGCGCCGACGTGCTCGATACGGGCGCGCTTGGTACCGTGGAAAGCTCGATGGCAAAGGTTGCGGTCAGCGAGGCGTTGATGCGGATCGCCGATCGCTGCGTGCAGGTCATGGGCGGCACCGGGGTGACCGACGACACGATCGTCGCGCAAGTGTTTCGCGAGGTGCGCGCCTTTCGGATCTACGACGGTCCCACCGAGGTTCACAAGTGGAGCCTCGCCAAGAAGATCAAGCGCGACTGGCGCGACGCCCAAAGTCCGGTTCATCCATGACAGGCCTGTCGTTCGAGCGCGTTGGACGCCCCTTTTGATCCTGCCGACACCGCATCGGACGACATGAATTCCGGAGATAGTATGACCCCGTCGACGAATACTGGCCCGATCCGCACCGAACGCCATGACGACGTGCTCGTCATCATCTCGAACAATCCCCCCGTCAACGCGCTCGGCGCCGCGGTCCGCCAGGGCCTCGAAGCGGCGATCAAGGACGGCGTGAACGACGACAGCATCACCGCGATGGTGATCCGCTGCGACGGCCGCACGTTCTTCGCGGGCGCCGACATCACCGAGTTCGGCAAGGAGATGGTCGAGCCCGGCCTGCCCACCGTCGTCGACATGATTGAGGCGTCGTCGAAGCCCGTCGTCGCGGCGATCCACGGCACCGCGCTCGGCGGCGGCTGCGAGGTCACGCTGGGCTGCCACTACCGCGTCGCCGTCCCGTCGGCGAAGATCGGCACGCCCGAAGTGAAGCTCGGCCTGCTCCCCGGCGCTGGCGGCACGCAACGCATTCCGCGGATCGCCGGCGTGAAGCTCGCGCTGGAGATGACCGCGAAGGGCGATCCGATCTCGGCAAAGAAGGCGCTCGATGCCGGCCTGATCGACAAGATCGTCGGCGAGGACTCGCTCGAAGCCGACGCCGTTGCCTTCGCGCGCGAGATCGCCACGAAGCGTCCCCTGCCCCGCGCGTCCGAGAAGACCGCGCAGGCCGATCCCGATGCGGTCGCCGCGTTCAAGAAGGAGAATGCGCGGCGTTTCCGTAACTTCGACGCGCCTGCTGCGAACATCGCCTGCGTCGAGAAGGCCGCCGACGGTTCGAGCTTCGAAGAGGGCATCGCGTTCGAACGCCAGGAATTCATGAAGCTCATGATGGGCGTGCAATCCGCCGCACAGCGCCACATCTTCTTCGCCGAACGCCAGGCCGCCAAGATCGACGACGTACCGGCCGACACCAAGCTTCGCGAGATCAAGCGCGTCGGCGTGATCGGCGCGGGCACGATGGGCGGCGGCATTTCAATGAACTTCCTGTCCGCGGGCATCCCCGTGACGATCGTCGAGATGCAGCAGGACGCGCTCGACCGTGGCACCGGCGTCGTGCGGAAAAACTACGAGGCGACCGCCGCGAAGGGCCGGATGAAGCCCGAGCAGGTCGAGCAGGCAATGGGTGCGCTGAAGCCAACGCTCGACTTTGCCGATCTGGCGGAATGCGACCTGATCATCGAGGCGGTGTACGAGACGATGGAGGTGAAGAAGGAGATCTTCACCAAGCTCGACGCGATCGCCAAGCCGGGCGCGATCCTGGCCTCGAACACGTCGTATCTCGACATCGACGCGATCGCGGCGTGCACCAAGCGGCCCGAGGACGTCGTCGGCATGCACTTCTTCTCGCCCGCCAACGTGATGAAATTGCTGGAAGTGGTACGCGGCGACAAGACCGCGGACGACGTGCTGGCGACCGTCATGGCGCTGGCCAAGAAGATCAAGAAGGTCGCTGTCGTCGCCGGCGTCACCTACGGGTTCATCGGTAACCGGATGCTGATGCCGCGGCAGGTCGAGGCGACCAAGCTTCTGCTGGAAGGCGCGAGCCCGGAGCAGATCGACAAGGTCCATGTCGCGTTCGGTATGCCGATGGGTCCGTTCCAGATGAGCGATCTCGCGGGCGTCGACATCGGCTGGCACCGCGATCCGAGCCGGATCGAGAACATCCGCGATGCGCTGGCGGCAGAGAACCGCTGGGGCCAGAAGACCAAGGCGGGCTTCTACGATTACGACGAGAAGCGGACGCCGTCGAACTCGCCGCGCGTCACCGAGATCATCGACGATTTCCGCAAGAAGTCGGGCGTGACGCCGCGCGAGATCAGCGACGAGGAGATCGTCGTGCGGACGCTCTACACCATGGTCAACGAGGGCGCGCTGATCCTCGAAGAGGGCAAGGCGCAGCGCGCGTCGGACGTCGATGTGGTGTGGATCTACGGCTATGGCTGGCCGGTGTACCGCGGCGGGCCGATGTTCTGGGCACAGTCCGAGGGGTTGCCGAAGGTCGTCGCGGGACTCGAGAAATACGGGTTCACCGTTGCGAAATCGCTCAAGGCCGGTTCGCTATGACGGCGTTTCCGGTCTCCAAATCCAATCGAGTTTACGACCGCCCGAACGGTGGCAGGAATGAAGCGGGGATCCATACTCTACTGACCTGCTAAATCTCTCAATACCAGAAATGGTCATAGCCGTCGGCGTAAGGGTTGCTATCGGCAATGCCGACTTTCGGAAGGAGTGCGGCGCGTATCCACCTTTACGCTGACAAGGCGGCGACCTCGATACACTCCTCCGCCTCGCAACAGTTTGCCAGATCACGTGTTTTCAAAGATCGATGGCCTTGACCCTTGGTGACGCCAGCATCAGCCACCCACTTCCAGCGACAAATACGCGACGGCAGGAACAGTGACGTCCGCGCGAAATCAGCCATAAATTGCCCGGTTGCCTCGGCGAAGACGACATCGGCAGTGTAGGCAGAGATCGAATTGTGGCGATACCGTAAGCCAGGCCGATTAGCGCGGGGATCTAAGGCGGGAATGCAGTGGATGAGTCGCCGCATCGAGGTTGTCTTCGTTACCCAGTGATGGTGGATCCTCAACGAACGCGGCCAGCCCCCGATCGCATCGTTAGGACATCCCGAATAATAACATTGCCGATCGCTATGCCGACGAGCAGTGTATTTTACGCTCTTTCCCGCCGGCCGGATGTCATGAACGGTGTTTGTCGACTCACCATAATAGCGCTCCGCGACTGCTCTGCCATTGTGAAGCAAATCTACGCCCGCAGATCGAGGTGTTCATCGTGATCGAACGCCGCGAGGACCGTTTCGAGAGCAAGGGGATACGCGGCGCAGAGGCAGCAGCGGACAACGCGACGGCGCTGGGCGCGATGACAGCAGTTTTGGTTGATTTCATAGGCCGGTTTCCTGAAGGGATACAGCCAGTACCTGCCACATGGCAGCGTTCGCGTCTTGTATCAGCTCAACATATCGAGATTTACCCTAATAGGCAGGAGTTATGTCGAGACGAGACTGGAAGGTTCTGGTCAGATGGGACTGATCGACAAAGCCTGCCGATTGCGCGACGTTGGCGAGCGACGCGACACCTTTTCCTAGCATCGCTACAGCTCACTCTAATCGGTGCTAGAGCTTTATGTCACTCGCCCTTGGGATGGGCCTGCTGTCGAGTAGCGCGTCAGAGAGCAGCGATGACCGCGAGATCATCGCTTAATCAGGCGCATTGGAAGTAGCAGCTGTTACTGCGCGGCGGCATTGGAGCTGTTAACCGAACCTTTCGCCATGCTGGCATTGCCAACCACGGTGGCAGAAACGCTCAACGGGAATGACCCCGTACAGGCGTACGCCCGCTCTGGAAGGTCAACCAAGACACCACCGGCTAGCTGCGCTAACTGCCTTCGATGCTCGCGACCCGTCGCCTCTTAGCGCAACGCTATTTTACCGTGCTTTTCTGCGCGGCAGCGTTGTTACTGAAGCTGCTCGTACCGACCGGGTACATGATCAGCAGCGAGCACGGCCGGATTACGATCGAGCTATGTTCCGGCGTTGCCCCCAACGCCACGACGATGGCCATGTCGGGGATGCACGGCGACATGCCCGATCACGGCAAGTCGCAGGATCACGGCAAGGCTGAAATGCCGTGCGCGTTTGCGGGCCTGTCAGCCGCAACGCTCGGTGCGATCGATCCCGTTCAGCTCGTCGCCCTGATCGCCTTCGTCATGGCGATCGGACTGTCACCAGCCGTCCAACCGGCGACGGTCCGCCGCGGCTACCTACGGCCTCCGCTTCGCGGTCCACCGGCCGCCCTTTGACCGACTGATCGTCTGCTCCTTCGAGAGCAACCACGTCCACGGACCGCGCGCTATCGCGAGGGCCGGTCAAAGGCCTATCCATGATCCGAACTCACTTGCTGGCAGGGGCGTGCCTGCCCTGCCTCCTGCTCGCCGTACCAGCGTCCGCTCAGGATGACGCGGCACGCATCACGAAGTCCGACCTAACAGTCACCAATGCGCAGGGCCTCCACGCAGCGCAAACCGGCGACATCATCGTCACGGCGCTGAAACGCCCGCAAGCGCTGCAGGACGTGCCGGCAAGCGTCACCATCCTGTCCGCCGACCTGCTTCGTCGCCTTAACGTGCAAGACTTCTCCCGCGTCGCGGACTCCGTGCCCGGCTTGGCCTTCGCGACCACCGGTCCTGGCAACTCGCAGTACATCATACGCGGGATCGGCGGGGTGGGGTTCGTCCAGTCGCCGACCACAGGCGTCTACTTCGACGAGACCCCGCTTCAGACCCGCGCACTTCGCGGCTTTTCACAACCCGACCTGCAGCTGTTCGATGTCGCTCGGGTCGAAGTGCTGCGCGGACCGCAAGGCGTGTTGTTCGGATCGTCATCGATGGGCGGTCTGGTCCGCATCGTGACCAACCAGCCCGACCCGACCAAGATCGCCGCACTGGGTCAGGCGAGCGTTTCGACCATCACCGATGGCGGCACGAGCTGGGACGCCAAGGCGATGCTCAATTTCCCGATCGTCGCCGATACACTCGCGCTGCGCATATCGGGCGGTTTTGCCCGGCAGGGCGGCTGGATCGACGATCTCCGACCCACCACCGGCGACCTGACCGAGAATGCGGGAACGTCGGCGGTCCGCAAGGACGTCAACTGGACGCGCACCGGCACGGTTCGCGCCGCTCTGCGCTGGAATGCAACACCGACCATGACGATCACCCCGTCGCTGGTCTGGCAGGACGCCTACAGCAATGCCGACCGTCCCCATAGTGACGTGACCTTTGGCAAGCGCGCGCGACTGAAGGCGCGGTATGCCGACACGTATGCCAAGGATCGGTTCATCATCGGATCGCTGTTGATGGAGAACCGGTTCGATGCGCTCGGTGGCTTCACTGTGTCGTCCAACTCGTCGTGGCTCGACCGGCGCAACCGGCTATCGTTCGACGTCACCGCGTTCGATTCCCCGATCGTCGAGGACATCGTCGGACCGGGTCCAGGCGGCAGGCTGTTCCCAACGCCGCTCGTGGATTTCAGCCGCACGAAACAATTCACGCAGGAGGTACGTGCGGTGTCCGATGGCTCGGGGCGGCTGCAATATGTCTTCGGCGCGCTCTACCGCGACCTTCATCAAGACTCCGGCCGTACGATCACCGTCGCCGACCTGTTCGGCGTCACCGCGCCGCTCCCCCTTGGCGCCAGCAGCCCGGCCGTCATCCAGGACACGACGGTGCGCTTCCGTGAGAGCGAGATCGCGGCGTTCGGCGAGCTGACCTATGCCTTAGTGCCGAAGGTGAAGGTCGCCGCTGGCGCCCGGGTGTTTGCCTATCGCCAGCGCGAAGCGAGCCGACGCTACGGGATCGGTGGCGTCGCGGGCGGCGATCTCGCCTACGATTATGACGAGCGCAATCGCGAGAACGGCGTCACACCGCGCTTCACCCTGAGCTATGAGCCAAGCCGGGCCGCAACGCTCTACGCCAGCTACTCGCAGGGCTTCCGGACGGGGGGCGTCAATGCGCCCGTGACCGATGATATCTGTTCGGCCCCGGAACGTCGCGCGGCAGGCATTCCCGATGTACCGCCGCCCTACAACAGCGATCGAACCGACAATTACGAGATCGGCGCCAAGACCAGCCTGTGGGGCGGTCGCGTGCGGATCAACGGTGCTGCCTATGCGATCGACTGGAAGGACTATCAGCAGGCGTTCCAGACGGCGTGCGGGATCAACAACGCGACGACCATCTCCTTCACCGTCAACGCCGGCCGGGTTCGTAGCCGTGGCGGCGAGCTCGAGGTTTCCGTGTCGCCGGTCCGGGGGCTCGATCTTCACGCGGGCGGATCGTTCACCGACGCGACCTACCGCAACGACGTACCCAACCTGCTTCTGCCGGCAGGCTCGCGTGTGCTCGATGTGCCCCGCTGGCTGTGGAATGTGCGCGGCGAGTACGAGACCGCGCTCACAGAAGGGCTGACCGGCACGCTGTTCGCCGCGGCGCGCCACGTCGGCGGATCCAACAGCGGGTTCGGCGAAGGCGAGGTGCTGCCGCGTCCGGCCTATACGCTGGTCGATGCCTCGGCAGGGGTGACGACGCATGGCGGCTTGGGGGTCGACCTGTTCGTCACCAACCTGTTCGACGCCGTGCCGGTCTTCGGTCAGGAGTTCACGACGTCGCCCGGCAACACCACTGCGACCAGCTACTTTTCCTATCTCGTCGGACCTCCGCGGACGGTCGGGATACGTCTGACCCAGGCATTATGATGGCGGGCATGGACGCTTCAGCGATGAACACGAACCCACCCGCCGGCCATCGGGCATCCGGCGCGCGGTGGTACAACGCGGTATGGCGTTGGCACTTCTATGCAGGCCTGTTCTGCATCCCATTCATTATCTGGTTGTCACTGACGGGCACGATCTATCTTTGGCGACCGCAGCTGGAAGCATTGCTGGACCGGCCCTACGACGATCTCCCCGTTGCCGGGCGGACCGTCTCACCCGACGCGCAGGTGCGGGTGGCACTGACTGCGGTGCCAGGATCGTCGCTGCATAAATACGTACTCCCGGAGCATCCGGGAAACGCCGTGCGTGTGATCGTCTCCGCTGATGGCGTTGATCACCGCGTCTATGTCGATCCGCACTCGCTTGCGGTGCTGAAGGTCATCGGCGAGGAAGACCGGCCGCTCAACGTTGTATCGCGCCTTCACGGCGAATTGCTCGCGGGGGTGTGGGGCAGCTACCTCGTCGAGATCGCCGCGTGCTGGGCGATCGTCATGCTCCTGACCGGGCTTTATCTATGGTGGCCGCGCAACAGGAAGGGCCTCGCGGGTGTCCTCTACCCTCGCCTGGGGGGCGGACGACGCGTGTTCTGGCGTGATATCCACGCGACTGCCGGCATCTGGGTTTCGGTGTTCGCGCTCGGGCTGATCCTCACTGGCCTTCCGTGGGCAAATGCCTGGGGCAGCTATCTAGGGGAGGTCCGCACGCTCACGGGCACGACGCAGGGTCCCGTCGACTGGACGATCGGCGGCAAGGCGCCAAAGCCGCAAGCGGACGCGATGCTTGGGGCTCACGCCGGGCATGACGGCATGGTCATGGCTGCTCCGCCGATCCGGCCCGATGAGCTTGGGCGCGTGATCGCTACGGTCCGGCCGTTGCGGATTGCACCGCCTGTGCTGCTGTCTCCCCCCGCGCATGAAGGCGGGCCGTGGGCGGTGTCATCGGACGCAGCCGATCGACCACTGCGATCGGACGCGCAGGTCGATGGTGCGACAGGCCGCCTTGTCGGCCGCGTCGCGTTCGCCGACCGCCACTGGATCGACCGGGTCATTGGCTACGGCATCGCGGCGCACGAGGGCGCACTGTTCGGCATCGCCAATCAGATCCTTGGCACGCTAACCGCGCTGCTGCTAACCGTCCTCGCCGTATCGGGCGGGATCATGTGGTGGCGGAGGCGACCGACGGGTTTGCTGGGCGCACCATTGCCGCAGAACCGTCCGCGCTTTCGGATCGGGTTGGTGGCGGCGATCGTCGGGCTTGGGATCTACATGCCGCTGTTCGGCACGACACTCGTGATCGTCCTCGTAGTCGAACGGGTTGTCCTGCGCCGCATTCCCGTAACGCGACGCTGGCTGGGGCTGGGAAGAGCCGCTTCTTCCTGAAGGGGATGCGGGAACAGTAGGTGTGATTGCACGGCGCCGGTCACTATCCACCTGACGAGCCGTTCGCCCCTGTGCCTCGACCGTATCTGACAGTGTCATGTTCCAACGCAGGGCAGCCCATACATCACAGGCGTTTTAGCCTGACACGCCGACGGATATCGGCGCGATGGCGCCGAGACGTCGGAACCCTCCCCCATCCTCCCGCGCTTTAGCCGTGAAGGAGAGACGGCATGGACGACCAGCGCGTGTGGGAATTCGAAGGCAGCCTATGGGTTGCCAGCGACGAGCGTTACCAGGACCGGATCGACGAGGAGATCGTCATGGTCTTGCCCCGGCCGCCTTATGTCTTCCAGGGGCAGGAAGCGAAGGATGCGGTCAAGGCTACGCCCGATTGGGATACGGTCGAGCTATCGGATCGACGAGTGTCACGCCCTCAAGAGGGCCTCATCGTCGTTGCGTACACCGCGCGCTGCGCGAGCGGCGACGAGACGTACGAGGCACATTGCACCTCGACTTTGCGGATGCGGGGACACGACGATTGGCTAGTCATCCAACATCAGCAGACGCCACCCTTGACCGCCAGCGTCGAGGCCTGACCGCGGGCTTGCCGTTGCGCCCAATACATATCTGTAACAGGCGCAACGGTACTAAATCGGGAAGGCAGCGCCCCTATTGCTGATGTAATCCCAACAGCCTCAACTACGACCGGTTATCGCGACCAATGGATCGCCCAGGCGACCGTCGGCGAGTAAGGATGCCGTGACTCCGCGAAAACCCGCCGTCTCGAGATAGAGGCGGACGAGCGAGGTGTGGCCCTGTGTATCGAGAGCGCGCCAGACCGCCACGGCCTTGGTCGGGAAGCACCGGTTCGAGAAGCTTATGATAACGCGGCCTCCCGGCTTCAGCACACTACGAACCTCGCGCAGTACCGCCAGGGGGTGTTGCAGATATTGAACGCCGACACAGATCAGTACGGCATCGTAGCGCGCGTCCCCTTCGGACAGGTCAGGCACATCGTTCAGGTTCTGGACGAACCAGCGATCGAGGCGCGGGTTGGCCGCGAGTTCCTCTGCGTTCATGCCGTGGCCTACGACCTCGGCATAGGCGACGTCGTCCGGCAGGTGGCTGACCCAGCTCGACATGAGGTCGAGCACCCGCCCGCCAGCGGGGATCGAATCGCGGTACAGGCTGGTCAGTGCGCCGACAGCTGCCTCGTCAATGTGCGTGACTAAACGCGGGGGTGCGTAGAAGCCAAGGTCGTCGCCATCATCCTGACGGTCGAAGGCCCGCGCCAGCAGTCCCAATTCGATCGCTTCGGTCATGCGGTAAGCCCCTGCCGATTAAATCGGCCAATATTTGCGACCACAGTGTCCGTTCGTAGCCGTATGCCCGAGCGCACCGCGAGATAGCGGTCGTCCTTGATCACCGGCGACGGCCGAGCCAGACACCGACCCCCGCAAGAACGAGAACCGCCATACCGCCCGCCGCGGCTGCCACCTTGCGCCCCCGGTGTGGATCGCGCCGGCCACCATCTGGACCGGCGGGGACGCCAGGTTCGAACAACACCCCATCGTTGTCGTTGCCGTCGGCCGCGCGGGCCGACCAGGAGTCGAGGAAGCCACTCATGATCGCCGCCAGCAGGTTCGGCGCCGCGAACTCGCCAAGTTTGAATGCGATTGCCGGTGCGCCGACGGCGGTAAGGTTACGAGGGTGCGTGGCAAGCCGCACGACTGCCTTCGCCACCGTCTCCGGTGCGAGCGAACCGGGGGGAAGCGAAAGCCGGGCGCCGGTATAGTTACCAGCATGGTCCACGCCGGGCGTATCGACGAAGGTCGGGCAGACGTCGCATATGTGGATATGCGGACGCTTCGACACCTCACCGCGCAAAGCCGAACTGAACCCGCGTAACCCGAACTTACTCGCCGAATAAGCCGCAGCATACGGCGTGGCGATAAAACCGCCCGCCGAAATCATGTTTACCCAGGTGCCGTGATCCTGCGCTAGGAAGATCGGCAGTACTGCATGGACGTCGTTCATGTGGGCGACGAGGTTCACGTCGACGACGCGGGCATGATCCGCAATCGGGACGTCTTCGTACCGGCCAAGCACTCCAACGCCTTCGCAGCTAAACCACAGGTCAATGCCGCCGAGCAGATCGCGCGCCTCGGCAGCGAACACGGCCACTGCGCCTGCGTCAGTGCAGTCAACTGTACGGACGATCGCGCTGCCGCCAGCTTCGACGCAACGCTGCGCGACGTCGTCCAGCCCGTCCTTGCCACGAGACCCCAGGACAAGCCGCGCTCCCGCTTTGGCAAAAGCCACCGCCGTTGCCGCGCCGATACCGCTTGATGCACCGGTTATCACGACACGCCGCCCGGCCAGGTTACGATCAGCTCTCATAGGACTATGCTCAAGGCGACTGCCCTTACACCTAAGGGAAGACAACGCCGGCGCGTTAGACGAACTGTCCTGTCATCATGCATAGACACTCAACGTCCCGGAGGCGCCGAGGTGTCCACCCGAGACAGCACGACGTTCCTCGAGATCGCTGCAGGGATGATCAGTTCGGATTTGTATGCGGTTCCTTGGGGCCATCGTTCAACGATCTGACCTGCGCCTCGCGGGTTGGGTTTCCACTACCGCCGTACGGAACCGGGACGTCGATAGGGCTGTTCGGCGTTGCACCACCGCTAAGCTTTCCCGATCCGCTCAAGCCATCCGCGGCATCGGCACCGCCTAGCCCCCCGCCGCCCGGCGTTTTGGTCATCTGCGAGTCGTCTAAAACGGTCGCGGCGCTCTCCGCGTCGTTCGGCTCCGGCTTCACGTCGTCAGGTACAATGTTCGGCTGTTCGGTCGCCATGTCGATCTCCTTTGCTCGCTCTAAAACCTTTCAAGCGGAGCTAGTTTCCCATCAATTCAACGAATCAAATGCTCGTTGCTAGAGCACGGGAGCCCCGAGAATACCGTCTCGGCCCGCCCCCCGACGGCCAATTCGTCCAGCATCACTCGGGAGGACAAGAGGCAAATTCCGCCGCTCCGCCCTCATGGATATGTTCCAAAATCTACGCGTTTGAACATCGACACAGGGAGAGCATGATGCCCGATACGTTCAAACCAACTGCGAAGATCGCCGCCAATGCGAAGAAGGGGCTAAAGTTACGCGACGATTTCGCACCAGCCGGTACGGACGTCGGGGTTCGTCGCGCCGAGCAACTGGCAGCGCAGAACGATGTGACCGCCGAGGATGTGAAGTCGATGCACAGCTACTTCGCTCGTCACGAGGTCGATAAGGACGGCAAAACGCACGAGTGGGGATCGGACACTGATCCGTCCGCGGGCTACATCGCCTGGCTTCTCTGGGGAGGCGATGAAGGCAAGGAATGGGCCGATCGACACGTCGAGAAGCTCGACTAGAAGGCTGTCGGAACGGAAAAGCGCGATCACGATCGTTATTCGATCAAGATCGACCACCACTTTTACCGCGGAGGGCCGGCACGATACCGTTAGCGCTCCTCGTCCCCTGTAATTGATCGGCGCCTATCAGATGTACGTTCTTATTTTTGCCGCGGCCGCAGCGCTAGTGCAATCGCCGGTTGCTGCATCCGTGGTGAAGCCAGGCACGATATCGATCGTGGCTGCTTATCGTCCGACCACGTCTCCCGCTATCACGAAAACGTTCACGGACGCCGTGCAGCGAACCCTCCTTCGAACAGCTTTCCTGCCCCTCCCCGACGCAAACCACAGCCTTTACGTCGCCAAGGTCGAGGTATCGCAGACACAGCGCGGCGTCGTCCGGTCCGGCAACGACCGATCAGGTTGACCGGGCATGGCAGCCGGGCTCGCAGGACTGTCGTTGACTTTGCCCTCGGGGAAGGATCAGTTGCATGGCCTGATCGTCACCCGTCTCGAGGTGACCGTGTCGCTGCGCCGCGACAATCACGTTGTCTGGACGGGACAGGCGACCACAGTACGCGCAAGCGGGACGCGAACAGGCGAACCCTCGGCTGTTGCCGCAGCTCTGTCCGATGCCCTCCTGAGATGGTTTCCCCGGCAGCTGCCCGGACCGCTGTCTGTGCCATAAGGTTGACTGACAAAGCAGTCGTCAGACCCTGATCTTCGACAACAAGCGCACCGCGACATTGCCGCGCCTGTCAAGCTTCCGCCCGTAGAGCAATGCCATCGACGGCGACGATCAACGGAGTGGTTGGACAATTCCACGTCATCCTCACCGGCGCAACAAGTCCGGAATAAGCCCTACGCGCAACGAGTGACTCAAAAGTGCCCCTACCGCCTTATGACTTTGGTGATCGGTATCTTTGCCAGCCCCTGACCAAAAACTTAGCACCACCCGACGATAGATCCCGTTGACGTACTGTCGGCTAATCGAAGCCGTCTCAATGGTGTAGGCGGTGTGCGCGGGGTCGGGCATCCTCCCCTTGAACGTCTCTTGCCAATAGCGCGCGTACCCTGCAATCGCGTCATAAGGCATCGGAGGAAATGATTCGCGCAGCCGACCTCTAGCGCCCCCGCCACGGCGGAAGACGGGCCCCTTGGTGATCGTGCTCACCACCCGCAGAGCGCGATGCGGCTCAGTGGATTAGCCGACAGTGATCCCTAAGCCCCCTGCCCTTTCGCTAACGCGGGCGTGAAGCCCTGCGCAAAAGTGCGTTGAAGGTTTTCGCGCGGCTTTATACTAGCACCGGATCAGCTACTTTGGTCGCCTCGCGCTCGGCAACCGCACCTAGCAACACGCGTAAAGGTAAATCGTCAGGATTTTGGGCCGCAATGAATTATCGTCATTCCTTCCATGCCGGCAACAGCGCCGATGTGGTGAAGCACAGCCTATTGATCGCGCTCGTCCGGGCCTTGCAACAAAAAGAGGGCGCGTTGACCCTGATCGACACTCATGCCGGCTGCGGTCTGTATGACCTAGGCGGCGAGGATGCCCAGCGCACCGGCGAGGCCATGCAGGGCGTGCTGCGGGCCTTTGCCAACCCGAACCCCTTGCTGGACGACTACCGCGCCGCCGTACAGGCGGTGAATGTCGAGGCCGAGCCGCATCTGTACCCCGGATCGCCGCGGATATTGGCGCAGCTTCTGCGGCCGCAGGACTTCCTGATCCTGAACGAAAAGCATCCCGAGGACGCCTATACCCTGCGCGGCGTGATGCGCGACACACCCGCTGCCGTGCATGAGCGCGACGCCTACGAGCTTTGGCTGGCGATGCTGCCGCCCCGAACCGCGCGGGGCGTGGTGGTGGTCGACCCGCCGTACGAGCAGACCGATGAACGCGCCCGTATCACAGCCACCCTTGCGGCTGCCTCTCGCAAATGGTCGCATGGCGTCACGGTGATCTGGTATCCGCTGAAAGACCGCGCCACGCATTGGCAGTGGAAGGAAGAGTTACGAAAGCTCGGTATCCCGAAATTGCTGGGGGTGGAGCATTGGTTGTACGATGGCGATCAGCCCGGCATCTATAACGGCGCAGGCCTTTATATCGTCAACCCGCCCTACGCTTTCGTGCAGGCGCTGCCGCCTTTGCTGGAAACCCTGCGCACTGTATTGGCGCCGGAGGGGCATGGGGGCGAGATCACAACCGAGTGGTTGCGCGATTAACGGTAAAGCCCCACCCCTTTTCAAAGGGGGTATCACCACACCACAGACTTCGGCGGGGTAGGTGTTGTTGGCGTGAATGCCGCCCACCTTGGCAGCCGCTAGCACCACGCCGTCAGGCTTCTCGCTTGCGAAGAAAGCACGCACCGCCGCCTGGTCTGTCAGGTTAAGTTCGGCGTGCGTGCGCGTGATCACCTCGACGCCGCGCTCGCGCAGTTTACGCGAGATCGCTCCACCGACCATACCGCGATGGCCCGCCACGTAGATGCGTGGGGTGCTGTCCATCAACCTTCGACCGAAACGGGAAGATCGTAGCCATGGGTCTTGAGAAGGGCATGACGCTTGGCCGTGTAAAGGTCGGCCGCGACCATTTCCTGGCACATCTCCTGCACGCTGATCTCGGGGAACCCAGCCAAGCCGGTCCAAGTGATATCTTGCGAGATCCGCTCAATGTTGGCTGGCTATCGCGGCCTGCGCTCCGCGTTTCCTAAGAGTGCTGGTAGGTCTGCTTTCTCTAGAAAAATATCGATTGGCGAAGACGCTATGAACAGTAACTAAAGTAGTTTTTGCTGTCCTCGAAAGCCGCGGCCGCTTGTAGACGCGTAGTCTGACATGAACGGCCTTGAGTCAGTATACGCGAAATCGCGGCTTGAACAGCCGCCGGGTCTGGCAAAGGCATTGGTTTTGTGGGTCACGCCGCCATATCCATGTTGTGTGCGACACTATAATATTGGCGTTCGGCTTCGGTAGGCAGGGTGTTGCCGACCGTGCCGACCGACGGCTCGATCCCGGCCTTGGCGATCGACCTACGCGGCGAGCTTGTTTCGATGGTGTCGCTATGTGCTGAACCAGAAACGCAAAAAGCCTCCGCCGGTCTGACCGAAGAGGTATTGCTCTATAGAGTTGGTTGCGGGGACAGGATTTGAACCTGTGACCTTCAGGTTATGAGCCTGACGAGCTACCGGGCTGCTCCACCCCGCGCCGAGATCCCATCAAGATATTACTTTGATGGGGCCCGAGTGTCCGCGTTGTGCGGAACTGAGTGTATGAGCAATTGTGAATGGGTTTTGGATATGGTGCGTGTTTGCATGTTGCACGGGCTTCAATGCCTGGCGACGACCTACTCTTCCATCGCTTGAGCGATAGTACCATTGGCGCAGTCGGGTTTCACGGCCGAGTTCGGAATGGGATCGGGTGGGACACCGACGCTATAGCCACCAGGCAATGGAGCCGGTGCGACATGCGAGCGCGTCATATCTGGGTCCCTCAGGGTTCCGCATTGCTGCGAAGCCTGAGGGTTTAAAATCGATACCGTGCATGGTTTGTAGCCAGCCTCTCGGAACACCGAGTGCTGGTGTAGTGGTATTTGTAACCAATCCCTCGACGGCGAGGGGATTGGCAATCTGGCGTCGTCTTAATCATCCGCACTATCGAATGGCTAGCTGGTTGCCCAGTGTTGTCATTGATGGTGTGAGACTCTCAAG